>JBNKWA010000048.1:0-6987 GCA_050299555.1 Paracoccaceae bacterium | reverse complement strand
TGGGTGCCGGCCCGGCGGGGCTGGAGGCGGCGCGGATCGCCGCCGAGCGGGGCCATGCGGTGACGGTGCTGGAGGCCGCCGGCGAGGCGGGCGGACAGCTCAACCTGCTCACCCAGAACCCGCGGCGGCGCGAGTTGATCGGCATTGCCGACTGGCGGCTGGCCGAGCTCGACGCGCTGGGCGCCAGCATCCGCTACGACTGCTGGGCCGAGGCCGACGACGTGCTGGAACTGGAGCCGGACGTCGTGGTGATCGCCACCGGCGGCCTGCCGCAGAACCCGCCGCTGGAGGGCGGCGACGGGCTGGTGACCTCAAGCTGGGATGTCATCGCAGGGGCGGTGAAGCCGGTGGGCGACGTGCTGATCTTTGACGATTCCGGTGGCCACCAGGGGATGACGGCGGCCGAGATCGCCGCCAATGCCGGGGCGCGGGTGGAACTGGTCAGCCCAGAGCGGTTCTTCGCCCCCGAGATGGGCGGACTGAACCATGTGCCCTACATGCGCAGCTTCCACGAAAAGGGCGTGACCGTGACCATCAACACGCGGCTGAAGGCGGTGCGGCGTGACGGCAACCGGCTGGTGGCGGTGCTGGGCTCGGACTTTGCCAACGGCTGGTCGGCCGAACGGGTGGTCGACCAGGTGGTGGTCGAGCACGGCACCCTGCCCAATGACGAGCTGTATTTCGCGCTGAAGCCCCTGTCGCGGAACCGCGGCGCGGTGGACTATGGCGCGCTCATCAAGGGCGAGGGCACGCTGCTGCCCGATCGCGGCGCGGGCGCCTTCCACCTTTACCGCATCGGCGATGCGGTGGCGGCGCGCAACATCCATGCGGCGATCTATGACGCGGTCCGCTTCGGGATGCGCTGGTAGTTGCGCTTGGTGGCCGGGTTGCGCCTGACTGCGCTTGATTTTCGCCTGTTATCGGGCGATTCATGCTCCTTGGCGACGCCGGGCTGAACCGGCGCAGGCATGAGGCAGTATCATGATGTCGGAAAATGCAGGCCTGACCCGGCGCGGCCTTATCCTGACGGCGGCGGCGGTGCCGCTGGCCGGTTGCGGTGTCAGCGGCCGCGACTGGCCGACCGCCGATCAGGTGGTGGTGGTGAAATCCGAGCGGCGGCTGGTGGTCGCTGCCGGCGGCGAGGGCATCAAGGCCTATCGCATCGACCTCGGCTTTGCGCCCACCGGCCACAAGACCCGCGAGCGCGACGGCAAGACGCCCGAGGGGCTCTACTTCATCGACCGGCGCAACCATCGCAGCGAATATCACCTGAGCCTGGGGATCAGCTATCCCAACCAGGCCGACGTGGCTCGGGCGCGGGCGATGGGGGTCGAGCCCGGCGGCGACATCTTCATCCATGGCGGACCGACGCGGACGGCGGACCGGCGCAAGCGTGACTGGACCGCGGGCTGCATCTCGGTAAGCGACCGCGCCATGGACGAGATCTGGCACATGGTGCCGCTGGGCACCCCGGTGACCATCCTCGCCTGAACAAGCCCCGATGTGGAGCTTCGGTGACGGGGCGAGTTTGTTCTTTACAGGTCGCCGCTTTCCAACCACCATATCTCGTGATCGATGACGAACGATCATCGACGCATTGAGATCCTCTCAGCCCCTAGCTGGGCCTTGCTCCGCCATGGGCGACAAATTGAGGTTGTGGCAATGAGCAGCATCGAGCAGGACTTCCACCGCAGCGACATCCATCCGATCGACATTGTCGAAAGCCTGGCCGAGGACCATGACTGGGCCTGCGACCGCGTTTGCGACGACCAGATCGCGATGGCGATCGAGGGCAACTGGCGGACCTATTCGCTGACCCTGGCGTGGTCGGCGGCGGACGAGACGCTGCGCATCATCTGCGCCTTCGACATGTCGGTGCCGGTGCGCCGCCGCCGCCACCTGTCGGAGGCGATGGAGCGGGCCAACGACCTGTGCTGGCTGGGCGCGTTCACGCTGTGGCCGGAGCGCAAGATGATGGTGTGGCGCTACGGGCTGACCCTGGCGGGCGGTGCCATGGCCCAGGCCAGCCAGATCGCCGAGATGGTGCGGGTGGCGGTCGCCGCCTCAGAGCGGTTCTATCCGGCCTTCCAGCTGGTCGCTTGGGATCGCGAAACCCCCGAGAAGGCCATGGACATCGCCATGGCCGAGGCGTACGGCCGGGCCTGACCCCGGGGCGGCGGCGGACCGCCCCATGGCGGGAGCGGCGGCATGGCCAGTGGCGGCAACGGTTTCGGCTTCGGCCCCGGCGGGATCGACCCCGAGCGGCTGGCGTCGCTGATGGCGCTGGCCGAGGCGGTGCCGGCGCCGCCGCCGCATGGGGACGCGGGCGCCGGTCCAGACGCGGCGCAGCGGGCCAGCAACCGGGCGGCGCTGGATGCGGCCTGCCGCGGCGCTGCCGCCCGGTTCAAGGACTGGTTCGACCTAGAGCTGACGGTGATCGAGGCGCTGCTGCCGGCGGCGCTGGCCGGTACCGACGCGGCCGCCGAGGTGCTGGAGCGGATCCACGCCCTGGCGGCGAAGGCCGAGGCGGCCAATGCCCGTGCCGCGACCCAGATCGCCGACGAGATCCGCCGCGCGCGGCCACCCGGCGACGAGTAGGCCGGCAGCCAACCGGAGGGCGTCCCCACGGGGACGCCCGATCGCGTCCGGGATCTCGCAGGGACGCGAGACGAGCGGCCGGGCGCGATCCTTCTTATGGGCAATCCCGGGGCGTCCCCACGGGGACGCATGGTTATCCGGCTGAATTCAAACGACAAAAGTGTTAACGCCAGTGGGGACGCGTGGCTGCGACCGGCAATCGGCGCGGCGGCGGGCACCATCCCGGCGGCGGCCCGGGGCTTGACTTTTAGGTAAGCACGAACTTACGGTAAGCGATGGCTAACGTAGAAAGCGCCCTTGCCGCCCTCTCCGACCCCACCCGCCGCGCGGTCTTCGAGCGGGTCGCGAAACGGCCGGCGGCGGTCGGCGAGATCGCCCGCGGCCTGCCGGTCAGCCGCCCGGCGGTGTCGCAACATCTCAAGGTGCTGAAGGCGGCGCGACTGGTGACCGACGAGGCCAGCGGCACAAGCCGCATCTATCGCCTCGATCCGGCCGGGCTGATGCCGGTCCGGCGCTGGCTCGGCCAGGTTTGGGACGAGGCGCTGGCCGCCTTTGCCGAGGCCGCCGCGAAGGAGGCGGGGGCCGCTGCCGACGACAGGGAGGACAAAGGCGATGCACCCTGACACACGGCCCGCGCGGCCGGTCAGCGTCCGCGGCGAGGTGGTGGTGCCGCTGCCGCCCGAGCGGGCCTTCGCGCTTTACGCCGACACCATGGACGCCTGGTGGCCGAGGCAGTTCAAGATCGGGCCGGCGGCGCTGGCCAGCGTGAGCCTGGAACCCCGGGCCGGCGGGCGCTGGTACGAGATCGGCAGCGACGGGTCCACCTGCGAATGGGGGCGGGTGATCGTCTATGAGCCGGGGCGGCGGCTGGTGCTGGACTGGCAGATCAGCGCCGACTGGACCTTCGATCCGTCGCTGCACACCACGATCGAGGTGACCTTCACCGCCGAGGGCGCCGGCACGCGGGTGCGGTTCGAGCACCGCGACCTGGAGCGCTTTGGCGACGCCGCCGAGGCGATGCGCGAAAGCTTCGAAGGCGGCATGCCGGTGACGTTCGGCAGTTACGCCGAGGCCGCCCGGCAGGCGGCGGAACGCAGCGGTGGCGGACAGGATTGACGGCCGCCGTACGGCCGCGCGGGGCGAGCCAAGCCGAGCCGGGACCGGTGTTCCCGAAGGGCAGGCGTTCGCCACAGGCCCCGGCCCGAGGCGACCGGCCCGGGGGCCGGTCGCCCGGCGGGCGCCGGAAGATGGGTGCGAGCACCCATCCTACTCGCTGCGGGCTGAGGGCACGATACCCCATCATCCGAGCCGGAGGCCCCGGGTCGGGCGCGGCCCTCGACCCGGCCGCTTCGTCGGGGCGCGGCCTTCGCCACCCTGACGCCGGTTGCCGCCGTCGGGCATGGCAGAACGGCGCGCGCGAATGCGCACCCCGCGGGCGCGGCGGCCCAGGGGTTCCCCAATGCGCCGAATTGCCGTAACCGCGGGGGACAGGGCGGGGAGGGACCGATGGCGGCGATCACCTATGACGACTTTCAGGCGGTGGAGATCCGGGTTGGCACCGTCAGCCGGGCCGAGCCCTTTCCCGAGGCGCGCAAGCCGGCGCTGAAGCTTTGGGTCGATTTCGGCGACGAGCTTGGCGAGAAGCGGTCCTCGGCCCAGCTGACCCGCCATTACGACCCCGAGGCGCTGGTGGGCCGGCAGGTGCTGGCGGTGGTCAACTTTCCGCCCCGGCAGATCGGGCCGGTGATGTCCGAGGTGCTGGTCCTCGGCGTGCCGGATGCCGATGGCGAGGTGGTCCTGATCGGGCCCGACCAGAGGGTGCCCGACGGCGGGCGGCTGTACTGAAGGGGGGCGGGCGATGGCGCCGAAGGTGGTGGTGACCCGGCGGATGCCGGAGGCGGTCGAGGCGCGGCTGAAGACGCTGTTCGAGGTCACGCTCAACCCCGATGACAGCCAGTTCGACCGGGCGCGGCTGATGCGGGCGATGCAGGAGGCGGACGGCATCCTCGGCACCGTCACCGACCCGTTCGACGCGGCGATGCTGAAGGCCGAGGGCCGCCGGCGGGCCGGGATCGTGGCCACCTTCGCGGTGGGTTACAACAATATCGACATCGAGGCGGCGCGGGCCGAGGGGGTGGCGATCTGCAACACCCCGGACGTGCTGACCGACGCCACCGCCGATATCGCGCTACTCTTGATCCTTGCCGCCACCCGGCGGGCCTATGAGTTCGAGACGCTGCTGCGGGCCGGCGGCTGGGAGGGGTTCGGGCCGACCTCGTTCCTCGGCATGGGCGTGCAGGGCAAGGTGCTGGGCATCGTCGGCATGGGGCGCATCGGCAAGGCGGTGGCGACGCGCTGCCATGCGCTGGGCATGCGGGTGATCTATTTCAACCGTTCGGCGGTGGCGGATCCGGGTGTGCCGGGGGCCGAGGCGCGGCCGACGATCGAGGCGGTGATGGCCGAGGCGGACGTGATCTCGCTGCACATCCCCGGCGGGCCGGCGAACCGCAAGCTGATCTCGGCCGAGCGGCTGGCGCTGATGAAGCCCGGGGCCTATCTCGTCAACACCGCCCGCGGCGACGTCGTGGACGAGGAGGCGCTGGTGGCGATGCTGGAGGGCGGGCGGATCGCCGGCGCCGGGCTGGACGTGTATTTCGACGAGCCGAGGGTGCCGGCGCGGCTGATGGCGCTGAAGAACGTGACGCTGCTGCCGCATCTGGGCTCGGCCACGGTGCAGACGCGCACCGCCATGGGGATGCTGGCGGTGGACAATCTCGAGGCGCATTTCGCCGGCAGGCCCTGCCCGTCGCGGGTGGTCTGAGCGTTTCCGGGGACCGCAAACGAAACGAGAGGGGCGAACCCCTCTCATCCCGGTAGCTTTCAGGAATGGTGCCGTGACCTATCCGGCCCGGCGGCGGCCGAGGCCCAGCGCGGCCAGCCCGACCCCAAGCAGCGCGGCCGAGGCGGGCAGCGGCACCGGTGCCAGGGGCGGCTCGTCGGTGGGCGGCTCGTAGACCGGCGGCTCGTCGGTGGGCGGCTCGTCGGTGGGCGGGTTCGGCGATTTCACCCGGTGAAACCGGCCCTGGAAGACCGCCCGGTTGCGCTTGCCCTCGCGGGTCACGAACTGGCTGCCGATGCCGAGAAAGCCGGTCTGCACGAATTCGAAGGTCTTGCCGTTGACGTCGAACGTCGCGGTCTGGCCCGCATTCTGGGTCGGTGTCACCACGTCGGCGCAGGGCGGCACGCCGAAGGCGCAGCTTCCCGACTTGGGATGGTTCGGGGTTTCATTGTGGTTGAAGGCGAACTGGGTCACCAGCGTGAACGCCTGGGTAATGCCGCCGTCGCGCCAGACGCCGTTGATCACCACGTCGAGGATGGCGTGCTTCAGCGTCTTGCCGGTGATCTCGAAATTGTTGTGGGTGAAGCGGCCGAGGTTGACCGATTGGCCGGCCCGGGTCGGATCCGCGGTCAGGCCGTTGAACCGGTACGAGCTTTTCTCCATGCCGGGGTTCAGCGGGCCCGCGAACGGCCGGCCCCAGGAAATCCGGTTGGTGCCGACACCGGCGACGCGGCCGGCATTTCCGCGTGCCTCGACCGAGGACCAGACGCCTGTCACGTTGTCTATGGAAAAGGTCGCCGCCTGTCCGAAAACAGGAACAGCGGCCAATATGACCGCCGCAAGAAGTCGTTTCATCATGTGCCCCATCTGAACTCGCTACACCGCCACAACTCGGGCGTACTGGTTAAGGAACCGTTAACGGGCGCAACTGCACCTGCCTCTGTTCTGCCCTGTGGCGGCCAAAAAGTCAATTGCCGCGTTAACTTGGGGTTAACCCGCAAGGTTGGTGAGGGTCGGCACCGCAGCCTGCGGAGCTCGAATTCACCCATCGCGATCCTGGCGCCGGTCCCTTGGCCGGCAACCCGGCAGCGTTCTTCAAGAAAAGATGCGGGATTGCCGTTGGTCATGCTATCCTGCGGGACGGGTGCATGCTTCTACTTCTTTCCGTTGCTGGGGGGTGACATGAGAGTTCATGCAGTGCGGCTGGCCGCGGCAGCGATGTTGGCGGGCCTGCCGGTGGTGCCGGCATGGGCATCCACCGTTTCGCTTCTCTTCGAGCGTGATGCTGGCGGTACGGCGGGCAACGAGCTGGCTTTGGTGACCTTTCCCGATTTCGATGCCCTGGTGAACAACACCACGTCGCTGACCCAGTTCACCCAGATCGACATCGATCCGGCCTTCTCGATCGGCGGCGCCTGGTTCGACGGCCAGTACCGGCTGCTGTTCGAGCGCGATGCCGGCGGTACGGCGGGCAACGAGCTGGCGGTGGTGAGCTTTCCCGATTTCGATGCCCTGGTGAACAACACCTCGTCGTTCACGCAGTTCACCCA
>JBNKWA010000047.1:0-39978 GCA_050299555.1 Paracoccaceae bacterium | reverse complement strand
CCACCCTCGCGCCCCGGAGGCGATGGGCGGATCCGGGGGGGCAACCCCGTGGGGGCTGTCCGCGTGCGGACAGGATCAGGCGAAATAGTCCGGATGCTGGGCTCGCAGCTCGTCGAGCCGGCTGATCGTCTGGCTCAGATGCGCGCGCATCGCCTGCTCGGCGGCGTCGGGATCGTGCGCGGCCAGCGCCGCCACGATGCCGCGATGGTCCCTGATGATGCGGGCGATCTTGCCGGGCCCCGGCAGGTCCAGCCGCCGCAGCCGGTCGAGATGTCCGGTCCGGGACCGCAGCAGCCCGTGCAGCCCGGCCTGCCCCACCGCCGCCAGCATGGTGTGATGGAAGGCCTCGTCGAGCGCCTGGAAGGCACCGCGTTCGTCCGGGTTGCCGGCCACCGCCTCCTGCATCGCCAGGTTGGTGTCGAGCCGCCGCAGCACCGCCGGCGGGCAGTCCGGCGCCAGCCGCCGCATCGCCTCGGTCTCCACGGCAACGCGCAGGAACTGCGCCTCCTGGATCTCGGCGGTCACCAGCCGCGTCACCACCGTGCGCGACTGCGGGTAGACGTTGACCAGCCCCTCCGCCTCAAGCCGCTGCAGCGCCTCGCGCAGCGGCGTCTGGCTGATGTCGAATTCCCGCGCCAGCGCCGCCCGCGACAACACGGTGTTGGGCGGCAGCTCGAGGCTGATGATGCTGGCCCGCAGCCGTTCGAGGGCCCGCTGCGCCGCCGAAGACGCAGCCCCGCCGCCGGGGCCCGCCAGGCCGCCGACGCGCCCCGGGCCGTCGCTGCGACCGATCTCGTCGATGTCGTTCATTCCGGTCCCGCGCAACTTCGCCGCTGCCGCGCACAATAGGTCCCGGACCCAGTTGATACAACTGACGCATTAAAATATAAGCACCTCGTTCCGCCCATTTCCGGGAGCAGGCTGGCCTTCACCAGATCGAGAAGGCAGACCTTCCCTTCCCATGAACGAGAGGCCCCAGCATGGCACGCAAGAAATACGATGACCTGCGTTCGGCGCGCTGGATGGCGCCCGACGACTTCCGCTCGTTCGGGCATCGCAGCCGCGCCCTGCAGATGGGTCTCGGCCACGAGGATTGGGAAGGCAAGCCGGTCATCGCGGTGGTCAACACGTGGTCCGAGGCGCAGCCTTGCCACATGCATTTTCGCGACCGCGCCGAGTGGGTCAAGCGTGGCATCCTGCAGGCCGGCGGCATGCCCATGGAGCTGCCGGCGCCGTCGCTGAGCGAGACCTTCCTCAAGCCGACCTCGATGCTCTACCGCAACATGGCGGCCATGGAGGTCGAGGAGCTTCTGCGTGCCCACCCGGTGGACGGCGCCGTCCTGATGGGCGGCTGCGACAAGTCCACACCGGCCCTGGTTATGGGTGCCACCTCGGCCGGACTGCCGTTCATCTACATGCCGGGCGGCCCGATGCTGCGGGGAAACTACGCCGGCAAGACGCTCGGCTCGGGCACCGACGCCTTCAAGTACTGGGACGAGCGCCGCGCCGGCACCATCAGCCAGGAAGAATGGCAGGGCATCGAGGGTGGTATCGCCCGAAGCTATGGCCACTGCATGACCATGGGCACGGCCTCGACCATGACCGCAATCGCCGAGGCCATGGGGCTTACCCTGCCCGGCGCCTCGTCGATCCCGGCTGCGGATGCGAACCACCAGCGCATGGCCGCCGCCTGCGGCCGGCGCGCCGTGGACATGGTTTGGGAGGATCTGACGCCCGACAAGATCCTGACCCGGCCGGCGATAGAAAACGCCGTCACCGTGGCGATGGCGACCGGGTGCTCCACCAACGCGATCATCCACCTGATCGCCATGGCGCGGCGGGCCGGCGTGCCGTTGGAGCTGGATGACCTGGACCGCATCGGCCGCACAACGCCGGTGATCGCGAACATCCGGCCCTCCGGCAAGGCCTACCTGATGGAGGACTTCTTCTACGCGGGCGGACTGCGCGGGCTGATGAAGAACCTCGGCGACAAGCTGTCGGACAAGGCGATCACGGTGACCGGCAAGCCGCTGACCGACGGCCTGGAGGAGGCCAGGGTCTGGAACGACGATGTCATCCGGCCGCTGTCGAACCCGCTCTACCACGAGGGCTCGCTGGCGGTGCTGAAGGGCAATCTGGCGCCCGACGGGGCGGTCATCAAGCCTGCCGCCTGCGATCCGAAGTTCCACGTCCATGCCGGGCCGGCGCTGGTCGCCGACAGCTATCCGGAGCTGAAGAAGATCATCGACGACCCGGACCATCCGATGACCCCGGACACCGTGCTGGTGCTGCGCAATGCTGGGCCACAGGGCGGGCCGGGTATGCCGGAATGGGGCATGATCCCGATGCCGAAGGCGCTGCTGAAGGACGGCCATCGCGACATGGTGCGGTTGTCGGATGCGCGCATGTCGGGCACCAGCTTTGGAGCCTGCATCCTGCACGTGGCACCCGAGGCTTTCGTCGGCGGGCCGCTGGCGCTGATCGAGACCGGTGACATCATCGAACTGGACGTGCCGAACCGACGCCTGAGCGTCCGCATCAGCGACGAGGAAATGTCTCGGCGCCGCGCGGCCTGGACAGCGCCGCCGCCGCGCTACGAGCGCGGCTATGGCTGGGTTTTCTCCAAGCATGTCGAACAGGCCGACAAGGGGTGCGACTTCGACTTTCTGCGCAGTGAATACGGTGGACCGACGCCCGATCCGGTAATCTACTGAGGCCGGCGATGACCGAGATCCTGAACAGCCGGCAGATCGCCTTCTATCGCGACAATGGCTATCTGATCCTGGAAGGACAGGTGCCGATGGCGTTGATCGAGCAGGTCCGGACGGAGATTGCCCGCTTCGCCGAGATGGCCCGCGGAATGACCGCCTCGGACGATCGTATCGACCTGGAGGACAGCCACAGGCCCGAGGCCCCGCGCATCCGCAGGGTGAAGCTGCCGCACACGCAATCGGCGGTGATCGATGCGCTGATGCGCTCGGACCACATCCTTGCGCCGGTGCGGGACCTGATCGGCCCGGACCTGCGGCTGCAGACGACCAAGCTGAACATGAAGTCGGCCGGGTACGGCGCCGCGGTCGAATGGCACCAGGACTGGGCCTTTTACCCCTACACCAACGACGACGTGCTTGCCGTCGGCGTGCTGATCGATGACATGGGCCCCGAAAACGGCCCGCTGATGGTCTTCCCAGGAACCCACCGCGGGGACCTCTACCAGCACCACCATGACGGGGTGTTCGTGGGGGCGATGGACCTGGAGGCCAGCGGGCTCGACATGGCAGGCGCGGTGCCCCTGGCGGGGCCGGCCGGGTCGATCTCGATCCACCATGCGCGGATCGTGCACGGCTCGGCGGTGAACCGCTCCACGCGGGACCGGCGGATCCTTTTCTACGAGATGATGGCGGCGGATGCCTTTCCCGTGGTCGGCGGGCGTGGCAAGTGGGAGGGGATCGAGGAGTTCGACAGCCGGCTTCTGTGCGGGCGCCCGACGCTGGAGCCGCGCGTGGTGCCCTGCCCGATGCGGATCGCCTTCCCCGATCCGCCCAGCCAGGGGTCGATCTATGAGGTGCAGAAGGCCATGGGCAAACGATCATTCGAGGTAATCTCTTGAGCCGGCTGAAAGACGCGCTGACCGGCATATCGGGCATCCTGGTGACGCCATACGGCGCCGATGGCGCGATCGCGGCCGAGCGGCTTGCGCCGATCGTGGACCGCGCGGTGGCTGCGGGTGTGCACATCCTTGTCGCCAATGGGAACACAGGCGAGTTCTATTCGCTGACCACCGACGAGGCGGTGGCGATGGTCGAAGCCGCCGCAGGCCACATCGCCGGCCGAGTGCCGGTGGTTGCCGGCGTCGGCCGCAGCCTGCCCGATGCCTGCCGGCTGGCCGAGGCCTCGGCCAGGGCCGGGGCGACGGCGCTGATGGTCCACCAGCCGCCCGACCCGTTCGTCGCCCCGCGCGGGCTGGTCGCCTATCTGGAGGCGGTGGCCGACGCGGGCGGCGGGCTGCCTCTGCTGCTGTACCTGCGCAATGATACGATCGGCACCGATGCCATCGCCCGGCTTTGCGAGGTGCCCGGCGTCGTCGGGGTGAAATGGGCCACCCCCAACCCGATGAAGCTGAAGGCGGCGATGGCGGCAAGCCCGGCCCACATCGTCTGGGTCGGCGGGCTGGCCGAGACCTGGGCACCGGCCTTTTACGCGGTCGGCGCGCGCGGGTTCACCTCGGGTCTCATCAACGTCTGGCCGGAGCGCTCGGTCGCCATCTCGGCCGCGCTGGAGGGCGGCGACTATGCGGAGGCGCGCAGGCTGATCGCCGACATGCAGGTCTTCGAGGACATCCGCGCCGAGGAGCAGGGCGGCGCCAACGTTCCGGGCGTCAAGGCGGCGCTTGCGCTGATGGGCGAGGATTGCGGCGGCGCCCGACCGCCGGCTGCCTGGCCGCCCAGCGACGACCAGCGCGCCCGGCTGACGGCCTTCATGACCGAAAACGGCCTGATGTCACGGGCCGCAAGCCAGGGAACCGCCCAATGACTGACCACCCACTGAAGCCGGAGACCAAGGCCAAGCTCGAACGGGTCTCGGTGGCGACGCTGACCACCGCACTGTACAAGCGTGGCCTCAGGAACCAGGTTGTCCAGGATGTGCGACCGCTTTCAAGCAAGGGCCGCAACATGGTCGGTCCGGCCTTTACGCTGCGCTATATCCCCGCCCGCGAGGACCGCAATCCGATTTCGGTCTTCCGCGACCCCGGCCACCCCCAGCGCGCCGCGATCGAGGCCTGTCCGCCGGAGTGCGTGATGGTGATCGACAGCCGCAAGGATGCCCGCGCCGCCTCGGCCGGCGACATCCTGGTGACGCGATTGATGGTCAGGGGCGGCGAAGGCATCGTCACCGATGGCGGTTTCCGCGACGCCATGCGGATCGCCGAGCTCGACATGCCCGCCTATCACAATCGCCCGTCCAGCCCCACCAACCTGACCCTGCACGAGGCGATCGAGTTCAACGTCCCCATCGGCTGCGGCGACGCGCCGGTGTTTCCGGGCGACATCATTGTCGGCGACGATGACAGCGTGATCGTGCTGCCGGCGCACCTGGCGGACGAGCTGGCTGACGAGGCCATCGAAATGACCGCGTACGAGGACTATGTGGTAGAGCGGGTCATGGCCGGCGAAACCATCATCGGCCTCTATCCGCAGACCCGAGACGAACACCGGACAGCCTTCGAAGCCTGGCGCAAGGCCAACGGGCGCTGACGGGCCGGGATGATTTTGGACAGCCGGGCGGCCATGGTGCCGGGCGGCGACGAAGAAGCAGGGGCAGGCATGCTGCCCGCAACAGGGATACCGAACCGATGCTGGACAAGACGACATTCACACCACGTGGCAAGCACCTGATCGCAGGTGAGTGGACAGGCGGCGCGGCGACCTTTTCCTCAGCGCCGGCGAGCGGTCCGGCGCACGCCTTCTCGGTCGGCACCGTGGCGGATGTCGAGGCGGCCTGCAGCGCCGCCGAGGATGCCTTCTGGAGCTATGGCTATTCGTCCCGCCAGGACCGGGCCGCGTTTCTCGACCGGATCGCCGATGAGATCGAGGCGCGGGCGGCCCAGATCACCGAGATCGGCAGCCAGGAGACTGGGCTTCCCGAAGCGCGCCTCGAAGGCGAGCGGGGACGGACCACCGGTCAGCTGCGGCTGTTCGCCCGCCATATCGAGAAGGGTGACTACCTCGACCGGCGCCACGACGAGGCGCTGCCCGATCGCAAGCCCCTGCCCCGCCCGGACCTGAAGCTGGTGCAGCGCCCCATCGGCCCGGTGGCCGTCTTCGGCGCCTCGAACTTCCCACTGGCCTTCTCGACCGCCGGCGGCGATACCGCCGCGGCGCTGGCGGCCGGCTGCCCGGTGGTGGTCAAGGGGCATTCGGCCCATCCCGGCACCGGCGAGATCGTCGCCGAGGCGATCGACGCGGCGATTCGCGCCTGCGGAATGCCGGCGGGCACCTTCTCGCTGATCCAGGGCGGCCGCCGCGACGTCGGCACCGCGCTGGTCCAGCATCCGCTGATCCGCGCCGTTGGCTTCACCGGCTCGCTCGGCGGCGGGCGGGCGCTGTTCGACCTGTGCGCTGCAAGGCCCGAGCCGATCCCGTTCTTTGGCGAGCTCGGCTCGGTCAACCCGGTCTTCCTGCTACCCGAGGCGACCAGGGCGCGCGGGCCGGCGATCGCCGAGGGATGGGCCGGGTCGCTGACAATGGGAGCGGGGCAGTTCTGCACCAATCCCGGCATCGTTGTCGTGGTGGCCGGGGCCGAGGCGGACGCCTTCGTGGCCGCCGCCTCCGGTGCGCTGGAAGCAGTGGCCGCGCAGACCATGCTGACCGACGGCATCGCCCAGGCCTATCGCACCGGCTGCGAGCGGATCGCCACCGGCAGCGGCGTCGGAGCGGTGCTCGGCGCTGCATCCGAGGGCCGCTCGGCCAGACCGCAGCTCTATCGGGTGTCCGGCAGCGACTGGCTGGCCAGCCACGCGTTGGCCGAAGAGGTGTTCGGGCCGCTGGGGCTGGTGGTGGAGGTCGCCGATCTCGACGAGATGCTGGCCGTGGCCCGTGCCGTCGAGGGGCAGCTCACCTGTACCTTGCAGATGGATGAGGGCGACACCGAGGCGGCGCGGCGTCTGATGCCGGTGCTGGAGCGCAAGGCGGGACGGCTGCTGGCCAATGGCTTTCCCACCGGCGTCGAGGTTGCCGATGCCATGGTCCATGGCGGGCCCTACCCGGCCTCGACCAATTTCGGCGCCACCTCGGTCGGCACCCTGTCGATACGGCGCTTCCTGCGCCCGGTCAGCTACCAGAACATGCCCGACGCAGTGCTGCCACTCGATCTGACCTGATCGGTCGGTCATCGCCGTCCCCATGGGGACGGCGGCCATACATCTGATCTGACGCGACGGCGAACACGCGCGAGGACACCGATCTTCGCGCGTCACGTCGCGTGCGACGCCTGCCGCCGAGCAAGGCCCGCCGATAGCCTCCGGACGCCTCGGCGGCGTGGTACGCCCCCCCGTATCCGGGCCGAAGCTTATCGCCCCCGCCGCCAACCTGGCCCTAGGACAGCGATCCCGCCGACCACCGCCAGGGGACGTTCCCGACGAGGGACCGAGGGTTCCGAAGCACCCCTTCGCGCCCGGGCGCGCAAGGGTGGGTGGGCGGGGCGCGACCGGGCGCGAAATGGGCGCGAAAAGACCCGTGCCATGGGGCAAGCGCCCGCTCAGGACCCGCTCTTCCTGCCCTGGACTTGGGCGATGATATGGCGCTGGATATCGGAGGTACCGCCATAGATCACTCCGGCCAGGGCGTCGCGCTGGTCGCGGGCGACGTCGGCCTCGAACAGGCACCCCTGCCCGCCCATGATCCGCACCGCGTCGGTGCTGGAGGCAAGGAACGCCTCGGAGATGAAGAGCTTGGTCACCGCCGCCTGCAGCGTGTCGCTGGTTCCGCCCTGCATCTGCCAGGCTGCACGCATCAGCATCTGCCGTGCCGCCTCGTGGCGCACCCGCATGTCGGCCAGCCGGTTGGCGACCGACTGGTGCTGGTCGATGGGCTTGCCGAAGGCGCGGCGTTCGCGGGCAAACGCGATGCAGTCGTCGAGTTGGCGCCGCATCCGGCCGACATGGCTGGCAAAGATCAGCTGCCGTTCCCACTCGGCCGAGCGCGCGAAGATGGCGCTGCCGGCGCCTTCGCGGCCGAGCCGCGCCGAGGCAGGCACCCGGCAGTCGGCAAAGCCGAGAAACCCGGTGGGAATGGTGCGAAGGCCGGTCTTCTCGACCTCGGGCCCACGCTGGAACCCCGGCGTGCCGGCATCGACCAGAAAGGCGCTCACGCCCCAGGCGCCGGCATCCGGGGCCGTCTTGGCGAAGACCAGGGCAAAGTCGCAATCGGGCGCCATGCCGATCAGCGCCTTCCGGCCGTTCAGCACGTAGTGGTCGCCGTCGCGCTCGGCCCGGGTCTCCATCGCCATGGCGTCCGAGCCCGAGCTCGGCTCGGTCACCGCGTCGGCGCCGATCCAGTCGCCGGCCATCACCGGGGCGAGATAGCGCGCCTTCTGGGCCGCGGTGCCGAACTCCAGGATCGGCATCAGCACGGTCCAGACCTGCGCGTTCAGCGCCAGCGTCAGGCCGTTGTCGCGGCAGCCATGGCCGACCTCGTGCAGGACATGCACGGTCGTGACAATGTCGTGGCCGGCACCGCCATCTGCCTTGGGAATGGCCAAGCCCAGCAAGCCGTGGTCGGCGCAGGCCTTCCACAGCCGCCGCCACTCGGCCGGCACATGGGTACCGCGGCGATCGCGCTCAACCAGATCGGCGTTCAGTTCCGCCTCGGCAAAGGCCCGTGCCGCCTCGCCCAGGTGCCGTTGCTCGTCGGTGAGTGCGAACATCACCCCTCGCCCCGGCCATGCTCGCATTCGCGCAGAAGCTGCGCCAGGCGCGACGACCAGGCAAAAAGGCCGTCCGCGTCCTTCTGCAGGGCGAGATGCGCAAAGGGCAGCGTTTCGCGGCGAAGCGACGGGCAGGTGCGGGCAAGCCAGCTGGTGTCGCCAAGGTGCGCCTCGGCCTCGGCGCTGATCAGCGCGATGACCGGACCGTCGTACCGGGCCGGACGATAGCGCAGGAGCGCCCTGCGGTAATGCAGCTGGACCCGACGCAGGCGCGCGGCCTCGTCCGGTCCAGGGGACAGCAGCGGCGCCAGCAGCCCTGCGGCGGCGACGCGGCCACGGCGGATCAGGCAGTCGAGCCAGGCGCCGGGGCTGCGATCCCGCTCGGGCGGCGCCATTTCCCATGACGGATCGAGCAGGAAGACAAGCGGAACCTCGGCGCCCTCGGCGCGAAGCATCCGCGCCAGCTCGATGGCGATGACGCCGCCGGCCGAATAGCCGCCGAGATAATAGGGGCCGCCGGGCGCCAGTGCCTTCAGGGACGGCATCAGCGCACGCACCATTGCGGCCAGGGTCTCGCCTGCCGGTGGCTCCCCGGTCAGGTACCACGAGAACTGGAAGCCCAGCGGCCGGTCGGGCCCGAGTGCGTGGCTGAGATGCGAACACATCTCGGGGCTGCCATGGATCATGAAGAACGGCGCATCGCGGGCATCGGGGCGGATGATCGACAACAGGTTGTCGCCGGGCCCAGCCACGGGCATTTCGGCCTTGGCCGCGAGGTGCCGGGCAAGATCGCTGAGAACCGGGTGGTCGAAGAGCTCGTAGGGGGCCATCGGCAGGCCGGCCGCCCGCGCCTCGCTCATCAGCCGGATGCTTCGCAGCGAATCGCCGCCCAGAGCGAAGAAATCGGCACTTGGCGGAACCGCGTCCAGCCCAAGCACCTTGCCCCAGAGCCGGGCCAGCGTCGCCTCCACCAGACTGGCGGGCGGCGCATCGCCGGGGTGACCGGGGGCCGCGGCCGCATCCTCGGCCAACGCCTGCAGCGCCTGGCGATCGAGCTTGCCGTTCGGCAGCCGCGGCAGCGCCGCCATGTTGGTGATCGATGCCGGCACCATGTAGGCGGGAAGGGTGGAGTCGAGTGTCGCCCGCGCCGCAACCGGATCGAAATCTGCGCCCGCCTCAACGAAGCCGACAAGCCGCGTCGCGTCACCGCTGCCAAGCGCCAGCACTTCTGCCTCGCCGATGGGAAGATGCTGGCGCAGGGCGGCCTCGACCTCGGCCGGTTCAACGCGGTGGCCGCGGATCTTGACCTGATCGTCGCGGCGGCCGCGGTAGAGTATGGTGCCGTCCGGCCGCCGCAGCCCATGATCACCCGTGCGGTAGGCGCGCGCGCGCCCGGCCCAGGAAGGGGCGACAAAGGCGCGGTTCGCCCCGGCCGGGGCACCGAGATAGCCGGCGGCGATCCCGGGACCGAGGACCATGATCTCGCCCGCCGCTCCGTCCGGTAACGGATTGCCGTCGGGATCAGTGATGACCACCGCCACGCCGGGAATGGGCCTGCCGATGGGCACGTCCTGCCCACCGTCATGCATGGCGGTGTCGTAGGCCGTGCACCAGACGGTCGCCTCGGTCGGTCCGTATTCGTTGAAGAGCCGCGTCCCGGGAAGCCGGCGCCGGTGCGCCGCAATCAGCGAAGCCGGCAGGGGCTCGCCAGCAACGATCGCGGTGCGAAGCGCCTCCAGACGGCCGGGCGGTGCCGCCTCGATCAGCGAGCGATAAAGCGCCGGCAGGCACAGCATGTGGGTGGTGCCGGTATCCTCGACAAGCCGGCTGAGCGCGTCCATGTCGCCGGTGGCGCCGGGCGGCGAGATCACCAGTGTGCCACCGGTGGTCAGCGCCCAGTAGATGCCGGTGACCGAGCTGTCGAAGGCGAGCGAGGAGACCACGAGGAAGGCGGCCGGGTCGCCGCCGTAAACCTCGGTCCGGACAGCGGTGGAGAAGGCCAGGTTGGCATGGGTGACGACGACGCCTTTTGGCAGCCCCTGCGAGCCGGAGGTGAAGAGCACGTAGGCCGGATCCTCGGGCGCCACCTCGGGCAGCGGTTCGGAGGGACCGGCAGTGCAAGTACCCGGATCGAGGCACGGCAACCCCTCCCATACGGTGCCGGCCCCGTCACCCGCGGCGAGCACCAGCCGCGGCGTGACGACCTTGAGGATCTGCTGCCGGCGCGACGCGGGATAGGCAAGGTCGAACGGGACATAGGCCGCCCCGCTGATCAGCACGCCAAGCATCGCCTCGATCACACCGGGGCCGCGTTCCAGCGCAATCGGCACGATGTCACCGCGGCCGATGCCGCGCTCGATGAGCGCGCCGGCGATGGCGCGGGCCCGGGCCAAGAGCGCGCCGTAGCCAAGCACGGCCGTGCCGTCGGCAAGAGCGGGGGCATCGGGGTCGCGGCACGCGGCCGCAGCGAAGCTTTCGTGGACCGGCCGGAAGGGCGGAACCGCGCCGGGATCGGGCCGGGTTGGCACCACCAGCCCCGCGGCAAGACTGCCCACCGGGCTTTCCGGCGCGGCAACCACCGCCTGGGCGAGATCGAGATATTCCTCGCCCAGCCGGGCGACATCCTCGGCGCGATGTCGGCGTGGATCGAAATAGAACGACACCGCCGGTGCCACCCCCGGGTGGTAGAGAAGCGACAGGGGAAAGCTGGCGGGGCCGACCACATCCATGTCGGTGACGGTGACGTCGCGCGCGGCATGCCCCGGCGCCGGCAACCCCTCGTAGACGAAGCTCGCCTCGAAGAGCGGCGTTCCCCGCGGCAGACCGGACCATGCCTGGACATCGCTCAAGGCCGCAAAGCCGTGCTGCCGCCGGTCGAGCGCCGCCGCACCGGCCTTGCCGATCAGGGCCGATATCGGCTCGGCGGGGTCGATCCCGATCCGGGCCGGAAGCGTGTTCACGAACGGCCCCACCGCGTGGGCCACGCCGGTCACTGCGCCCGGCCGGCCGGCATCGGTTTCGCCAAAGATAACGTCATCGCCGGCGCCATAGCGGCGAAGCAGCATCGCCCAAAGCGTGGACAGAACAACCGGCGTCGTTACCCGCAGCCGCCGCGCCAGCGCCTGCAGCCCGGCATCGAGCGCCGTCGGCACCGCGACGCGGTGAAGGCCGGTCAGTGGATGCGCCTCGCCCCGGGCCGGGGGCAAGCCGAAGGTGACCGGCGCCGGCGCATCGCAGCCAGCCAGATGCGAAGTCCAGAACGGCTGATCCTCGGCGTTTCCGCGCCGCTTGTGCCAGGCGAGAAAGTCGCGGAACCGCCCGCCCGGGCGCGGACGCTCGCCGGCGAGATGCGCCAAGAGCTCGTCCGCAAGAACCGACATGGACCAGCCATCGGCGAGAAGGTGGTGGATGGCCCAGACCAGCACGTGCCGGTCCGGTGCCAGCCGGAACAGCGTTGCGCGCATCAGGGGCGCAATGCCCGGGTCAAAGCCGCGCCGCCGCTCGGCCAGCACACGGTCGGCGATGCCGGCCTCGGCCTCCGCCTGGCCAGTGCTGCCGAGGTCGACCAGTTCGAACGGCAGCGCCGCCGCGCGGTGGACCACCTGCATCGGCTGGCGTACGTCCTCCCACACAAAGGAGGCCCTGAGCACGCCATGGGCCGCCACCGTCGCCTCAAGCGCAGCGTGGAGACCATCGGGATCGAGCGGACCTGCCAGGGACAGGCGCGCGACACCGACATAGGCGTCGGTGCAGGCGTCGCCCCGGAGTAGGTCGAAGAGCATGCCCGCCTGTGCCGGCGACAGCGGTAGAACCTCTTCGATATCGGCCGGGCCGAGCGCCGTCATCGTGTCACCGCCTTGCCGCGCTGGAGCGCCCGGCCGACAGCGGCCAGCTCGGCCTCATCCAGATCCAGCAGGGGCTGGTCGGGGTCGCTTTCGGGTTGAGGCGCTTCGTCTGCCGCCTGCACATGGGCGGCGAGGGCGCGGATGGTCTGGTGCCGGAAAACGTCCTGCGGGTCGAGCCGCAGCCCGGCGCGCCTGGCAGCCACGGCGATCTGGATGGCGGCGATGGACTCGCCGCCGAGGTCATAGAAATTGTCGGTCACGCCAATCGCGTCGCGGCGCAGGACAGCCTGGAAGACCGAGAGGAGCGTCGCCTCAACCGCGCCCTCCGCCGCGGCAAGAGCGCGATCCGCCGGTGCCGCATCGGGTCCATGTGGCGCCTGCCTGGCGGCCGAGGGAGCGGGGCGCGGCAGGCGGGCCCTGTCCACCTTGCCGTTGCCGGTCAGCGGCAGCGCCTCAAGTGCCACGAAATGCTCGGGCACCGCCTCGCGCGGGAGCCGGGCCAGAAGCGCACGCCGCAGCGCAGCGCCATCGACGGCACCATCGGCCACCAGATAGGCCACCAGCCGGGGTTGCGCGGCGGTACCGCCGGCATAGCCGATCTGGTCGAGAATCGCGGTCACCTTGCCCGGGTCGATGCGGTCATCGAGCTCGGCCACGGCCTCGTCCCGGGTCTTGTGACCGAGGCGGACATCCCAGCTATAGGGCAGCGCGTAGTTGTGGAAACCCTCGCGCCGGCGGTGCACCCAGATGCCGGCATCGTTGATCAGGCAGTTCGTCGAACGGCCGGTGTCACCCGGGCGCACCCAGGGGGCACGTTCGGTCAGGAAGCGGTAGATCTCGGCCACCGGCACGTCGAGGTAGCGGTAGATGTCGATGAATTTCACCCGGTCGAGCAGGTCGTCATCGAGGTAGCTGCCGGTACCGAGCAGCCGCGACACCGCATCGTCCATTCGGTGGTAGGCCTTGCGCGCCGCGAGCACCATGGTGTCGATCTCGTCCCGCGCAGGGGCGCCGTCGCGGAACAGCGCGGGTGTAAGGCGGGTCTCGAAGAACTGGCCGCGCGACAAACCGGTGACAATGGCGGGAACGCCCTCGTCCCGGGCCACCTTCAGCGCCAGCGCGTAGATGGTCTTGAAGCAGCCCTGGCAGACATTGGCGAAGCGATCCAGCGAGTCGCGGAAGATCGCGTTCATCGCCGGGGTGGTCAGGAAACGGTGCTCGACCCCGATATCGGCGGTGATGCGGGTGATGTTGTCCTTCGCCCCCTGCGAGATGAACCCGTTATCGAGGGTAAGCGCGAGGATGTCGGGGGTCAGTTCGGCAAGGCGGTAGAGCGCATACGCGCTGTCCTTGCCGCCGGACAGCAGCATGATGGCATCGTACTGTCCGCGCCGGTGCCGGCGTGCCTCGGCAAGTTCGGTCTTCAACGCCTCGGGCGTGGAGAAATAGGCGGCAGCGCGGTCGCGGATGGCATCGTAGTCGCGGCAAATGGCGCACAGGCCATCCATGTCGAGGCCGGCGCCGGGGTAGTCCCCCGAAAGGCCGCAGCGGCGGCAGGAGCGGGCCGGCGGCGGTGCTGCGGCGGGCACCCACAGATCGACAAATGCCGCCCTGACCCCGGATTCGGCCAGAAGCGCCGCCTCGATCTCGGCCGGCTCGATGCGGATGCCCGAGAGCTTGAGTTGCTGATCGGAGCGGCCGAGATAGTGGACGACGCCGTTTCCGTCCACGCGGGCAAGGTCGCCGCTTAGATACATCCTCCCGTCGGGGCGGAACGGGTCGGGAACAAATTTCGCCGCAGTCGCCTCGGGGGCTTCGAAGTAGCCTTCTGCCAGTCGGTCGCCGCCGATGGCGATCTCGCCGGTGACGCCCGGCGGGACCGGGTTGCCGCCGGCGTCAAGTACGTAGATGGCGGTATTGTCGGCGGGCCGGCCGATGGGAACCGAGGCGCCGTTGTCGGCGGCCGCGTCGAAGCGGTGAATCATGCAGCCGACCACCGCCTCGGTCGGTCCGTATTCGTTGGCGATGACAATATCGGAGCCGAGCACCTCGCGGGCGCGGCGGCAGAGCGCTGTGGTCAGGTTCTCGCCGCCCAGGATCAGGGTGCCGATCCGCACCACCGGGCGCGCTGTCTCGGCCACCAGCGCCAGGTGCACGGGCGTCAGTTTGACCACATCCACCCGGTCTTCGGCGAAGACATCGAGGATGGAGAGGTCCGGGCCGGTTTCGGGCTCGGGATGGATGCGGATCTCGCCGCCGGTGACCAGCGGCACGAAGAGCGAGGTGATGGTGAGGTCGAAGCCGATCGACGAACAGAGCGGGTAGGATTTCGGCCCTGCCGGGCCGTAGCTGCGCGCCGCCCAATCGATATAGCGGGCAAGCGCCGGGCGGCCGACCGCAACACCCTTGGGCTCGCCGGTAGAGCCGGAGGTAAAGATCACGTAGGCGGTGGCGCAGGGCGTGGCGACCGCCGGAGGGCCTGCCTCGGGCACGGCGCCAAGGTCGACAGCATCGGCTGCCCGATCCCCCGCCAGCGGCCGGGTCCAGCCATCGAGAGCCAGGCAGTCCGGCCGCAGCCGGTCGAGGATGGCAGCGGCGCGTTCGGGCGGAGCGTCGGAGGGGATCGGTACGAAGAAGCCGCCGGCCCGCATCGCGCCGAGGATCGCGGCCACCTGTGCCGGGCCGCGCCGCGCCCAGATCGCCGCGGCGCCGCCGGGCCTGAGCCCCGCAGCGCGGAAGGCCGCCGCCATGGCATCGGCATGGGCGTCGAGCGCCGCATAGCTGACCCGCGTGTCGCCGAAGGTCAGCGCAGTGGCCCCGGGTTGTTCGGCGACCCTGGCGGCGAAGGCATCGAGGATGTCGGGAGGCACCGGTGTCTCGGCACCGAAGGCGATGCTGCCGGCCGCTTCGGCCTCGGCCGGCGCAATCAGCGGAACCTTGGCCGGATCGGCCTCGGCATCCGCCGCCATGGCATCGAAGAGCGACAGGAAATGCCTTGTCGCGGCCTCGGCGCGGGAGCGATCGAAAACGCCGGCATTGAAGTCCATCTCGACGGTGAAGCTGCCGGTGGCGTCGAAGTCATAGACATGCAGACGCAGGTCGTGCTGGCCGTCATGGGCGCCGGCATGCAGCCATCGGGTGGTGCACGGAATATCGCCGAAGGCGGCGAACCGGACCGGGATGTAGTTCAGAACAGCATTGAAGGTTGCCACGGAAGCCGCTGAACTTGCGCCTGATTTGGCGTGACGAAGATAGTCGAGCGCGGCGGCCAGCGTCCGGCGGTAGAGCGAGATAAAGCTGTCGCCGGGCTCAACCGCCAGGGATAGCGGAAACATCTCGATGTAGAGGCCCACGGTCTCGCGGTCGGCCGGTGCCGTTCGGTTGTGCGCGGGGGCGCCGATGCGGATCGTCGTATCCCCGGTGACCCGGTTGAGGAACGCCGCAAGCACCGTGGCGAGCAGCGCGAAGACTGACAGGTCGCGGCCGATGCTGGCAAAGCGCCGGTCGGCCGCCAGCGCCTTGAGCCGCTCTGACCGTTGCGGCCCGAAATCGAGCCGCAGCCGGAAGGAGGCGGGCGAACCTGGCTGCCGGGCACCGCCATAGGGGACCGAGGACGTGCCGGCATGGCGGGCAATTTCGGCCCAGTGTTCCCGCGCTTCGGCGAGGGCGCCGGATTCCAGCGCGGCGCTTTCGCGTTCGGCATGGGCAGCGAATTGTGGAGTGTCCGGCGCAAGGTCGTCGTCGCCATAGGCCGCCACCATGCGGCGGAAGAGCGCCGCGCCGGCGGCCGCGTCGGTGGCGATGTGATGTTGGTTGAGATACCAGACCCAGCGTTCTGCGCCGAAGCGGATCAGCCGGGTTCGGAAGGTCGACACGTTCAGGTCCACCGGGATCGCCGCGTCGGCGGAAATCCATGCCTCGGCCTCGGCTTCACCGCCAAGATCGAGCAATGGCGGGAAGTCCGGCACCTCGTGCGCGACGAGTTGCGACGGCTCGCCCTGCCCGGCTACGAAGCGCGTGCGCAGCGCATCAGTTCGGGCGGCCACGGTGCGGAAGGCACGGGCGAAGCGGTCGGGGTCGATCCTGCCATCAAGATCGAAGCGCCAGACCATGTTGTAGAGCGGGCTTTCGGGCGCGAGCGCCTGCCCCGTCCAGACCAGCCGTTGCGCCTGGGTCAGCGGAATGGTGGACGCGCCGGTCATGGCGAGCCCTGGGCCCGGCCGGCGAGGTAGGCGGCGAGACTGGCAACCGAGGTGAAGTTCTCGATGGTCACGTCCTCGGGCGGGATCAAGACGCCGGCGACCCGCTCCGCCTCGGCGACCAGCGACATCACCGCCAGCGAATCCAGCAGACCGGACAACAGCAAATCCTCGTCGGCAGCGACGGCGCGCCCGGACAAGAGCCGCTGGCCCACATAGGCGCGAAGGGTCTCGGTCAGGTCAGGCACAACATCCCTCATGGCACCGCGTCCTCGGCCTCAAGTCGTTTCCGGTCTATCTTACCACTGGTGGTGCGCGGAAAGGAGGGCAGGATCATAAGGCTGCGTGGCACCGCGTAGTCGGCCAGCCCCCTGGACGCGTGGGCGAGGATGTCGTCGCTGTCGGCCTGAAGCCCCGGCTTCAGCAAGGCGAAGGCGGCGATGGTCAGCCCGTCGGGCGCCTTGACGGCCGCCGCCTCGGACACCGCCGGGTGGCGGGCGATGGCCAGTTCGACTTCGTCCAGCTCGACCCGGAAGCCGCGCAGCTTGATCTGCCGGTCACGGCGGCCGATGAAATGCAGTACCCCGTCGGCGTCCTGCCGGACGATATCGCCGGTGCGGTAGAAGCGACGCGGGTGGCCGTCGGCACCGGGGCGCTCGACGAAACAGCGGGCGTCCAGGTCGGGCCGGTTCCAGTAGCCGCGCATCATGGCGGTCGTCGCCGCCAAGAGCTCGCCGCGCCCGTCCTGCCGATCGTCGATCAAGAGTTCCGAATGCGGGCAGGCGATGCCGAGCGGAACCGCCCGATCCTCGGCCACCGGTCCGGGCGGATGGTGCAGGTAGGTCACCTGGTTGACCTCGGCCGGCCCGTAGGAGTTGGAGAACCGTGCCCCGGGCAGCGCCCGTTGCAAGGCCGCGAGCTGGCGCGGCGGCATCGGCTCTCCGGCATGGACGACCCAGCGCAAGGCAGAGAGGTCACGCTTGTCCATGGCGCCGGCTTCAAGCATCTGGATAAGCACGAAGGGCACCGTATAGATCGTTGTCACGCGCTCGTCGGCGATCAGCTTGGTCAGGCTCGCCGGCAGTTTCATCACCACCTCGGGGACCAGCACCGTGGTCGCGCCGCGCGACGGGCCGGCGAACATCTCGAACGTCGACATGTCGAAATGCAGCGGCGAGGTGTTGGCCATGCGGTCGCCAGGACCCAGGTCGTAGATCGCGGCGCTCATCTCGGCATAGGCCGAAGCGCTGGCATGGGTATGGACGACACCTTTGGGCAGCCCGGTGGAGCCGGAAGTGAAGATGATGTAGGCGAGATCATCAAGCGTTCGGGTCGCGTCGTCGGGCGCCGGGGCTGCCGCGTCGATGACTGAGACGGGCGCGGTCGCGAGACCGTCCACCGGTCCGGTGACGCCCAGTGCGGTGTGCATGCTGGGGGCGGCGCGGGCGACTGCGGCAAGGCCCGGGGCCAGCCTGTCTTCGGTCACGATGACGCCGATGCCGCAATCGGCAGCGATGCGGCCGATGCGCTCGACCGGGGCGCCGGGATCGAGGGGTACGTAGGCAGCACCGGCCTTCATCGCACCGAAGACGGCCACCGGCAGGTCGAGATTGCGCTGCATGTAGATACCGACCCGGTCGCCTCGTTCCACCCCCCGAGCGCCCAGCCAGGTCGCAAGCCGTCGGGCCCGGGTCGCGAGTTCACCGTAGGTCAGCGACCGGTCGCCATGACGGAACGCCTCGGCCCCCGGCCTTTTGCGCGCTGCGCGATCGACATAGCTGTCCAGAAGGGCCGCCATGGTAGTACCGCCCGTTCAGGCCAGCAAGCCGAGGAGTTGCTGCTGCAGCCTCCAGAAGACGCCGGAGCTGCGCTCGATGAACCAGACCCCGGCGAGCAGGATGAAGCAGACCGAGGCGACGCGCAGGGCCAGGAACGGATAGGCGTTCCAGCGGCGCAGCAGGTAGAGCACCGGAAAGACCGCCGCCACGATGGCGATCTGCCCAAGCTCGACGCCAATGTTGAAGGCCGCCAGCCCGATCAGCTTGGCCGAGGGCTGCAGGCCGAGGGGCGCCAGCACGTTGGCAAAGCCGAAGCCGTGGAAGAGGCCGAAGGCAAAGACCACGAGCAGTGTGTAGCGGTGGAAGACCGGGAACATGTTGCCCAGCGCGACCACCGCGATCGATAGCGCGATCACCACCTCGACCAGCGTCACCGGCAGGCGGATGATGCCCAGGGACGACAGGCTGAGGGTGATGGTGTGCGAGACGGTGAAGACGGTCACCACCTTCAGCACGTTGATGAACGCGGCACGGAAATTCGCCACCGGCTGCCAGGCCCCGGTGCTGAGCGTCAAGACGGACGGCATCAGGAGCGTGATGAGGAACACCACGTGGTCGAAGCCGAGCCAGATGTGCCAGATCCCGTGGATGACGAAATCCTTGAAGATCTTCAGCGCCGGTTCACCAACGAGGCTGAGCCGGTGGCTCTCGCCGCCCGGCTCGAAGATCATCGATATGTAGCGCTCGTTGCCCTCGACCCCGGTGCGGGTGTTGCTTTCGATGAGGCCGAAGCCGAGATGCCCCGGCTCGCGCTCCTGAAACGGCGAGCGGTAGGTGACGTCGACCGCATCCGGTGTTGGGCTGAGCCCTGGCACAGTGAAGTGGATCAGGGCAAAGGTCCCGGCCGGGGTATCGAGGAATTCGTGGCCGTCGGCAGCGATGGGGTATTCCTGACCGTCGTGGCTGATGATCAGGCGCTGGGCGAAAAAGCCGAAGACCTCGTCGGCTTTGGTCGAGAACTCCTCGCGGCTCACGGTTCCGTCGCCGTCGGCGTCCAGCAGCACGATCTTGTCGAGGTCCGGCAACGTCGCCTCGATCCGGCCCGACAGGGCCAGGTCGGTGACGTTGAAGAAGACGTAGCTCTCGTTCTGACGATGCGCATCAGCCGGCTGCGCGATGACAAAAAGCAGCAGCGCAGCCAGCAAGAGGTGCCCCACGTGGCGGCAAAAAGGCATAGCAAAGCCGTGCGGCTGTTTAAAACGACTCTTCATGGACGATCCCCCTCTGGCCGCACGTCACGCCGGCGCGCGACCGCCTTCATCTCATACCATGCAACGAAGTGCTATTCCCTTGCCATCCCTAGCAGTTAATCAGTGTTAATGACTGTAAAATCTCACGTTGATGCGACCGAAATACGGCTGATCGCCGCGCTGCAGAGGCAAGCGCTGGCCGAGACTGCGCAAGCCATTCTGGCGGAAGGCGTGGAGGGCGTCGAGGCTGCCATGCTCCGGCGCGCCATCGCCTGCTGTGCCGCCATCTCGGAACACATGAGGATCGAGCGATCGGAGATCGTGGAGCACCTGCGCTCTGCCGGCGTGTCAGCCCAGCCTGTGCCGGGCCACGAGGACAGCGGCGCACTGCAATTCCACCGGATTTCGGTAGGTGTGCCCCGGGATCACCTGGCAAGGGCCGTGCACGCGGCCGGTGAAACCGGTTTCCAGCCAGCCTTCCCGCTTGGTCCCGGGCGCTGCAACGCGTTGGCGCGGACAGCCACCGAGTTGACGCTGGTCCGATTCGACTCCGAAACCGTGCGACTGACCCTGAGGCTGAACGGGCAGCCGCCGACCCGCCTGCCTGCGGCTTTGCGACCCCGCCTCGCCGATCTTGGCGCGGCCGATCTGCCGGCAAGCCTGGCTGCCGCCTATCCGCTGCTGCGGCTGGTGCGCATTCTCCGCGAACGGTTGACCGGGCGCCGAAGCCCGCTGGCCGACACCGACTTCATCGGCACGCCCGTGGAGCTGATCGAGCCGCTCCTCGACCTGCTGTCGCCGACGCCTCAGGATGTCCTGGTGGATATCGGCTGCGGCGACGGCCGTGTCGTGGCCCAGGCGGCCGAGCGCTACGGGTGCCGGGCCATCGGGATCGAATCGAACCCGGCAATCGCCGAGACCGCCCGCAGGCGCCTGGTCGAGCGCGGCCTGCCGCCGGCCCGGGCCGAGATCCGCACCGGCAGCGCCGAGACCGCCGACCTGAGCGGCGCCACTGTCCTTTTCGTCTTCCTGCCCGGTCACCTGCAGGCGCAATTGTTGCCACGGATAATTGCCGGCTCGACGCGCGACGTGCGCATCCTGGGGCACGAGCAGACAGCCCCGCACGTGGATGCGACGCCGGAGCAGACACGGCTGGTCGTCGGCAAGGGTGCGGTCACCGCCGCGCGGATCTGGCGCGGAGCCGGCTGACGGCGCGCGGCACGAGATGCCTCGCCCATGGAAACCAAGGAGGCTTGCGGCCACGCCAAGAATCGATAAAGGCGGCGGAAACGGCGGCGCGAAAAGGCCGCGGATCATTGGGGGAAGTCATGCTTGAGGCCCGTCTCGGCATTGCGCCGATCGCCTGGTGGAACGACGATCTGGTGGAACTGAGCGACGACGTCAGCCTGGAGGAGTGCCTGCGTCAGGCCAGCGTGGCCGGCTATACCGGCATGGAAACCGGACGCCGGTTTCCCATGGACATGGCAAAGCTGGGCCCGGTTCTGGACAAATACGGCATCAGCGTCTGCGGCGGCTGGTTCTCGGGGCTGCTGCTGGACGGCGACATTGAGGCCGAAAAGGACCGCATTCGCCCGCAGATGGACTTCTTCATCGCGGCCGAGGCCCCGTGCATCGTCTATGGCGAAACCGCGCGTTCGATCCAGGGCGACCGCGCCAAGCCGCTGGCGACAAAACCGAAGCTGTCGGAGGACGAGATCAGGGCGTACGCCCGCAAGATGACCGTCTTCGGCGAATGGTGCGCCGATCAGGGCATGCCGCTCTCCTATCATCACCACATGGCGGCGGCGATCGAGACCGAAGCGGAACTCGACCTGTTCATGCAACATTCGGGCGAGGGCATCCCGCTGCTCTACGATGCCGGGCACATGGCCTTTGCCGGCGGCGATGTGCTGAGGGTGATCGACAAGCACCATGCGCGCATCAGCCACGTCCACACCAAGGACGTACGGCAGGGCGTGATCGACGGGCTCGACCGCGGCAGGGAGAGTTTCCTCGACGCAGTGGTGAAAGGCGCCTTCACGGTGCCGGGCGACGGCAGCCTTGACTTCGAGGCGATCGTGAGGCGGCTGGCCTCATACGGCTACGAGGGCTGGTTCGTGGTCGAGGCCGAACAGGACCCCAAGGTCTCGCCGCCGCTTGAAATGGCCAAGATCGGCCACAAGGAGCTTTTGCGGGTGATGGCCGCAGCGGGCTACACGGTCGCCTGAGCGGCGGCCGTGACTTAGCGCTGCCTGATCTCGACCGCCAGCCGCTGGTGATAGGGGCGCTCGGGCGTGCAGACGATCGATGGAAAGGACGGGTGGTTGACCGCGTCGGGAAAATGCTGCGCCTCGAGGCAAAGGCCGGCAAAGGGGCCATAGTGCGTACCGTCGAGGCCGGCGACCGGGATGTCCATATTGGCCGAGTCGTATAGCTGCAGGCCAGGTTCCTCGGTCCAGAGGCTTAGCTGCAGGCCACTTTCATCCGACCATGCGGTGGCCGCCGGAGCGGCCACGTCCCGGTCGGGGTTCAAGACCAGATTGCTGTCGAACCCGACGCGCTTCGGATCGACGTCGCCGATCCGGGCCGGCGCGCGAAAATCCATCGGCGTGCCTTCCACCGGCGCGATCTCACCGGTGGGGATCAACTCCTCGTCCACGGCCGTATGCTGTTCGGCGGCAACATGCAGCCAGTGACCGCGCACGTCGCCCATGC
Organism: Paracoccaceae bacterium; assembly: GCA_050299555.1. Classification (GTDB taxonomy): domain Bacteria; phylum Pseudomonadota; class Alphaproteobacteria; order Rhodobacterales; family Rhodobacteraceae; genus JBNKWA01. The sequence continues at coordinate 17,767 of JBNKWA010000047.1, read as the reverse complement.
CATTCAGGTTGTAATAGTTATGTTGAGCCAGGTTGATGGGCGTCGGTCGGTCGGGGCGTCCTTCCATGTCGATGGTAAGCACGGCTCCGTCGAGCTGCATGGTGACGGTGAAATCCACTGCCCCCGGAAAGCCCTCCTCTCCGTCGGGGCTGCGGTAGCTTAGGCGCAAGGCCCTGGCGGCGGTGTCGGCCTCCATCGTCCACAGCCGTCGTTGCAGGCCGATCGCGCCGCCATGCAGGCAATGCTTGCCAAGGAAATTGGCCGGAACGTTGTACTCCTTGCCGTCGAGATGAAAGCGCGCGTTGGCGATCCGGTTGGCCACACGGCCAGCGATCACGCCAAACGAGGCCGAGTGCCTTGGGTAGTCGTCGAATTGATCGAAGCCGAGCACGACGGCATGGTCGCGGCCAGTCACGCGCCAGTCGCGGATCACACAGCCATAGTTCATGACGCTGACCCGGGCGTCGGGCGTTTCCAGCACCCCCTGCATTACCGGATTGCCGTCAAGTTGGCCGAACGGCCGCGGTGTGATCATGGCTACCCTCCCGTCGGCGCCCGTGGCCGTGCCATATGGCAATACACCGCGCAAACGCAAAGCGTCGAGGGATTCGTAACGCCCCGGCCGAAACGGCGGGCGGCGCGGCGGGTATCCTGACCCACCGCACCGCCCCGGCAAGCGCTCTCAGGGGAAGAGCGCCGCCTTCACTGCATCGGCAAGCGTCTGCTCTCCGGCAGCCGTCAGGTGGGTATTGTTCACCCCCTGGTGCCAGACGGCCCAGTCGCCCTGGGCGACACTGCCCTGAACGATCAGGTCGCGCATGTGCAGGTATGTGTCGACGTAGACCGCGCCCTGAGCCTGCGCCGCGGCCTGCTGTCTTGCCCGGATCGCCGCGCGGGCCGGCTGCTCGGCCGTAGGGGTGTCGCCAGCAGAAGGCCAGTTGAGGTAGTGCGAGCCGATAACCCCGACCGTCGGCGTGCCCGCAGCCTTCACCGCCGCCAGCCAGCTCTCGATGTTGTTCTGCGTGTCGATCTCGACGCTGGCGCCCGCGGCCGGCGCTGCCGAAAGCGCGGTCTCCAGGGTCACCGTGGTGCCGGAGATCGCGGCGATCCGGCGGCTTTCGCCGCCGACGATGACCCAGCCATCCACGGCAAGATCGCCTGCGTTGGCAACATCAAACACCGTCGCCGTCGGAGCCGGCGTTGCGGCCACGGTCGTCGGCAGGTCGTTGGACCCGCCGTAGATCGTCGCAACGTCAGGCACACCACGGGACAGAAAGGCGTCCACCTGGCTCAACATCTTGCAGGTGCTGTCGCTCGACTGGCCATGGTTCCGGATTCCGAGCTGTGGCACCGCGGCAGCGACTCGCGCGGGATAGAACTCGTTTTCGCCGAGACCGAAGGACACGTTAAGCGTATGGCTGTCGCCCTCCGCCGCATAGGCCCCCTGGAACGGAGTCAGAGTTAGCCGTCGCTCGTGGGTGACGTCCTCGCAGATGACGGCGATCTCGGCGAGATGGCCGCCCAGCGAACGCAGCACCTGGTTGTTGTAGCCACCGATTCCGATCTCCGAGACCGCTGCCGCCTGCAGAAGATGCAGCTCGTCGGATGTGACGATGCCACTGTGATCGACCCAGGTGCGGCCATGGGCGTCGGCACCGAAGAAGGTGTGGTACTCGGTGCCAGCCGCCAGCGAAGCGGACGACGTTTCGGTGTCAGCCGAAGTGCCATCCCCGGTCACCCACCGGAAGCCCGCCCCGCTGGTCGTGTAGTAGGCAAAGCGATTGTTGCCGCTGTTTGCGATCATCAGCAGGTAGCGCTGATCGGCGGAGTCCGCAGCGTCGAGCGTGAAGCGCGCATAGACGTGGATCGCCGTCCGATCATAGGGAAAGGCCGCCACCGGCATGCCGATTCCGAAGTCGCGGCCGGCGGTGAGCTGCAGTCCCTTCGCCGGGTCGTAGGCGTATGGCTGGCTGCCGTACCTGGTCAGCCTGGCCTCGGGATCGCCATCATATGCGTTGGCCGGGGTGGCGCTGTCATTGACCACCATGCGCTTGCCGACGAAGTCGATGGCAAATCCATCGCGGGCCCCGAGAAGTGCAATCGAAGCCGGCACCGCCGCACCGATCTCCGTGCTCCAGTAGCCGGCGTCCAGCGCCAGCCCGAAAGAAAGCGATACCGGCATTGGCTCACCACATCGCAATGATGTCGTTGGCGGTCGTTCCCGAGGCCATCACGCGATCGACCCGAATCGGCAGCAGGCAGACCGGCAGGTTGCGGAAGACCACAGTGGTAGTCTGTCCGGCCATCCTGACCGTCAGGTTGCCGCCGGTTCCAACGTAAAGTGCCCTTGTCGTGTAGGGCAGGTCGGCGGCATCGCTGGGGCCAACCGCAATCGCGCTTTGTGCGGGGGCCGAGAGGCTGAGATTGGTATGCTTGAATGTGTCGATGGCCATCTAGTCCGCCTTTTCTAAAATGTCAGGCAACGCACCGCCCCACCGGCGGGGCCGGCGGCCGTCGCCGGCTCGAATGAAGCCGGAGGCGGTGCATCAGATTCTCGGGGATGAAATTGTCGCGCCCGCAAAGGGCTGCGAACGCCGGCTTTTATGGAGCCAACCTTAACAAATCGAGAACGACAGGCAGCGTGCGCTTCCGTTGCGGGCCGCCCGCACCGGGGTCGGTTGGTCGGGGCGATAGGATTCGAACCTACGACCTACGGTTCCCAAAACCGTCGCGCTACCAGGCTGCGCTACGCCCCGACTGGAAGGCGCGGGGCAGCGCCTACACCATTCCGGGCCAGCGTGGAAGTCGCATTCTCACTCCACCGGACAGGGCCAGGCGCTGAACTCGGGGTCGAGCGACGGATGACGCATCTCGGCACCCTCGCCGATGCCCAGCGCCTCGGCAAGACCGCCGTTGATCTCCAGCACCTCCAGGATCCCGCTGCCGCCGGGAATTGTCTCGGTCGACTGGGGCACCGCGCGATGGGCGATCCGTTGCAGGACTCCTCGTTCGTCAAAGAACAGCATGTCGAGCGGCAGGGGCGTATTCTTCATCCAGAACGCGACCGGCTGCGGCTCCGCGTAGACAAACAGCATACCGTGAAAGCGCGGCATCGACTCGCGGAACATCAGCCCGCGAGAGCGCTCCGCATCGTCATCGGCAATCTCGACGCTGAACCGAACGCTGCTGCCGCCAAAGCGAATGTCGACCGCATCTTCGGAGCAGGTTGCCGCTACGGCCGGCACCGCCCGAACAAAGATGCCGAGCAGTGCTAAGATGCAGAAGGCGGCGACCCGCCCGAGGCTCATTGCACGCTGCCACCCTGCGACGGGTCGAGAGCGTAGTCCCACGAGCGAACCTCGACGGCCATCTCGCCGCGAGGGCCGGACTTGCGGCGGATGCAAACCGCCTCACCGGGGAAAAGATCGGCCAGACCGAACACCCTCAGCACCTCCATGTGCACGAAGACGTCCTCGGGGCGGCCGTAGACGTTCACAAAGCCAAATCCCTTGGCCTTGTCGAACCACTTCACCCGAGCCGGTTCCAGTGGTGCGCTGGTGTCGACGCTCAGGACGGCCGGCAGTGGCTTGGTTTCGATACCTTCAGACGATCCGGACGTAATTTCCATTACTTCCACCGCCTGGCGGCCACGCTCGGTGCCTTGCACCTCCATGGTGATCACAGCACCTTCGGCAACCGACGAACGGCCGAAATTGCGCAGCACATTGGCATGGAGCAGGACATCGCCCTTGCCGTCTTCGACGACAACAAAGCCGTATCCCTTCGTCGTGTCGAACCACTTCACGTGACCCGTGATTACCGACACATCCAACCCTGTTTCATTCTTTGTCATACGACCACTTCAACAGATCGCCCGGGTGAAGACACCCTGGGGGCATATGGCGACCACTCCGCAACCGACCAGACAGCAGCCGGAACGGAACACACTTCAGCCTGCATCTCCGGCACACTACCATCCGACAAGCCTTGGACAATGGGGCGGGTCACACAAGCGTTACGCAGGCACAAACGCGCCGAGGCCGCGCCCTACCATCGACCTTAGACGAAACATCCCGGGGTGTTAAGGGACAATTCGCAACCGCGAACGTCACCAAACGGGGCCGCGGCCCGGGCCGGCCGTTCGCGGGCGCAGGACCAGCCGCAACCGCAGACCTGATCTCCGGACCTCGGACCGCTCACAGGCGATAGCCTCATGGTCGGCGCCGCGCCGACCTGGTCGAAGGGGCGAGGCGCTCTGCCCTTTGGTAGAGACCGATTCGCTTTTCAGGAGCGGTGACACCAAGGTATTGCGGTGCCGGGTTCGCCGGCACGCGAATTTCCGCTCAGGGGTAAAGCCTGCGAACGGTCCAGGGTTGGCCCAGACCGGGACGGGTCCAGCGAAACCGATCGTGAAGCCGGTGAGCCCCGTCTGCCCAAAGCTCGATCTCGAGCGGGCGAATGCGAAACCCACCCCAATGGGGCGGTCGCTCGGGATTCAACCCCTTTTGCGCCGACACCTTGGCCACCTCGGCCATCAGCGTCGCCCGGCTTTTGAGCGGGTGCGACTGCTTCGAGGCCCATGCGCCCAGCCGGCTCGGCAGCGAGCGGGACTTGAAGTAGGCATCCGCCTTCTGGCCGGCCTCGCGGTTGACCAGTCCCCGCACCCGAACCTGCCTGCGCAGGGATTTCCAGTGCATCACGAAGGCAGCCTTGGCGTTGGCGTCGAGTTCACCGCCCTTGACGCTTTGGTAGTTGGTGTAGAAGACGAAGCCGTCCTTCTCGATATCCTTCAAGAGCACCATCCGAACATTCGGCAACCCGGTATCGTCGACCGTCGCGAGCGCGATGGCATTGGGGTCGTTCGGCTCGCTTGCCTCCGCCTCGACCAGCCAGTTGCGTGCGATCGCCACCGGGTCGTCGCCCGCGAAGATTCCGGTCCGCTTGCTCTGCTCCATGGCGATCTCCCACAACAGCGTGAGGCGCGGGCGGCCCTGCCCGGCCAATCTTGATGGTACTCAGATAATCTTCTAGACCCGAACGCAACACCATAACGGGGACTGGGGAAACGGACATGACAGCGGGTCTGATGCGTGGGAAGCGCGGCCTGATCATGGGCGTCGCCAATGACAAATCAATCGCCTGGGCGGTTGCACAGGCTTGCGGCGCGCAGGCGGCGGAACTTGCCTTCACCTATCAGGGCGAGGCGCTGGGACGCAGGGTGCAGCCGCTGGCGGCATCGGTCGGCTCGGATCTGGTTCTGGAATGCGATGTGACCGACGATGCGTCGCTCGACGCGGTCTTCAGTACGCTGGCCGAGCGCTGGGGCTCGCTGGATTTCGTGCTGCATGCCATCGGCTTTTCAGACAAGTCCGAGCTGCGCGGCCGCTATGTGGATACCACCGCGGCGAACTTCGCGATGACGATGAATGTCTCGGTCTACTCTTTTACCGCGGTTGCCCAGCGGGCCGAGAAGCTGATGCCGCAGGGCGGCAGCCTGCTGACGCTGACCTATTACGGCGCCGAAAAGGTGATGCCGCACTACAATGTCATGGGCCTGGCCAAGGCGGCGCTGGAATGCAGCGTCAAGTACATGGCCATGGATCTCGGCCCGAAAGGAATCCGGGTCAATGCCATGAGCGCGGGACCGATGAAGACACTCGCCGCCTCAGGCATCGGCGATTTCCGCTACATCCTGAAATGGAACGAGCTTAACGCCCCGTTGCGTCGCAATGTCAGCCAGGATGATGTGGGCAAGGCCGGGATGTACCTGCTGTCGGACCTTTCATCGGGCGTGACCGGCGAGAACCACCACGTGGATTGCGGCTATAACGTCGTCGGCATGAAAGCCGAGGACGCGCCCGACATCGACGTCGTGACCGGCCGCAAGGCCGCGGAGTAGCGGCGGTGTCTGATCGGCTGCCGCACGAGAAGGGCTTTCACGTCTCTTGGGACCAGATCCATCGCGACGCCCGGGCACTGGCCTGGCGCCTCGACAAGCAGGGGCCGGGCGTGGACGGCGCCTGGAAGGCGATCGTCGCGATTACCCGCGGCGGCATGGCACCGGCGATGATCGTCGCCCGCGAGCTTGACGTGCGGGTCGTCGATACCATCAGCGTTAAGTCCTACGACCACCAGACCCAAAGCGATACGGCCGTCCTGAAGGCGCCCGATGCGGGACTCATGGGCGACGGCACGGGCATTCTGGTGGTGGATGACCTCGTCGACAGCGGCAAGACGCTGGAAGTGGTGCGGCGGATGTTTCCGAAGGCCCATTTCGCCACCGTCTACGCCAAGCCAAAAGGGCGTCCGCAGGTGGACACCTACATCACCGAGGTGAGCCAGGATACCTGGATCTTCTTTCCCTGGGACATGGCCCTGCAATACGTCGAGCCCTACCGCGGGCGGGACTGAGCGGACTGGCATCGGAGCGCCGCCGGCGCTGATTGCACGCGGGACCGGACTATCCCCGTGTGGATGCATTTTAACCTGCTGTTTTCATTCATGTAATCTCCTTGTCGCCTACTGGAGACATCGCCCGATAAGCTTGCCGATGAGACCGTGGATTAGGAAAGTCGACTTGCGCGTCGCCTGTCGGGCCCTCACGTTCAAACCCAGTATGCTGCATTCTGGGAGCCGCCCGTGACCGAGTGGTCGGCCGCCGCGCCTGCAATCAGCGCGGCCTTTCTTGCTTCGGCGGTCGAGGTGGTCGAGGCCTTCACCATCGTGCTGGCGGTTGCAACGCTGCGCGGGCTGCGCCCGGCCCTTTCGGGAACCGCTGCCGCGCTTGCGGTCCTGGCCGCGATCGTCCTGGCACTTGGGCCGCTCCTTGGCCGTGTCCCGCTGGAACTGATGCAGCTTGTGATCGGGATACTGCTGCTTCTGTTTGGCGTCGGCTGGCTGAGAAAGGCGGCGCTGAGGGCCGCCGGGATCATCCCGTTACACGACGAGGACGCCATTTTCGCCCGGCAAACTGCGGCGCTTGGCGATGCAGCAACGCTGCATCACCGTTCGCTTGACTGGATTGCCGGCCTCGCAGCATTCAAGGCGGTGCTGCTCGAAGGCCTCGAGGTGGTGTTCATCGTGATTGCGGTCGGCGCCGGACGCGGTCTTTTGTTGCCCGCAAGCCTGGGCGCGCTGGCGGCCTGCATTCTGGTGCTGGCAGTGGGTGCAATCGTGCACAAGCCGTTGTCGCAAGTGCCCGAGAACACGCTCAAGTTCGCCGTCGGCGTGATGTTGTCGGCGTTCGGGGTGTTCTGGACCGGTGAGGGGCTGGGCATAGATTGGCCGGGCCACGACCTGGCATTGCCGGTCTTCGTCGGGCTTTTCCTTCTTGCCGGGCTCGGCGCCGCGAAGGCCGCGCGCGGCCGCATCGAGGCAAGCGCATGAGCATCCTGCGCTCTGTGCTGGCCACGTTGTGGGGCATGTTCCTTGGCGACATCCGACTGACCGCGGCAATCCTGGCCGTCGTCATCATGGCCGCCATCGCCGCCGACTGGGCAGCGATGCCGCTTGTCGGCGCCGTGCTGCTGCTGGCCGGAAGCCTCGGCGTGCTTGTCGCCAGCGTGATCAGCGCTGCCCGGCGGTGACCTCCGCCGGGCGCTGAGCCATGCGGGCAACCTACTTGATGATGGTCTCCGGGCCCATCAGCAACGTGGGAAGCCAGGTGGACAGGAACGGCACGTAGGTCACCAGAATCAGGAACACGAACAGGATTCCAAGCCACGGAGCGGCGGCCTTCACCACCCGCAGCACCGACATGCCGGCAATGCCCGAGGTCACGAACAGGTTCAGCCCCACCGGCGGTGTGATCATCCCGATCTCCATGTTGACCACCATGATGATGCCCAGGTGGATCGGATCGATGCCAAGCTCGATGGCGATCGGAAACACCAGCGGCGCCACGATGACGATCAGCCCCGACGGCTCCATGAACTGACCGCCGATCAGCAGAATCACGTTGACGACGATCAGGAACACAATGGGACCAAAGCCGAATTCCAGCATCGCCGCTGCAATGGCCTGTGGGATCTGCTCATCGGTCAGAACGTGTTTCAGGATCAGGGCGTTGGCGATGATGAACATCAGCGTCACCGTCAGCTTGGCAGCCTCGAACAGGGTCCTGACCGTGTCCGGGTGCCAGAATGCGGTGATGAGGGCGTGCGGCTTGCGGTAGAGCGGCAGCGGGCTGCGCTCGCCGTTGCTCGGCGCCAATGGCCCCATGTCACGATAGACGAAGGTGGCGATGATGAAGGCATAGATCGCCGCCACGGCCGCCGCCTCGGTCGGCGTGAAGATGCCGCCGTAGATGCCACCGAGGATAATGATGATCAGGAACAGGCCCCAGCCCGCATCCACGGCCGAGGCGACAATCTCATCAAAGCCGCGCCACTCGCCCTTGGGCAGGTTCTGCACCTTCGCAGCGACATAGATGCCGATCATCAACATCAGACCGGCGACAAGGCCCGGGATCACGCCGGCGAGAAACATCCGCCCCACCGAAACGTCCGTAGCAGCAGCGTAGACCACCATGACGATCGAAGGCGGGATGAGGATGCCAAGCGTGCCGGCGTTGCAGATCACGCCGGCGGCGAAATCCTTGGTATAGCCCACCTGCCGCATGCCGCCGATCACGATAGAGCCGATCGCGACCACGGTCGCGGGCGACGAGCCGGACAGCGCGGCAAACATCATGCAGGCGAAGACGCCGGCGATGGCGAGCCCGCCGGATACGTGCCCGACGCAGGCAATCGAGAAGCGGATGATCCGCTGTGCCACGCCACCTGTCGACATGAACGACGAAGCGAGGATGAAGAAGGGGATGGCCAGCAGCGTATAGTGCCCCGCCATCGCCTGGAACAACGTCTGGGCAACCGCGGACAGAGAGGTGTCCGACAGGGCCAGCAGGAACAGCATCGAGGAAAGGCCGAGCGCCACCGCAATGGGCACGCCGAGCAGCAAAAGCCCGATGATCAGCAGGAACAGGATTGCCACTTCCATCGCGTCAGCCCTCACTTCCGAGTTTCGCCGCGGCTTCCTCGACGGCGTCTTCGGCCTCGTGGCTGACGATCAGCCGATCGGCAACGCCGCGCCAGATCCGCCACCCGGCCTGCACGAAGCGGAACAACAGCAGGGCGGTTCCGAGCGGCAGCACCGCGTAGGGGATGAACCGCGGCAGCTTCTGGTACGTCTCGCCCTCGTTCATTGCGCCTTCGATGAAGCGCAGGAACCCAAGCATCGGAATGTCGTTGACCTCGTAGTAGGCCCGGTAGGATGTGCGCTTCATCTCTTCGAGCCCGGTCGGGAACCACTTGCCGGTGGTCTGCGGCAGGTTGGCGAAATTGGCCCAGTAGTCCCAGGCGCCTTTCAAAAGCAGAAAGGCGTAGATCACACAGCAGGCGGCCGCCACCAGGCCCAGGATCTTTCGGGGCGAGGGCCGGACCGCGTTGACGATGATGTCGACACCCAGATGTGCGGTCGTCTTGACGCAGTACGAGACCCCAAGGAGCACCATCCAAGCGAACAGGAACGAGGTTGTCTCCAGCCCCCAGATCAGTCCGGTGTTGAAGATGTATCGCAGCACCACATTGACGAAGGTCACCAGGGTCATCAGACCAAGGATCACCGCCAGTGCGGTCTCTTCAAGCGTGTTCACGGCCCGCCCGAAGGCGGTCGCCGGTTGGTAGTGATGGGACATGATCCGGCTCCCTGTGAGAGCTACCTAGGACGATTGCCCGGCCTCCCGCTCACCGGGAGGCCGGGTGATGCAACCCGCCAGGGGGCCTTACATGCTGGCGTTGATCTCCTGTGCGGCGGCGATGGTGTCGGCGCCTACGTCGCCCTCGAACTGATCCCAGACCGGCCGCATGGCATCGACCCAGGCCTGACGCTGTTCGGGCGTCAGCTCGCGGATCTCGCCGCCGGCATCAAGCACCGCCTGCCGGGCCTCCATGTCGACCTGACCAACCGCCGCGTTGCGCTCGGTTGTCACCTCGTGGAGGATCGTGGCGATCTGGTCGCGGACATCCTCGGGCAGACCATCCCACCAATCGACGGACACCACGACCATGTAGTCGAGAATGCCATGATTGGTCTCGGTGGTCCCGTCCTGCACCTCGTAGAACTTCTGGCCGTAGATGTTCGACCAGCTGTTCTCCTGCCCATCAACGACGCCGGTCTGCAGCGCGCCGTAGACCTCGGAGAACGCCATCGCCTGGGGCGAAGCACCGAGTGCCTCGAACTGCGCCTTCAGAACGTCCGACGGCTGGACACGGAATTTCAGGCCAGCCGCGTCCTCGGGGACCAGAAGAGGCTTGTTGGCCGACAACTGCTTCATGCCGTTGTGCCAGAATTCCAGACCCAGGAGGCCACGGCGGGCCATGGATTCCTTCATCGCCTGCCCGGCGTCGGAACTCTGGAAGGCATCAACCGCCTCGACACTCTTGAACATGAACGGCAGGTCGAAGATGCGGAATACCTTCGTGAAGGTCTCGAATTTCGACAGCGACGGCGCAGCGAACTGCACGTCGCCGTTCAGCATCGCCTCCAGCACCTTGTCGTCGTCGTAAAGCGTGGAGTTCGGAAAGACCTCCACGCATGCCTTGCCATTCATCTCCTCGTTGACACGATCAGCGAAGAGCTGCGCGGCGATCCCCTTGGGGTGCTTGTCCGAATTGGTGACGTGGCTGAACTTGATGACGATCTCGCCGTCATCGCACTGCGCCAGGGCGGCGCCGGCCGACAGGGTCAACGCCGCTGCCGCGACAGTGGTAAGGAACTTCCGCATGTTATCCTCCCTAAGCATTTTTGCACTCCGGGGCCGGAGCTCGTGCGAGCATAGTCCGCACCTCATTTCGCAGCGACAGCAATTCTTGCCCGCCTGGTGCGGCGCAGGATTAACCATTCAATATCAAGGCGCAGGCTGCGCCCGTTGACAGCTCGATGGAAGAAGCACAGCGGCTGACTGTGCGGAAATCCGCACAGACGCCCGCCGGTTGGACGCACCATGCCCACAACCGGCGAATCATTCCGTACCGCGATAGCTCGCCGGATCAATGCCGTGACGCTTGAGCTTGTCGTACAGCGTCTTGCGCGGCAGATCGAGCGCTTCGGCCACGGCGACGACGCGTCCGCCGTGATCGGCCATCGCAGCTTCGATCAGCAGTCTCTCGACCATGTCCATCTGGGTGCTCAGGCCCTCGCCCGGCACCCGGCGACGGACCTCGGCGATGGTCTTGCGTTCCGCGTGCAGGCGACGGTTTTCCAATACCAGCGCACGCTTCTCGGTCGCCCGTGCCACCGCATCAAGCAGGCGCTTGGGCGGACAGGGCTTTTCCAGAAAGTCATAGGCACCGGCGGCCATGGCGCGGACGGCCATGGGGATGTCGCCTTCGCCGGTCATCACGATCACCGGAAGATCGCCATCGATCCTCAGCGCCCGCTCGAGCAGGTCGAAGCCGTCCTTGCCCGGCATACGAACATCCGTCACCACGACACCGGTGAAGCCTGGCGTGATGTGGTCGGTCGCCTCGATGAAGGCGCGGCAAAGGGTAACCTGATAGCCGGCGAGTTCCAGCGACTGACCGATCGCCTCTCGCACGTCACGGTCATCGTCGACGAAAATGACCCGCGGTGCGGTCATGCGGCACGACGCTCCTTTGCCCGCTCGAGCTCGACAACAAATTCCGCGCCGCCTTCGGGGCGATTGCGGCCGCTGATCTGGCCACCGAAACTCTGCACGATGCCATATGAGATGGAGAGCCCCAGGCCGAGCCCCTCGCCCACTTGCTTGGTGGTGTAGAACGGATCGAAGATCCGCTTCGGGTCGGCAAGCCCGGGGCCCGCGTCGCACACCGAAAGGCGTGCCCGGGCGGCGTCGGCAGCGAGTTCCACCTTGACCCGGCGTGACCCGGTCGAGGATTCCACCGCATCGACAGCATTCGACAAAAGGTTGACCACCACCTGCTGCAGGCGAACCCGCCCGCCTCGCACCAGCACAGGCGCCGCGGGCGGAACCCAGACAATCTCGGCCTCCGCTGCGCGGGCCCTGCCGGCCGCAATCGCTATGGCATCGCCGACCACCGAGACCAGATCGACATCGACCACGGCCTCGTCCTCCTTGCGGGCAAAGGCGCGCAGATTTCGGATGATGCGCCCCATGCGGGCAGCGAGTTCAGAGATCCGGCCGATATTGGTGACGACGGCGAGATTGTCGCCACGCTCCATCAGGATTTCCGCGTTGTCGGCCAGCGACTGGATGGCGGCCAGCGGCTGGTTCAGCTCATGGCTGATGCCGGCGGACATCTCGCCCAGTGCCTTGAGCTTGCCGGCCTGCACGAGTTGGTCCTGCACCTGCCGCAACTCGGTCTCGACGGCGCGGCGCTCCTCAACTTCCTGCCGCAGCCTGCGGTTGGCCTCGGACAGCTCCTCGGTGCGTTCCGCGACGCGCAGTTCGAGCTGGCCGCGGGCGCGCTCCTCGACCGCCAGCTGGGCGGCGAAGGACCGACGGCGCTGCAGCAGTATCATGCCCGCCAGGAACAGAAGCCCGGTGACGGTCGCCGCGAGCACACCCCAGAGCAGGCCCTGCGCCCGGGCGGGCGCGAGATCGACAAGGATATGCGCCGTCATGTCCAGACGCGGCACCGGCACCGAAAGCGCCAGCACCGAGGAAGGCACCCTCTCCACCTCCAGCCCCCGCCAGACCGGGTGGCCGAAAAGCGTGCCGCGGCGGAAGGGCGGCAGCGGCTCCGGTGTCCGCGACGCATACTGCTGCGGGTCGGCAAGGGTCGGCGCCGCGCCGCCGATGCGCCGCAGGATCAGCGCCGGACGGTTGGCCAGGAAGATAACGCCGTTCTCGTCCTCGAACATCAGAATCTCGGGGTCGCCGCGCCAGGCCGCCTCGATCCGTTCGAGATCCACCTTGACCGCCAGGGCGCCCAGCGTTCGCGATCGGTGGTCGCGCACCGGATGGGCAAAGTAGAACCCGCGCTGGCCGGAGGTCGTGCCGACGGCATGGTAGCTGGCCAGATTGCCATGGCTGGCCTCGCGGAAATACGGGCGGAAGGCGAAATTCTGACCGACGAAGTTGCGGTCGAGGTCCCAGTTGGATGCCGAGACGGTCATGCCGGTCCGGTCCATCGCGTAGATGTCCAGCGCGCCGGAACTGTCGGCGATGCGCTGCAGCTCGGCGTTGGCCGCGGCGACAGTCGCCGGGGTCGGCGCCTCCAGCGCGGCCACCACTTCGGCCTGCCGCGACAGGATCGCCGGCAACTGGCGGAACCGGTCGAGCTGCAGGTTCAGCCGGTCGATGCCCAGTCTAAGATCATCCTGTCCGCGTTCGGACACCTGGATCAGGGTGGCACGCAGGCCGAGGGCATAGCCGCCGGCAAAGGCGGCGGCCATCACTCCGATGCACAACAGCAGGACCGGTGCGTGCCGGCGCATTGTTTCCTCCCCGAGCGCCAAGCGTCCGCGATAGGGCCGCTCCTCGTCAAGCGCCAGGCTCTTGCCGGAAGCACCGCATGCGGCCATCGTCGCCGGAAACGAGGGAGGCACAGGTGTCGGACACGCATGACGGTCGCAACAGCCCGCTTCACCCCGCCACGCGCGCCGCCCAGGCACTGAGGCGGATCGACCCGCGCACCGGTGCGGTGGTGCCGGGGATCGAACCGGCCACCACCTTCGCCCGCGACGCCGACTACGCGCCCCGGCAGCGCTACATCTATGCCCGCGACGGCGGGCCGACGGTGGAGCATGCCGAGGCGGTGATCCGGTCCCTGGAAGGCGCGGCGGCGACGCTGCTCTTCGCCTCGGGCCAGGCGGCGGTGGCAGCGGTGCTGGACGGGCTGGTGGCGGGCGACCACGTGGTGGCGCCGAAGATCATCTACCATGGGGTGCTGAACAACCTGATCCGCCTGCGCGACCGGCGCGGCATCGGGCTGACCCTGTTCGATGCCGGTGAGCCGGGCGCGCTGGCCGCCGCGATCCGGCCGGGCGAGACGCGGCTGGTCTGGATCGAGACGCCCACCAACCCGAGCTGGGACGTGATCGACATCGCCGCCGCGGCCGGGGCGGCCCACAAGGCGGGCGCGCTTCTCGCGGTCGACGGCACCGCCGGACCGCCCTGCACCACGCGGGCACTCGATCTCGGCGCCGACATCGCCTTTCACTCGGCCACCAAGTACCTCGCCGGCCATTCCGACCTGACCGCCGGGGTACTGTCGCTGGCCGATCCCGGTCGCTGGGAAGAGCTGGAGACGACCCGCAAGATGCAGGGCTCGGTGATCGCCGCCTTCGAGGCCTGGCTGCTGATCCGCGGCCTGCGCACGCTTTATCTCCGCTTCGAGCGGGCCAGCGCCAATGCCCTGGCGGTGGCGCGGGCGCTGCAGGGGCACCCGGCGGTGGCGCGGGTCCTCTACCCCGGGCTGGAGAGCCACCCGGGCCACGCCGTCGCCGCGCGGCAGATGACCGGCGGCTTCGGCGGCATGCTGTCATGCCTGATGCGGGACGAGGCGGCCGCGGCGGCTCTGGTCAGGCGGGTCGGGGTGTGGATCCCGGCCACCTCGCTGGGCGGGGTCGAGAGCCTGATCGAGCACCGCAAGGCGGTGGAGGGGCCGAACTCGATCGTGCCGCCGGAACTGGTGCGGCTGTCGGCGGGGATCGAGGATGCCGGCGACCTGATCGCCGATCTGGAACAGGCGCTGGACGGGGTCTGATGGGGGCCGCAAGCAGCGTCCCCATGGGGACAGGGGGTCAAGGTATTGTCTTGCGGGCATTTCCGGTGGGGACACTCTGGGGACTGCCGCCGATCGCGCCCCGGGCGCGCGGGTGGGCGGGCGGGGAGCGGGCCCGGGCGCGATCTTGCTGCCGGAAAGGCGTCCCCATGGGGACGGGGGGTCAAGGTACTGGAATCGTGGGAATTCCCGTGGGGACACTTTGGGGACGCGCTGCGGACCGCGGCCATGGCGCCCCGGGCCGCCCCCGCGCGACGGCGGGCGGAATCGGGGTAGGATTGGGCCCGCCGCAAGGGTGTCCCCATGGGGACATCTTGTAAGTTATTGATTTCATTTCTATTCCTGTGGGGACATAGTGGGGACGCATCGGGGACGGGGTTTTCGAGGGGGTTTTGAGGGTGGCCGAGGCGGCTGATCTGGAAAACGAGGACGCGCTTCGGGCGTGGCTGGAGGGAGAGCCGCGCGAGGTCGCCATCGCCATCGCCGCCCGCTCGGCGCTCAGGGTGCTGCCGAACCTGGTCGGGATCTTCGACGAGACCTCGCGCGGGCGGCGGGCGCCGGATGTGCTGCTGAGGTACCTGCGCGCCAACCTGACCGCGACGGTGGCGGCCCTGGCGCCGAATGACGGCACGCAGCAGGCGGCACTGTCGGCCGTGGCTGCCATCTCGGGTCCCGGAACGACGGCCAGCGACCCCGCCGCGGCGGCGCGATCCGCAGCCCGGTCCGCGGTCTTCGCGGCGACCGACCCGGACGCCGCGGCGAAGGCGGCGGCGCATGCGGTGGTGCGGGCGGGGGATTCGATTGGCGCCGAGGCGGTGGTGCGGGCGGCACGGGAGGACGCAGAAGTCTTCGCCAGTGCCGGCGAGGCGGGTGCTTTCAGTGCGCCGCTCTGGCCGGCAGAGGTCTGGGCATGGGAGGACGGGACGCCCCTGGCGTGGGGGGACGGGCAACCGGCCGAGTTGGACGATTCCGCACCCGAACCGGTGCCCGCCAACTGGAGGCGCCTGCGGGCGCTGCTGCTGGACGAGGACCGGCGCTGGGCGTTCTGGACCGACTGGTACCGGCGCCACCGCGAAGGGCGGCCGCAGAACTGGCCGCTGCTGGCCCGGGTCGCCGCGATCCCGAATGCCGACTGGGACAGGGGGCCGGCACATGTCAACGCGCTGATCGAGGCGCTGATGGGGGAGGCCGAAGAGCCGGCCCGGACCGAGGCCCGTCAGGCGCTGCAGGCGGCGCGGAGCGAGGCCGAAAGGCTGGGCATCGGCGGCAACTATCCGCCCGAGCCCATCGAGGCAGCACCGACGCGGGCCGAGTTCGAGCGCTTGCAGGCGGCGCTGGCCCGGCTTCAGGCCGAGGTGGTGAAGAACGGGGCGCCGGACACCGAGGTCGTCGCGGCGGAGCTTGACGTGGTGGAGACCTTCTGGCGCCGCCTGCGCCGGTGGTGCGCCGGCAAGGGCGAGACCTTTGCCACCGAGTTCGCCAAGGAGGCCGGCAGGCAGGCCGCGATTGCCCTGTTCAAATGGGCGCCGACGCTGGGCGCGGTCTACCTCGCCGTCTCGGCCTGGCTGCAGACGCTGGGACCCTGACGCGCATGCCCCGGACCGGATGACCAGTCCGGGCCGCGCCCGATCCGAGAAGGGCGTGGTGAATCATCGCCGCTGATGCACTTCAGGGTTCAACACCGCCGAGAAACGACCCCTGGGTCGCAAGGCCGCAAGACGCCCTCCCCCGGGGCGGGGCGGGCCTGGCCCGGACTGGTCGTCCGGACCGGGGCGTCGCCGCTCGTCAGAAGCTGTAGCTGAGGCCGATATTGACCGCGCCGGTCAGGATGTCGGTCCTGAGTCGGCCGCCGCCGTCGAGGCTGGCCTGGTTGAGGCTGTAGGTGGCCTGGGCCTCGACAAGCGCCGACCAGTGGCCGGACAGTGCGATGTCGAGGCCAGCGAAGGCCCGCGCCGCGGGGCCGGCAAGCTGGTATTCGAACGTCTTGCTGGCGGCGGTGGGTGCCTGGACCTCGACATGCGGGACCGAGATGCCGAGCCCGGCGCCGGCATAGGGCGTCAGCCGCCCGGCCCCGGGCCAGCGCCGCGCGAGGTTGACGGTGGCGATGTTCAGCCCGTCGGTGAATTCCAGTGTCGAGAAGCCGGACGCCGCCAGGGTCGCATCGTCGGCATAAACCTTGGCATGGGTGAACTCGGCGCCCCAGCCCCAGTCCCCGTCCCAGCGCGTGGCCCGCAGCCCCCAATAGGGTGGCGCCGCCGTCGGGCGCCCCTCCCACCCGGCGGTAAAGCGGAACGGCGTGCCGTTGTCATTGCCGCTGACGGTGCTGTCGGCGGCGCCCTGGCTGCCGGAATAGAGCGACACCTGCCACTCGGCCGCGGGGGCCGACGCCGGCACGGCCAGCGCCAGGGTCAGAAGCGCTGCCGCACCGGTCGCCCTCATCGCCGCACCACGGCTGGTGCCGGGCGGCGGCGAAGCCAGCCTACCACGCGGCGGAGACCGCTGAACGGGCGCCGGAAGCTGCGATCGCCGGCGAAGCCCAGAAGCGCCCCGGCCAGCACCTGGAAGAGGAAGTGCTTGCCCGCCTCGATACGCGAGTAGCCGGTGAAGGCGGCGGTGGCGAAGACCAGGATCTGGCCCGGCGGCGACTCGGCGAAGCAGGTACGCGCCAGCGCCGTCGCGCCGAAGAACGCGGCCGCCGTGTGTCCGGAGGGAAAGCCGTTGCGGTTGCCGTTGGGGCGGATGTTGATCGGCTCGGTGCCCAGTTCGGACTTCGAGGTCTGGATCACCGCCTGCATGCCGGCGAAGCGGACCAGCGTGTCGGTGAAGGCGCGGCGGCCGAGCGAGCACACCGCCGCCGCCACCGGCAGCGCGACCTGGGTCCGGTCGCCCACGGCCTCGACATTGGTGCTGGCATTGCCGGGGCTGAGCACGACAACGGTGACGACGGCGACGATGCCGACGGCTGCACGCCTGAGCCAGGCGTTGGTGGGGATCTTCATGCTTGTCCTCGGGACATGTCCGCCCTTGCTGGTTCACAA
>JBNKWA010000046.1:0-30594 GCA_050299555.1 Paracoccaceae bacterium | reverse complement strand
GGACGCGTGGGTGGGCGGGTGGGACGCGTCCCGCGGCAGGGGTGTGCGCGAGCGGTCGGCCGGGCTAGGCGGCGATGGTGGCGACCAGCGCCTGCCATTCCTCGGCCAGCGTACCGCTGGCATGCGCCACGCCGGCGCGCCGATACCAGTAGCCGGCATTGGCCTCGTCGCCCTCGATCCGGTGCGCCAGCGCGTGCACGAGGTCATAGGCCCGCGTGCCCTCGGCGGTCTGGCAGATGGCATGCGCCCGCTCCCATTCCGGCCCCATGGCAAGCCCGCCCTTCTTCAGCCACCACAGCGCCGCCACCGGGGGGGTCAGCCCGTCCGGCGGCGCCGGCGCGTCCAGTGTCTCGGCCAGATCGGTCATGGCACCATCCTTCCGCTGCGTTGCGCCCGGCATTGAAGTCGATGCTGCGGCAGCGGTCAACGCCGCGGCGCATAGGACGGGGTCGCCCACGGGGGTTTCGCCCGCCGGCGCGCCGGGCTATGCCGGCCCGAAGAACCGATGCGGGAAGGGAGGCGAGAGATGGACCTGGGGATCAAGGGCAAGCGCGCCATCGTCTGTGCCGCCTCGAAGGGGCTGGGGCGCGGCTGCGCCGAGGCGCTGGCGGCCGAGGGCGTCGACCTGGTGATCAACGCCCGCAGCGCCGGTCCGCTCGAGGTGACCGCCGCCGCCATCCGCGCCGCCCATGGCGTCGCCGTGACCGCGGTCGCCGGCGACATCACCACCGAGGCCGGCCGCGCCGCCGTCCTGGCCGCCTGCCCCGAGCCCGACATCCTGGTCACCAATGCCGGCGGGCCGCCCCCCGGCCTCTGGTCGGACTGGAGCCGCGACGACTTCATCGCCGCGCTCGACGCCAACATGCTGACCCCGATCGCGCTGATGCAGGCGGTGATCCCCGGCATGGCCGGGCGCGGCTGGGGCCGCGTCGTCAACATCACCTCGCAGTCGGTCAAGGCGCCCATCGCCGTACTCGGGCTCTCCAACACCGCCCGCACCGGGCTGACCGGCTTTGTCGCCGGCACCGCCCGCCAGGTGGCCCCGGACGGCGTCGTCATCAACAACCTGCTGCCCGGCATCCACGCCACCGACCGGGCCGACGCGCTCGACGGCGGTGTCGCCCGCGCCGAGGGCATCACCATCGAGGCCGCCCGCGCCCGCCGCGCCGCCACCATTCCCACCCGCCGCTATGGCACCCCGGCGGAGTTCGGCGCCATGTGCGCCTTCCTCTGCTCGGCCCATGCCGGCTTCATCGTCGGCCAGAACGTGCTGCTCGACGGCGGCGCCATCAACGCGACCCTCTAGGCCCATGGCCGAGGTCACCGGCGGCAAGGGCTTCAGCCTCAAGGACGCGCTCTTCAACCAGGCCAAGGTGGATTGGCTGGCCGGTCAGTTCGCCGGCGCCGTGCCCGGCTTCGACGCCTCCGCATTCACCGCCGCGGTGATGGGGCGGCTGCCGGCGCTGGAGCTGAAGGCCCGCATCGGGCTGATCGCCGACGTGCTTCAGGACCACCTGCCCGGCGACTTCCCCGCCGCCGCCGATGCGATCACCCGCGCCCTGCCGCCGCCGCTCGATCCGACCCGCAGCGACGACGATTTCGGCGACTTCATCTTCGCGCCGCTTGGCGAATATGTCGCCCGGCACGGGCAGGCCGAAGGGCACCTGGACCTCGCGCTGGCCAGCTTGCGCGAGATCACCATGCGCTTCTCCATGGAGGACGCCATCCGCGCCTTCCTGCGCGCCTGGCCGGAACGGACGCTGGCGGTGCTCGAGGGCTGGGCCGACGACCCCAACTACCATGTCCGCCGGCTGGTCAGCGAGGGCACCCGGCCACGGCTGCCATGGTCCGGCCGTCTGCCCCTGCCGGTGGAGACGGCGCTGCCGCTGCTGGACCGGCTCCATGCCGACCCCACCCGCTATGTCACCCGCTCGGTGGCCAACCACCTCAACGACATCGCCAAGGACAGCCCGGCGCCGGTGCTGGCGGCGCTGGCCCGCTGGCAGAATGAGCGCCGGCAGGCGCCGGCCGAGCTCGACTGGATGACCCGCCACGCCCTGCGCACGCTGGTCAAGGCCGGCAACCCCGAGGCGCTGGCGCTCTTGGGCTACGGTGCCGCGCCCGAGGTGGCGGTGACGCTGGCCATCGACACGCCCCGGGTGGCCATGGGGGACAGCCTGTCCTTCACCGTCACCCTCCGGGCAGGAAGCGCCACCCGTGTGCTGGTCGACTACGTGATCGACTTTGCCCGCCCGAACGGCCGCCGCGCCGAGAAGGTCTTCAAGCTCAGGGCGCTGGCGCTCGACGCGGGCGAGACCCGGCAGCTCGACAAGCGCCACCGGCTCCTGGCAGATGCCACCACCTACCGGCTGACCCCCGGCCGCCACCACCTGACGCTGCAGGTCAACGGCCAGCCGGGACCATCGGCCGCATTCGAGGTGGTGGAGCGCGGTTGTTAAGCCGCCCCGGCATTGCTAGATGCTGATTACCTGATCGTTTCCATCGGACACCTGCATTGGCCGAGCCCGCCCGCCTGGAACTCGACGGCCTGTCCTGCCACTTCGGCGGGCATCCGGTGGTCGACCATCTGTCGCTGGCGCTGGCCGGCGGCGAGGTCACCTGCCTGCTCGGCCCTTCGGGCTGCGGCAAGTCGACGACACTCAGGATCGCCGCCGGGGTGGAGAGGCCGACCGAGGGCAGGGTGCTGATCGACGGCCGCCAGGTCGCCGACCGCCACCGCCAGTTGCCGCCCGAATCCCGCGGCGTCGGCATGATGTTCCAGGACTTCGCGCTGTTCCCGCACCTGACCGCGCTGCAGAACGTCGCCTTCGGGGTGACCGGCAGCGCCGCCGACAAGGCCCGCCGGGCGACCGAGCTGCTGGCCCGTGTCGGCCTGGCCAGCCATGGCAGCCAGTACCCGCACCAGCTTTCCGGCGGCGAGCAGCAGCGCGTGGCGCTGGCCCGGGCGCTGGCGCCGCGGCCGCGGGTGATGCTGATGGACGAACCCTTCTCGGGCCTCGACAACCGGCTCCGCGACGGCATCCGCGACGACACGCTGGCGATCCTGCGCGAGGAGGGGACGGCGGTGCTGCTGGTCACCCACGAGCCGGACGAGGCCATGCGCATGGCCGACCGCATCGCGCTGATGCGGTCCGGGCGCATCGTGCAGGCCGGCGCCCCCTATACCATCTACAACAACCCCGCCGACCGCGAGGCGGCGGCGTTCTTCTCGGACATCAACCTGATCCGCGGCCGGGTGCGGCACTTCCAGACCGACACGCCCTTCGGCATCTTCCTGACCCCCAACTATGTCGACGGCGCCGAGGTCGAGATCGTCATCCGCCCCCAGCACCTGAAGATCGACTTCGACCGCCAGGGCAGCGGCCCGCTGCCGACGCCCCAGGATGGCGTGCCGGCGCGCGGCCGCGTGGTCAGGGCGCGCTACATGGGCCGCGAAAGCCTGGTGGAACTGGCCATGGACCATGACGGCTCGGTTCTGAAGGCGACGGTGCCCGGCGTCTTCCTGCCGCAGCAGGGCACCGCGCTCTGGCTGTCGCTGCGCCGCGACCGCTGCTTCGTCTTTCCCGGTGGCCTGGGCCGGGCCGAGCCGGCGCTGGCCGCGCAATAGCGCGCCGGCGGGATAATTTTCCGCGATTTGGCCAACGGGCTTTATTGCCGGCGCCGGACGGCATAGATAGACGTGAATGCAAATGACGCGCCGATGGCGCGGAGCGCCGCCATGGCGCGTGTAGCGGAGATCTGGGATCATGTTCAACAATATCGGCCTTCCAGGCATCATCCTGATTGCAGTGGTGGTGCTGGTGCTGTTCGGCCGCGGCAAGATCTCGTCGCTGATGGGCGAGGTCGGCAAGGGCATCACCAGCTTCAAGAAGGGCATTGCCGACGGCAAGGCCGAGCTCGAGGATGCAGCCGCCGACAGCGCCCGCGACGTGACACCGGCCGAGAAGGACAAGGCCTGACGCCGCCTCTCGCGGCCCGAACCCTGCCTGTGGGAGTGTAGCGCGCCATGCTGGACATTGGCTGGGCCGAGCTGATGGTCATCGGCGTCGTGGCGCTGATCGTCGTCGGCCCCAAGGACCTGCCGGTGCTGTTCCACAAGGCCGGCCGCTTCATGGGCAAGGCCCGCGGCATGGCCCGCGAGTTCCAGCGCTCGATGGAGGAGGCGGCCAGGGAAAGCGGCCTCGACGAGGCCGCCAAGGGACTCAGGGCAGTCGACAACCTCAATCTCGGCTCGGCCACCAAGTCGGCCCGCAACTACGCCAAGGGCATGGTCAGCGGCGGTGAGGCTGCCAAGCCGGCCACTGCCGCGAAATCCCCGGCCGCGGCCACGCCCACGGCAACCGCCGCTGGCGCCAGCGCGGCCTCCGCCGCCAAGACTGCCGAAGCCGCGGCCAAGCCTGCGGCGCCGGCCCCGGCGACCGATACCAAACCCGCCGCCACGCGAAAGCCCGCCAAGCCCGCTGCCGCCAAGCCCGCTGCCGCCAAACCGGCCAAGCCCGCCGCTGCACGCAAGCCGGCCCGGGCGGCGGCTGCGAAAGCCGCCAAACCGGCATCCACCGACAAGGCGGCGAAACCCTGATGCCGATCAGCGATATCGACGAATCGACCGCACCGCTGATCGAGCATCTGGCCGAGCTCCGCACCCGGCTGATCCATTCCGTGATCGCCTTCTTCATCGGCATGGTCATCTGCTTCTCGGTCTGGAACCCGGTCTACAACTTCCTCACCCAGCCGGTCTGCGCGGCGCTCGACGCCCGCGGCCAGGACTGCCAGCTGATCTTCATCAAGCTGCAGGAAGGCTTCATGGTGGCGGTGCAGATCTCGCTCCTGGGCGGGCTGGCGCTGAGCTTTCCCTATGTCAGCTACCAGCTCTGGCGGTTCGTGGCGCCGGGCCTCTACCGCAAGGAAAAGCAGGCCTTCCTGCCGTTCATCATCGCCTCGCCGGTGCTGTTCTTCATCGGCGCCGCGTTCGCCTATTACGTGGTGATGCCCATCGGCTTCCGCTTCTTTCTCAGCTTCCAGCAGGGGCCGGTCCCGGCCGAGGGCGCGGTCGATTCCGTCGCCTCCGCCGCGCTGGCCTTCCAGGGCTCGGCCGAGGCCTATCTGGGGCTGACGATCCGCTTCATCGTCGCCTTTGGCCTGTGTTTCCAGCTGCCGGTGCTGCTGACGCTCATGGGCATGGCCGAGATCGTCAGCGGCGAGGGGCTGGCCCGCACCCGCAAATACGCCATCGTCAGCATCCTGCTCTTGGCCGCCGTGGCGACGCCGCCGGACGTGATCTCGCAGCTGATCCTGTTCTGCGCCGTCTATCCGCTCTACGAGCTTTCGATCTTCCTCGTCCGCCGGGTCGAGAGGCAGCGCGAGGCGCGGCTCAAGGCCGAGGGCTTCTATGACGAGGCGCCGGAGGCGCCCGAGGAGCCGTCGTGACGGATGCCGACCCGGGCACCGCGGCGGCGCTGGAGCGCATCGCCGCGGCGCTGGAGCGCCTGCGGCCGCCGCCGGCGACGCTCCCCGATCTCGACGCGGCCGAGGCCTTCGTTTGGCAGGCCGAGCCCGACGCGCTGGTGCCGGTGCCAAGGATCGCCCGGGTCCCGGTAGAGCTTCTGGTCGGCATCGACCGCGCCCGCGACACGCTGATCGCCAATACCCGGCAGTTCGCCGCCGGCCATGCCGCCAACAACGTGCTGCTCTGGGGCGCCCGCGGCATGGGCAAGTCGAGCCTGGTCAAGGCCGCCCATGGCGCCGTCGCGGTGGCCCATCCGGGGCTGAAGCTGATCGAGATCCACCGCGAGGACATCCCCTCCATCGGCCGTCTTCTGGCGCTGCTGCGGACCGCCACGGCCCGGTTCATCCTCTTTTGCGACGACCTGAGCTTCGACAAGGACGACAGTCATTACAAGCAGTTGAAGGCTGTTCTTGACGGCGGGGTCGAAGGCCGGCCGGAGAACGTGATCTTCTACGCCACCTCGAACCGGCGCCACCTGATGCCCCGCGACATGATCGAGAACGAGCGCTCCTCGGCCATCAATCCGTCCGAGGCGACCGAGGAGAAGGTCTCGCTCAGCGATCGCTTCGGGCTGTGGCTGGGCTTTCACAACTGCGACCAGTCGAGCTATCTGGCGATGATCCGCGGCTATTGCGACGCGCTGGGGCTGGCGATCGACGACGCCACCCTGCGCGCCGAGGCGATCGAGTGGCAGCAGACCCGCGGCGGCCGCTCGGGCCGGGTCGCCTGGCAATACGTCACCGACCTCGCCGGTCGGCAGGGGCGACGCATCGACTTCTGAACCGGTGGCGCGAACAAGGATCGCGCCCGGGCGCTCCCCGCCCACCCACCCTCGCGCCCGGGCGCGAAGGCGGCGCGAGCAAGTCGAGGCCGCACCCGGTCGCGGGGGCGCGGTGGATGTCTCAGGGATCGAGCCCTAAAGGAACGGCGTCGGGTCCACCGCCGCCGAGCCGCGGCGCACCTCGAAATGCACGTTCGGGGTCGGGTTCTCGGCCACCACGCCGATCTTCTGGCCCTTGCTGACCGTGTCGCCCTTCTTCAGGCCCACATCCGACACCCGGCCGTAGACGGTGATCAGGTCGCCGGCATGGCGGATCAGCACGATGGTGCCCAGCCCCAGCGATTCGGAGACATAGGCCACCTCGCCATCGGCGGCCGCGGTCACCGCGGTTCCCGCCGGGGCGCCGATGTCGATGCCCTCGTTCTTCTTCGGCCCGGCCTCGGTGGAGTAGGGCAGGATCACCTTGCCCTGGACCGGCATCGCCAGCCGCGCCGTTGCCGCCGGGGCAGGGGCGGGCGC
This sequence comes from Paracoccaceae bacterium, assembly GCA_050299555.1. Taxonomy (GTDB): domain Bacteria; phylum Pseudomonadota; class Alphaproteobacteria; order Rhodobacterales; family Rhodobacteraceae; genus JBNKWA01. Next base: position 23,767 of record JBNKWA010000046.1, on the reverse strand, counting down.
TGGGGCGGGCGCAGGTTCCGGGGCGGCGCCGAGATCGGGCGCCGGCGGTGGCCGCACTGCCGAGATGTCCTGGTTCTCCGGCAGCGGCTGGCCGGCGCTGGGCGGCGGCGCCAGCGGCGCCTGCACCGAGGCCGAGCCGGTACGCGCCGCATTCGCCGTCAGCGGGATCAGCAGCTCCTGATTCTCGCGCACCGTCAGGTTGCTGTCGAGACCGTTCCACGAGGCCAGCGCGGTCACCGAGACGCCATAGAGCCGGGCGATGGTATAGGCGGTCTCGCCGGTCTGCACCCGGTGGCGGATCGGGTCGACCACGCTGTCGGGCTGGCCGTTCGAGAACGGGTTCGGCCCGCCGGTGCCAGTGGCGGTGCTGCCGGCGGTGCTGCCGGCGACCGAGGCGCCGCTGTCCAGCGGCGTCGAATCGATCGCGCCCGAGATCGCCGCCGGGCTCCAGACATTGTCCGCCGGGGTCCCGCCCACGTAGCGGGGCAGGGCCAGCACCTCGCCGGCGCGCGGTCGATAGCTCACCGGCAACCCGTTATGGTCGGCCAGTTCCTTGCCGGTCAGCCCGATCCGGCCGGCCATGGCCTCGATGCTGTCGCCGTCGCGGGCCACGATCACCTGATAGGTGTTGTAGGTGATGACGCCGCGGGCATCGGGGTCGGGCCGCTGCAGCGTCTCCAGCGCCGATTCCGCCGGCTTGTCGCCGCGGAACATGTCGCCGATACCGCCGAGGCCCCCCTCGCATCCGGAAACCAAAAGTGCCGCCGAGGCCATCATGGCGCCCGACAGGGTTCGCGTTCTCAGTTTCTGCATCACCGTACCGCCCGTTCTCTCGGTCCGGCCCGGTTCCGCCCGGGCGCTTATCCCTTCGCGTCGCCGACAAAACCCTCGATCAGTGGCACGAAACGCACGTCGCCGAGGGTCTGGTAGTCGAGTCCGCTTTCGGTCTTTACCACTTTCAAAAGCGTTTGCACAGTATCCGATTGCCCAACCGGTAGTACCATGATGCCGCCGACCTTCAACTGCTTGATGAGATCCGAGGGCACATCCTCGGCCGCGGCGGTGACGATGATACGGTCGAACGGCGCCTGGTCTGGCAGCCCCAGGGTGCCGTCGCCGGGGATCACGGTGACGTTGGAAAGCCCAAGCTCGGCCAGCAGCTTTTCGGCCGCCTTGGCCAGCGCCCGGTGCCGCTCCACGGTATAGACCCGGCGGGCGAGCCGGGCCAGGATCGCCGCCTGATAGCCCGAGCCGGTGCCGACCTCGAGCACCTTGGAGCGCTTGTCCACCTGCAGCGCCTGGGTCATCAGCCCCACCACCGTCGGCTGGCTGATGGTCTGGCAGCAGGCGATGGGCAGCGCCGTGTCCTCGTGGGCGCGGGCCTGGAAGATGCCCTCCAGGAACGCCTCGCGCGGGGTCGCCTCGATGGCGCTCAGCACCGCCTTGTCGGTGACGCCGCGCTCGCGCAGCCGCAGGATCAGGCGGACGAGATCCTCGTCAGGCGTCACCGGCCACCTCCCCGAGCGCCTCCTGAAGCGTCGCCGCCACCGCGTGGTCGGTCAGGTCCGCCTTCAGCGGCGTCACGGTGATGAAGCCCTGCGCGGCCTCGTGCGCATCGGTGCCCGGCGCGGTGCCGGCATTGCCGCTGCCGTGCCCCAGCCACAGGAAGCGGCGGCCGTTGGGCGCCGTATGCGGCTCGGCCCTGAAGGTCGGCCCCGGACGCTGGCCCTGGATCACCGCCTTCACCCCGGCAATTTCGGCCGCCGGCACCGGCGGGAAGTTGATGTTGTAGAAGGTGCCATAGCTGCCGGTCCCCCAGGGTGCGGCGTCGATCAGGCGGCGCGCCACCCGCGCCCCGTGCGCCCGCGCCGCCTCGAACGCATCGGTCAGCGACAGGTTCCCGGGCCCGTAATACTGCGACATGGCGATCGATTTGCAGCCGTGCAGCGCACCCTCCATCGCCGCCCCGATGGTGCCCGAATACAGCGTGTCCTCGGCCACGTTGTGGCCGCGGTTCACCCCCGACAATACCAGATCGGGCGGGGTTTCGCGCAGGATGTCGAAGATACCCGCCAGCACGCAGTCGGCCGGAGAGCCCTCGACCGCGAAGCGGCGCTCGCCGAACGGCTCGATCCGCATCGGCCGCACATACGAGACGCAATGGGCGACGCCCGACTGCTCGAAGGCCGGCGCCACCACCCAGACCTCGCCGCCCGGCCCGGCCAGTTCGGCGGCGATGGCCTCGGCCACCACCAGCCCCGGCGCGTTTATGCCGTCGTCGTTGGTCACCAGGATACGCATGCTCACCTCCGCCCGTCGCGCCCTGACTAGAGCCGCCCCCGGGGCGCGTCCAGACCGCACCGCCGCCCGGGTCATCAATGGCGACACTGCGGCAGAATGGCCATAGCCGCGATCATGCCCGCCTTGTCAGGTTTGTCACAGTTTGCCGGGACAGCCTCCGGTAGAGTGACGCTACGGCAACCGAAACCGGCTGCCACAGCTTGGGAGAGTTGTCATGACAGGAGAGATGATCGAAGCCGATGCCGCCGTGGCACCGCAGCCACCCCGCAAGTCGTCGAAACGGACCAAGCCCTGCAAGATGTGGGAAGTCGCGCTGGCCTCGCTGGTCGGCGGCGTGTTCCTGTGGCTCGCCGACGTGGTGATGAACGGCGAGAAGGCGATCACCAACCGCATCGCCCACGAATTCGGCGTCCGGCTCGCCGCCGATCTGGACAGCCAGTTGATGGAGACTGTCGTGCTGGTGATGCTGATCGGCCTCGGCTGGGGCCTGTGCTTCGTCTTCCGCCCGATCACCCGGCCGGCGGCCTTCGCCCGCGGCTGCAGCGTCTTTGCGGTGCTCGTCGGCATGAACACCGGCGCCCAGGCCTTTGCCGCGCCCGCCAATGCCGCCGAGATGGTGCATGTCGAGAACCAGGCGGTGGTGACCTGGAACACCCCGCGCGAGCTTGGCCCGCTGGGGCTCGGCACGCTGATCACCGGCAAGTCGGCGGTGGTGACCGAGCAGGTGCAGGTCGACGGCAGCGCCACGCTGCCCTGCACCGAGCGCCGGGAAGTGGCCGGAGAGACCTATTGCGGCGTCGATCGCAGCGATGCCGGGCAGATCGTGATCGAGTGGCCCGAGACCCGCAGCCTGATCTGGGTGAAGGAAGGCAACTGAGGCGCCGGACCCGCGCCCCGGCAGCCTGCCCCGTCAGCCACGTTCCGACCGCTCCGGTCCGCAAGGGCCGGGGCGGTCGGCCTGCCAGCCCCCGAACCGCGACCGCAGCGCGACGCCCCGGCCCGCCGGCCCAGGCCCGACCCGGCGCACTGGCCAGACGCCTTGACACGCTGTGCCCGGCGCTTGTGCGCACCCACCGGCCGGGCCTCGCCCGGGGCACGGCGGATAGCGGGGCGCGACCCCGCCCCGTCAGGGGGGGGAATGGCCGATTGCCGTGGGCCGGCAGCCGCCGGCCATCGCCCGGCGGTTCAGGCGGGCACCCCGTCGGGGCCGATCCGGCTGGCGCCGCGCATGTAGGGGCGCAGCACCTCGGGGATGGTCACCGAGCCATCCTCCTCCTGATAGTTCTCCACCACCGCGATCAGCGCCCGGCCCACCGCCAGGCCCGAGCCGTTCAGCGTGTGCACGAATTCCGGCTTGGCGTCCGGCGCCGGCCGATAGCGGGCGTTCATCCGCCGGGCCTGGAAATCGCCGCAGACCGAGACCGAGGAAATCTCGCGGTACTTGCCCTGGCCGGGCAGCCACACCTCCAGGTCAAAGGTGCGCCGGGCCCCGAAACCCATGTCGCCGGTGCACAGCACCACGGTGCGATAGGGCAGTTCCAGCGCCTCCAGGATCGCCTCGGCGCAGCGGGTCATCCGCTCCTGCTCGGCCGCGCTGTCCTCGGGCCGGGTGATCGACACCATCTCGACCTTCTCGAACTGGTGCTGGCGCAGCATGCCGGCGGTATCCTTGCCGGCGCTGCCGGCCTCCGAGCGGAAGCACTGGGTATGGGCGGTGAAGCGCCAGGGCAGGGAGTCGCCGTCGATGATCTCGCCGGCGGCGAGGTTGGTCAGCGTCACCTCCGAGGTGGGGATCAGCCACCAGCCATTGGTGGTGCGATAGCTGTCATCGGCGAATTTCGGCAGCTGCCCGGTGCCGTACATGGCGTCGTCGCGCACCAGCACCGGCGTCCAGACCTCGGTCAGGCCGTGCTTTTCGACGTGGGTGTCCAGCATGAACTGCGCCAGCGCCCGGTGCAGCCGGATCATCCCCGACCTCATCACCACAAAGCGCGACCCGGCAAGCTTCGCCGCGGACTGGAAGTCCATGCCGGCGGCGCCCGCCGCCACCTCGAAATGCTCGCGCGGCTCGAAGGCGAAGTTGCGCGGGTTGCCCCAGCGCCGCAGCTCGACGTTGTCGTTCTCGTCGTCGCCGTCGGGGACGTCGTCCAGGGGCAGGTTGGGCAGGCTGATGAGGATCGACTTCAGGGTCTCGTCCTCGACCCGTGCCTGCTCCTCGAGCTCGGCCACCGTCTGCCTGGTGTTGGCGATCTCGGCCTTCAGCCGCTCCGCCTCGTCGCCGTCGCCACGCGCCATGGCGGCGCCAATGGCCTTCGAGGCGGCATTGCGCCGGGCCTGCACCTCCTCGGCATCGTGGATGCGGGCGCGGCGGCGGCCGTCAATCTCGAGGATGTCCTCGGCCCAGCCTTCCTCTTCGCCGCGGCGTTTCAGCGCGGCGTCGAAGGCCGCGGGGTCCTCGCGGATAAGGCGGATGTCGTGCATCGCTGCTCTCCCAGTTCGCGAGCGCTGGCTAAGCCACAACGGGCGGCGGCGCAACACCTGACGAAGTCGCGCGGCCCTCCCATTGCATCGAAGCCCTGCGATTCAGTGAACAGGCCCACGCTTGGCCCAACCGTGTCCGGGTGGCGCCTTGCCATTGGCCGGCGGCGACTATAGGTTCCGCCGCGACTTCGGGACCGGCTGCGGCCCGAGCCGTTTTTCACGAGGGACCAGCACCTATGTTTGCAACCCCAGCATATGCCCAGACGGCCGGTGGCGGGGGCTTCGGCTATGCCAGCAGCCAGTTCCTGATGATCGGGCTGATCTTCGCGATCATGTATTTCCTGATCATCCGGCCACAGCAGAAGAAGGTCAAAGACCACCGCGAGATGATCAAGGCGCTGCGCCGCGGCGATCAGGTGGTCACCGGCGGCGGGCTGATCGGCAAGGTCACCAAGGTCAAGGACGACGCCGAGGTCGAGGTCGAGCTGGCCCAGAACGTGAAGGTGCGCGTCATGCGCGCCACCATCACCCAGGTTCTCAGCAAGTCCGAGCCCGTCGAAGCCGCCAACAAGTGACGGATACAGGCACACGATGCTCCAATATCCTGCCTGGAAGAAGGCGCTGGTCGGCCTGAGTTGCCTGATCGCCGTTCTCTTCACCGTCCCGAACTTCTTCTTCCAGCGCGCCGAGCAGGCCAGCGACGCCCGGGCCGAGATCGCCAGCGGGCTCCCGGTCACCGCCGAGCGCCAGGCGGCGATGGACGAGTGGCCGTCCTGGATGCCGGACAACGTGATCAATCTGGGGCTCGACCTGCGCGGCGGTGCGCATCTTCTGGCCGAGGTGCAGGTGGGCGAGGTCTATGCCCAGCGCGTCGCCTCGCTCTGGCCGCAGGTGCGCGATACCCTCAGCGGCATGCGCGACCAGATCGGCACCATCCGCCGGCTGGAAAGCCCGCCGGGCGAGCTGAAGGTGCGGATCGGCAACCCCGAGGCCATGCCGCAGGCGCTCGACGCGCTGCAGACGCTGACCCAGCCGGTCACCACGCTGACCGGGGTGGGGCAGCAGGACTTCCTGATCGCCTCCGAGGGCGACACCGTCGTCATCACCATGTCCGAGGCCGAAAAGGCCGCCACCGACGAGCGCACCATGCGCCAGGCGCTGGAGATCATCCGCCGCCGCGTCGATGAGACCGGCACCCGCGAGCCGACCATCCAGCGCCAGGGCAGCGACCGCATCCTGGTGCAGGTGCCGGGGCTCGGCTCGGCCGAGGAACTCAAGGCGCTGATCGGCACCACCGCCAAGCTGACCTTCAACACCGTCGTTTCCTCGACCTCGGACGCCAACGCCAACCCCGGGGTCGGCAATGCCATCTACCCCAGCGTCGATCAGCCCGGGGTCTTCTACATCGTCGACGACACCCCGGTGGTCGACGGCGAGATGCTGGTCGACGCCCAACCCAGCTTCGACCAGAACGGCCAGCCGGCGGTCAATTTCCGCTTCAACGGCGAGGGCGGGCGCATCTTCGGCGACTACACCGCCGAGCATATCGGCCAGCCCTTCGCCATCGTGCTCGACAAGGAAGTCATCTCCGCCCCGGTGATCCAGACCCATATCCCCGGCGGCACCGGCATCATCACCGGCCGCTTCTCGGTCGAGGACAGCACCAACCTCGCGGTGCTCCTGCGCGCCGGCGCCCTGCCGGCCTCGGTCAAGTACCTCGAGGAACGCACCGTGGGGCCCGAACTCGGCGCCGATTCCATCGCCGCCGGCAAGCTCGCCGCCATCGTCGCCTTTGCCGCCATCATCATCTTCATGGTGGCCAGCTACGGGCTCTTCGGCGTCTTCGCCAACATCGCGCTCATCGCCAACATGTTCCTGATCATGGGCATTCTCAGCCGCACCGGCATCACGCTGACCCTGCCAGGCATCGCCGGCATCGTCCTGACCATGGGCATGGCGGTGGACGGCAACGTGCTGGTCTTCGAGCGCATCCGAGAAGAGCTGAAGACCGCCAGGGGCCCGGCCCGGGCCATCGAGCTGGGCTATGAGAAGGCGCTCTCGGCGATCATCGACGCCAACGTCACCACCGTCATCGCGGCGGTGATCCTGGTCTTCGTCGGCTCGGGCCCGGTCAAGGGCTTTGGCTGGACGCTTCTGATCGGTGTCGGCACCACCGTCTTCACGGTGATCTGGGTGACCCGCATGATCACGGTGATGTGGTTCGAACGTCGCCGCCCGAAGACGATTCAGGTCTAGGAGGAAGGCATGCGCCTCAGGCTGGTCCCCGACGACCTCAACCTCGACTTCTTCAAATACGCCACCATCACCTACGGCGTCTCGCTGCTTCTGGTCGTCGCCTCGGTGGTGCTGTTCTTCGTCCAGGGCCTGAACTACGGCATCGACTTCCGTGGCGGCACGGTGATGACCGTGGAGACGCCCGAAAAGCCCGATATCGGCGCGCTGCGCAGCGTGCTCGGGGGGCTCGACCTCGGCGACGTGGCGGTGACCGCGGTCTCCGATCCCGGCGGCACGGTGCGCAACGCCGCGATGATCCGCATCCAGCAGCAGGACGAGGACCCGGACATCCAGGCCCAGCACGTCGCCACGGCACGGGCGGCGCTCGACGCGAGCTTCCCGGGCATCGACTACCTGCAGGTGGACTCGGTCGGCGCCAAGGTCTCGTCCGAGCTGGTCCGCCAGGGCGTCCTCGCGGTGGTCCTCTCGGTGGCGGCGGTGGCCTTCTACGTCTGGCTGCGCTTCGAATGGCAGTTCGCCCTCGGCGCGGTGGCGGCGCTGATCCACGACGTGGCCCTGACGCTCGGGGTGTTCGTGCTCACCGGCATCCAGTTCAACCTCTCGATCATCGCCGCCATCCTGACCATCGTCGGTTATTCGCTGAACGACACCGTGGTGGTCTTCGACCGGGTCCGCGAGGTGCTGCGCAAGTACAAGACCAAGCCGCTTCTCGAGGTGCTGAACATCGCCATCAACGAGACGATGAGCCGCACCATCATGACCAGCCTGACCACGCTGCTCGCCCTCTTCGCGCTCTATTTCCTCGGCGGCGAGGTGATCCGCGGCTTTGTCTTCGCGATGATCTTCGGCGTCTTCGTGGGCACCTACTCCACCATCTTCGTGGCCACCGTGATCCTGTGGAAGCTCGGGGTGAAGCGCGACTGGGACAAGACCGACGCCGCCGCCGGCACGCAGTTCTCGAACATCGACGCCTGACCGGCGCCCGTGCGCTTCCTGCTCGACCGGCTGATAACGGTTCTCCTCCGGGTCCAGCACGCGCTCAAGATGGGGCTTCTGGTGGCCGGCGTCGCGGTGGGAACGGCGGCGCTCTGGTACGTGGTCAACGCCCCCGACCATGCCACCGGCAAGGCGCTGGCCGAGCGACTGGCCGAGGCGCCGGTGCCGATCACCGCGCTGGCGCCCCAGGGCTGGCGCTCGGTCTGCCTCGTCAATGCCGCCGACGATCCGCGCCCGCTGGTGGCGCCGCTTCGCGACGGCGGCCTGAACGGCTGCGAGGGCTGGGCGCGCTCGCACGTGATCTATGACGGCTGGGGCTGGATCGCCTACCTGGCGCCGAAGGCCTGCACGGTGACCCCGGTGCACGAGGCCCTGTTCGCCCCCGCGCCGCCCGGCAGGTCCGCCTGCCACCGCCGCGCCGGGCTGATGCAGTTCACCCTGCAGGGCCGCGACGGCGAGGTGCCGGTGCTGGCCATCGAGACGCGCTAAGTGCAATCGAAGCCGGCCATCTTTTGGCCGGAATCGCCGCATCCTCTGAGACTGCGGTGTACCCCGCAGCGCGAAACGAACCCCGTTTGATCACAGAACATTGGAAGATCGGTGATGATTTCGAAGGTGCCCCCAGTGAGGCTGGAAGTCCCTGACACCGGACGGGCAACAATCGTCGAGAACGACGGTTCCGTGCATGTCACGGTGGTGCCGCGCCGCAACTGGCTCATCATTGGGTTCCTTGGCTTCTGGCTGGTCGGCTGGGCAATCGGCGAGGTCTCTGTCATCGGCGTCCTGATCGTCGGAGCGGCATTCGGGCAGGTGCCGGTGGGCGAGTGGCTTGCAGCGGCCGGCATCCTGCTCTTCCTCCTTGCCTTTCTTGGCGCCTGGACGATGGGCGGCGTTGTCGCCTTCGCGAGTTTTGCCTGGGGTATCTGGGGCCGCGAGCATATTTCGCTGGCAGGCGAAGTGCTGTCGGTCGAACGGCGTATCCCTTTCTGGACGCGAAGGCGCGACTTCGACATGGGTGCGGTCCGCAGGCTGCGCGTGGCGCCGCAGCGCCATTCGATCTTTGACGCCATGGGTGGTGTCGGCAACGCCTACGGGTTCATTCTCGGCTTCGGCTCCGGTACGATCCAGTTCGACTACGGGCTTGGGACGCGCGCATTCGGGCTCGACCTCGATGAGGCTGAGGCAACTCGGATCGTCGAGGTTCTCGCTGGGCACGCTTCCGCGTGAGCGCGGATGCCCGGTGCGGCACCTCGGCACTAGATCTCATCGGCGAGACGCCCCTCGTGGCGCTTGACCGGGTGTACCGCGGCCCGGGCCGGATCGTCGCCAAGGCCGAATTCCTGCAGCCGGGCGGCAGCGTCAAGGATCGCGCCGCCCGGGCCATCGTTCTGGCGGCGCTGGCCGATGGCCGCCTGCGGCCGGGCATGCCGGTGGTCGAGATGACCAGCGGCAACATGGGCGCCGGTCTCGCCGTGGTCTCGGCGGCGCTGGGCCATCCCTTCATCGCCACCATGTCCGCCGGCAACAGTCCGGCCCGGGCGCGGATGATGGAAGGGCTGGGGGCGAAGGTTGTCCTGGTGCCCCAGGTCGATGGCGCTCCGGGGCAGGTCACCGGCGCCGACGTTGCCGCCGCCGCGGCGGCCGCCGCCAATATCGCCCGGGACGAGGGCGGCTTCTATGTCGACCAGTTCAACGCCGTTGAGGGCATCGCGGCGCACGAAACCACCGGCCGGGAAATCCTCGCCCAGGCCGGGCCGGTCGACGGCTGGGTCGCCGCCGTCGGCACCGGTTCAACCTTCATCGGCGTGGCCCGGGCCCTGAAGGCCGCCAATCCCGCGACGCTCTGCGCCGCGGTCGAACCCGAAGGCAGCGAGCCCCTTGGCGGCAGGGCGGTCACCAAGGCGCGGCATATCGTGCAGGGTATCGGCTATGGCCTGGTCCCGCCGCATTGGGACGCTGATCTCATGGACCTCGCCATCGCGGTCAACGATGCCGAGGCCGAGGACTGGCGCCGCCGGCTTGGCGAGCGCGAGGGGCTTTATGTCGGCCTCTCCTCGGCCGCCAATGTCTGCGCCGCGGCAAGGCTTCTGGCCTCGGGCAGGCTGCGGCCCGATGCCACCGTGGCCACGGTTCTCTGCGATACCGGGCTGAAGTACTGACCGCCGCCGCGTGCGGCGGGGCAGGGTGCTCTGACGGCGTCCCCATGGGTGTCCCCATCGGCGTTAACACTTTTATCGTTTTATTTCAGTCGCTTGACCATGCGTCCCCGTGGGGACGCCGGGCGATCGGGGGCGAAACGGCGCCGATCAGGCCCGGCCGCGCGGGTGGGCTGGGTGGGGCGCGGCCGGGCCTGATCCCATGCCCGAACCGACCGATGCCCGCTGACTACCGCTGCCGGCGTCCCCAAACCGTCCCCACGGGATCTTGTTGAATTTCAACCCCTTGACCCCCCGTCCCCATGGGGACGCTCCGGGGACGGCCCGCAATCGCCGGTTTTCAGCCTCGTCCGAGGCTCCGCCGACGCTCCCGGTAGAAGGTGAACAGCCCGGTCCCGACCACGATCGCCGCGCCGAGCAGGGTCAGCCGGTCGGGGAACTCTCCGAAGGCCAGCGCGCCGATCAGAAGCGCGATCAGCAGCGAGCTGTAGCGGAACGGGGCCACCACGGCGATGTCGCCGATCCGCATCGCCGACACCGAGGCGACATAGCCCACCGTCAGCGCCGCCGCGGCGGCGGTGAAGCGGCCGACGTCGATCGCATCGACCGGCGTCCAGCCGGTGACGACGGTGCCGATGGCGCTGGCCAGCGTGATCGCCGCGGCGGTGACCACGGCGACGTAGACCGAGGGGACGCCGCGGTCCAGGCCGCGCGCCATCAGGTCGCGCAGGGTGACGAAGCCGACCGAGGCAAGCCCGGCCAGCGCGTAGATGTTGAAGCCCTCGGGGCCGGGGCGGATGATGATCAGCACCCCCGAGAAGCCGATCACGATCGCCGCCAGCCGGCGCCAGCCGATGGAGGCACCCATGAACAGGGCGGCCGCGAGGGTGATCGCCAGCGGCAGCGACTGCAGGATCGCCGACAGGTTGGCGAAGGGCATCCGCGACAGCGCGCTCAGGAACGCCACCATGGCGCAGATCTCGGCCGCGCAGCGGATGGCGATGCGGACCGCGTCGGGACGGGCCGGCAGGAAGCCGAGGACCCCGCGCCGCGCCGCCAGCAGCGCCAGCAGCACCGTCACCACCAGCCCGCGCAACAGTGTCGCCTGGTAGAGCGACATCTCGGCCAGCAGCCCGCGCATGAAGGCGTCGTTGATGACGAACCCCGCCATCGAGGCCGACATCAGCAGCGCCCCACGCATGTTCTCGGCCGGGCTGATGGCCGGCGCCGCGGTGATCGTCATGAGGGAACCCAAAAGGCCGAATGGCACCCCGCGGTGCCGCCCAACCCTGCTACCATCGCCCGCGGCGGTTGCAAGGGGCGGCGGGCCGATTGGCCTTTTCCCCGCCGCCGGTTCGGCTATAGTCCCGGCGAAAACCAGCATGCGGGGCCCAACCCCGTCTCGCGCCGGCTCCATGAGCCGCGAAACCCGCCAACAGCTAAGAGGATGTCCCCATGGCTTTCACGCTTCCCGATCTGCCCTATGCCCATGACGCGCTGGCCGCGGCCGGCATGTCCAAGGAGACGCTGGAGTACCACCACGACCTGCACCACAAGGCCTATGTCGACAATGGCAGCAAGCTGATCGAGGGCACCGAGTGGGCGGGCAAGACGCTTGAGGAGATCGTGGTCGGCACCTACCACGCCGGCGCGGTCGCCCAGTCCGGGATCTTCAACAATGCCAGCCAGCATTGGAACCACACCCAGTTCTGGGCCATGATGAGCCCGAAATCGGGCGCCATCCCGGGCGAGCTCGAGGCCAGGCTGGTGGCGAGCTTCGGCTCGGTGGATCAGTTCAAGGCCGATTTCGCCGCCGCCGGCGCCGGGCAGTTCGGCTCGGGCTGGTGCTGGCTTGTGGCCGACAAGGACGGCAGCCTGAAGGTCACCAAGACCGAGAACGGCGTGAACCCGCTCTGCTTCGGGCAGACGGCGCTGCTCGGCTGCGACGTCTGGGAACACTCCTACTATATCGACTACCGCAACAAGCGGCCGGCGTACCTGAAGAACTTCCTCGACAACCTGGTCAACTGGGAGAACGTGGCCGGCCGGTTGCCGTCCTGACGCGGACAAACCAGGGTCTCAGGGGGGCGGAGCGCCATGCTTCGCCCCCTTTTTTGTCCGCAGATTCAGCCCGATCCCCAAGCGTCCCCACGGGGACGCCATGTCAAAGCTTTGATTTAAAACAATAAAAGTGTTAACGCAGGTGGGGACATCATGGGGACGGGCCCGGAAGGCTCACCCACGCCCCGCACCGGCCGGGTGAAGCCGCCAGCGACTCTCCGCCTTTTGGCGGCGTGCGCTCGGTCACCGGCTCTGCCATCGACCTCCGCTTTCCCGGCCAGTGGTTCCAGTCCGAGTCCGGCCTGCATCAGAACTGGATGCGCGACTACGACCCGACCACCGGGCGGTACCTTGAGGCCGACCCGCTCGGCCTCGTCGACGGGGCGAGCGTCTACGGCTATGCGCTCCAATCGCCGCTGAGGCACAGCGATTCACGGGGAGAGTTCGTCACTGTCGCCGTTGGCGCCGCCATTGGAGCGGCGGTGGGATACTACGACACAGGATGCTGGCAAGGCGCGCTGGCCGGCGCTGCCATTGGCGCACTTGCCGGCGCCGTCACGCCCGCTCTCGCAACGGCGATCGCCGACCCGGTGGTCGCGGGCGCAGCCACGGGTGCCGGCGCTAGCGCGGCGTCTCAAATCGCTAACAATTCACTGGCCGGGGTTTGCGGATGCAGGGGGGAAAGTAAACCGTTGCCGGAATTGCTTGCGAGCCCGGAGTTCATGATTACAACGGCGCTTGGTAGTGCGGGCGGCAGTTTTGGCGGCGTTGTCGGCAGCGAGTCGAGCACCCTGGCGGGCTGGGCTGCCGGACACGTATCCAAGCGAGTTGCGGCAGAATTCATCGCGGGAATTACCTCGATCTTTCCCTCATACATGGGAGACGTCATAAGCGCCGTCGAGGCCATAAAGGGCGGAAAGCAGTGAGTGCGTGGGTCCTGTTCATCTTTGGCCCGATCGCTATTGGCGCAGGTATGCTGATCGCGAAGCGAAAGATTTCGAGTGTCCGGAAAGAGGCCGCTGTCCGAGCATCATTTGGTACCCTAATGATCGTATTTTTGGTTGTCACTCTGTACCGATCAGATCACAGCGACATTAATCTCCTCTATTGGCAATTCATTGCTGGCTGCGGCGTCGGTTTGGTAGTTCAGCTTTTCGTTAACTGGTATACACCTCCCAAATAGCCACAGATGTGAAGCCACAATCGACGTGCTTTGTGGGTCGCCGGTCGAGGCCGGGGCGGTCTACTTCATCCGCACCGACCATATCGGCCGGCCGGTCTTTGCCACGGATGACACCGGCACCAAGGTGTGGGAGGTCGGCCCGGCGCTCGGAGGTTTCCTCGCGCGTTCGGGCCTGACCGGTGTCCACCGGACACCGGCCCGGGCGGCCCTCACCCCTTCGGCGGCGTGCGCTCGGTGACCGGCTCGGCCATCGACCCGCGCTTACCCGGACAGTGGTTCCAGTCCTAGTCCGGCCTGCACCAGAACTGGATGCGCGACTACGACCCGACCACGGGCCGCTACCTCCAGGCCGACCCGCTGGGGCTGGGCGCGGGGTCGGGCGTTGTTCCGCTCTGGCGGGGAATGGACGGGGGGATCAGCCGGGGCGTTGGATCGCGGGGCGGCAGGCGAGGAGCCGGTCCATCAGCGTCGGCACGTCCGGCACCGCGGTGTAGAAGCTCCGGGCCGCCTCGGGCGCCAGGCCCGCGGCGATCACATGTTCGATCAATGCCTGCAAAGGGTCCCAGAAGCCATTGAGGTTGAGCAGGAAGACCGGCTTCTTGTGCAGGTCGAGCTGGGCCCAGGTGATGACCTCGAAGAACTCGTCCAGGGTGCCGAGCCCGCCCGGCAGGGCGACGATGGCATCGGCGTTCATGAACATCACCTTCTTGCGTTCGTGCATGGTCTCGGTGACCACGAAGCTGGTCAGGTCGCGCTTGCCGACCTCGGCGCGCATCAGATGCGCCGGGATTACCCCGAACGTCTCGCCGCCATGGGCCTGCGCCGCGCGGGCGACCTCACCCATCAGCCCGACATCGCCGGCGCCGTAGACCAGGCGCATTCCGGCCCCGGCCAGGCCGCGCCCGAGCGCCGCGGCGGCGGCGGCAAAGGCGGGATCCGACCCGTTGCGCGAGCCGCAGAACACGCAGACCGAGAGGGTTGCTTTCCGGGGCTCCATGCCTGCCTCCTGCTTGTAAACACATGTCGTTTGGCGCATTTTGACCTTGAGCGGGTCCCGGTACAGCCCGGAATGCCCCCCGCGATTGGGTATAAGGAAGGCGGAGTACACCGCCCAGTGTGAAAAATGGTTGACCAGAGCAAGCCCGCGAAACCGCAAATGATGTGGCTGGCGTTGCTGGCTGTGCTTGCAGCGATCGTGCTGGCGGTGCTGAGGTTCTCGTTTGGCGGTGACGCCGCCGACGCGGTGGCCGATGCCGGGGCCGAACCCGAAGCGGCGGTATCGGAGGCCGCTGTTGCTGCCTCCGGCACCGAGGCGGCGCCAGAGGCAATGGCCGCCGCGCCGGTTGCCCCGGAGGCCGATGGCGATGCTGTGGAAGCCGCCGGGACGGCGCCGGAAGCAGGGTCCGCCGATGCTGATGCAGGGCCGGAAGCAGGCGGGGCGGTCGCGGTCGCCGAGACCGGAGGCGAGAGCGCTGCCGGCGATACTGTCGCGACTGCTGCCGACGATACGGGCGGCAGCGAAGGCCAGGCCGTCGTTGCCGACGATGTGAGCGCGGATGGGGCGGTGCCCGAGGCCACGGAAACAGCTGCGGCGGATGCCGGGGCCGCGGCGGGGGCTGACGCTGCGCCGGCCGAACTGGCCGGGGATGCGGCCGGTGCCGGTGAGGTGAGCGGGAAAACCACCAGCGACACCACCAGCGACACCACCAGCGACGGGGCGGACGCCGCGCCGCTCGAGGTGGCCACGGCCGAAACCGAAACCGGCGCCGGGCAGGCTGAGGCGCCGGCACTGCCGGAGATCGCCCCTCAAATCAGCGCCGGGATTGCCCCCGAGGTCATCGCGGACGAGCCGGCGAGCGTGCCGGCCGAAGCCCGCGCCGCCGCCACCGGAACCGCGCCGCCGCCGGTCGACCGGCCCGAAACCGCCGCTGCGCCCGAAGGCATCGTGCCGGGCTTCGACCTGGTGCGGATCGAGCCCGGCGGCTCGGGCATCGTGGCAGGCCGGGCCGAGCCCGGCACCACGGTGGCGGTGGTCGCCGATGGCCGCGAGATCGCCACGGCGGATGTCTCGGACCGGGGCGAATTCGTCGCCTTCATCGAAACCTCGGAAGGCGAGGGCCAGCGCCTGTCGCTGGTGGCGAAATCGCAGCTTGGCAACACCGTGACCTCGGATGAGGAGATCCTGGTCCTGCCGGCCTCGGCCACCGCGGGCGAGGCGGAACTGGCGCCGGCCATCGTCAAGGCCACGGCCGAGGAGGTGCGGCTGATCCAGCCGGTGGGCGGCCTCGGCAACAGCGACCGGGTGACGCTGGACACCATCAGCTATGACGCCGAGGGCACCGCGGTGCTGGCGGGCCGGGGCCCGGCCGGCAAGGCGGTCAGGGTCTATGCCGACGACGCACCGGTGGCCGATGCCGTGATCGGCGACAGCGGCAGTTGGGAGGCGGTCCTCGGCCAGGTCGGCGTCGGGCGCTATAACCTTCGGGTGGATCAGCTCGGGCCCGACGGCAGCGTCGAGAGCCGCGTTGAAAGCCCCTTCGAGCGCGCCGTGCCCGAGGTGGCGGCGGCCTTTGCCCGCAACCCGGGCAAGGTGACGGTGCAGCCGGGCAACTCGCTGTGGGTGCTGGCGCGGCAGCGCTATGGCCAGGGCATTCTCTACACGATCATCTATGCCGCCAACGAGGACCAGATCCGCGACCCGGACCTGATCTATCCCGGGCAGATCTTCGAGCTGCCCGACAATGCCCGCGAGGCCGCAGCCGCGGGTCAATAGCCACCGGAAATCCGCGCGGCCTCTTGGCATTCGCCGGAACCGGGCTTACGTGCCGGTGCCGAAGGGCCAGTGAATGAGCGAAATCAGCGAAACGACGGGGGACCGGCGGAGCGGCATGCGCACCATGCGGCGCGTGGGTCCGTATCTGTGGCCCGAGGACAATCCCGGCGCGCGGATGCGCGTGGTGATCGCGCTGGTGGCGCTTCTGGCCAGTAAGCTGGCGGTGGTCTCGACGCCGTTCTTCTACAAGGCCGCGGTGGACATGCTGACGCCGGGCGGCGACCAGACCGCGTTCCTGCTGATCGCCGGTGCGGTGGGGCTGACGGTCGCCTATGGCGGCATGCGGCTGGCGGGCGTGGGCTTTGCCCAGCTTCGCGATGCGGTCTTTGCCAAGGTCGGCCAGCACGCGCTCAGGCAGATCGCGCTCGAGACCTTCAGGCATATCCACGCGCTCAGCCTGCGCTATCACCTGACCCGCAAGACCGGCGGCCTGAGCCGGATCATCGAGCGCGGCGTCAAGGGCGTCGATTTCCTCCTGCGGTTCATGCTGTTCTCGGTCGGGCCACTGATCCTGGAACTGGTGATGGTGTGCCTGATCCTGCTCTGGGTGTTCGACGTCTGGTATCTCGCCGTGGTGGCGGGCACGATCGCGGTCTATGTGATCTTCACCTTCCGGGTCACCGAATGGCGGGTGGCGATCCGCAAGCGCATGAACGAGCGCGACACCGACGCCAACCAGAAGGCGATCGACAGCCTGCTGAATTTCGAGACGGTGAAATATTTTGGCGCCGAGGGGCGCGAGGCGGCGCGCTACGACGGCTCGATGGCGGGTTACGTCAAGGCGGCGGTCCAGACCTCGGTTTCGCTGGCCTGGCTGAATTTCGGCCAGTCGCTGATCATCACCGCCGGTCTGGTGGCGGTGATGGCAATGGCGGCCATGGGCGTGCAGGCGGGCACCCTGACGGTGGGCGATTTCGTCATGGTCAACGCCTACATGGTTCAGATCACCATGCCGCTGAACTTTCTCGGCACCGTCTATCGCGAGATCCGCCAGAGTCTGGTCGACATGGGCGAGATGTTCGACCTGCTCGACCAGCCGCCCGAGGTGCAGGACAAGCCCGGCGCCCGGCCGCTCGAGGTGCGCGAGGGGCGGATCGACTTCGAGGGCGTCGATTTCGCCTACGAGACCGAGCGCGGCATCCTCAAGGCGCTGGACCTGACCGTCGAGGGCGGCCAGACGGTGGCGGTGGTGGGGCCCTCGGGCTCGGGCAAGTCCACCATCGGGCGGCTTCTCTTCCGCTTCTACGACGTCAGCGCCGGCAGCCTGAAGATCGACGGCCAGGACGTGCGCGACATCACCCAGGAGAGCCTGCGCCAGGCCATCGGCGTGGTGCCCCAGGACACCGTGCTGTTCAACGACACCATCGGCTACAACATCGGCTATGGCCGGCCCGGTGCCGACCAGGAGGAGATCGAGGCGGCCGCCCGCGCGGCCCAGATCCACGACTTCATCGCCGCGCTGCCCCAGGGCTACGGCACCATG
This sequence comes from Paracoccaceae bacterium, assembly GCA_050299555.1. Taxonomy (GTDB): domain Bacteria; phylum Pseudomonadota; class Alphaproteobacteria; order Rhodobacterales; family Rhodobacteraceae; genus JBNKWA01. Next base: position 6,017 of record JBNKWA010000046.1, on the reverse strand, counting down.
GTGGGCGAGCGCGGGCTGAAGCTGTCGGGCGGCGAGAAGCAGCGCGTGGGCATCGCCCGGACGCTCTTGAAGAACCCGCCGATCCTCTTGCTCGACGAGGCCACCTCGGCGCTCGATTCGGAGACCGAGCAGGGCATCCTGGAAAGCCTGCGCGCCATGGGGCGGGGCCGCAGCGTGATCACCATCGCCCATCGGCTGTCCACTGTCGTCCATGCCGACCGCATCGTGGTGCTGGAGAAGGGCCAGGTGGTCGAGGAGGGCACCCACGAGGCGCTGCTGGCGCGCGGCGGCCGCTATGCGGCGATGTGGCAGCGCCAGCTTCGCGGCGAGGACGAGCCGGCGCAGGCGGTGGCCTGAGCGCCTTCGGGCGGCCACATGCCGGGTTGCGCCCAAGGTGCCACCGAATGCAATCGGCGGGCCGGCTTTCCTTCGTTGGATGGTGCCGATCCGGCGGATGGATTCCCTCGCTTGGGTGACCAGCCCGGACAGCGCCTGACCCGCGCCTCGGGCCGGCGCATTGCACGCCTCGGAGATGGCGGCACGGCCATTCGGGATTGAAGGATAGACGGCCCGCCTCCCGGCCCTGCGGAAGCACCCCCGCCCGGTCAGGCGCGGCCTTGGCAATGGTCGCACCGCGGTTGCGCACTGGCGGCGTCGAGGCGCCGCCATGCTCCCGTCGAACCCTTTGCAATCGGCCAAGGCAGAGTTTAGGGTCCGCCAGCCCGAAACCGGGGAGGCGGGGTTTGAGCAACGTTGATTCCTTTATCGAGGAAGTGACCGAGGAGGTCCGCCGCGACCGGATGGTGGCCTATTTCCGCCGGCATGGCTGGATCATCGGTACCATCCTTGTGCTGGTCGTGGTGGTTGTCGGCGTCTTGGAATGGCGCAAGGCGGCTACCCGCTCGGCCGCCGAGGCTCGTGGCAGCGCGATCATGGCGGCGCTCGAAGCCGGCAGCCCGGCCGCGGAGGTGGAGGCGCTGACGCCCCTGGTCAATGACGGCTCGGGCGGAATCCTCGCCCGACTGGCGCTGGCCGGCCAGCAGCAGGCCGCCGGCGGCAAGGTCGCGGCGGCTTCGACGCTTGAGGCGATCGCCACCGACCAGAAGGTGGGCGATCTCTATCGCGACATCGCCCGGCTGAAGCTGGCGATGCTGGAAGGCGGCGAGCTGTCGCTGGACGAACGCGAGGCGGTGCTCGACCCGATGATCATTCCCGGCCACCCGCTGCGGCTGCTGGCGCTGGAGCAGCGCGCCATCGCCAGGATCGACGCCGGTGACACCGAGGCCGCGCTTGGCGATCTCGGCGTGCTCTACGGCGACGCCCAGGTGCCCGACGGGGCCAGGTCGCGGGCCTCGCAGCTGATCATCTCGCTTGGCGGCAAGCTGCCGGAGCTGGTGTCGGCGGGCGGCGCGGCCGAGGCCGACGCCGGTGACGGCGGGGCAGTGGGCGAGTGATGCAGGCGGTGGTGGCGGTGGCGGCATGCGGGCGGCGCGGCCTGCTGGGCGCAGGGCTGTGCGCGGCGCTGCTTCTGGTATCGGCCTGCGGCGAGCGCGAGACCTATCTGCCGGGCGAGCGTGAGCCGGTTCGCGTCGCCACCGACGGGGCCGGCAATCCGCTGCCGCCGACATCGGCGAACGAGGCGGCGCCCATCGCCCTGCCGCCGGCGGTGGCCAATGCCGACTGGACCCATGCCGGCGGCGAGGCGGATCATTTCCTCGGCAATGCGGCGCTTTCGGCCCAGCCGCAGCTGATCTGGTCCACCGGGATCGGTACCGGCGCGTCGCGGCGGGTGAAGCTGGTTTCGCACCCGGTGGTGGCGGGCGGCCGGGTCTTTGCGCTGGATGCCAACGCCCAGGTCAGCGCCACGTCCACCGCCGGGGCACCGTTGTGGCAGGTGGCGCTGGTGCCGCCGGGCGAACGCGCGCCCGAGGGTTTCGGCGGCGGTCTGGCCGTGGCGGGCGGGCGGCTTTTCGTGACCACCGGCTTCGGCGAGGTGGTGGCGCTCGACCCCGAGAGCGGCGGCATCCTGTGGCGCACCGGGGTCGAGGCGGCCTTCCGCGCTGCACCGGCCTCGGACGGCCGGATCGTGGTGGCGGTGGCGCGCAACGACGCCAGCTATGGCATCGACGCGGCGACCGGCGAGACGCTGTGGCGCAGCCAGGGGATCGGCAAGGGTCCGGGGCTGATCGGCGGCAGCGGCCCGGCGCTGGCCGGCGGACTTGCGATCGCCCCGAACATAGCCGGCGCCGTTTCCGGGCTGGGTCTGCGCAATGGCTCGGAGGCCTGGTCCTCGGTGCTTCGGGGCGGTCGGCCGGGCTTTGTCCGCGGACGGATCGCCGATGTGACCGGCGGGCCGGTGGTCGACGGTGACACGGTGTATGCCGCAAACCAGTCGGGTCAGCTGGCGCGGCTGGACCTGCATGGCGGCCAGCGCGCCTGGACGCTGACGCAGGGTGCGATCGGGCCGGTGGTGCCGGTGGGCGGCTCGGTCTTTGCGATCACCGACGAGGGCGAGTTGATCCGGGTCGAGGCGGCGAGCGGCCGGGTGATCTGGCGCAGCGAATTGCCGGAGTGGGTGCGGCCCGAGCGCCGGCGCCGCGCGGTGGCGCATTACGGTCCGGTGCTGGCCGGCGGCCGGCTGTGGGTGGCCAGCAGCGACGGGCGCCTGCGCGGCTTCGATCCGGTGGACGGGCAGGTGGCGGTCGAGGTAGCGCTGCCCGGTGCCGCGGCCTCGCTGCCGGCGGTGGCGGGCGGGCGGCTCTACCTGGTCACCGATGACGGCAGACTTCACGCTTTCCAGTAGTCGCGGAACCCGCTAACAGGCGCCGATCCCGGGGGGCAGCCCCCCGGCAGGGGGAGAGGCATGGGCTTTACCGTCGCCATCGTGGGGCGCCCGAACGTGGGCAAGTCGACGCTGTTCAACCGGCTGGTCGGCCGGCGCCTGGCGCTGGTTGACGACACGCCGGGGGTGACCCGCGACCTGCGCGAGGGGTCGGCGCGGCTGGGACCCCTGCGCTTCGACGTGATCGACACCGCCGGGGTCGAGGCGGCGCCGGGTGAAAGCCTGCAGGGGCGGATGCGCAAGCTGACCGAGCGGGCGGTGGAGATGGCCGATCTCTGCCTGATGCTGGTGGATGCCCGCGAGGGGCTGCTGCCGGCCGATGCCGAGGTGGCCGACATCCTGCGCCGGCGCGGCGCGCCGGTGATCGTTCTGGCCAACAAGGCCGAGGGGCGGGACGGCGCGGCGGGGGCGCTGGAGGCGCACGGGCTGGGACTGGGCGAGGTGATCGCGATCTCAGCCGAGCACGGCGAGGGCATGGGCGAGCTGGCGGCGGCGCTGGCGCCGCTGATCGAGGCCGATGCGACCGCGATCGAGGAGGCCGAGACCGGCGTCGATATCGGCGAGGACGAGGAGGCTGAGGACGATCCGGCGCGGCCGATCCGCATCGCCGTTCTCGGGCGGCCCAATGCCGGCAAGTCGACGCTGATCAACGCGATCCTCGGCCAGGAGCGGCTGCTGACCGGGCCCGAGGCCGGGATCACCCGCGACGCGATCTCGGTCGCCGCCGACTGGGGCGGACGGCCGGTGCGGCTGTGGGACACCGCCGGCATGCGCCGCAAGGCGAAGGTCACCGGGAAGCTGGAGAAGCTGTCGGTGGCCGACGGCCTCAGGGCGGTGAAATTCGCCGAGGTGGTGGTGCTGCTGCTGGACGTCGACCAGCCGTTCGAGAGCCAGGACCTGCGGCTTGCCGACCTGGCCGAGCGCGAGGGCCGCGCGGTGGTGGTGGCGGTCAACAAGTGGGACCTGGAGGCGGCGCGGCAGGAGAAGCTGGCGGCGCTGCAGGAGGCCTTCGGGCGGCTTCTGCCGCAGCTGAAGGGCGCGCCGCTGGTGACCGTCTCGGCGCTGACCGGCCGCGGGCTGGACCGGCTGCTGGGCGCCGTGCTGGCGGCCCACGCGGCCTGGAACGCCAGGGTGCCGACGGCAAAGGTGAACCAGTGGCTGAGAGGCGAGGTGCAGGCCCATCCGCCGCCGGCCCCTGGCGGGCGCCGCATCCGCTTGCGCTACATGACGCAGGCCAAGACCCGGCCGCCGACCTTCGTGGTCTTTGCCAGCGTTCCCGAGCGCCTGCCCGAGGCCTACCGGCGGTTCCTGGTCAACGGGCTGAAGCGGGACTTCGGGCTGGAGGCGACGCCGGTCAGGCTGCACGTCCGCAAGGGCGACAACCCCTATTCCGGGCGCCGCTGAGGGGGCGCTGCTGGGGGAGGGCGGCGCCGCCTTCGGGCCCATCGAGGGCCCTCGGCGGCGGTCGCTTGCGCTCCGGACACCTGTCAGGCGTCATTGGGAATGGGGCGGGCAGCGCCCCGGGTGGTCGCGCGCGGGCGACCGGCTGCGCTGAAGGACGCAGGCCAAGATCCGGCCGCCGACCTGCGTGGTCTTCGCCAGCGTTCCCGAGCGGTTGCCCGAGGCCTGTCGGCGCACGTCCGCAAGGGCGACAACCGCTACGACGGGCGCCGCTGAGGGCGCCGCTTTGAGGGCGCCGCCTTCGGGCCCATCGAGGGCCCTCGGCGGCGGTCGCTTTCGCTCCGGGCGGCTTCCTCGGGCGTCATCGGGAATGGGGCGGGCAGCGCCCCGGGTGGTCGCGCGCGGGCGACCGGCTGCGCTGCATGACGCAAGACAAGACCCGGCCGCCGTCCTTCGTGGTCTTCGCGGGCGTTCCCGAGCGGCCGCCGGCAGGCGCGGCGGCGGTCGCTGGCCCTCCGGTTCAGGCGTTGCCGAGAAGCGCCAGGAGCCGTTCCGCCTCGGCCTTGCAGGGAGAGAGCGCGCCGCGATCCTCGCCGGGGAAGAACCGCGCCCGGGTGGCGGTGGGCATGGGCGCGGGCGTGAAGCCGAGCACCCGGGGGCCGATCCGGCTTGCTTCGGCGGCGTAGCTGGCCACCAGCGCCGCCTGTGCCGCCTTCGATGCCCCGTAGAGGCCGAAGAACTTCTGCCCGGCGCGGTCGTCATGGACAAAGACCGCCGTGCCGGCAGCGGCGGCCTGCAGCAGCGGATCGCACATCACGATCAGCCGCTGGGTGGCGTGGACATTGATCGCCAGGGTGCGGGCGAGGTCCTTTTCGGTGGCCTGGGGCAGGGGCGCCAGCGGCGGCGCGTGGATGGCGCAGTGCACCAGAAGGTCGAGCCGCCCCCAGCGCTCGTGGATGGCCAGGCCCATGCGCTGCAGCCCGCCCTCGTCGGTCAGGTCGAGCGGGACCAGCGTCGACGTGCCGCCGGCCGCCTCGATGGCGTCGGCGAGTTCCTCGAGCGCGCCGCTGGTCCGCGCCAGCGCGATCACGTGGGCGCCGCGGGCCGCCAGCGCCAGCGCCGTGGCGTAGCCGAGGCCGCGGCTGGCGCCGGTGACGAGGGCGATGCTGTCCTTCATGGCCGGCGGGTGTGACCGAGCCGGCCGGCAGCGTCAAGGGGGGCACATGCCAGGGCCGCCGCGGGGCCACGCCCGGCGCCCTGAACGCCGGTCGCCGGGAAAGCGCCTGGGGACGCAGGCTGCTTCTCGAGGTGGGGCGGGGCGCGGCTTGCGGGGCGGTGAGGTGCGGGCCATTCCCCGGACACGGCTTTGGTGGCAGAGTAGCGGCCGGACAGTCGGCAGCGGGAGGGCGTGGAAATGCGCAAGGCATGGCTTCTGGTGGCGGTCGGGATGCTGGCGGCGGCGCCGGCGCTGGCCGACCGGATCGACGGCCAGTGGTGCGCCACCGATGGCCGCAGCGTGCTGATCGCGGGCAGCCGGATCACCACGCCGGGCGGCCAGCAGGCGACCGGCGACTATCGCCGGCACGCCTTCGACTACGTGATCCCCGAGGGCGAGGCGGGGGCGGGGCAGGCGGTGGCCATGCGGCAGCTTTCCGAGCAGCGGATCATGGTCGCGACCGATGGCGGACCGGAAGAGGCCTGGGACCGCTGCCAGCCGACGGCGTAGGGAACATTTGCCGGGAAGCGCCTGAAGACGCGGTGCGCGTCTTCAGGC
>JBNKWA010000045.1:0-44191 GCA_050299555.1 Paracoccaceae bacterium | reverse complement strand
AAGGTCTCGTTGTCCGGGTTGATGAGGATCCGCGGCACGGCGGCGAAGTGCACCACGGCGTCGAAGGCGGGCACGCCGGCGCCGGGCTCGAGCTCGTCGAAATTGGCGTAGGAGGTCAGGACGTTGAACATCTGGCCGCTGTCGGTGATGTCGGCGATCAGGTTGTCGACGCCGTCATGGGCGAGCGGCACCAGGTCCACGTTCACCACGCGGTGGCCCTTGGCGAGGAGATAGGGAACGACGTGGCGGCCGGCCTTGCCGGACCCGCCGGTGAAAAGAATGCGCATGGTTTTGCCTCCCGTTCGAGCCGGACCTGCCTAGCCGCGCCGCCCGGCCGTGGCAAGGTTGGCCAACGCAAAGAGAAGAAGCGTCGCCACGACGATGCCGGGACCGGCGGGCGTATCCCAGCGCCAGGAGGCGGCCAAGCCGGCCAGGGACGCAACCGCGGCGATCAGCCCCGCAAGCACCGCCATCGTCTCGGGCGTGCGGCAGAGCGGCCGCGCCGCGGCGGCCGGGATGATCAGCATGGCGGTGATGAGAAGCGCGCCCACCACCTTGATCGCCACCGCCACCAGCAGGCCCAGCGCCAGCGTCAGCACCATCTGCTCACGGGCGGGGTCGATGCCGCGGGAAAAGGCCAGCTCCTCGGACAACGTCGCGGTCAAAAGCCGCCGCCAGCGCCAGCCGATCAGCGCCAGCACCGCCAGCGCCCCAGCCCAGATCGTGGCGAGGTCACCCCGGCTTACGGCAAGGATGTCGCCGAACAGATAGCTTTCGAGGTCGATCCTGAGGCCCGGAACCATCGAGGCAGCGACCAGTCCGGTGGCCAGCGCGCCATGCGCGGCAACGCCCAGCATGCTGTCCATGGCATGGCCCTGCCGCACCAGCATCGTCACCGCCAGCGCCATCAGGAAGGCGGTCAGCGCGACACCGGGCAAGACCGGCTGCTGCAGCGCCAGCGACAGGGCGACACCGAGGATCGCCGCATGCGCCGTCGCGTCACCGAAATAGGCCATCCGGCGCCAGATCACGAAGGCGCCCATGGGGCCGGCGGCGAGCGCCATGCCGAGCCCGGCAAGCGCGGCCCGGACCAAAAAATCGTCAAGCATCGGTCCGGCGCGCCTCTCGCTCGCGGTCGTCGGAACGATTTGGCGCGTGGTGGTGATCATGGTGGTGATCGTGGTGGTCGCCACCGGGTTCGTGCCCGTGCTCGCCCATCTGTGGGTGCGCATGTTCCAGACCAGGCCCGTGGGTATGGCCATGCCCGGTATCGCCTGGCCCATGGGTGTGGTCATGGGCGTGCTGATAGAGCGCAAAGGCGCCGCCGGTGCCGGTGCCGAACAGTGCCCGGTATTCGGGCGCGGCCGAGACAACCATGGGCGTGCCCTCGCAGCAGACATGGCCGTTGAGGCAGATCACCCGATCGGACGAACTCATCACCACATGCAGGTCGTGGCTGACCATCAGCACCGCAGCCCCGGTCTCGGAGCGGATCTCCTCGATCAGGCGGTAGAAGGCGGCTGTGGCCGGCTGGTCCAGCCCTTGCGCCGGCTCGTCGAGGATCAGCAGGTCCGGCTCGCCAAGCAGCGCGTGGGCAAGCAGCACCCTCTGCAACTGGCCTCCCGAAAGCGCCGCCATCTGCTTGCCGCCCAGGTCTTCGATCCCGGTGCGCACGGCGGCGCGGTTGATGGCGGCCTCCCCCACGCCGGGCTGAAGCGACAGGAACCGGCTTACGGTCAGCGGCATGGCCCGGTCGAGCGTCAGCCGCTGCGGTACATAGCCGGTGCGCAGCCGCGGCCGCCTGGAGATCCGCCCTGCCGCCGGTTTCAGCGCACCGACAAGCGCCTTCAGCAGCGTCGTCTTGCCCGAGCCGTTGGGACCGACAACGGTCACGATCTCGCCCGGGTAGACAGCCATGTCGACCCCGTGCAGGACCGTGTGCCCGCCATAGCGGACACTCAGCCCCTCGATATCCAGCAACGGTGCGTCGGTCACGACCCGTCTTTCCCCGATGCGGCGGCCTGGCACCCTGGACACAGCCCCTGGATCTCGACGACGCGGCTTTCCACCGCAAAGCCGGTCGTCGCAACCGCCTTGTCGATGGGTGCGGACGGCGCCATGGTCTCGGCCACCTTGTGGCAGGCGCGACAGATCATGAAGGCCGGATCGTGGGCCGCCTCGGCGTCACCGTCCCGACACTGGCAGGCAACGAAGGCATTCAGCCGCTCGATGCGGTGGGCGAAGCCATGACCGACAAGAAATTCGAGGGCTCGATAGGCAACCGGCGGCTGCGAGCCCAGTCCCTCGGCGGCAAGCCGTTCCAGGACCTCATAGGCGCCCAGGGCGGCATGGGCCTCGAGCAGGATCTCCATGGTCCGGCGCCGGACCGGGGTCAGGCGCCACCCCCGCCGCGCGCAGGCCGCCTCGACAGCCTGCAGGGCCGAGGCGACGCAACGACCGTGGTCGTGCGGCGTGAAGGCCAGGTCGGGTTCGGGGGCGTGTGACATCGTTACTCTATAACATTTCTCTTGTTACGTTATATCGTTCATGGTAGCCGGCCTCGTGGGCAGGAACAAGGGGATCTGCTGAAGGATGCGACAGATTTGGGCGGGCGGGCTGGCGGCGTTTTCGATGGCGGGCGCGGCGCTGGCCGAAGTGCCGGGGGTCGTCGCCGACATCGCACCGGTGCACGGGCTGGTGGCGCGGGTGATGGAGGGCGTGGGCGAGCCGGTGCTGATCGTCCGGCCGGGCCAGTCCGAACACGGGCATGCCCTGCGCCCGTCCGAGGCGGCGGCCCTGCAGGCGGCCGACCTCGTCGTCTGGATGGGGCCGGCGCTGACACCCTGGATGCAGGATGTGCTCGGCGATGCCACGCGGCTGACCCTGCTGGAGGCGCCCGCAACGCGGCTCCTGCCGTTGCGCGAGGGGGCGGTGTTCGAGACCGGTCACCATGCGGACGAAGACGAAGGCGCGCACGACCACAACGGCATCGACCCGCATGCCTGGCTCGACCCCGAGAACGCCAGGGCCTGGCTGCCGCTGATCGCCGAGGAACTGGCAAGGCTCGACCCCGAGCACGCCGCCACCTATCGCGAGAATGCCGCCGGTGGCGCGGCCGAGATCGACGCGGCGGCAGCCCGGATCGAGACCGTGCTGGCGTCCGCACGCGGACGGCCCTTCGTGGTCTTCCACGACGCCTACCACTATTTCGAGGCCCGCTTCGGGATCGAGGCGGCGGCGGCGATCGCGCTGGGCGACGCCTCGGCGCCGGGCGCGGCGCGGCTGCGGGCGGTCCGGGACGCGATCCGCGAGGAGGGCGCCGCCTGCGTCTTCGCCGAGCCGCAGTTTCCGGCCCGGCTGCTGGAAACGGTCACCGAGGGAAGCGAGGTGAGGACCGGGATCCTCGATCCGGTGGGGGCGGAAATCCCGACCGGGCCGGGCCAGTATCCGGCGCTGCTGGAGGCGATGGCCGGGGCGATGGCGGGCTGCCTGACCCCGACGGATTAGGGCCGAATGGGGCCCGGAAGGGGCGTCCCCATGGGGACGGGGGGTCAAGACACTGATTTCACGCCATTTCCCGTGGGGACGGTCTGGGGACAGGTCCGGGGACAGCGCTCCGAACGCGCCCGGGGCGCGAGGGTGGGCGGGCTGGGAGCGGCCCGGGCGCGTCTTTCGCCCCGGTGACCGGCGTCCCCGCGGGGACGCATATTCAAGTACCTGATTACAAAGGGAAAAAGTGTTAACGCCGGTGGGGACACGGGTGGGGACGGCTCAATCGGACGGTTTCAATGTCCCCCGGCGGTGGTTGATCTTGTCTATTTGCGCATCCGCCAGCGCCAGATAGTGGCTGGCCCCGGCCTCCTGAAAGACCTCCCTTGCCGCCAACACATGCGCCTCGGCCGCATCGAGCCGGGCCGGATCGCCGGTCTTGTCGAAGAATGCGATCTCGACACTCGCAAGATTGTTCTGCGTCGCCGCCCTGTCGAGCGGCACCCGCTCCCGCGTCCGCTCACGGAGGGCCGCGCGAAAGGCCTCTGCCGCCTGTTCTAGCCGTGTGGTGTCGCCCTCCCATGCGCCAATTGCCTTAAGCGCAATGCCCAGATTGTTCTGCGTCGCCGCCCAGTCGAGCGGCACCCGCTCCTGCGTCCGCTCCTGAAGCGCCGCGCGATAGGCCGCCACCGCCTCTTCCAGCCGCGTCGTGTCGCCATCCCCCTCGCTGAGGATTGCAAGCGCATTGCCCAGATTGGACTGCGTCGCCGCCCAGGCGAGCGGCACCCGCTCCCGCGTCCACTCCTGAAGCGCCGCGCGGTAGGCCGCCACCGCCGCCGCACAGGCCGCCACCGCTGCCTCAGATCGCCCCGTCACTCTCTCCCGCTGGCCGAGGGTTGCAAGCGCGTTCCCCAGATTGTTCTGCGTCATCGCCCAGTTCAGCGGCACCCGCTCTTGGCGATACTCCTGAAGCGCCGCGCAAAAGACCGCCACCACCTGTTCAAGCCGCGCGGTGCCGCTTTCCCGCCTGCCAAGGGTCTGAAGCGCGATACCGAGATCGTTCAGGGTCGCGCCGCGTTCGTCAGGATCACGGGCGATGGCATGGGATTGACGGGCCAGTTCGATCGCAACCTCGGCATCGAAGTTCAGCCCCTTGTCGCGGCCGCGCTGGTACCATTCATCCCGAAGTGCCCGCAGCGCCGCGAAGCGGTCGGGGCCTTCCGGCACCTCCAGCCGCAGCTTGTCCCATAGCCTGCCTGCCGCCGAGGGTGCGTTGCGGCGCAGGATGTCCTGATCGAGGGCAGCGTCGAGGAGGCGAGACTTCTCGGCCTCGATCCGTTCCAGCGCCGCGTCGAACGCCTCGGCCCCGGCGTCGAGCTGGCCGTCGGCGTTCAGCTGCGCCACCTCGGCCATCACGGCGTCGGTCTCGGCCCCGAGATTGGAGCGCTGCGTGCCCTCGCGCTGGCGCCGGGCGGCGACCTCGATGGCGCGGTCCAGCTCGCGATGGGCGGTGTCGAAATCCGCCACATCGGGGGCGATGCGTTTCGCCAGCGCGATCACCAGGCCCTGGGTGATGCCCAGTTCCTGAACCTTGGCGGTGAAATCGTCTGACAGTTTGTCGACCCTGGCGGCGATCTCGGCCAGCCGCGCCAGCACCGCCTGCTGGAAGGCGGGGACGAGTTGGGCGTTGAAGGTTGGGTCGCTGAAAAGCCCATCGAGGATCGGGGTGAGGATGCGGCGGAATGGCCCAAGGTGGTCGTGGTTGCAGTAGTCCGGCTGGTGGTGGTTGTTCTCGTCCTCCAGCCAGTCGGTCATTGCCTTGACCACGGCTTCGGCATTCTGGCCGCAGTCCATGACTTGTGCGGGGCTCGGCAGCGACGCCGCGATCATCTGCGGGATCAGGGTGCGGGTGGGCTCGCTCTCCGCTTCGAGCTTGTCGTGGAGTGTGGCCGCCACCGCCTGTGCGAAGGGCAGCGCCTGAGGCGGCGGGCGGTCGGTCAGCGCCTTCCAGCCTTTCAGGATCGCGACGCCGGAGCCGGCGGCCGCGAGCGGCCCGGCGGCGGTCGCCATGCCGCCGATGGCGACGAGAAGACCCGCGACCTCAATGACCTTTTGCGGAATTGCCATCGCCAATACGCGCCACGCTCACCCCATGGGTGAAGCGTAAGGGATGGGCTCGTGCCGGGCAATGGCGGGATGCGGCAGCGACCGAGTTCGGACGGCCGGACGAGGCCGCGCCCGACCCGGGGAGGGCGCCGCGGAACTGAACCGCTACTGCGATTTATCGGGCCACATCGCCGAGACCTGCCCGCTTCTTGATCCGTCGCAAATGCGCCCGACCTCCAGCCGGGTCGGGCGCGGCCCGGACTGGTCGTCCGGGCCCGGGGGGCGGGAGGCGGCGTTTGTGCGACCGGACGAGTGCCGCGCGGGGGAGCGCGCGGCCCAAACCGGTCGCCCGGGCCCCGGCGCGGGCGGTGAAGATGGGTTCGAAGAACCCATCCTACGGGAAGGCGCGTCGGACCGGCCGGGTTCAGGCCGCCTCGTGCGGGAAGAGGTGCGCGCGGGCGGCGTCGAAGTCGAAGGCCACCTCGGCGCCGAGGTCGAAGGCCCGGTCCTCGGAGAGCGCGGCCAGCACGTTGCCGCCCGAGGCCAGCGCCACGTTGACGATGGTCTCGGTGCCGAGGCGCTCGACCAGCTGCACCGAGCCGTGCAGGTGCCCGCGGCTGCCGTCGGTGACCGGCGCGAGGTATTGCGGCCGCACCCCGAGAAGCGCCCTGCCCCCGGCCCTGACGTTGCCCTTGACGTCGGGCACCGTCACCGGGTCGAGGGCCGGCGAGGCGACGGTGGCGCTGCCGCCCGCCACCTCCTTCACCTCGACGTCGAGGAAGTTCATCTTCGGACTGCCGATGAAGCCGGCGACGAAGAGGTTGGCGGGGTTGTGGTAGAGCTCCAAGGGCGTGCCGATCTGGCGCACCAGCCCCTGGTCGAGGACGACGATCTTGTCGGCCAGCGTCATCGCCTCGACCTGGTCGTGGGTGACGTAGATCATGGTGGCGCCGAGGTCGTTGTGGAGCTTGCCGATCTCCATGCGCATGTCGACGCGGAGCGCCGCGTCGAGGTTCGACAGGGGCTCGTCGAACAGGAACACCTTGGGCTCGCGCACGATGGAGCGGCCGATGGCCACCCGCTGGCGCTGGCCGCCGGAGAGCTGGGACGGGCGCCGGTCGAGCAGGTGCTCCATCTTCAGGATGCGGGCGGCCTCGGCGACGCGGCGTTCCTTCTCGGCCTTGGGGGTCTTGGAGATGGTGAGGCCGAAGCCGATGTTCTCGCGCACCGTCATGTGCGGGAAGATGGCGTAGGTCTGGAACACCATGGCGACGCCGCGTTCGCGGGGCTGCATGTCGTTGACCAGCGTGTCGCCGATCCGGAGCTCGCCGGCGGTGATGTCCTCGAGCCCGGCGATCATCCTGAGGAGCGTGGACTTGCCGCAGCCCGAGGGGCCGACGAAGACGCAGAACTCACCGTCGCGGATGTCGATGTCGACACCCTTGATGACGTCGACGGTGCCGTAGCTTTTCTTGAGGTTCTTCAGGACGACATCGGCCATGGGTCAGGCTCCGGTGGTCGCTGCGGGACAAAGGTTCAGGTGGGTCGGGGCGCCGAGGCGCAGAAGGCCAAGCGGCGTCACCTCCACCGGCTGCGGGTCGGAGACCACGCCGACGAAGGGAATGCCGTGGGGCTCGGCGACGAAGCCCATCAGCATCAGGCCGCGGTCGGTGGCGACGATGCGCGCGGCGTAGCGGGTGCAGGGCTCGGAGCCGTCGAGGAACGGCCCCGGCGCCACCGTCCAGGGCCCGCGCGGATGATCGGCGACGAGATAGTGGGTGCCGGTGACCGGGGCGCCGGGATAGGCGGCCAGCATCGCCTTGGAATAGTGCCGGGCCGAGGTGCAGAACAGGCAGTACCAGCGCCCGTCGGCCTGGAACACCTGCGGCACCTCGAGCTGGCCGAAGCTGTTGCCGGCATGGACCGGGTCCTGCAGCGTCCATTCCATCAGGTCCGGCGAGGTGGCGAGCCCGATGGTGCCGCCGGCATTGGGCTCGGCCACGCCGGGCAGGCGGGCGGTGAAGAACATCAGCCAGCCATCGCCGCCCGGGTCGCGCATCACCCAGGGGTCGCGCATGGCCCGGTCGTGCCAGTGGCCGGGGCGGTATTCCTCGTAGCGGGCGTCGATGTCGAGGCAGAGCCCGTCGCCGACCCGCACCCAGGAATGCAGGTCGGCCGAGGTGGCGTGGCCGATGCGCTGCTTCATCCCGTGCTCGGCCCGGGACGAGCCGGTGTAGAACAGGTGCCAGCGGCCGTCATCGCCCCTGACCACGCTGCCGGTCCAGGTGGTGAGGTCGTCCCAGGCCGGTTCCGCCGCAGGGGCGAACATGGTGCCCAGATGCGTCCAGGTCCTGAGGTCGCGGCTGACCGCATGGCCCTGGCTGACGTTGAAATGCCGCTTCTCGGGGTCGCCGAGGCTGCGATCGGCCTGCAGGAAGAAGCCGTGCCAGGTATCGCCGTCGGCGACATACCAGCTATCCCAGATCCACTTGTCGTCGAGCGCGATCACCATGTTCAGCCCTTCACGCCGGTCGAGGCGATGGAGGCGATGAACGCCCGCTGCAGGACCAGATAGAAGGCCAGAACCGGCACGGTGATCAGCGACAGGTACGCCATCACCTCGCCCCAGACGACCTGAAGCTGGAAGAAGTAGCCAAGGCCCACCATGACCGGGCGATAGGCCTCGTCCTGGACCACGATCAGCGGCCAGAGGTACTGGTTGTACATGACCAGGAATTTCAGGATCGCGGCGGTGGCCAGCACCGGGCCGGCCAGCGGCATCACCACCTTGAGGTAGATCTGGCCCCAGCCCGCCCCCTCGACCCGGGCCGCCTCGATCAGTTCGCCCGGCAGGTCCTTGAAATACTGCACGAAGAGGAAGATCGTCAGCCCGTCGGCGATCCAGGGAATGATCTGCACCCGGTACGAGTTCAGCCAGCCGACATGGAACCCCTCGAGCCCGATCCAGGGCAGCTTTGAGACCAGCAGCAGAAGCGGGATGGCGATGGTCTCGAAGGGGATGATCAGCGTCGCCAGGATGATCGACAACAGAACGCCCCTGCCCTTCCAGGTGAGGAACACGAAGGAAAACGCCGCCATGGAGCAGATCAGCAGCGACAGAAGCACGGTGACGCCGGTCACGATGACCGAGTTCAGCACGAAGCGGGCCACCGGGGCGCGGTCGAAGGCGTCGGCGTAGTTCTGCAGGCTGATGTCGCCCACCGGCAGGAAGGCGCGCATGCTGGAGGTATCGGCCAGAAGCTGCTGCGAGGGCTTGAGCGAACTCATCACCATGAACAGAAGCGGAAAGATGAAGATCACCGCGACCAGCACCAGCACCGCGTAGCGGGCGACAAGGCGGGGGCCGCTGTTATCGGCGGAAACGGCAGCCATCAGCGTCTCTCCCTCGTCAGCCAGCGCTGGATCAGCGAAATCGACAGCACGATCAGGAACAGGATCACCGAGATGGTGGAACCGCCGGAGATGTCCTGCTTGCCATAGCCGCGCTCGACCGCCTGGAAGACCATGGTCTGGGTCGAGTCCAGCGGCCCGCCATTGGTCATCACGTCGATCTGCGCGAACAGCGCGAAGCACTGCATGGTGATGACGATCAGGATCAGCACGGCGGTGTTCCTGAGGCCGGGCCAGGTGACATAGCGGAACGCCTGCCATTTGGACGCGCCCTCGATGTCGGCCGCCTCGTACAGGGTCGGGCTGATGGTCTGCAGCCCGGACAGCCAGATCACCATGTGAAAGCCCACCGCCTGCCAGATCGACATGGCCATGATCGAGCCGAGCGCGGTATTTGGATTGCCCAGCCAGTCGTGCGGCTTCAGGGCCCCGAAGCTGAGCCAGCCCAGCACGTTGTTCAGAAGCCCGTCATTGCCGTCGTAGATAAAGCGCCAGAGCAGCGAGACGACGACGATCGAGACCACGACGGGCATGAAATAGATGGCGCGGAAGACGTTGATGCCGCGAAGCTTCTGGTTGATCAGAAGCGCCAGCAGCAGCGCCAGCCCGGCCTGCACCGGCGCCACCACGACGACGAAGGTGAAAGTGTTGACCAGCGCCTTCATGAAGACGACGTCGCGGGCGAGGACCACCTTGGCGTTGTCGCCGGACTGCCAGCGGAACCACTCGCCCATGCCGGAGTATTGCGGAAAGTCGGGATTGCGCCGGGTGAAGTTGCGGACCCGCGGGTATTCGGGGTTGCCGTCGCCGTCGCGCACGATCTGGCCGGCATCGTCGCGTTCCGGCTCCAGCGTCAGGATGCCGACGCCCAGAAGGTCGCGGTAGTTCTGCAGCCCCACCCACTCGGTCGGGTTCGGCGAGATCAGCCGCTGGTTGGTGAGCGACAGGCCGAAGGCGAAGAAGAACGGCAGCACGATGAACAGCGAGATCAGCGCGAAGCCGGGGAGCGCAAAGCTCCATCCGGCCCGGTTCGATGTCTTCAGCTTCGATGCCATGGGTGGAACCCCTGCTGAGGGAGGACGGGTCCCGCCGGGAGGGCAGCGGGACCCGGGGCGGCGTCAGTGACCGTAGCCGCTGTTCTTCTCGACATCGGCGTCGATCTCGTCCACGGCGCCGTCGAGCGCATCGGCCACATTGGCACCGTTGGCGATATCGGCGAGCGCCTTCTCGAAGACCTTGGCCTCGACCACATAGCCGGGGGTCACCGGCCTGAGCACCGCCTGCTGCTTGGACAGCTCGTAGAACACCTCCATCGGCGCGCCGGGGGCGTAGTTCTTGGAGGCGGCGGCGGAGCTGGGGGTCGGCGGGATCAGCCCGATGCCGTCAGAGAACGCGGTCAGGTACTTGTCCTGCAGCGCGAACTCGATGAAGGCGCTGGCGCCGTCGGGATGCTCGGACGAGGCCGCGACGCCGAACTGCCAGCTTGCCGCGCCGATCTTCGGCCCGGTGCCGAGATCGACATTGGGCAGGAACAGGGTGTCGTCGGGATAGGCGTTCAGGATGCTCAGCGCCGCCCAGTTGCCATTGTAGGAGATGGCGTACTTGCCCTCGATGAAGCCGTTGTCGCGGTCGGCCGGGTCCTGGCTGGTGCCGGGCACCAGCTCGCGGGTGAACAGGCTCTGCCACCACTCGCCGAAGGCCATGCCGGCGTCACCGTTGAGGATCCCCTCGGCGCTGCCATAGGTGTCGCGGTCGATCAGGTCGCCGCCGAAGCTCTGCAGGAAGGGCGAGAAGGCGTAGGGATACCACTCGCCGGTCCAGGCCAGGCCGAGATCGAGCGGGTATTCGAAATCGCCGCTGTCCTTGATGGTGGTCAGCGCGGCGTCGAACTCGGCGCGGGTCCAGGGCTCGTCCAGGGTGGGCACGCGGATGCCGTACTTGTCCAGCGTGGACTTGCGGGTGACCATGGCGACGGCGGCGTCCCACAGGCCGATGGAATAGAGCTTGCCGTCCCAGTAGCCCCTGGGTCCGGGCAGGAAGCCCTCGATCTTCGACTCGTCGATGGCCAGCGGCTGCATGTAGCCCGACCAGGCCCAGTTCGGCATCACCGGCCCGTCCACGTCGAGGATGTCGGGCAGATCGCCGGCCAGCGCGCCGGCAACGACGCTGTCGTTGTAGCTCGCCTGCGGGAAGCTCTGCATCGAGACGGTCCAGTCCGACTGGCTGGCGTTGAAGTCGTCGATGATCTGGTTGACGATCTTCGACTCAACCTCGTTGCCGGCGCCGTGGTACCACATCGTCAGCTCGGTCTGGGCAAGGGCCGGGCCCGCGAGGCCGGCGATCGCCGCGAGTGTCAGGCAGGGCAGTTTCCTCATTTTGCGCTCCATTGCGTTGTCCTTGAAGTGAAAGGCACGACCCTCGGTCCCTGGGCATTCACCGATGGTCGCCAGACGACCGGCCCGCCGACCAGCCTGGGGCGGGTCGCATCGGGCAGCGTTTCGCCGCGCATCAGCGCGATCAGCATGGCGGCGGCCTCGCGCCCCATGGCGCGGTAGGGCAGCACCACCGAGGTGAGTTGCGGGAATAGCGTCTCGGTGATCATCCGGTGATCGTCGTAGCCGGCCACGGCGATCCCCCCGGGCAGGCGCAGGCCGCGGTCGCGCAGCAGCCCGTAGACCGGCAGCGCCAGGCGGTCGTTGCCGAGGCAGAGCACGTCGGGCGGCGACGGCAGGGCGGCGAGCCGGTCGATCTCGGCGCGCAGGAACTCGACCTCGCAGGGGGTATTGGCGCACTCCACCGGCGCCACCAGGGCGCGGTCATAGCCGATCCCGGCATCGGCCAGGGCGCGGGCATAGCCCTGCAGGCGCAGCCGCGTCGCCCACAGGTCCGAGGGCAGCGTCAGGTAGGCGATGCGGCGATAGCCGCGCGCGATCAGCCCGGCGGTCAGCGCATGCTGGCCGGCCTCGTCATCGGGCAGGACCGACGGGGTGCCGGCCTCGTCAAAGCAGTTGGCCAGCACCAGCGGCCGCCCGGCGCCGGCTTCGGGCAGCGCCACCTTCTGATGGCATTCGCTGACATAGATCAGCCCGTCGACCCGGTGCTCGCCCATGGTGGCGAAAAGCTCGGTCACGCGGGCGGACTCTTCGCCGGTATCGCCGACCAGAAGAGTGAGGCCGTTCTCGGCCAGCGCCTCCTGCACCCCCTGGACGATATGGATGTCCGGCAGGCCGGCCTGGCTGGCCACCTCGGGCGCGCGGCTGATGGCGCCCGAGATCAGGCCGACAAGGCGGCTGCGCTGCGAACGCATGGACCGGGCGGCGCTGGACGGGACATAGCCGAGCTTGGCCATCGCCTTGATGACGGCCTTGCGGGTGGCATCGCTGACCGGGCCGTCGCCATTCATCACCCGCGACACCGTCTTGGGTGACACGCCGGCCGTCGCCGCAACGTCGTATATCGTGGCCAAAGGCCGTTCCTCCCCTCACGCCCGGCTTGTGACACCGGTGTCATGACATCGGTGTCATACCGTCACGCGCGATTCGGGTCAAGGTTTGGCCCAGACCGGGGGCCGGCAGGCATCCGGCCGGCCGCGGACAGGCAGCGGACGGGCAGCGGACGGGCAATCGGGGCTCCCCTGCCCCGGAAACCGTCGACCTTACCGGGAGCGTGACAAAGTCACCGCTGCGGCGGTCCGGGCTTGGGTATGGATCGGCAACGTGCAATTCTGCCGATGGAGAATAGTCCATGACCCTCGACCGTACCGTTCTCGCCTTCGCCGGCCTCGTCGTCCTCGTCTCGGTCCTTCTGACCTGGACGGTGTCGCACTGGTTTGCGCTTCTCACCGTCTTTGCCGGCGCCAACATGCTGCAATCGGCCTTTACCGGCTTCTGTCCGGCAGCCATGATCTTCCGCAAAATCGGTATCCGCCCCGGAACGGCATTCTGACCATGCGCCTGCTCGCCTTCTTCATACTGATCTGCGCCACACCGGCCGCAGCCGAAACGATCGAATTGCGGCCGGTCCCGGTGACCGAATGGAAGTCGGTCTACGCCACCGTGGAGGCCCGCCGCACCGTGCCGGCACGGGCCCGAATCGGCGGCACCCTGGCCGAGATCGGTGTCAGCGAGGGCGATACGGTTGCCGCCGGCGACGCCATCGGCCGGGTGTCGGACGACAAGCTGGAGTTCCAGCTGGCCGCGCTGGACGCCCAGATCGCCGCGGCCGAGGCGCAGCTCAGGAACGCCGAGGCCGAACTGACCCGCGGCGAGACGCTGGTGGAGCGCGGCGTGTCGACGGCGCAGCGGCTGGACGCCCTGCGCACCCAGGTCGACGTGGCCAAGGGGCAGATCCTGTCGCTTGAGGCCGAGCGCAGCCGGGTCACCCAGACCCAGGCCGAGGGCACGCTGCTGGCGCCAGCCGGCGGCGAGGTGCTGACGGTGCCGGTGGCGGCGGGCCAGGTGATCCTGCCGGGCGAGCCGGTGGCGATGATCGGCACCGGCGGCTTCTTCCTGCGCCTGCAACTGCCCGAGCGCTATGCCGGCGGCCTGGTGGAAGGCGCCGAGATCGCCATCGGCGACGAGGCGATGCCGGGCCGGCTGGCCAAGATCTATCCGCAGATCGAGGGCGGCCGGGTGCAGGCCGACATCGAGGTCGAGGACATCGACGCCCGCTTTGCAGGTGCCCGGGTGCCGGTGCGCCTGCCGGTGGGCGAGCGCGAGGCGCTGGCGGTGCCCGAGGCGGCGCTGGAGCATCGCGGCGGGCTGGACTTCATCATCGTGATGGTGGGCGAGGCGGAACAGGAACGCAGCGTCATCCGCGGCGAGCCGATCACCGGCGCCGACGGCGCGGCGCTGGTCGAGATCGTCTCGGGCATCTCGGCAGGCGAGGCGGTCGTAGTCCCATGAACACCTCAAGGGGCCCCGAGCCGCGTCCGCTGGGCATTGCCGGCGGCATCACCCGGGCTTTCATCGCCTCGCCGCTGACGCCGCTGTTCCTGATGGCGGCGCTGGTCTTCGGGCTGATCGCGCTCATCGCGCTGCCGCGCGAGGAGGAGCCGCAGATCTCGGTGCCGATGGTCGACATCCTGTTGCGCGCCGACGGGCTGAAGGCGCCCGACGCGGCCAAGCTGGTGACCGAGCCGCTGGAGACCATCGTGCGCGGCATCGACGGGGTCGAGCACGTCTATTCGCGCAGCATGGACGACCAGGTGATGGTGACCGCGCGGTTCCTGGTCGGCACCGATGCCGATGCGGCGATCCTGCGGGTGCACGAGAAGATCCGCGCCAATCTCGACCGCATCCCGGTGGGCATCCCCGAGCCGCTGATTGTCGGGCGCGGCATCAACGACGTCGCCGTGGCGACGCTGACGCTGGTCCCTGCCCCGGGCGCCGGGGCGGTGACCGCCGCCGACCTGACCCGGGTGGCCAAGGAGGTGCAGGTCGAGGTCGCCAAGATCGAGGATGTGGGGCTGACCTATATCGTCGGCGGGGTGGACACGCGGCTGAGGATCGCGCCGCGGCTGGACCGGCTGGCGCTTTACGGCGTCACGCTGCAGCAGCTTGCCGGCAAGGTCGGGCAGGCCAACCGCGCCTTCCCGGCGGGCACCGTCTATGATGCCGGGCAGGAGATCGCCATCATCGCCGGCGAGACGCTGACCACGCCCGAGCAGATCGGCAACCTGCCGCTGGTGACCCGCGACGGGCGCACCGTCTATGTCCGCGATGTGGCCGAGGTCGGTTTCGTCGACGAGCCGCAGGCGCTGGTCGGGTCGGTGACCCGGGGCGCGGACGGCCCCGAGCGGCGGCCGGCGGTGACCGTCGCCTTCGCCAAGCGCGCCGGCGCCAACGCGGTGCTGGTGACCGAGGCGATCTTCGAGCGGGTCGGGCACCTGCAAGGCACGGTGATCCCCGATTCCATCGCGGTGCACACCACCCGCGACTATGGCCACACGGCGCTGGAGAAATCCAACGAGCTGCTGTTCCACCTCGGCCTGGCCACCGCCTCGATCGTGGTGCTGATCCTGGTCGCCATCGGCTGGCGCGAGGCGGTTGTGGTGGCGGTGGTGATCCCGGTCACCATCCTTCTGACCCTCTTCGCCGCCCATATCATGGGCTACACGCTGAACCGGGTCAGCCTGTTCGCGCTGATCTTCTCGATCGGCATCCTGGTCGACGACGCCATCGTGGTGATCGAGAACATCACCCGGCACTGGAGCATGAACGACGGCCGGCCGCGGGCGCAGGCGGCCATCGAGGCGGTCGCCGAGGTGGGCAACCCCACCATCGTGGCGACGCTGACGGTGGTGGCGGCGCTGTTGCCGATGCTGTTCGTCTCGGGGCTGATGGGCCCCTACATGAGCCCGATCCCGGCCAATGCCAGCGCGGCGATGATCTTCTCGTTCTTCGTCGCCGTGGTGGTCACGCCGTGGCTGATGATGAAGGTGGCCGGCGGCGCCCGGGCCGAGCACCACGAGGCCCCCGATGGCGGCCGGCTGGGGCGGCTCTATCGCGGCCTGGCCCGGCCGGTGCTGGCCTCGCGCGCCACAAGCTGGCTGTTCCTGATGGCGACGCTGGTGCTGACCCTGGGCTCGCTGGCGCTGTTCTATACCAAGCACGTGACCGTCAAGCTGCTGCCCTTCGACAACAAGTCGGAGCTGTCGGTGGTGATCGACCTGCCCGAGGGCAGCAGCGTCGAGGCGACCGAGGCGGTGGCCCGCGCGGCCGCCGGGGTGGCGCTTGGCATCGACGAGGTGACGGCGGTCGAGACCTATGCCGGGACCGCCGCGCCCTTCGACTTCAACGGCCTGGTGCGGCACTATTTCCAGCGCCAGTCGCCGGAGCTGGGCGACGTCCATGTGGCACTTCTGCCAAAGGATGAACGTGAGCGTCCAAGTCACGCCGTGGCATTGGAACTTCGCGAGCGGCTGGCGGAGCTCACGCTGCCCCCGGGGACCAGCCTGAAGGTGGTCGAGACGCCGCCGGGGCCGCCGGTGCTGGCCACCCTGCTGGCCGAGATCTACGGCCCCGATGCCGAGACCCGGCGCCAGGTGGCGACGCGGCTGAGGGCGATCTTCGCCGAGGTGCCGTTCATCGTCGACGTGGACGACAGCTTCGGCACCCCGGTGCGGCGCATCCGCGCCGTCACCTCGGGCGACGACATCGAGTTCTTCCGGGTCGAGGAAGGCGACGTCTTCGACACCCTGGCGATCCTCGGCCAGGGCCAGACGGTGGGCTATTCTCATCGCGGCGAGGGGCGCTTGCCGATCCCGATCGTGGTCGAGCGGCCGCGCGGCAGCCGGGTTCCGGGACAGGCGATGCTGGGGGTGCCGGTGCCCGCCAACGCGCTGCCGGGCGACCGCGGCGTGGTCGAGCTCGGCGACGTGGTGCGGCTGACCGAGGAGGTCGCCTCGTACCCGATCTATCGCCACAACGCCCGCGCCGCCGAGATGGTCACGGCCGAGCTGGCCGGCGACTTCGAGGCGCCGCTCTATGGCATGCTGGCGGTGCAGGAGGCCATCGACGCCGCCGACTGGGGCGACCTGCCCAAGCCGGTGATCAGGCTGCACGGCCAGCCCGAGGACGAGAGCGTGCCGACGCTGCTTTGGGACGGCGAATGGGACGTGACCTGGATCACCTTCCGCGACATGGGCGCGGCCTTCATGGTGGCGCTCTTGGGCATCTACGTGCTGGTGGTGGCGCAGTTCCACTCGTTCAAGCTGCCGCTGGTCATCCTGACGCCGATCCCGCTGACCTTCATCGGCATCCTTGGCGGCCACTGGCTGTTCGCGGCGCCGTTCACCGCCACCTCGATGATCGGCTTCATCGCGCTGGCCGGCATCATCGTCAGGAACTCGATCCTGCTGGTCGACTTCATCCGCAACTCCCGCGGCGACGGCCGCCCGTTGCGCGACGTGCTGCTGGAGGCCGGCTCGATCCGCTTCAAGCCGATCCTGCTGACGGCGATCGCGGCGATGATCGGCGCGGCGGTGATCCTGTCGGACCCGATCTTTCAGGGACTGGCGATCTCGCTGCTGTTCGGGCTGGCCTCGTCGACACTGCTGACGGTATTGGTGATCCCGGCAATCTATCTGGCGCTTCGCGGCGGGCGGGACGGGCGGCAGGACGCACCGGCACGGTAACTATGTCACCGTCGCCACGGCAGCGGCCATGCAAGATGCCTCGGACGGCCGTGATGGCCAACAAAAAAGGGGGAGGCTTGCATGGCCAGGATCGTGGTTCTGGGCGCCGGACTGGGCGGGGTGGTCGTTGCGTTCGAGCTGAGGGAAAAGCTTGGACGCGAACACGAAATCACTGTTGTCGGCAAGGGCGACCGGTTTTCCTTCGTGCCGTCCAACCCCTGGGTGGCGGTGGGCTGGCGGACCCGCGACGCGGTCGAGGTGGAACTCGGCCCGGTCTTCAAGCGCGCCGGCATCGCCTTTGTCAGCGCCGGCGCCAGCCGGGTGGAGCCGGCCGAGAACCGGATCGCGCTCGAGGATGGCGGCAGCCTCGACTACGACCATCTGGTCCTGGCCACCGGGCCGGAACTGGCCTTCGACGAGATCGAGGGGCTGGGACCCGGCGGCCACACCGCCTCGATCTGCCAGACCGACCATGCCGAGGCGGCCAAGGCCGCCTTCGACAAGCTGGTGGCCGCCCCCGGACCGGTGGTGATCGGCGCCGCGCAGGGCGCCTCGTGCTTCGGGCCGGCCTATGAATTCGCCTTCATCCTCGACAAGGCGCTGAGGGACGCTAAGGTGCGCGACCGGGTGCCGATGACCTTCGTCACCCCCGAGCCCTATATCGGCCATCTCGGCCTCGACGGGGTCGGCGACACCAAGGGGCTGATGGAATCCGAGCTGCGCCAGCGCCACATCAAGTGGCTGACCAACACCCGCATCGACCGGGTGGTCGCGTCCGAGATGACGGTCAGCGAGATCGGCGCCGACGGCCAGCCCACGGCCAGCCACAACCTGCCCTTCTCCTATTCGATGATCCTGCCGGCCTTTCGCGGCGTCGCCGCAACGCGCGGCATCGAGGGGCTGACCAATCCGCGCGGCTTCATCATGATCGACCAGCACCAGCAGAATCCGGCCTTTGCCAACATCTTCGCGCTCGGGGTCTGCGTGGCGATCCCGCCCACCGGCAAGACCAACGTGCCCGTGGGGGTGCCCAAGACCGGCTTCATGATCGAGTCGATGGCCACCGCGATCACCCACAACATCGAGGCGGTTCTGGCCGGCCGCAAGCCGCATGCCCGGGCAAGCTGGAACGCCGTCTGCCTGGCCGATTTCGGCGATGGCGGCGTCGCCTTCGTGGCCCAGCCGCAGATCCCGCCGCGCAACGTCAACTGGTCGTCCTCGGGCAAGTGGGTGCATGCCGCCAAGGTCGCATTCGAGAAGTACTTCCTGCACAAGGTCCGCTCGGGCCGGTCCGAGCCGTTCTACGAGCGCATGGCGCTGCAGGTGCTGGGGATCGACAAGCTGCGCGAGGTGAAGTTCGACTGACCGAGGGTCCGATGCCGCTGCCCTTCCACGGATTGCCATTGCCCTGCCGCCCGTCAGGCGGCAGGGTACCCTTGGCAGCGGGAAGGGGATCATGGCGACAGCTGAGGCCAGGGACTGGATCGGCATGTTCGAGGGGCTGAACACGCTCGATGCGGCCCAGCGGGCGGAACTGACGGCGGGCAGCCGGGTGATGACGGTGCCGCCGGGGACGGTGATCTTCGGCCCCGGACAGACCCCCGACCACCTGCTGCTGCTGCTGTCGGGCACGGTGCTGGTCCAGCAGCGCTCCGAGACCGGCCGCGAGATGACGCTGTACCGCGTGCATGCCGGCGAAAGCTGCGTGATGACCACCGCCTGCCTGCTGGCGATGGAGGATTACAGCGCCGAGGGTGTCGCCGAGACCGAGGTCACCGCGGTGGCGATCCCGCGCAAGCTGTTCGACGACATGCTGGGGCGCTCGCCCGCCTTCCGCCAGTACGTCTTCGGCACCTATGCGCGGCGGATCGCGGATCTTTTCCTGCTGGTGGACGAGATCGTCTTTCGCCGGCTTGACGTGCGGCTGGCGTCGCGGCTGATCCTGCTGGCCCAGGACGGGGTGGTCGAGGCGACGCATCAGGCGCTGGCGGTGGAGCTGGGCACCGCCCGCGAGGTGGTCTCGCGTACCCTGCAGGACTTCCAGCGCCGCGGCTGGATCGAGCAGTCGCGCGGCGAAGTCAGGCTGCGCGACGTGGCGGCGCTGACCCGGCTGGCGCGGTCCTGACATCGGTCTGACATTTTCGCCGCCGGGCCATTTGTTCGGTGACCAAGTCACCGTGCCGGCGGGGGTACCGGTGCGATGATAATGGCAGCTAGAAAAAAGGGAGTCGTCACATGACACGGAATGTCGGGAGTATCGATCGCATGGTGCGGGTGATCCTGGGGCTCGCCCTGATCATCCTGCCGTTTCTTGGCGCCGGATACGGGTTCTGGAACTGGCTGTCGGTCATCGTCGGCGCGGTGCTGCTGATCACCGGGGTGGCGCGGAGCTGCCCGCTTTACAGCGTGATCGGCGTCAGCACCTGCCCGTCACGCTGATCCGGGGGGCGATCAACGGGCTAACGCCGGTGTGACCCGGTCTGGTTCGCGGCGCCTTGGCGCGCCGCGCCATCCACCGCCCGGTCGCTGAAATCTTGATTGCGATCAAGGTCCGGCGGCCGGGCCTCTGCCATGCTGCCCCGGACAACGCGCCCGCAGCGGGCACAGGGGGAAGTCATGACAGTCAAGACCATCGCGCTCGGCATCCTTTCCGCAGCCGAGGCCGAGTGGCTGGTGCCGCTGGCCTGCGATCTCGCCCGCGGCCTCGGCGCCCATCTCACCGGCGTGCATCCCACCGAGACGCTGACGCCCTTCGTGGCCTCGGCAGCCGCCTATCCGGTGGTGATCGAGCCGGTGCATCTCGACTGGCAGGTGGCCGAGACCGACGCGATCCGCACCATCTTCGAAACCCAGACCCGGTCCGAGACCTTCGGCGCCGAGTTCCGGGGCCAGGCGGCGGGCGCCGTCGGGGCCGAGGCGTTTCTGCTGGAAACCCTGCGCAGCGCCGACCTGGTGGTGCTGGGCCGCGGCGATCCGGCCGCCATGCGCTCGGACGACATCCGCCTGCAGGAGCGCGCCATCCGCGATGCCGGCCGGCCGGTGCTGATGCTGCCCGCGGGGCACGGGATCACCAGGCCGGCCGAACGCCTGCTGGTCGGCTGGAGCGGCACCCGCGAGGCGGCCCGCGCCGCCCATGACGTGCTGGCGCTGGCGGCACCCGGGGCGAGCATCGACCTGCTCAGGGTGCACGGCTCGATCCGTTCGCCGGATCTGGAAATCGACTCGCGCCAGGACCTGGCCGCCGCGCTCGATCGCCTCGGCTATCGCGCCGACCTGGTTGACCGGGACGCGCCGGCCGGCGAGACCGGCGAGGTGCTGCTGCAGGTGGCGCTGGAGCGCGGCGCCGAGGTCGTCGCCACCGGCGCCTTCGGCCACTCGCGCAGCTATGACTTCGTGATCGGCGCGGCGACGCGCTATCTGCTCGGCCATGCCGGGGTGCCGGTGCTGCTGTCGAAATAGCGCGGTGGAACCGGCGCGCCCCGCGCCCGCGCGCGCCGCAGCCTTTTTCGAATTGCCCGCCCCGGCCGGTTGTGGTGACAATGGAAAACCCCGCGACGCGGGCAAGCCGGGGACGGTTGCCCGCAAGTGCGCGGATCGGCGCCGCTCTGCGGCAGTGCAACACGTCTTGGCGACGGAACCTGCGGCCCGGTGCGTAACAGGGCTCGAGACCGCAAGACCCCTGGGGACCGCGAGATGACCGAAACCGCACCGACCGAATTTTCGAGACCGCAAAAATGGCTGCACTGGGCCGTCGTGGGGCTGCTGATCCCGCAGTATCTCGTCTTCGACGGGGTCGGCCGCGCCTTCAACGACGGCCTGCGCGCCGGCGCCATGACCTATTCCACCACCAGCATCGCCCATATCGCCATCGGCACCGTCGTGCTGGCGCTGGCGGCGCTTCGGCTTGTGCTGCGGGCCAGCAACGGGGCGCCGCCGCCGCCCGCCGACGAGCCGCCGCTGGCGGCGCTGGCGGCCAAGGTGACGCACGTGGCGCTCTACGCGCTGCTTTTCGCGCTGCCGCTTTCCGGGCTTGCCGCCTGGTTCCTGCAGATCCACGATCTCGGCGACCTGCACGAGGTCGGCACCAACCTCTTGCTGGCGGTGGCCGGGTTGCATGTGGCGGCGGTGATCGCGCACCAGTTCTGGTGGAAGACCGGGATCATGCGCCGGATGATCTGACCGAGAAGGGAGCGCCATGGCCGAACGCCCGCAGGATCTCGCCCATCTGGGGCATGTCGAGGTCCTGACCGACCGCTACGAGGACAGCCTCGACTTCTTCACCCGCGTCTACGGGCTGAAACTGTCGGCCGAGGACGGCAGTTCGGCCTATCTGCGCGGCTGGGACGAGTACGAGTTCCACTCGCTGAAGCTGACCCGGGCCGAGACCACCGGCGTCGGCCATGTCGGCTATCGCGCCGCCAGCCCCGAGGCGCTGGAGCGCCGGGTCAGGGCCATCGAGGCCTCGGGCTGCAGGACCCATGGCTGGGTCGAGGGCGATCTCGGCCATGGCCCCGCCTACCGTTTCGAGGACCCGTTCGGCCATGTCTTCGAGATCTACTGGCAGACCAGCCGCTATCAGCCCGGGCCCGAGGACCGGCCGGCGCTGAAGAACAACGCCAGCCGCTTTCACGCCACCGGTGCCTGCCCGCGCCGGATCGACCACGTCAACCTGCTGGGCGAGGACGTCAAGGCGTTCCGCGACTTCGTCGAGACCTGCCTCGGCAGCCGGGTGACCGAGCTGATCCAGCTCGACAACGGCCGGCTGGGCGGCTGCTGGTTCACCTGCAACAACAAGACCTACGACCTGGTCTGCAGCGAGGAACGCGGCGGCGGCATGGGTCGGCTCCACCACCTCACCTACGCCACCGACCAGCGCGAGGACATCCTGCGCGCCGCCGACATCTTTCTGGAGAACGGCGTCCATATCGAGACCGGGCCCCACAAGCACGCCATCCAGGGCTCGTTCTTCCTCTATGTCTGGGAGCCGGCGGGCAACCGGGTCGAACTGGCCAATGCCGGGGCGCGGCTGCTGCTGGCGCCGGACTGGGAGCCGGTCGTCTGGACCGAGGCGGACCGCAGGAAGGGCCAGGCCTGGGGGCTGAAGACCATCGAGAGCTTCCACACCCACGGCACGCCGCCGGTGCAGGGAACCTGAGGCCGCCGGCCGTCCCGGCAATCGCCTTCGCGGACCCCGAAGTCGCCCCCTGCCCTGGCCGCGGGGGCGCGAGGGTGGGCGGGCGGGGAGCGGCCCCGCAGGCCAGGCAGGGGGCGGCGCCCCTCGGCACCCTATTTCGGCGCCATCCTGAGGGCGCCGTCGAGCCGGATCACCTCGGCATTGAGATAGGCGTTCTCGAAGCAGAACCGCACCGCCTTGGCAAACTCGTCGGGGTCGCCCAGGCGCGGCGGGAACGGGATCGTCGCGGCGAGGCTCTCCTGCACCTCCTCGGGCAGCGTCTTCAGGAGCGGCGTCATGAAGACGCCGGGCGCGATGGTGTTGACGCGGATGCCGAAGCGCGCCAGCTCGCGCGCCGCCGGCAGCGCCATCGACACGATCCCGCCCTTGGAGGCGGCATAGGCCGCCTGCCCGATCTGCCCGTCGAAGGCCGCCACCGAGGCGGTGTTGACGATCGCCCCGCGCTCGCCATCGGCAAGCGGCGCCTGCGCGGTCATGTGGGCGGCGACCAGCCGCAGCATGTTGAAGCTGCCGATCAGGTTGACCCGGATCACCGAGGAAAAGGCGTCGAGCGAGCCCGGCCCCTCGCGCCCGACCACGCGCCCCGCGGTGGCGATGCCGGCACAGTTGACCAGCCCCCGGATCGGCCCGGCCCGCGACGCGGCGTCCTCGACCGCCTGCCCGGCCCCTTCATCGGCCACGTCGACGGTCACCCCATGGCCGCCGATCTCGCCCGCCACCGCCGCCGCCTTGTCGCCGTCGCGGTCGAAGATGGTGACCACAGCCCCGGCACCGGCCAGGTGCCGCGCCGTCGCCTCGCCCAGGCCCGAGCCGCCGCCGGTCACGACGATATGCGCATTCCCGATGTCCATCAGCGGGCATCCTCCGTTTGCAGCACGATGACGCGCGGGTCCTCGGACCACAGGCAGTCCACCAGATCGGCCCGCTGGCGGAGCACCGCGCGCTGGTTGATCGAACCCTTGTCGGTGACCTCGCCCCGGTCGAAGGAAAGCGGCGCGGCCAGGAACATCATCCGGCAGACCCGCGAGGCCGACCCCGTCGCCCGCGCCGCATGGGCTGCCAGCCGCTCGCCCGCCGCCTTGCGCACCGCCGGATGGTGCAGGAGCGCCTCGCCTTTCAGCGCCGGGTCGCCGGCCAGCGCCCTGAGCGCCGCCCAGTCCGGCACCACCAGCGCGCCAAGCTGGGTATGGCCTTCGCCCGCGATCACAACGTCGCTGGCCAGTCCCTTGAGATCGTTGGTGAGTTGAGCCCTGAGCGGTCCCACCGCCACCCAGGTGCCGGACGACAGCTTGAAGTTCTCGGCCAGCCGTCCGTCGAAGACGAAGCCGGCGGCGGCATCGCCGGGCACGGCAAAGCGGAAGGCATCGCCGAAGCGGTAGAACCCCTCGTCGTCGAAGGCTTCAGCGGTCAGCTCGGGGTTGCGCCAATAGCCGGGGGTCACCGACGGGCTCTTGATCCGCCCCTCCAGCCGGTCGCCCTGCGGCACCAGCTTGAAGGTGACGCCATGGGCGGGAATGCCGAGATTGCCGGCCTTGTCCTGCCGCTCGGTGCACATCAGCGCGAAGGGGCCCGTCTCGGTCGACCCGAACCCGGTGCAGAGCAGCACGCCCCCCGGCACCATCTGGTCGGCGACCCGGGTGATGCGGTCCCAGACCGGCTGGCTCATCCCGGCGCCGGCATACATCAGCATCTGCACCCGGCTGAAGAAGGTCTCGCGCAGGCCCGGATCGCTTTCCATCGCGTCGAGCAGCATCTGGTAGCCGAGCGGCACGTTGAAATACCACGTCGGCGCGATCTCGCGCAGGTTGTCGATGGTGCGGCCGATGGCGTCGGGCGTCGGCCGGCCGTCGTCGATGTAGAACGTTCCGCCGTTGTAGATGACCAGGTTGAAGACCTTGTTGCCGCTGGCGGTGTGGTTCCACGGCGCCCAGTCCACCACCACCGGCGGCGTCTCGGCCATGAAGGCATAGCACTGGCGCACCATCTGCTGGTTGGCGCACAGCATGCGCTGGGTCTGGATCACCGCCTTGGGCGATCCGGTGGTGCCGGAGGTGAAGAGGAACTTGGCCACCGTGCCCGGGCCGACCGCCTCATGCGCCGCCTCCATCGCGGCCGAGGGCTGGGTGGCAGCGATCTCGTCGAAGGCGACGGTCTCGCAGGAAAGGTCGGCCGGCCTGACTGTGACCACCGGCACCTCGGCGCCGAACACCGCCGCGATCGCCGGCGCGAAGCGGCTGGCGTCCTCGGCGAAGATCAGCCCCGGGGTGAGCTGCCCGGCGATGTCGCGCAGTTTTAGGTAATCGCCCCCGGTCAGCGAGTAGGCCGGTGCCAGGGCCGCCGAGGGGACGCCCACATGCTGCGCGGCCAGCGCCATCAGCGCATGGGCGACGCTGTTGCCCGACAGGATCAAGAGCGGCCGTTCCGCCGACAGCCCGCGCGCCACCAGGGCGCTGGCGATGGCGCGGATCGTCGCCGCCGCCGCGCCATAGCTGGTTTCGCGCCAGGCCCGGTCGGGGCCACGCTCGGCCATCCAGATGCGGTCGGGCACCTGCCCGGCCCAGTGCATGAAACGCACGGTGATCGAGCGCGGAAAATCGCCCAGCGGCTCGTCCTGCCAGACCAGCATGCTGCCGTCGGGCCGCATCTCGCTTCGCACCGACGGCGCCCACAGGGCGACCTCGGCCTTGGAAACCTCTGCGGTCACGTTTCCTCCCACGTCCTGTTCGAATCCCATGTTGACTCGGCGCGGTAATTTTGTCTACTGGGAAACAAAATTCGGCAGTCGAAACCGCAAT
Source organism: Paracoccaceae bacterium (assembly GCA_050299555.1). Taxonomy (GTDB): domain Bacteria; phylum Pseudomonadota; class Alphaproteobacteria; order Rhodobacterales; family Rhodobacteraceae; genus JBNKWA01. The sequence goes on along the minus strand of JBNKWA010000045.1, from coordinate 19,059 downwards.
CGGGAGAACGCGCATGGACGGAGCCGCACAGGAGCGCCTCGTCACCTACGAGCTTCGCGGTGCCGTCGCGGTGATCGCGCTGGACCGACCGCAAAAGCGCAATGCCATCAGCGACCGGGTGGTCGAGGCGCTGGCCAGTGCCGTGGCCCGCGCCACCGAGGAGGCCCGGGCGGCCGTGATCTTCGGCCGGGGCCCGCATTTCTGCGCCGGGCTGGATCTGGCCGAGCACGTCGAGAAATCGGCGATCGAGGCGATCAAGGGGTCGCGGCGCTGGCACCAGGTCTTCGACGGGATCGAGCGCGGCACCATCCCGTTCGTGACGGCGCTGACCGGCGCGGTCGTCGGCGGCGGCTTCGAGCTGGCCGCCTCGACCCATATCCGCGTCGCCGAGGAGACCTCGTTCTTCGGTCTGCCCGAAGGCCAGCGCGGCATCTTCGTCGGCGGCGGCGGCTCGGTGAGGATCGCGCGGCTGATCGGCGCCGCGCGCATGGCCGACATGATGCTGACCGGGCGGGTGCTGCGCGCCGCCGAGATGGAGCGCTGGGGCGGCGTCAGCTATGTCGTCCCCGAGGGCAAGGCGCTCGACCGGGCGCTGGAGCTGGCCGCCGCCGCAGCCACCAACGCCGAGATGTCCAACTACGCGGTGCTGAATGCCCTGCCCCGCATCCGCGACCTGTCCTCCGAGGACGGGCTGTTCGTCGAATCGCTGATGTCCTCGCTGACCTCGGCCACCCCCGAGGCCGAAGAACGGCTGCGGGCGTTCCTGGAAAAGCGCGCCGGCAAGGTCGCGCCGAAAGATGCGTGACCTCGACAGCGACACCAGGGATACCGAGGCGGTCGACCTTGGCGCGCTGGCCGGTTCGCTGGGGTTCCTGCTGCGGCTGTCGCAGCTTGTGTCGTTCCGCGACTTCTACGACGATCTTGGCGGGTTCGGCATTCGCCCCGGCGAGATCTCGGCGCTGTTCGTGATCGCCGACAATCCCGGCATCCGCCAGGGGGTTGTCGCCCGGCACCTGATGATCAAGCGCGCCCACATGGCCAAGATGGTCCGCGCCATGGAGAGCGACGGGCTGGTCAGCCGCAGCGTGCCCGCCGACGACCGCCGCGCGGTGGAGCTGAAGCTGACCGACAGCGGCCGGGCCCGGGTCGCCACCCTGAGCGAGCCCTTCCGGCGCCACGAGGCAAGGCCGGTCCCTGGCCTGACCCGGCGCGACGAGGCCGAGCTGAAGCGCCTGTTGCGCAAGTACCTTTCGCTGCCCGAACCGGAGGGTCGGCCATGAACCCCGACGCGCTTGTCGCCATCGACATCCATACCCATGCCGAGGAGCCGTGCTGCGGCCCCCGCGACGACGGCTATGACGAGTTCCAGGCCGGCATGGCGGCCTATTTCAGGAACCCCGCCGGCGCCAAGGGCATGCTGCCATCGGTCCCGGACACCGCCGCCTATTACCGCGAGCGCAAGATCGGTGCGGTGATCTTCCCCGTCGACGCCGAGCGCGAGACCGGCTTTCGCCGCTACTCCAACGAGGAAGTGGCCCGCATCGCCGCCGAGAACGACGACGTGCTGATCCCCTTCGCCTCGATCGACCCGGCCAAGGGCAAGGCCGGCGCCCGCGAGGCGCGGCGGCTGGTGCGCGAGTTCGGCGTCCGGGGGTTCAAGTTCCACCCCACCATGCAGGGCTTCTTCCCCAACGACCGCATCGCCTATCCGCTTTACGAGGCGATCGCGGAGGAAGGCGCGGTGGCGCTGTTCCACACCGGCCAGACCGGCGTCGGGTCGGGCATGCGGGGCGGCATGGGTATGCGGCTGAAATACTCCAACCCCATGCATGTGGACGATGTCGCGGTAGACTTCCCCGACATGCCCATCGTGCTGGCGCACCCGTCCTTCCCCTGGACCGAGGAGGGGCTGGCCGTCGCCCAGCACAAGCCCAACGTCTACATCGACATGTCGGGATGGTCGCCGAAGTACTTTCCGCCGCTCTTCGTCCAGTACGCCAACACGATCCTGAGAAAGAAGATGCTGTTCGGCTCGGACTGGCCGGCGATCACGCCCGACCGCTGGCTGAAGGATTTCGAGGATCTGCCGATCCGCGAGGAAGTGCGGCCGCTCTTGCTGAAGGAGAACGCAAGGCGGCTGCTGAAGATCTGAAGAACAAGAAACCCGGGAGGAATGACAATGACCATACGGACGCTTTGCCTGGCTGCCGCGCTGGCGGCCCTCGGCCTTGCCGCCACTGCCGATGCGCGCGACCTGCGCGTGGGCTCGGGCGCACCGCCGCCGCATCCCGCCACCAGCCACCTCTACAACGCCCTGATCGAGTACCTGCCCGAGGAATCGAATGGCGAGCTGACCGCCACCTTCCTCGGCCCCGAGGTGGTCAATCTCGGCCAGATGAAGGACGCGCTGCAGTCCGGGCTGATCGACGTCGGCAACCTCCTGCCGCTCTACTTCCCGGCCGAGCTGCCGAACTTCGCGCTGGCCGGCGAGCTGTCGCTTTCGGCCCACGACCCCCACGCCATGGGCGCGGCGCTGACCGAATACACCGTCAACTGCGACAGCTGCCAGGCGGAGCTTTCCGCCTTCGGCACGGTCTATCTCGGCTCGGGCTCGTCCGATCCCTATGCGCTGCTGACCAACAAGCCGGTCAAGACCGCCGAGGACCTCGCCGGCCTGCGGCTGCGCTCGGGCGGCTCGCCCTATTCGCGCTGGGCCGAGAATTTCGGCGCCGTGCCGGTGTCGATCAGCGTGCTGGAGACCTTCGAGGCGATGAGCCAGGGCACCATCGACGGCTCCATGGCCTCGATCGGCGACCTTCTGGCGTTCCGGCTGGTGGAGCTGGCCAAGGACGTGACCATCGTGCCGCTGGGCACCTATTTCTCCACCTCGAACTTCGCCACCGCCAAGGCCACCTGGGCCGACATGTCGGTGGAGGAGCGCACCGCGCTGGCCCGCGCCGCCAACCGCGCCAATGCCAACTTCACCCAGCGCTGGGGCTATGAGTTCCCCGGCATCGCCGAGAAGGCGGCCAGGGACGCCGGCATCGAGTTCATCGAGGCCGACCCCGCCTTTGCCGAGGCGTCCGCCGCGTTCGCCATCGCCGACCGCGCCACGGCGGCGGAAATCTCCAAGGAGCGCTTCGGCATGGACGACGCCGACGCCCGGGTGGCCGAGTTCATCCGCCTGGTGGAAAAGTGGGAAGCCATCTCGGACGAGGTGAACCATGACCGCGACGCCATGACCCAGCGGGTCTGGGACGAGGTCTGGAGCAAGGTCGACTTCGCCGCCTACGGCATGTGAGCCGCCACTACGCCCCACGGCCGGTGCGCCCGCCCGCGCGCCGGCCCCGTCAAAGGTGATCCATGGACCTGCTTGAACGGCTGACCGATCGCGTGGCCCAGGGGCTGGCGCTGGTCGGCGCCATCGGTGTGCTCGCGCTTCTGGTGCATGTCTGTGCCGACGTGGTGACGCGCAACCTGTTCGCGCGGCCGATCCCGGCCACCAACGAGATCGTGTCGCGCTACTACATGGTGCTGATTGCCTTCCTGCCGCTGGCCTGGGTGGAACGGCGCCGGGCGATGATCTCGGTCGAGGTGCTCGACGGGCTGATGTCGTCGGGCCTGCGCCGGCTCTCGGACATCCTGGTGGCGCTGCTGGCCACCGTCATCTACGCCGCCATCGCCTGGGTGACCTGGGGCGACGCGGTCAAGAACTGGCACACCGGCACCTTCGTCGACGTGCTCGGCCACGAGGTGCCGGTCTGGCCCACCTATTTCCTGCCGCCGGCGGGGTTCCTGTTGGCCGCCGCCGTCACCCTGCTGCGGGCCGCGACGCTGGCCGGGGGGCGCAAGTGAGCGTCGGGGCCGGGTTCGCCGGCATCGCCATCCTGTTCGCGCTGCTCTTGTTGCGGGTGCCGGTGGCGCTGGCGCTGATCGCGGTCTCGTTCGGCGGCATCGCCTGGCTGATCGGGCTGACCCCGGCGCTGGGGATCCTGTCGAACACGCCCTACAGCTTTGTCGCCAGCTGGACCATGAGCGCCGTGCCGATGTTCCTGCTGATGGGCTTCGTCGCCTTCCATGCCGAGCTGACCGCCGGCCTGTTCGCCGCCGCCAAGGCGGTGCTGAGGCGGCTGCCGGGGGCGCTGGCGATCTCCTCGATCCTGGCCTGCTCGGGCTTTGCGGCGGTCTGCGGCTCGTCGCTGGCCACCGCCGCCTCGATGGGCCGCATCGCCATCCCCGAGATGGTCCGCGCCGGCTATTCGCCGTCGATCGCGGCAGGCGCCATCGCCGCCGGCGGCACCATCGGGGCGCTGATACCGCCCTCGATCCTGATGATCCTCTATGGCGTCTTCGCCGAGACCTCGATCACCCAGGTGTTCCTCGGCGGCATCGGCATCGGGTTGCTGACCGCGTTCAGCTATGCGGTGATCGTGCTGATCATCGCCGCGCTGCGCCCCGACCTGGTGCCGCGCCGCCCGATCGAGGAAGAACAGCTCGGCGCGCGCGAGGCGCTGGCCCGGGTCTGGCCGGTGCTGGTGCTGATCGCGCTGGTCTTCGGCGGCCTCTTCTCGGGCTATTTCACCGCCACCGAGGCCGGCGCCATCGGCGCCGCCGGGGCGATCCTGATCGCCTGGGGGGTCGGCCGCCTGAACCTGGAGGTGCTGAGGCAGTCGCTGCTGGAGACGCTGATGACCACCGCGTCGCTGCTGATCATCGGCATCGCCGCCTCGATGTTCACCCGCTTCCTGGGCATCACCGGGCTGTCGAGCTTCATCTCCCAGCAGGTGAGCGCCGCCGATATCGGCTATTACCAGCTGATGCTGATGATCGTCATCGTCTACCTGCTTCTCGGCATGGTGATGGAACCCTTCGGCGCGCTTCTGGTGACCCTGCCGGTGTTCATCCCGCTTCTGAACGCCGAAGGCATCAGCCTGGTCTGGTTCGGCGTGCTGGTGGTCAAGCTGCTGGAGATCGGCATGATCACGCCGCCGGTGGGGCTGAACGTCTTCGTCATCCGCAATGTCGCGGCCGAGTACGTGACCACGGTGCAGATCTTCGCCGGGGTGGTGCCGTTCTTCCTTGCCGATCTGGTCATCACCGCGCTTGTCATTGTCTTTCCGTCGCTGATCCTGACCCTGCCGGCGATGTTCTGACCCGCCGCGCGGCCGGCCCGACCCGCGACAAAATGCCGGTAAGGGAATCCCCGGGGTGGCCCGTGGCCGGCCACCGGCCTATTCTCTGCGCGTGCGCCTGTCGCCGGGCGGGCCCCGACTCGTCGTGACCAGACGGCCGGAACAAGGGCAGCGGGGGGATGGGAGAAACGATCTATCGCACCCGGGACCTGACCAAGGTCTACGCCTCCGGCACCGCCGAGGTGCGGGCCCTGGACGGCGTCGACCTGGAGTTGCCCGAGGGCGAGCTCACCGTCCTTCTCGGCCCCTCGGGCAGCGGCAAGTCGACGCTCCTGAACATTCTCGGCGGCCTCGACCGGGCCTCGGGCGGCGAGGCGCATTTCCGCGACCGCGACCTCGTCGGCATGACCGACCGCGAGCTGACCCGCTACCGGCGCGACCATGTCGGCTTCGTGTTCCAGTTCTACAACCTCGTCGCCAGCCTGACGGCGCGCGAGAATGTCGAGCTGGTGACCGATGTCGCCAAAGACCCGATGCCCGCCGGCGAGGCGCTGGCGCTGGTCGGGCTCGACCGCCGCGCCGCCCATTTCCCCGCCGAGATGTCGGGTGGCGAGCAGCAGCGGGTGGCCATCGCCCGGGCCATCGCCAAACGGCCCGAGGTCTTGCTCTGCGACGAGCCCACCGGCGCGCTCGACAGCCGCACCGGCACCGTGGTGCTGGCGGCGCTCGACGAGATCAACCGCCGCTTCGGCACCACCACGCTGATCATCACCCACAACGCCGCCATCCGGCAGATGGCGCACCGGGTGATCCGCTTTCATGACGGCCGCATCCAGTCGGTCGAGACCAACGCCAAGCGCGTGGCAGCCGAGGAGGTGGTCTGGTGAGGGGCCACATCCACGCGCTGGACAAGAAGCTTGTGCGCGACCTTCTGCGGCTGTGGCCGCAGGCACTGGCCATCGCCCTGGTGCTGGCCTGCGGGGTGGCGATCTTCCTGATGGGCTTCGGCATGTACCGCACGCTCGAGGCGAGCCGCGACGATTATTACGACCAGAACCGCTTTCCGGATGTCTTCGCCACCGTGCACCGGGCGCCGCGCGCGCTGAGGGGCGAGATCGCCGCCATCGACGGCGTCTGGGCGGTGGACCTGCGCGTGACCGGCACCGTCATGCTGAAGCTGCCCGGCAGCGACCGCGCCGCCTCGGGGCAGATCATCTCGCTGCCGCCGGGCGGCGCGCGGCTGAGCGTGCCGCTGGTGGTCGAGGGCCGCCTGCCGGATCCCGACAGCTCGGCCGAGGTCGCGGTCACCGCGCCTTTCGCCCGCGCCAACGGCTTTCACTCCGGCGACGGCTTCACCGCCATCATCAACGGCCGGGAGCGCGACCTGACCATCGTCGGCACGGTGCTGTCGCCCGAGTTCATCTATTCGCTGCCGCCGGGGGGCCTGCTGCCCGACAACGCCCGCTTCGGCGTGCTCTACATGCCCGAGGCGGCGGTGGCCTCAGCCTTCGACCTCGACGGCGCCTTCAACGACGTCGCGCTGAAGCTCAGCCGCAGCGCCGACGCCGAGACGGTGATCGACCGGCTCGACACCCTGCTGGCGCCTTACGGCGGGCTCGGCGGCCACGGCCGGGACCAGCAGATCTCCCACAGCTTCATCGATTCCGAGATCAAGCAGCTGAAGATCATGTCCTACATCCTGCCGCCGATCTTCTTCGGCATCGCGGCGTTCCTGGTCAACATGGTGCTGGCCCGGATCATCGCGCTGGAGCGCAGCGAGATCGGGCTGATGAAGGCGGTGGGCTATTCCAACCTCGAGGTGGCGGTCCACTACATGATGCTGGCCGGGCTGATCGCCGCCGTCGGCATCGTCTTCGGCTGGCTGGTGGGCGGCTGGCTGACGCACGGGCTGACCATCCTCTACGCCCGCTTCTACGACTTCCCCTATCTTGTCCGCACCAGCGTCCTGGATGCCTACGCGATTTCCGGGCTTGCCGGGCTGGCCACGGCGCTGACCGGCGCGGCACGCGCGGCGCTGTGGGCGGCGCGGCTGGCGCCGGCGGTGGCGATGCAGCCGCCCGCGCCGCCGCACTTCCGGCGCGGGCTGGCCGACGGGCTGCTGGCCCGGCTGAAGGTCACCCAGCCGACGATGATGATCCTGCGCGGCATCGGCCGCTGGCCGCTGCGCTCCGCGCTGACCTCGCTGGGGCTGGCGCTGGCGGTCTCGGTGGTGATCGCCTCGAACTTCTTCCAGGACGCCATCGACCGCATCGTCGACGTCGCCTTCTTCGCCGCCAGCCGACAGCACGCGACGCTGGTCCTGAACCACGCCGCGCCGCTTGCGGTGGTCGAGGAGGCCCGGGCCCTGCCGGGCGTTCTGGCGGCCGAGCCGGAATTCGTCCAGCCCGCCGTCCTGCGCCACGGTCCGCGCGAAAAGCGCCTGGCCATATCGGCGCGGCCGGCGGACGCGGATCTGGCGCGCATCACCGACGACAAGGGCCTGCCGCTCGCGGTGCCGGACGACGGCGTGATGCTGTCCGAGCAGGTGGCCAGCCAGCTTGGGGTCCGCCCCGGCGACATCGTCGAGGCCGAGTTCCTCGACGGCCGGCGCGAGACCCACGCGATCCGGGTCGCCGGCACCGTCACCCAGTATTTCGGCATCGGCGCCTATATGGACCCGGGCGCGCTGGCGGCGCTCAACCGCACCGAACCCCGGGTCTCGGCGGTCAACCTGATGCTCGACGAAAGCCGGCTCGATGCCTTCCACGCGGCGGTCAAGGACCTGCCCGGGCTGGCGGCGACGGTGATGCTGACCGACGTGCGCACCTCGTTCCAGGACACCATCCGCGAGAACATGAACATCACCACGATCGTCTATGTGACCATCGCGGTGCTGATCACCATCGGCGTGGCCTATAACGGTGCCCGCATCCAGCTTTCGGAACGCGCGCGCGAGCTGGCCAGCCTGCGCATCCTCGGCTTCACCCGGGCCGAGGTCTCGTACATCCTCGCCGGCGAGACGCTGCTGCTGACCCTTCTGGCGCAGCCCCTCGGCTGGCTGCTCGGCTATGGCATCGCCTGGTCCATGGTCGCCGGCTTCGACAGCGACCTTTACCGCATTCCGCTGGTCATCACCTCCGCCAACCTCGCCCGGTCGAGCCTCATCGTGCTGGCCGCCAGCACCGCCGCCGTGCTGCTGGTCCGCCGCCGGCTGGACCATTTCGACCTCGTCTCCGTCATGAAGACCCGGGAGTAGCCCCATGCGCCGCCTGACCCTTGTTGCCGTCGTCCTTGCCGCCGTGGTCGCCGTGCTGGCCTGGGTGGCGATGCGCGAGACCCCGGTGACGGTCGAGATCGCCGCCGTCGCGCGGGGGCCGATGCAGGTCACCGTGGACGTCGACGGCAAGACCCGGATCCGCGAGATCTACGAGGTCTCGGCGCCCCTCGACGGCATGGCGCTGCGTTCTCCGGTCCGGGTCGGCGACCCGGTTGTCGAGGGCGAGACCGTGGTCGCCGTGGTCCGCCCGGTGGCGCCGAGCCTTCTGGACGCGCGCAGCCGCATCCAGGCTGAGGCCGCCGTCCGCGAGGCCGAGGCGGCGCTGCAGGTCGCCGAAAGCCAGCTCCGCGAGGCGACCGACGACTTCCAGTATGCCGATTCCCAGCTCACCCGGATGCGGACCCTGGTAGAGCGCGGCGTCGCCTCGCTGACCCGGCTCGAGGATGCCGAGCAACTGCGCTCGGTCAAGAAGTCGGCGCTGGACGCGGCGCTGTCGGGCCGGGCGATGGCCGCCAGCGGCGTCGAGCGGGCCCGCGCGGCGCTGATAGAGCCCGGCAGCAGCGAGCGGCCGCTATCCGCCGACTGCTGCGTCGAGCTGAAGGCGCCGGTCACCGGCCGGGTGCTGGCCATCGACGCGGTGAGCGCGCGCCCGGTCACCGCCGGCACCCGGCTGGTGACCCTCGGCGCCCCGGGCGATCTGGAGATCGTCGCCGATCCCCTGTCCCGCGACGCGGTGACCGTCCCCACCGGCGCCACCGCCATCGTCGAGCGCTGGGGCGGCACCCCGCCGCTGGAGGCGAAGCTGCGCCAGATCGAGCCATCGGCCCATACCGAGGTCTCGACCCTCGGCATCGAGGAGCAGCGGGTGGAGGCGCTGTTCGACTTCGTCAGCCCACCGGAGGCGCGCGAGGGGCTGGGCGACGGCTATGCGGTCTATCTGCGCATCGTTACCTGGGAGGGCGCGGACGTTCTGACCGTGCCGCTTGGGGCGCTGTTCCGTGACAGCGACGCCTGGGCGGTGTTCCGGGCCACCGGCGGTCGTGCCGAGATGGTCCATGTCGAGATCGGCCGCCGCAACACCGCCGTGGCCGAGGTGGTGTCGGGCCTCTCCGAGGGCGACATGGTCGTCACCCATCCCAGCGACGCGGTGGCCGAGGGCGTGGCGCTGGAGCCGGTGGCACGCCAGTAACCCTGCCCGGGGCCCCCGGCGGACCGCCTTGCGCCGGCCCGGCCACCGCCGCACCCGCCCCGGCCCCCAAGCCGGGCCTCCCGGCCGGATCGCGCCGTCGCTCGCCCCTCCGCGCCGCCCCATCGGACCACTAGAGCCCGCCCCGCCCCGACTTCTGCGCCCCATGATGGTGGACCAGGCGCCGGTTCCGGGCGGCGCAAGGCCTCGGCGGGGGGGCGATCTGCGGCCTGACGCCCGCCGGCGAAGGCGACCGTTCCCGTCCCACGCCCGCGAACCTCGCCTTGCCGCATCGTCTCGGATCAGCCGGGGGGGCGGACGACCGGCGTCAGCAGTTCCGCCAGGGCCTTCATCCTTTCGGTCGGCATCGAGTCCTGCAGCGCTTGCCCGAGCGCAGCGGAATAGACGGGCCACATCTGCCGGCGCGTCCGCCGTCCAAGCGCGGTGATGCGCACCTCGAAGCCGCGCCTGTCCGCGTCGCAGCGATGCTTGGCAACCAGTCCCGCCCGCTCCATGCGGTCGATGAGCCGGGACATGCCGTACTGGGGCAGAAGCAGGCGTTCCTGCAGGGCATAGGGCCGCAATCCGTCGGGGCCCGCGCGTTCGACCTCGAGCAGTACGTCGTACCATTCCAGCGGCGGCAGGCCGGCCGCCTTGAGGGCCCGTTCCACGTCCTCCAGAACGAACCGGTAGGCGCGGGCCAGCGCGATCCACGCCCGCTCGGTTTCGGCGGTCAGGTCATTCATTCGGCGACCATGGCATAAACATGCATATGCATCAACCTTGACAGGCGCGACAGAGTCCCAATATACATGCAATTGCATCTATAGGAGGATACCATGTCCCGACCCCAGACACAGGACGTGGCCGCGTTCCTGCTGCGCATCGCGCTTGGCACCATGGTCGTGGCCCACGGCTGGTTGCCGAAACCGTTCGTCTTCACGCTGCCGGGCACGGCGGCGCCGCTGCCCCGGCTCCGGGCCGGTCGCCACCGCAAGGAAACGTCACTGGAGGCCCTGTCATGACACCGCACCTGATCAGTCATCCGCTTTGTCCCTACGTCCAGCGCGTGGCCATCGCGCTGGCCGAAAAGGGCGTGCCCTTCGAACGCACGACGATAGACCTCGCCGACAAGCCGGACTGGTTTCTAAAGATCTCACCGCTGGGCAAGACACCCGTGCTGGTGGTCGGACAAACGGCGATCTTCGAGTCGGCGGTGATCCTGGAGTTCCTGGAGGAGACCCAGCCCAATCCCCTGCACCCGGCCGCGGCGCTGGAGAGGGCCAGGCACCGGTCGTGGATCGAGTTCGCCTCGTCGATCCTCAACGACATCGCCGGGTTCTACTCGGCCGGAACCGACGCGGCCCTCGCCGACCGGACAGCGGTGCTGACCCGCAAGTTCCTGACCGTCGAGGCGGAACTTGGCGACGGCCCCTACTTCGCGGGCTCCGGACCCTGCCTCGTCGACGTCGCGTTTGCACCGGTCTTCCGGTATTTCGACGCCTTCGACCGGATCGGTGATTTCGGCATCCTGTCCGCGGCGCCCCGGACCCGGGCATGGCGAAGGCGGCTGGCCGGGCTGGCTTCGGTGCGCGGCGCCGTGGATCCCGACTTCGGCGACAGGCTGCTGCGGTTCCTGCGAATGCGCGGGTCCAGACTGTCCGACATCATGAGCGGCCGAACCGGCGGCGGCGGCGCTCGGGTGGCAGTGGGCATGGCGGGCGGCACGGCAGCCGGGGCCTGAGCGGCCGCGATCCCGCCCGTTGATCGCCCCCCTCCGGGAGGGGCGATCCGAAGGCAGTCATTGTCCCCCTGGGGACGGCTAGCCGAAGGCGATATGGACCTTCACCGCCCGCGACCGGTCGCCGGCCACGGTGAACGCCTCGACCGCGTCCGCAAGCGGATAGCTCGCCGAGATCATCGGCCGCACGTCGATCCGGCGAGCGGATATGGCCGCCACCGCCTCGGCGAACTCATCCTGGAACCGCTGCGTGCCCTGGACGGTGATCTCCTTGCCGACGATGACGTTCAGCGGCACCGGCACCTCGCCGCCCACGCCCACCTGCACCAGCCGCCCCTGGGGGCGGATCGCGGCCAGCGCGGCGCGGATCGCCGGCGCCGCGGCGGAGCATTCGAAGGCGGTGTGGAAATACCCCTTGCCGTCGGCATAGGCCTCCATCGCGGCGGCATCGCGCGCGACGTTCACCACCCGCGTCGCACCCATGGCGGTCGCCGTCGCCAGCGGCACGTCCTCGAGGTCGGTCACCACCACCTCCGCCGCGCCGGCATCGGCCGCCAGCGTCGCGCAGAGGACCCCGATCGGCCCCGACCCGGTGACCAGCACCCGTTTCCCCGCCAGCGGCCCGGCCATGTTGCGGGCATGCAGGCACACCGCCAGCGGCTCCGAGCAGGCGGCCTCCGACAGGCTCACCTCGGCGCCCACCTTCAGGCAGCGCGCCGCCTCCACCACGATGCGGTCGCGAAACAGGCCCTGCTCGTGCGGCATCCGCATCGCCGAGCCGTTGAAGCGCATGTTCAGGCAGTGGGTGGTCAGCCCCTCGCGGCAGTAGTCGCAGTCCCCGCACGGCCGGCTGGGATTGATGGCAACGCGGTCGCCTTCGGCCAGGCCCGAGACGCCCGCGCCCAGCGCCAGCACCGTGCCCGCCGCCTCGTGGCCGAGGATGATCGGCTCGCGCACCCGTATCGGGCCGAACCCGCCATGGCGGTAATAATGCAGGTCCGAGCCGCAGATGCCGCCGGCGCCAACCCCGACCAGAACCTCACCCTCGCCCGGCCCTTCCATGGCCTGGGTTTCGATGCGGATGTCGCCCTCGGCGTAAAGCCGGCAGACGCGGGTCTCCATGGGAAGCCTCCTGTCGAGCCACAGCCCAGCGATGTACGCGACCACCGGCACCGCGGCAATGGCTCCACATGGCGAAGGGGCGCCGGGCAGAGCCGGCCCGGCGGCACCGATCACGCAGCTTGAACGAACTGATCTTCTAATATATTAGCCCGGCTAGTAGCGCGGGTGGCCGCTGTCGGGCACACTCGCGCCCATAAGGGAGGAGCAAATGACATCAACCTATCTCGGCGCAGCCGCCAGGGCCCTGGCGGTCACTGTCGCCTTCGCCGCCGGCACCACGGCGGCCCTGGCGGCCGACCGGGTGCTGAAGATCCAGACCTCGTCCAATGCCAGTCACCTGACGCTGAAATTCCTCAACGAAGAGTGGGTGCCCAAGCTCGAGGCGATGACCGGCGGCGCCCTGTCGATCGAGCTCTTGCCCATCGAATCCGTCGTCCCCCATGCCGAGACGCCGCAGGCCATCGGCATCGGCGTTCTCGACGGCGACCTGACCTCGATCAACTACTTCGCCGGCACCGATCCGGCCTTCGCGCTGATGGGCGACCTGATCGCCGGCTATGACAGCGCCGACCAGATCCAGACCTTCTGCTCGCGCGGTGGCGGCAAGGAGATGCTGCAAAAGCTGATGGACGCCCACTTCCCCGGCGTTCACGTGGTCGGCTGCGGCGCCTATGCCCGCGAGGCCTTCGTCTCGACGGTACCGATCAACGGCGTCGCCGACCTGTCCGGCCTCAAGATCCGCGCCCCGGAGGGGCTGGCGGCGGACGTCTTCAAGCGCGCCGGCGCGGCGCCGGTGTCGCTGCCGGGCTCCGAGACCTACGGCGCGCTGGAAAAGGGCGTCATCGACGCGGCCGACAACTCGGCCTATGCCAACAACGACGCCAACGGCATGCACAAGGTGGCCAAGTACCCGATCTTCCCGGGCATCCACTCCACGCCGATCCTGCAGTTCACGGTCAGCCAGGCGGTCTGGGACAGCCTCTCCGAGCAGGAGCAGACCATCCTCGATGTCTGGTATCAGGCCGCCTATAACGACATGCGGCGCTATGTCGACCTGATCGACCGCGAGCTTGTGGCTCGCGACAAGGCGGCGGGCGAACTGACCATCATCGACTGGCCCCAGGAAGAGCGCGACAAGCTGCGGGTGATCGCCCAGGATGCCTGGGCCGCCTTTGCCGAGGGTTCGCCGCTGGCCAAGGAAACGTACGACGCGCATATCGCCTTCATGAAGAAGGCCGGGCTGCTCTAGGCCCGAGAACCGATCCACCCGCGCCGGGGCAATCCGGCGCGGCAGCGAACCGCAGCGAGGCGCCGCCACGGCGGCGTCTTTGCGATCACCGGCGGCGGCAACCACCGGCGGCAGCACCCGGGAGGACTCGCAGGTGACCGGCGACATCGAAAAAGGCATCGCGCTGGCCGATATCGACATCGGTGCCGACGATCCGCTGCACGACGAGGTGCAGCTGTCGCGGGCCGACTATACGCCCATCGACCATGTCAGCCATGTCTCGGGCATCGCGGTCTCGACCCTGCATCTGATCGCCGCCGTGCTGACCCTGTGGGAGGTGGGCTCCCGCTACCTCTTCAACGCGCCGACGCTGTGGGCCTTCGAGACGGTGATGATGCTCTGCGCCGCCTGCTGGATGCTGAGCGCCGGCTTCATCACACTGAAGCAGCGGCACATCGCCATCACCGTCGTGCACGTGGCGGTATCCGAGCGGACCCGCTGGTGGCTCGACCTCTTCGCCATGCTGGTGGGCATCGTGGCGCTCTTCCTGCTGCTTTCGGATGCGGCAATCCGCAGCTATGAGGCCATCGCCAAGATCGAGCGTTCCGGCAGCGCCTTCAACGCGCCGACGCCGATGATGCTGAAAAGCCTGCTTGCGGCGGGCGCCTTCCTCTACCTCGCGCAACTGGTGGTCAACCTGCACCGGCATCTGAGCGCGGGCTGGGCGCGGCTGGCGGTCAAGCTGCTCGCGGCCTGTCTCGTCCTCTACTTCCTGGCGGCGCTTCTCGGCTTCGTGTTCGGCGCCGACAGCCCCTTCGGCGCCGTCAGCGGCGCGGTGTCGGCGCTTGCCAACGCCCTCGATCCCTCGGCGGCGCTGAACCTGCGCGGGGTCGATCTCGGCACCATCTCGGTCATCATGATCGTGCTGCTGATCGCGCTGATGATGACCGGCATGCCGCTGGGCGTGGTCACGCTGACGGTCTCGGTGATCATGGCGATCGGCTTTTTCGGGCCACGCGGGCTTTACCTGGTCTCGACCAACACCGCCGGGCTCCTGTCGCACTACTCACTGATCGCGATCCCGTTCTTCGTGATGATGGCCTCGGTCCTGGAACGCGCCGGCATCGCCGAGGACCTGTTCGACGCCATGTCGATCTTCGCCGGGAACCTCAGGGGCGGCGTCGCGGTGCAGACCACCGTGGTGGCGGTCATCCTCGCCGCCATGTCCGGCGTCATGGGCGGCGAGATCGTGATGCTCGGCCTCGTCGCGCTGCCGCAGATGTTCCGCCTCGGCTATGACCGCAAGCTGACCATCGGGCTGATCTGCGCCGCGGGCGCCCTGGCGACGCTGATCCCGCCATCCATCATCATGATCGTCTACGGGCTGTCGGCCGAGGTGGGGATAGGCGACCTGTTCATGGCCGGCGCCGTTCCCGGCATCATGCTGGCGATCTTCTATGCCGGCTACGTGCTGGTGCGCGTCAACCTCGACCACAGCCTCGCCCCGACCGCGGCCGAGGTCGCGGCCCGGACCGGCCGCGACCAGAAGCTGTCGCGCGAACGGATGACCGCGGTCATCCTCTGCATCCTCCTGATCGGCGCGGTGATGGGCTCGATCTATGGCGGCGTCGCCAGCGTCACCGAGGCGGCGGCGGTCGGCTGCATCGGCTCGATGGTCGTCGCCGCGGTCCGCAACCAGTTCCGCTGGGAGGTGCTCTCGGCCGCCATCCTCGGCACCATGACCACCGTCGGCACCATCATCTGGCTGGTCCTCGGCGCGGTCTCGTTCGTCGGCATCTACAACCTTGTCGGCGGCGGCGAGTTCATGCGCTCGCTGTTCCTCGACCTGGGGCTCGGCGCCATGGGCACGGTGGTCGTCATGATGCTAATCCTGATGGTGCTCGGCACGTTCATGGAATGGATCGCCATCGTTTTCATCACCGTGCCGGTCTTTGCGCCGGTGGTGATGACGCTGGCCCCCGATCTGGGGCTGACCCAGGACCAGGCCAAGATCTGGTTCGGCATCCTTTTCGTGATGAATATCCAGATCTACTTTCTGTCGCCGCCCTTCGGCCCGGCCTGCTTCTGGCTGAAATCCGTGGCGCCGAGGGACGTGACCCTGCAGGAGATCTTCCTCGCCGTCCTGCCCTTCATCGCGCTGCAGATCGTCGGCCTGGCGCTGGTGATGGCGTTCCCCCAGATCGCCCTCTGGCTGCCCGAATTCCTGAGCGGAGGATAAGACAATGATCGGACGCGACAGCCGCGACGACATCGACGGCTACGGCATCTGGCCCTGGCTTGGCGGGCTGGCCTTCGCGGCGCTGCTGATCGGGCTTCTGTTCGGTCTCGCGGCGCCCATCGGCGGCTAGGCGGGCCATGACGCCCAGCCCGGTGATCCGGCTCGATCCCACCGACAACGTGGTCGTCGCCCGCACCGACATCCCCCGCGGCACCCGCATCGCCGCCGAGGCGGTGACGGCGCTGCAGGACATCCCCATGGGCCACAAGATCGCCACCCGCGCCATCGCGAAAGGCGAGCCGGTGCTGAAATACGCCACCACCATCGGCTTTGCCGGCGCCGACATCGCGCCCGGCACCTGGATGCACAGCCACAACGTGCTGATGGACGAGTTCCAGAAGGATTACCGCTTCGGCGCCGACTATGTGCCCGCCGACCGGCTGCCGCCGGCGGAACGCGCCACCTTCCAGGGCTTCGCCCGCGCCGACGGCCGGGTCGGCACCCGCAACTACATCGGCGTCTTCATCACCGTGAACTGCGCCGCCACCGTCGCCCGCAGGATCGCCGCCCATTTCGACGACGAGCGCCTCGCCGGCTTCCCCAATGTCGACGGCGTCGTGCCCTTCATCCACACCCAGGGCTGCGGCATGGAGCAGACCGGCGAGCCCATGGACCTGCTGCGCCGCACGCTGAAGGGCTACATCACCCACCCCAACATCGCCGGCGCGGTGATCTGCTCGCTCGGCTGCGAGCGCAACAACCTCGAACGCTTCTTCGAGGCCACCGCGCTTCAGGCCGGCAAGATGCCGCGGACGGTGCGCATGCAGGACGTGGGCGGCACCGCCACCGCCATCGAGGAAGGCCGGCGGCTGGTGCGCGACATGCTGGCCGAGGCCAACGCCTTCGCCCGCAGCCCGCAATCGGCCGAGCACCTGACCATCGGCCTGCAATGCGGCGGCTCGGACGGCTTTTCCGGGCTCTCGGCCAACCCCGCCCTCGGCCGGGCGGTGGACATCCTCGCCCGCCATGGCGGCACCGCCATTCTCAGCGAGACGCCCGAGCTCTACGGCATCGAGCACACGCTGACCGCGCGGGCCCGCGACGAGGGCGTGGGCCGGGCCTTGCTCGAGCGCATCAACTGGTGGCTCGACCACACCCAGGGCCGCGACGTGCAGATGCAGGGGGTGGTGGGCCCCGGCAACCAGGCCGGCGGGCTCGCCAACGTCATCGAAAAGGCGCTCGGCGGCGCGAAGAAGGGCGGCTCCACCGGCATCGAGGCGGTCTACCGCTATGCCGAAAGGGTGACCGAGCGCGGGCTCGTCATCATGGATACCCCCGGCTACGACCCGGTGGCGGCGACCGGCCAGATCGCCGGCGGGGCGAACCTGATCTGCTTCACCACCGGGCGCGGCTCGTGCTTCGGCTCCTACCCGGCGCCGACCATCAAGCTGGCCACCAACACGCCCATGTACCGCAGGATGGCGGGCGACATGGACATCGACTGCGGCCCGGTCATCGACGGCAGGGTCAGCCTCGACGCGATGGGCGAGGCGATCTTCGCGGCGATCCTCGCCACCGCATCGGGTGAGCGGTCGAAATCCGAGGCGCTCGGCGTCGGCGCCGAGGAATTCGTGCCCTGGCCCATCGGGGTGACGGGTTAGAGCAAGAACGGATCGGATTGAGGCAAGCTGATCCCAGTATTTTGCTCAGAGCATTGAAAACATGTCAAAAATCCATTTTCAAGCTGGTTCAGTTTGAAACGGTTTTGGTCTGGTCGTCCGGGCCCGGGCGGTGGCGAACGCCCTGCCACCCGTCCGGCGTCTGGGTATCCTGATCTGCCGTCCGCAGCCCGAGCACTCGTCCGCAGCTTCCCCAGTTGCGCGGCGGCGCCAACCGGCGTCCCCTCCCCCTGCCAAAGGGGGAGGGCCAGGATGGGGGTCCGCAACGTCGGCGAAGGGGCCGCGCCGCGACCCGGGGAGGGCGCCGCGAGACCCTGCTGCTATTGCGCTTTATCGTTCCACACCGCCGAGACCTGCCCGCTTCTTGCACCATTGCAATGCGCCCGCCCGAGGGGCGGGTCGGGCGCGGCCCGGACTAATCGTCCGGGCCCGGGCGGCGGCGAACGCCCTGCCACCCGTCCGGCGTCTGGATGTGCTGGTGCGTTCATTCCGCACCCAGGGGACGCGGCCGCCGCACCTCCAGCCCCAGCCGCGATCCCCGGCCGCGATCCCCAGCCTGGGTCCCCGGCCAGGGTCCCTGACCTCGGCCGCGGGTGGCCTTGCCGCAGCCGATCCGGTAACGGATCCGACGGCGGACCCGGGATGGAGTGCCGACATGCAGCAATTCACCGGCGGTTGCCTCTGCGGCAAGGTCCGGATCGTGGCGACGGGGCGGCCCTGGCGGGTCGGCCTCTGCCACTGCCTCGACTGCCGCAAGCATCACGGGGCGCTGTTCCACGCCTCGGGCGTGTTCTCAAGGGATGCCGTGGCGGTCGAGGGCGAGACCCGCGACTATCGCGGGCGACACTTCTGTCCCGCCTGCGGGTCCTCGGTCTTTTCGGTCAGCGGCGATGAGGTCGAGGTCAATCTCGGATCGCTCGATGCCCCCGACCAGCTGGTGCCCACCTACGAGCTCTGGACCATCCGCCGCGAGGCCTGGCTGCCGGCGTTCCCGGTGACCCGGCGCTACCGGCGCGACCGCGAGGGGCCGGGCCGCACCGAGGATTAGGCGGCGTCAACCGCGACGCCTGGATGGCCCCGAAAGCGCGCCCGGGAACCCGCCCCAAAAGCCGCCCGCGCCTGCGTCCCCACCGGCGTTAACACTTTTATCCTTTTGAATCATGGCCTTGCTGGCCGTCCCCATGGGGACGGCCAGCCGGGGCCGCGATCGCGCACGGGACGCGGGGGGGGTGGGCGGGGAGCGGCCCGGGCGCGGTCCAGAACCGTCCCCAAAACCGTCCCCACGGGTTTTCCCATGATTCCAGCACCTTGACACCCCGTCCCCATGGGGACGCCTGACCGGGGCCCCAATCGCGCGCGCCGATCGCGCCTCCCGATCGCGCCCGGGGCGCGAGGGGTGGGTGGGCGGGACGCGGCCCGGGCGCGGTCCAGAACCGTCCCCCGGATCGTCACGGG
>JBNKWA010000044.1:0-29523 GCA_050299555.1 Paracoccaceae bacterium | reverse complement strand
TTGATCCCGTTCGACACGATGCCCAGCACGACGATCGCGATGCCGACGAGAGCGGCGGTGAGCACGACCCAGTCGACGGTCACAGCACCGGATTCGTCCTTCGCGAAGGCCTTCTTCAGGTTGAACAGCTTCATTGGGGGTTCCGTTTTACTTGAGAGACAATGTGATCGGCCACTTCAGGTGGCGATGTCGGCCCCGCCACCCAGGAAGGGTTCGGGGCCGTCATTCACGTTTCCGGCGAACGCCGCTCCGCATGGGGCGGAAGGCTGATCGCGGTGGCCGCGGCTCCGGCGACCGAGGTCACGGAGCCTGCCAGCCGGTCTTAGTTGCTGACCGGGATGGCGTTCAGGGCAGAGTTGATGCGCGACGCGGTCGAGTTGATCCCGTTCGACACGATGCCCAGCACGACGATCGCGATGCCGACGAGAGCGGCGGTGAGCACGACCCAGTCGACGGTCACAGCACCGGATTCGTCCTTCGCGAAGGCCTTCTTCAGGTTGAACAGCTTCATTTCAGTTTCCCTCCAAGGAAAGTTTGCACACTTCGTAGTCACCCCAGTTCAACGCGCGGTCGGTTCCTGCATTCCAAATTCAGGTTGCCCTCGCACCGAGACTGTTCAGGTTCGCATCTACCGAACGCTCGCAATACACGCGGCGATTCTGGCAGAATTTGGACAGGCAGCGCGTTTCAGTCATAGACGCCAAAATTGTACTAATGCGGGGTACAAAACACGATGTTTATCATTGGGTTGCTCGATTTCTGGTTGGTAAATTATGCGGTCCCAGCGACGACTCTTTACCTCCAATTCGACCCAATTTGGCACCTTGGCCAAAATTGCTAACGCTTGCCACCGAGGATTCCTGCTGTAGAATCATGCGTCAAGGCGGCGAAGCTTCAGCTACCAAGGGGCGCGAGCAGTGGCAATGGTACCGCGCAAGGCGGCAGCGGCGGCGGCGAGAATCGCACTTTGTCTGGCTTTCACATCGCTGCCGGCGGCGGCGGAGTTCACGTTCAAGCGGATCAAACCGGGCCAGGTCGAGGGCAAATACATCAACATTCATGTCGAGCCGCGGCTAGCGGTCGCACCGGTGTTGTCTCACAATCCCGATGTGCCACCCGAAGCGGCCGCCATTCCGGGCCGCGGCGGACCCGCCTATTCCGGCCCCCCGGCGGCGGAATGGTTCTGGGCCGAGGTCTCGCCGGACCTCGCCGATGCCGCGCCGGCGCGGGAGCTGGCGGTCTCGGCACTGCTTGAGCGCAAGCACGGCCAGAGCGCCGGACTGGGTCAGAGCGCCGAACGCCTGGGCCGCATCGTCGAGCGCTACGGGACCGAGATCCTGACCTCGAGCGCAGGCACGCAGATTTCACCGGCCCTGATCCTGTCGGTGATCGCTGTCGAATCCGGCGGCAACCCGACCGCCGTCAGCACAGCCGGTGCGGCCGGCCTGATGCAGCTCATGCCGCCGACCGCGGCCCGCTTTGGGGTCACCGACCGGAGCGATCCGGCACAGA
This sequence comes from Paracoccaceae bacterium, assembly GCA_050299555.1. GTDB lineage: Bacteria > Pseudomonadota > Alphaproteobacteria > Rhodobacterales > Rhodobacteraceae > JBNKWA01. Next base: position 28,011 of record JBNKWA010000044.1, on the reverse strand, counting down.
ACATCGCCGGTGGCACCCGTTATCTGCAGTGGCTTCTGGACGAGTTCGACGGCGACATCGTGCTGGCGCTGGCGGGCTACAATGCCGGCGAAGGCGCGGTCCAGTCCAACCGGGGGGTGCCGCCCTACGCCGAGACACGCCTTTACGTGCCGAAGGTTATGGCCGCCTGGCAAACCGCGCGCAGTCTGTGCCAGACGCCGCCGTCGCGGGTGACCGAGGGCTGCATCTTCGACGGCGTCAGGATCGCCAACAGATGACGGAGAGAGACGTGTCGGCTGCGCCCGACGTGCCTCTGGTGGTCGATCTCGACGGCAGTCTGGTGCGAACGGATCTCCGGCTCGAATCGTTCTGGGCGGCGCTGGGACGGGCCCCGGTGGGCACCGCGATCGCCTGCTTGCGTTACCTTTTCGACCGGCCGGCACTGAAGCACGCGCTGCACAATCTCGACGAGGTGGACCCGGCACTTCTGCCTTACTCTCCGGAGGTTCTGGACCTTTGCGAAAAGGCCCGTGCCGACGGCCGCGACCTGCACCTAGTGTCCCGGGCGCCGCAGCCCATGGTCGAGCGGGTGGCCTCCCATCTCGGTCTCGACGGGCCGCATTTCGGAACCTCGCTCAGCCGCGACCTTTCGGGCAGCTGGAAGGCGGACCTGATGCGCGAGACCTTCGAGTCGGGCGGCTTCGACTATGTCGGCGATACGGTACGCGACATCCCGGTCTGGAAGGAGGCGCGCAAGGCCTATGTGGTGCGCCCGTTCCGCGGCCTGAGGGATCGCCTGACCGCCGCCGGCATCGCGGCCGAGCCGCTGGGCGAGCGCTGGCGCCGTCGCGACCTGGTGACGGCGTTGCGCCCGCGGCTGTGGGTCAAGAACCTGCTGCTGCTGTTCCTGCCGGTCCTGGCGGCGCGACAGTTCGAGCCGGATGCGGTGCTGATGACAGTGCTCGCCGCGGTGATCTTCTGCGCCGCTTCCGCCTCGGCCTACCTCGTGGACGACCTGCTTGACCTTGGCGCCGACCGTCGACACACCCGCCGGCAGAAGCGGCCCTTCGCTGCGGGCACGGTGCCGCTGCATGTCGGCATGCTCGCGGCGCTGGCGCTCGGCCTTGCAGCCCTGATCGCGGCGGCGGTGATGGGGCGGGACCTGGCGGGGCTGATCGCCGCCTATCTCTTCACTGCGCTGGTCTACTCGATCTTCCTCAAGCGGCAGCGCTGGGTCGACGTGGCGGCGCTGGTGCTGCTCGACATCTTCCGCGTCGGCGCCGGCGCCGTGGCTGCCGGGGTCTATCTGTCGGGCTGGATGCTGGGGTTCGTCTTCCCGCTGCTCCTGCTGGTCGGCTGTGCGCGGCGGCTGAACGAGCTGACGCGCGCCGACACCTTCGAGACGCTGCCCGGCCGGGTCTACGCCTACCGCGACCGGGGTGATTTGCGCAACGTGGCGATCCTCAGCGCCATTGCCGCGATCGCCGTCTTTCTTCTCTACAGCCTCAGCGTTCCGGCCGCCTATCTTTACGAGAGCCGGTTTGTGCTGCAATGCGCCGCCATCCCGTTCGGCGCCTGGACCGCGCGCATGATCCTGACGGCCTGGGGCGGCAACCAGGAGGCGGACGATCCGATGCTGTTCACGCTGCGCGACCCGTTTTCGCTTGGCCTGGGTATCGCGGCGGTTGCCTTGCTTCTGGCCGCCTCACCGCTTTTCTGAGGCCCGGCTCAGACCTTCAGCTTCTTGAAGATGGGCTCGGGGATGGCGCGGATGATCGTCATGATGATCAGCCAGAACCACGGCGCGTAGATCACGTTCCGGCGCTTGGCCAGCCCGCGCCAGATGGCCTCGGCAATGTCCTCGGGCGCGGCGACCAGGAACATGCCCTCGATCCCCCAGGTCATCGCCGTGTCGACAAAGCCAGGCTTGACCGTCATCACGTGCACGCCCTGTCGGCCCAGCCGGTTCCTGAGGCCTGCGAGGAAGGTGTGGAACGCCGCCTTGGCCGCGCCGTAGCTGTAGTTGCCGAGCCGTCCGCGGTCGCCTGCCACCGAGCCGACGCCGACCACCACACCGGATTCGCGGGCCGCCATGAGTTGCGTGAATGCGGTCAAGAAACGCGCCGCGCCGGTGAAGTTGTCGGCAACGATGGCCTCCATCAGCGCCGGGTCGGCGTCGATCTCGGACTGGGACGGCATCGAGCCGGCAAAGACCGCAACGTTCAGCGACCCGTCCAGCGTGCCGGCGAGGTCCAGGATCGGCGCGAAGCTGGCGGCATCGCGGGCGTCGAAGGCCAGTGCCTCGGCCGCTGCCGCACCGCGAAGGCCACAATCGGTGGCCATGTGTTTCAGGTCGTCCTGGTCGCGGCCGCACAGATAGACCCGGTGGCCGCGCGCCGCCGCGCCGCGTGCAAAGGCCCGCGCCATGGCCGAGCTGGCGCCGAGGACAAACCAGTTCTCGATCATGCCGGCCCCCTGAGCTGCAAGCGCCGCACCAGGTCGGTCTCGAACAGCCGCGCCGGGTCGAGCGCGTTCACGGTGTCGCGCCAGTCGTCGAGTTCGGGATACATCGCCGCCATCATGCCTGGATCGGCCAGCGAGTCCTTGGCCAGGTAGACGCGACCGCCCGCATCCGCGACCCGCGCCTGCAGCCCCGCGATCAGCTCTACCGCGCGCGGCCGGTTCGGGAAGTCGACCGCCAGCGTGTAGCCCTCCATGGGGAAGGAAAGCGGCCCCGCCCGCCCGCCGCCCATCCGCTTCAGCACCGCCAGCGGCGAGGCCAGCGCCGAGCGGGCGATCTCCTCCATCATCGTCGTCAGCAGCGCCCCGGCGCCGTCTTCGGGGATCACGCACTGGAACTGGTGAAAGCCCCGCTTGCCGTAGAGCCGGTTCCAGTACCGCAGCCGATCGAGCGGGAAGAAGAACTCGTGCAGCGGCCGGACCCGGGTGCGGCCCGCCTCGGGCACACGGCGGAAATATCCCTCGTTGAACAGTTTCACCACGGGCGCCGACAACAGGAACCCGGGCGCATCGACGGGAATGGTCCGGCCGGGCCGCGCCTGCGTTTCGGCGCCGGCGCGTTCGGCAAAATGCGCTTCCTCGAGGATGCCGCGCCCGAGTTGCGCACCACGCGCGGTGGCGTCGATCCACGCTACGGAAAAGGGTGCCGTCGACGCCTCGAAGCTGCCGATGAACTCGCCGATATGGCCGATGCGCCGCTCCTCGACCGTCATGGCGGTGGAGGGGCAGGGGGCGAGCCTCAGCCGGGCCTGGGTGATGATGCCGGTCTGGCCCAGCCCGCCCATGGTGGCACGAAAGGTCGCTGCCTCCTTGCGGGTGCTGACGCTGCGCGCCTTGCCGTCGCCACCGGTCAGCCGCAGGCTCTCCACATGCATCCCGAAGCTGCCCACCTCGTGGTGGTTCTTGCCGTGGACGTCGTTGGCGATGGCCCCGCCCACGGTGGCATAGCCGGTACCGGGCATCACCGCCGGCATCCAGCCACGCGGTGCCATGGCCGACAGGATGTCGCCGATCCGCGCCCCCGCCTCGACCTCCAGCACGCCCTTGTCGGCGTCGAAGGCGATCAGCCGGTCGAGCCGGCCCATCACGATCACCCGACCGCGGGAGTTCAGGGCCGCGTCGCCGTAGGATCGGAAGCCGCCTGCGGCCGGGCCGATGGCGCCGGCCTCGATCCCTGCCAGTTCGGCCGTGCGCTCGGGCCGCGCCAGCTCGCCTTCGGCGGTCAGCGCCCGGCCCCAGCCGGCATAGCGGTCAGTCTTCCATCGCATCAGCGTTTCCGCCCGTCTGCCTGCGTGCCCGCCCCTCGGCAAAGGGGAATAGCACCATACCGATCGCAATCGCAAACCACAGCGTCGTCAGGCGGATCACCGCCGTCGCTGGCACCGCTACCTCAAGCGGCACGCCGCGAAGCGACAGGAGCGCCACCATCACTGCCTCGGCGCCGCCGAGCCCGCCCGGCAGCCCGGTGGCGCCGCCGGCCAGCGTTGCGAACAGAAAGATCGCCACGGCCGTCCACAGGCCGAGCGGTGCGTCCATCCAACCGAGCAGGAGGTAGAACGAGTAGCCTTCGGCGAACCAGCCGGCCATGCCGAGCAGCAGCGCGGCAAGAAAGACCGGCGGCCGCGAGAAAGGCGCCAGCGCCGATGCGGCCGAACGCAGCCGCGCAAAGGTGCGCCTGGCCCGGCCGGTGAGGCGCCAGCCGGCCTCGGCTGCCAGCCGCAGGACCGATGGCCGGGTCAGCGCGAAGGCGGCGGCCAGCGACAGTGCTGCGACGGTCAGACCGCCCTCGATGCCGGCGCCTGCCAGCGCCAGCGCGCCCGCCAACAGTACCGCGGTGGCCGCCAGGTCGCCGGCCCGGTCCATCAGGATCAGCGGCGCCGTGCGGTGCAGGCCGAGCCCGGTCTCGCGCTTCAGCCAGCGCATGCGGATCAACTCGCCGATCCGGCCCGGGGTGACGGTCATTGCCAGCCCGGCGAGATAGTGCAGGACGTCCCGACCGAAATGCGTCGGCATCGTCAGCGCCCGGGTGTAGAGCCGCCAGCGCAGCGCGCGGCACAGGTAGTTGGTCAGCGACAGGATCAGCAGCAGCAGGACCCCGGCGGGCGAGATGCGGGCCAGGGAGGCCAGGGTCTCGGACCACCCGGTGGCGGCGGCCAGCGATACCAGCCCGGCCACGAAGACCGCCAGCGCGGCCCCGCCGAGGATGAGGTCGCGTCGGCGTGCTCCGCGAAGTCCGGTTGCGGCCACGGGCCTAGCCGCTGAAGACATCGGCCCATTCCGGATGCCGCCGGCGCTGTGCATTGACGAAAGGGCAAAGCGGGATCACCGCGATACCGCGGGCCCGCGCGTCCGCCACCAGATGCTCGACCAGGGCCTGGCCGGCACCGCTGCCGCGCAACGCGTCCGGTACGCCGGTGTGATCGGCGATGATCCGCGTTGGCGACACCACCGAGTAGGTGAGTTCGGCCTCACGACCGTCCTGGATCAGGACATACCGCCCCTTGGAGCCGCTCTCCTCACGCCGGATGGCGGCGTCAGACAACCGTCGCCTCGGTTGCCGCAACGATCTGCTCGCGGGTCACGCCCGGCGCCAGCTCGACCACGTGCAGGCCCTTGTGGCTGACATCCAGCACCCCGAGATTGGTGATGATGCGGTCGACCACGCCCTTGCCGGTCAGCGGCAGGGTGCACTCCTTCAAGAGCTTGGAATCGCCGTTCTTCGAGGTGTGGTCCATCACCACAACCACGCGCTTGACGCCGGCCACCAGGTCCATCGCCCCGCCCATGCCCTTGACCAGCTTGCCGGGGATCATCCAGTTCGCCAGATCGCCCTTTTCGCTGACCTCCATCGCGCCGAGGATCGCCATGGCGATCTTGCCGCCGCGGATCATGCCGAACGAGGTGGCGCTGTCGAAATAGGCAGTGTGGGGCAACTCGGTGATGGTCTGCTTGCCGGCATTGATCAGGTCGGCATCCTCGTCGCCCTCGACCGGGAAGGGGCCCATGCCAAGCATGCCGTTCTCGGATTGCAGCGTCACGTGGATGCCTTCGGGGATGTAGTTCGACACCAGCGTCGGAATGCCGATGCCGAGATTGACATACATCCCGTCCTCAAGCTCCTTTGCGGCCCGTTCGGCCATCTGATCGCGATCCCAAGGCATCAGGCGGTCTCCTTCTTGCGGACGGTGCGCTGTTCGATGCGCTTCTCGTGCTCGCCCTGGATCAGGCGGTGCACGTAGATGCCTGGCAGGTGGATGTTGTCGGGGTCGAGCGAGCCTGTCGGTACGATCTCCTCCACCTCGACCACGCAGGTCTTGCCGCACATCGCCGCCGGCGGGTTGAAGTTGCGCGCGGTCTTGCGGAAGACCAGGTTGCCGGTCTGGTCCGCCTTCCAGGCCTTGACGATCGAGAGGTCGGCGACGATGCCGCGCTCCAGGATGTAGGTCTCGCCGTCGAACTCCTTGTGCTCCTTGCCCTCGGCGATCACCGTGCCGACGCCGGTGCGGGTGTAGAAGCCCGGGATGCCGCAGCCACCAGCCCGCATGCGCTCGGCGAGCGTGCCCTGTGGATTGAACTCCAGCTCCAGTTCGCCCGACAGAAACTGGCGCATGAACTCGGCATTCTCGCCAACATAGGACGAGATCATCTTCTTGATCTGCCTGGTCTGCAGAAGGATGCCGAGACCGAAATCGTCGACGCCGCAATTGTTCGAGGCGATGGTGATATCCTTGGTTCCGGCGTCGCGGATGGCGTTGATCAGCAGCTCGGGGATACCGCAAAGGCCGAACCCGCCTGCAGCGATCGACATACCGTCATGCAAAAGCCCGTCCAGCGCCTCGGCGGCGGAGCCGTAGACCTTGCTCATCGGTGACCTCTCCCTCGATTATGCTGCGGCGCAATGTCGGGGGAGGGGCCGGCGCTGTCAAGGCGATGGTGGGGCCGGCACGGCGATGACCTTTGATCGGGTTGTTGAGCCTTTCGATGCGCGCGACGACCTGGCGGGTGGCGGGGTCAATCATCAGGACCCTGTGATTGTCGGTATCGGCCACGTACAGTTGGCCGTGGGTGCCCAGGGCCACACCGTTCGGCGAGCAAAGCGCCGCGTCATCCTGCCGGTCGTGGCAGGACGACATGCCCTCGGTCCACATTTTCGCCTCCAGGGCCTCGATGACCTCTGGCCCAGCGTCCGGGTCCGATAACGGTGCCGCCTCGCAGCCGAAGGCAACCTCGCGCGATCCCTTGACCCAATCCCAGGCCATGACGCGATTGGCGTGCTCTTCAGCCACGAGAAGCGCGTGCCCATTCAGGGGCACAACGGTTCGGAAAGTAGAAGGCGTCCTCAGCGAGGAGTTCTCCGGTGCCGGCATCCCGGACGGTGACGCGGCCGTCGCGATGATGTCGTCGTCCACCCAGGCGTGGCGGGCGAGATGGGCGATGCCGGCGGTGTCCTCTCGGGTCAGTCGCAGCACTTCGCCCTCGGCCCAAGCAGCGACGCTGCGTCTGGCAACGCCGTCGAAGACCATGAATGCAGTGAAGGTTGCCAACGCGCTGCGGGCCAGTGTCGCCGCGGCACGAGCCCGCGCGATTTCATTGCCCGCCGGCCGGCCGGCCGGCGGTCCTCGCCGAGTCGAGATCGACGTACCAGCGCGCAGCGAGCCGCGAAAGTATGCCCGCACCGGCGCTGTTGAGGTGTAATGGATTAACAAAGAACTCGTGACTCATGAAAGGCTCATACTCGACAAAATGAACGTTTGGAAACGGTCTTGCAGCCGCCTCCAGCACGCTGCGGTAGTGGGCAATCTTCTGGCGATCGAGGGGAGTATCGTGCGCTTTTGGCCATGGGTACTCGTACACGATCACATTTATTCTGTGCTCTTCGGCCAGTTTCAGGAAACGACTAAAGTATTCCAGGTAAAGGGGATCGGCTTGGTCGATCGCGAAGACGGAGCCGTCGCTGCCGGTTGTGGGCCCGATATGCCCGGCGCCACGGGGAAGGAAACCCCGGTACGGCTCACCATAGAGCGTCTCCCTGAGCTGCGCTTGATGATCGAATTCCTCGGCCAGCGCTACTGGATCGGGCTGGATCAGGCGCGTCAGGTTGGAGTTGGCCGAATGGAAGTATCCAAGCAACGGCACGGCGTCACGCAGACGCCAGGCTACCGCCTCGGGCAGGTCGATCAAGCCGGACCCAAGCGCGTCGTCGACCTGGGCATCGGTGGGCACGAACCCGGCGAAATAGATCCTGTCCATCCAGTCGCGGCCATGCAGCAGGTAGTAGCTCGGCGCCACGATGATCGTGTCCGGATCGCGATCTGCCGAGGCCAGGTAGTTCTGCAAGGTGTAGTAGTAGAACGGCGTCTGCATGCCGGCGCGGCCCAGGTTCCGTGCCTGCACGATGCGCCCGCTCTGCGCCCTGACGACCGCGGCGAAACGCTTGGGATCGAGGCCCTGTTGCGTGCGGCTGTCGCCGATGAAGAGGACGTCGTTGTCGCCGTCGAGCCGGCCGAGTTCGGCGCTGACCGAGCGACCCAGTTCCCGGTTCTGGTCCAGCATCGGGAACCAGGCCGACATGGCCCAGTTCACCCCGGCCAGGGCTACGGCATAGAGGCAAAGTCTGAAGGCCAGCCACATGGTCGGATCGCTAGAACTGGAAGTAGATGAACTGCTTGGCGCCTTCGGCCTGCAGCCAGAACGCGATGAGGCAAAGGCTAGCGTAGAAGGAGATTCTCAGATCCATCGGCCAGGCCGCCTCGAAGACCGGCCGGCCGCTCCAGCGCTGGCGGGCGGCCTGGGCGAGCATCAGAGGCAGGCAGAAGAATGCCACCGCCAGCATATAGAGTGCCGCTTGGGCGTGGCCGCCCAGCGCCGGCAGCCACCAGTCGCCATGCGGCAGTGCGAAGAGCTCCCATCCGGGTGCCAGGTCTGGCGGCGAGAACGCGGCGAGCCCGCGAAGATAGGCGCCGAAGGTTGCCAGGTCGGGGCAGCGGAAGACGATCCACGCGAAGGTGACCAGATGGAACACGGCCAATGCCTTGATCACCCCGGGCAGCCGTGCGGCGGCGCGGCCGAGCGCAGTCGGCGCCAAAGCCCGCTCGATGCACAGATAGATGCCGTGGATGCCGCCCCAGAGGATGAAGTTCCAGCCCGCCCCATGCCACAGGCCCGAGGCCAGGAACACCACCATGATGTTGCGATAGGTCCGCGCGGTACCTGCGCGATTGCCGCCGAGCGGGCGGTAGAGATAGTCGCGCAGCCAGCTGTAGAGCGTGATGTGCCAGCGTTGCCAGAAATCGCGCACCGAGGTGGCGAGATAGGGGAAATTGAAGTTGATCGACAGCTCGATGCCGACCGACTTGGCCAGCCCCCGCGCCATGTCGGTATAGCCCGAGAAGTCGCAGTAGATCTGGAAGCCGAAAGCGTAGGCGGCCATCAGCAGCGTCACCGGATCGTGCGCCGCAGGGTCGGCGAAGACCGGATCGACGAACTTGGCCAGGTTGTCCGCGATCACCAGCTTCTTCACGAGGCCGAACAGGAACAGCCGGGCGCCCAGGTAGAGATTGTGCGTCGAGAAGCGCTGCGGCGCCGCGATCTGGTGGATCAGGTGACCGGCGCGCTCGATCGGGCCGGCGATCAGCTGAGGGAAGAAGGCGACGAAGGCGGCGAACAGGATCGGATCGCGCTCGGCCTTCTGCTCGCCGCGGTAGACGTCGAGAGTGTAGCTCAGCGTTTGGAAGGTGTAGAACGAGATGCCTGCGGGCAGGATGACGTCGAGGATCAGTCGGTTCTCGGGCGCGACTCCGAAAAGATCTGCGAAGCCAGCCGAGAAGAAGTCGAAATACTTGAAGAATCCCAGCGCGCCGAGATTGACGGCTAGGCTCAGGGCCAGCCAGCGCCGCTGCCTGGGCCGGTTTCCGGTCGCCGCCTCGATCCCTTGGCCCGCGACGAAGTCGACGATGATCGACAAGCCCAGCAGAGACAGGAAGCGCCAGTCCCACAGGCCGTAGAAGACCAGGCTGACGATCAGGATCAGGAGTGGCCGCCGCGCCGGTGTCAGCAGCCAATAGGCCAGGAAGAAACAGGCAAAGAGCTGAAAGAACTGGGCTTCAAAAAACAGCATGCAACCAGCTCTCTGGGTCGCCAACACCGCCGCTCGGAATGCTTGTCGACCATCGGCGGATTGTGTTCGGATTGCGGCCCGTGCTGTCGTGGGGGCTGGATCCGGCCTTGGCTGGGGCGCCAGGATTCGAACCTGGGAATGACGGTACCAAAAACCGTTGCCTTACCGCTTGGCTACGCCCCAACTGCCGCCGATGTAGCCGCCTGCCGGTCTTGTCGCAAGTCCCGGGCGACGGCTGCAGGCGTCGCGTTTCAGACACGGATCGGCGCTGCCTTGGCCAGCTTGTCGAAGGCCATCAGGTTTGCCACAAGCGCGTCCATCGCCTCGAGCGGGATCATGTTGGGTCCGTCCGAGGGCGCTTCGTCGGGATTTTCGTGGGTCTCGATGAAGACCGCGGCGATGCCGAGGCTGACCGCCGCCCGCGCCATCACCGGGGCAAATTCGCGCTGCCCGCCCGAGGAGCCCCCGCGTCCGCCCGGCTGCTGCACCGAATGGGTCGCGTCCATCACCACCGGATAGCCGGTCGCGGCCATGATCGGCAGGCTGCGCATGTCGGCCACCAGCGTGTTGTAGCCGAAGCTGACGCCGCGCTCGGTCAGCAGGATCCGCTCGTTGCCGGTCGAGGCCACCTTGGAGGCGACATTGGCCATGTCCCAGGGGGCCAGGAACTGGCCCTTCTTGACGTTGATCGCCCGCCCGGTCTCGCCGGCCGCCAAAAGCAGGTCCGTCTGCCGGCACAGAAATGCCGGGATCTGCAGCACATCGACGGCCTCGGCGGCGTGACGGCATTGTGCGATGTCATGCACGTCGGTCAGAACCGGGCAGCCGATCCTGTCGCGCACGGCTGCCAGGATGCTCAGCCCCGGCTCGATGCCAAGGCCACGCCTGCCGGAGAGCGAGGTGCGGTTGGCCTTGTCATAGCTCGCCTTGAAGACATAGCCGGCGCCATGGGCGGCGCAGATCGCTGCCATCCGCTCGCCGATCATCAGTGCGTGATCCAGCGATTCCAATTGGCACGGGCCGGCAATGACCACCAGCGGGGCGTCGTTGCCAAAGGTAACCTCGCCGACGCTGACCGTGCGCTGAGCCGTCACCCCCATCCCCCCGGGCGCCATTTCAGACGCTGACCTGTTCGCGCAGCACCGCAACCGTCAGCGACACGACGATATAGAGCGAGGCAAAGATCAGGAAGGCCAGGGCCGTGTCTTCGAACTTCTTGGGATAGGTCGCCGTCGCCGGCGCGACCGGGGCAACGCCCAGCGACAGGTAGCGAACCTGCTTGCCGGCCTCGGCCTGCGCGCCCTGCAGTTGCTGCAGCGCCTGCTGAAGGATGGCCTGGCGGGTGGCGAGGTCGGATTCCGCGATCCGGAGCTCGCCGCTGATCCGCGACAGCGAGACATTGCCTTCCGTCGATTCGGTCATCGCAGTGCGCAATTCGTCGATGCGTTCCGCCGTGCGGGCGATCTCGCGCTGAAGTGCCGAGACCCGGACCTCGTTGGGGGTCTCGTTGTCGAGGATCTCGCCCAGCGACAGGCGCTTTCTCTCAAGCTCCAGCTCCATGGCATTTATGATCGACATCTGCGAGGTGATCTCTGCGTCCGCCGACAACACGCCGCGCTGCTGCTGCAGGTCGATGACCCGCTGCTGGGCGGCCAGCATCTCGTCCTGGGCGGCGGCGTAGCGGGCCTCGGCGTCGGTCAGCCGGTCGCCCCTTGCGTCGCTCGACAGGCCGTCCACCCGCTGCTCGGCATACCCCACCAACGCCTCCGAGATCGCCTGGCTGGCCTCGGGCGTGGTGGCCACGACGCGCATCCGGATCACCCCTTCGGAGGGGTCGTAGCCGATCGTCGTGTAGCGCTTGTAGAGCCCATAGGCCTCGTCCAGCGAGGCGTTGGGGTCCAGCCGCTGCAATGGGTCGATCCCGGGATCGCGGAAGAGCTGATCGTAGCCGAGATCGTCCACCAGCCGCAGGAACGCCTCGCGCGAGCGCAGATAGTCCTGCACCACGATGCTGTCCTGCGAAGTGGCAAAGCCGGTGCCCGAGAACAGGCTGCCGAGCCCGCCACCCGCGCCGCCGCCAGAATCCGAGGTCTGGATGACAAAGGCGGACTCGGTTTCGTACATGTCCGAGGCAACGTTGTAATAGTAGTGGCCGACCACATAGGTCGGCAGGCCGACGAACAGGAGCAGCCGCAGCATCAGAAGCTGCAGCCGGCGCCGCCGGCGACGCACCAACCCGCGCTGGATCTCGGCGATTTCGCGTTCGCGCTCGGCCGGGGTCATCGGCGCCTTGGATGCCGCCGGCGCCTCGGTCGCGATGAAGGCGGCGTTGGGCGTGGAGCTTTCCGCGGCCTCGGCCTGGTCGGCCGCCTCGCTGTGGGCGACGTCGAGCAGCGAGTCCTGGGCCGTGAATATGTCGATGCCACGGTCGCGCAGGAGTGCGATGGCGTGGTCGCCGTCGCGCGCATTCAGCCCCATGGACTTGGCCCGGCGCATGGCCTGGCGTCGATGCCGCGGCATGATCCGCCGACGCGGCGCAGCATCCTGCGTGTCGGACGCTTCGGTCGCGACTTCCTGCTGGGGCGCTGGTACCGCCATCTGACTAACTGCTCCGTCTCGCGCGTTGTTGTTCTTATTGCCCGTTCTTGTTTAGCCGTTCCTTACCTGGCGATCAAATCTCATAATCATACATGGACTTGGCTTCCTCGAGCGTGGGGAAGAAATGCAGGCGTCCGTTTCTCAGCACGGCCGCTTCGTTGCAGTAGGTCTGCAGGATTTTCGGGTCGTGGGACACGATCACCACGGTTGCCGTGGACAGCCGGTCGTGCAGGATCCGCCCGGCCTTGCGGTTGAACTCCACATCCATGGTCGAGGGCAGCCCCTCGTCGATCAGATAGACGTCGAAATCCAGCGCCAGCATCAGCGCCAGCATGTAGCGGCCCCGCATGCCCTGGCTGTAGGTGCCGATGGGCATCTCGAAATATTCCTCGATATCGACGAGGAAACGGCAGAAGGCCTCGACGTAGTCGGGGTCCATGCCGTAGAGCCGGGCGACAAAGCGGGCGTTCTCGACACCCGAGTGCTTTGGGTTGATCCCGGCGACCACGCCGAGCGGGAACGAGATGCGCGAGGTCCGGATCACCTGGCCCTCATCGGGCTTTTCCAGCCCCGCCATCATGTTGATGATCGTGGACTTGCCGGTGCCGTTGGGTGCCAGAATGCCCAGGCTCCGCCCCCGGTCGATGCGAAAGCTCGCCTGGTCGAGGATCACCTTGCGGCGCTCACCGGTCCAGAAGCTCTTCGAGACTTTGCGGAATTCGATCATCTGCTGCCGCCGCTGGCTTCGGCGGGTGGGTGCCCCGCCATTTGCGGCAGCCTATCAAACCGAAGATTGCGGTTCCAATAAGGCCGCGCCGATGGTTCCGGCGCGGCCGTTGCCCGCAGGGCTCAGTCCTTGACCCGGTTCACGCCGATGATCCTGGCCGCCAGGAACGACAGCGCGGCGGCGCCGAAGCTGAACAGCGCGCCCATCTTGGCTGCATCCTGGACCGGTCCGGCGCCGAAGGCGACCGAGGCGATGAACAGCGACACCGTAAACCCTATCGCCGCCACAAAGCCCACGACGACCAGGTCACTCAGCACCATCCCCGCCGGCAGCCCCAGCCGAAGCGGCTTCGCCGCGATCCAGCCCAAGAGCGCAATGCCCACCGGCTTGCCGACGACCAGGCCCAGCAACACCAACCAGGTGGCGGCGCCGATGGCCGAGAACTCCACGCCCGCATTCATCAGCCCGAAGAAGAACAGGATCACCTCCACCGGCGTCTTCAGCGCGTGCTCGATGTGGTTCAGAAGATCGGTCAGATGTTCTTCCGCCGCAGCGTAGACGCCAAAGGCGCGGTCGGCATGGGGGATGGCCGGGATCACCGGCAGCAGCCCCAACGCCGGATGCAGTCCGGATTGCTGAAAGCCGTACCAGCTCAGCGCGCCCGCCGCCGCATAGGGCCAGAAGCCCAGCATCTGGCGCACCCAGGTCGAGGTCGGCCGGTGTTGTTTGCCGCGATCCATGCGCCGCGGCAGCCAGTTGAACAGCAGGAACACCGCCAGCGAGGCGCCGGCCGACAGCAGCAGCCACATCGGCACGACATCGCCCGTCGGATAGAAGATCGCCAGGATGATCAGCCCGGCAGCATCGTCGGCGATGGCCAGAAGCAGCAGGAACCGCACCGCGGGATGGCCCGCACCGAAGATCAGGCGACCGACAAGATAGGAAAACGCGATGTCCGTGGCGGTCGGGATCGCCCAGCCATTGGCCACCGCGTTGTAGGTCTCCGAGCCCATGAACAGCGCCAGACCGAGATACACGGTGACCGGACCCAGCATGCCGCCGGCGGTGGCGATCAGCGGGGTCAGCGCCTTGGCGCCGCGCAGCGAGCCCTCCTTTAGGACCACCGCTTCCCAGACCTCCTTGCCGGCCACGGCGAAGAACAACGCCATCAGCACGTCGTTGATCAGATAGTGCAGCGTCAGCACCCGCGTGGGGCCAGGAGCGACCAGGTTCTCGGCATGCTCGCCCCAGGCGGCCGCCCAATCGTCGTAGTGGACGCCGATCCAGTTGTTGGCGACCAGCGGTGACTCCACGAAGTGGTGATAGCCGTGCGGATCGGTGTTGGCCCACACAAGCGCCAACAGCGCCCCGAGCACCAGCAACAGTGAGTATTCGCTGAGAAATCCCCAGACCCTGTACATTCCGGCCTCCCGCTGCCCCTTTTGAGGACTGGTAAGGCAACCGTCCGGCGGAGGCAACCGGGCTGGCCCCGGCCCCAATCGGCTCTCCCATCGCATCCCGAGCAACCGCCGACCGACGCCCGCCTGGGCATTGCAGCGGTATCCGACAATTCTGCCCGCATATGTTGATCGCAATTCCTCTTTAGCGGGAGGGCCGCGTTGGGCACGGTGCTCGGGTCGGGGCACCGGATCACTGATCGTCAAGCAGCCAACCACGCAGCTGTGCGGCGATCTGTCGGTTGACAGCGGTCCGGCCGGGACTAGGATCACCGCCACTTTTTCCAACAGGCAGCAGGGAGCGGGCCTGACATGGCCGAACAGGCGACGGCGGTCGTTGTGGATGACGACGTGCTGATTGCGATGTCGCTGGAATTGGCTTGCGAGATGGTCGGCGTCAAAGTGATCGGCGTCGCCCACAGCGCCGAAGTTGCCGACCGGCTTCTGTCCGAGATGGCGCCGGACTTCGTGTTAATGGATGTGCGCCTCGGCAGCGGGCGCGATGGCATCGACGTTGCAATTTCGGCCCGCAAACGCCTGCCGGACACCCGGTTCATCTACGTGACGGGGGCCAACGAGCAAGCGACTCTTGACCGGATCAACCTCGACCATCCCCACAAGATCCTGATCAAGCCGATCACCGATCACGACCTGCGCGCGGCCTTCGCGTGATCCCCCGCCTCCGTGCCGTCAGCCTTGTCGTCGTCGGGGCGCACCGGGCCCTGTCTTGAGGGCCTACACCGGAGGCGTTCGCAAGGCGCCATCATCTTGACCAAAGGCCCGTTAGGGGCGGCGCGTCGACGGTTTCGGATCAGACGATTGCAGCTTCTCCGCACGTCCTCATGGGACTTGCCCATTGGCGTTGCAGAGAGATCATCCGTGCTCTTCGCGCGCGGTCTCGGCCAGCGCCCGGTTCAGCGCCTTCAGTGCGTCGACATGGAAGAGCGCACCGACAAGTTCGGGGGACCCATCCTCGCCTTTTCTTGTCACCGGCAGGAAGCTTGCCCCCGACCGGTCGAAAAGCGGCAGCGCCCGATCGAGCGTGTCGTCCATCGCCAACGCCGCCCCCTGTTTCATCAACTCGGCACACTCGCCGTCCGGCGCGCAATCCTCGGCCCCGCTCGTCCGCATCAGCGCTCCGCAGAAAAGGGTTACCGGCAGGTACGCCTGCGGACCCGCCGCGATGTGCAGACCGCGCCGCTCGATCTGGGTGAGGAAGAATGAGCGGGCCACCATGCGGCTGGTCACCGCGGCTGCGGTCGAGACGGAAACCAGCACCGCGAGGCCGGCCTGCCAGTCACCGGTCATCTCGAAGACGATCAGCGTTGTGGAGATCGGTGCGCCGAGTACGCCGGCGGACACCGCCGCCATGCCGGCCAGTGCGTAGAGCCCGACCGCGCCCGAGACCATGGGAAAGATTCCGGTCGCGAGCTGGCCGAAGGCAAGCCCGGTCAGCGCGCCGATCATCAGGGCCGGCGAGAAGACCCCGCCGCCCATACGCCCGGCCAGTGTCACCGCGAACGCCGCCGCCTTGACCAGGGTGAAGCCGACCGCGGTCCAGAACGGCAGCGCCGCCGTCAGCGCCAACGATGTCGTCTGATAGCCGACGCCGATGATGTGCGGGAAGAATACCGCGATCGCCCCGAGTACGGCGCCGGCAAGCGCCGGCCGCAACGATGGCGGCAGGTGCAGCAGATGCTCCAGGCGGTCGCCCATGTCCTCGGCCCAGAACGCGCTGCGGGTCACCGTGGCCGCGACAGTACCGCAGAGCAGACCGAGCAACACGAAGGCCGGCAGTTCGACGTAGAACCCGAGCGTATGGGCCGGCAGGATGAATTCGGTGAAATCCCCCATCTGCAGCCGGCTGACAACGGTGCCGGCGACCGAGGCGATGGCGATCGGGGCGAAGGCACGCACCGCGTAGTGGCGGAGCACAACCTCGAGCGCGAAGATGGCACCCGCGATGGGGGCGTTGAACGAGGCGGAAACGGCGGCGGCCACGGCGCAGCCCATCAGTGCGCGCCCGGTCATGCCGCCCGCATCGATGCGTGCCGAGACCCATGACGCAATGACGGCGCCGAGGTGCACGACCGGCCCCTCGCGGCCGGTGGAACCGCCCATGCCGAGCGTGACCAGCGAGGCCAGCGCCGAGGCGACCCCGGCGCGAGTCTCCAGCCGGCCACCGTTGAGCGCCGCGCCTTCGATCACATGCGCCACCGATTGCGATCGGCCATCATCGGTGAAGCGGGTGAGGATCTGGCCGACGATCAGGCCACCGAGGATCGGGATCGCAACAACCCACGACCAGTGCAATCCCGCCGCGTGGCTGGCGAGCATGGCGTCGTCAGCACCGTAGACAAGGTTTTGCAGACCGTTGATGGCGACGCGAAACCCGACCGCGGCGGTGCCGGCGACCGCGCCGACCGCTAGTGCGATCAGCCAGAACTGCACCTGTCCGGGCGCCTTGGCCCGTACGGTTGTCCAGGCCCCGGCGACGTTCTGCCGGACCCGGGCATGCCGACCGCGGACACCGTTGTCGGGCTCCGTGCCGCCCCCCGTTTCCCGCATTCAGCTTTTCCTTTGCCCGTACAGGGGCTACCGTCTCGCCTGGCCAGCAACCTAGGACAGGCATGAGTATCGCGTCCAGCATCACCCGATTGAAGGAGCGCCTCGGCGAGCGCGTGTCCACCGCCTCGGCCGTGCTGGCCGAGCACGGCGCCAACGAAAGCTATTTTCCCGAGATGCCGCCCGACGCGGTCGTCTTTCCCGAGACAACGGCGGACGTGGCGGCGGTCGCCGCCATCTGCAACCAGGAGGGCTGCCCGATCGTTCCCTGGGGCGCTGGCACCTCGCTGGAGGGGCACGCACTGGCGGTCAGGGGCGGGATCAGCCTCGACTTCCGCGACATGCGCCGGCTTCTGGAGATCCATGCCGAGGACATGGACTGTGTCGTGCAGCCGGGGATCACCCGCGTCGCCCTGAACGAGGAGTTGCGGGCGACCGGCCTGTTCTTTCCCGTCGATCCGGGCGCCGACGCCTCGCTGGGCGGCATGGCCGCCACCCGCTGCTCGGGTACCACTGCGGTCCGCTACGGCACCATGAAGGACAACGTGCTGGCGCTTGAGGTGGTCATGGCGGATGGGCGGGTGATCCGCACCGGTACCCGCGCCCGCAAGTCCTCGGCCGGCTACGACCTGACCCGGCTGATGATCGGCTCGGAGGGCACGCTGGGGATCATCACCGAACTGACGCTGAAGCTGCAGGGCATCCCCGAGGCGGTCTCGGCCGCCACGTGCCATTTCGACGCCATCGGGCCGGCGGTGGATGCGGTGATCGAAACCATACAGACCGGCATTCCGATTGCCCGGATCGAGTTTGTCGACGAGGTCTCGGTCAAGGGCATCAACCTGCATTTCGGCAGCGCCTTCCCGGAAAGGCCGCATCTGTTCGTGGAGTTCCACGGCTCGCCCGCCGGGGTCGCCGAGCAGTCCGAAAGCTTCGGGGCGATTGTTGCCGAGCATGGCGGCAGTGACTTCTCCTGGAGCACCAAGGCCGAGGAGCGTAACCGCCTCTGGCACATGCGCCACAACGGCTACTATGCCCAAAGGGCCCTGAGGCCCGGCAGCCGTGGGCTGGCGACGGATATCTGCGTGCCGATCTCGCGCCTGGCCGAGGCGGTCGTCGAAACCAGGGCTGACCTTGACGCCTCGGGGCTTCTCGCGCCACTGCTGGGCCATGTTGGCGACGGCAACTTCCACGCCACGATCCTGCTGGAGCCCGGGAACGATGCGGAACTGAAGCTGGCCAAGGATCTGTCCCACCGCATGGCCGAGCGGTCGCTGCGACTGGGTGGCACGGTGACCGGCGAGCACGGAATCGGGATGGGCAAGATGGTCTACATGAACGAGGAACACGGTCCCGCCTGGCCAGTCATGGCGGCGATCAAGCGGGCGCTCGATCCGGGCAACATCCTCAACCCGGGCAAGGTGGTGGATGTGAACTGACAGGCGTCAATGGCGTGTGACGATTGCCACACCTGGCTTTGCGCGATTGAAGGATGATGCGCGGGAGCCCGACACGCAGGAGGGGGGCATGAGCGCAGGATTCTTGTCGGAAGTTCAGTTGGTCGTGGACCACTGGTTCTACCTTCTTCTGCTGCTCGGGCTGTGGCTGGGCATGTCGGGACGCCTGCTTCGAAATTTCGGCCTCGCCGATCTTTACCACGACGACGAGGCGCTGATCGGCGCGGGGCTGTCTCCGGTCCAGCTTTCGCTGGCCTCGCCGGCGCTCTGGGGGCAGTTCGGCTGGGTGGCGCTGATCGGAACCATCTGGATCGCCATTCACACCAATACCGGCGATGCCTGCAGCGCCGGCTGCCCCGGGCAGCTTTGGGGCCCCGATGGACGGGTGCTCGGCAACCCGACCTTGCTCATGTCTGCCGTGATGCTGGCCGGTGTCTTTCTCGGCATTGTGGCGATCGGCCGCGATCTCAGGGGGCAGCGGGCCGATGGCAGCCACCTGCCGCGCAACCGGGTCCGGAACGAGCTGCTCCGTGCCATTCTTGGCGGCGTGGCCGGGCTCTTGCTGATCGGGCTGGTCGTCCAGGTGTCGAGCTGGCTGGGTGAGCTCTGGCCGGGGCCGGCGACCGATCCGGACAAGCTTGCAGGCCTCCAGCCCCTTGCGCGCCTGCGTGAGCTGCCCAACCTGCCGGCGTTCTGGGCCGGGCTGATCATCGGCGTCGGCACGCTTGTCGCCAACGGCACGCCGAAGCAGCTTCCGAGCCTTGCGGTCAGCGGCTTTCTCGCCGGCAGCGTCATTCTGATTGCCAGCGGCGGGCTTTTGTTCAAGCCGGTCGCCGAGCTGGCCATCTTCGCGGTTCTGGCCTGGGCGACCTTCGCCAACAGCGGTGAATTCAAGAGCAGGATCCCTGGGTTTGACGCATATTACGACGGCACCGCAAAGCCGCCGAACCCCAACGACGACAAGGTCGCTTCCACCCACCCGGCAGGCATCCATCCGGTCCAGGAGGCACTGGCAAACTGGAAGGCGACCGTCGAGAAGGATAGCCCGGGTGGCCGGCCCAAGCTGGTCATCCTCGCCACCTCGGGCGGCGCCTATCGCGCCAGCTTCTGGACGGCCGTCATCCTCGACTATCTCGGCGTGCGTGGCCCGCTCAAGGGGCTGACCCGCAACATCCGGCTCATTACCGGCGCGTCGGGCGGCATGGTGGCGGGGGCCTATTTCGCGGCAATGGGGCGCGACACCGGTGCGCCGCAAGGGAGTATTGTCAGCCAGATCGAAGAAGACACGATTGCGTTCCAGCAAACCCGCCGGGGCGGATACCGCAAGACGCCGATTCCGCGCGACAGCCTGACTCCGGTCGTGCAGCGGCTCTTGCGGCAGGACTTCCCGCGCATCTTTTGGCCGGCGCGCATCCGCCGTGACCGCGGCCACCTGCTGGACGAGCAGTGGCAGACTTTGCACCTGAGCTTCGCCGAGCTCGCCGACAGCGAGCGCGCGGGCAAGGCCACCTCGGTGATCCTGTCGCCGATGCTGGCAGAAAGCGGCGCCCCGGCGTTCTTCTCGAATCTGTCGCTGACGGCAATCCGGGCGCGCGGCATTGGCGCCAGCGAAGGCCGGACGCGCGACGACATCAACAAGGAGTCGGTGGAGGTTTTCGAGGTCTTCCCGCGGGCGCATCGCGAGATGAAGCTGGCGACGGCGGTGCGGCTGAACGCGACCTTCCCCTTTGTTTCGCCGTCGATTTCGCTGCCCGTGCGGCCCTCGCGACGGGTCGTCGATGCGGGCTACTACGACAACTACGGGATCGACGTGGCAGCCGCCTATCTCGATTGCGAGCCGATCCGCGACTGGATCGTAAAGAACTGCTCGGGTGTCGCGGTGATCGAGGTGCGCGCCTTCCCGACCGATTTCGGCACGCCGCCCATTGCCCGGTGGAAGCGCGCATGGCAGTTCCTCACCAGTCCGATCGAGGCCGTGGCCAGTGCCAGAGGCTCCAGCCAGCTGTTTCGCAACAACCAGCAGCTGCGCCGGATCCAGGCCAAGTACAACGCCGAGGCGGCCGCGGACTTCCTGGAGGTTTTCACGCTCGAGGCCTCGGTCGAGGCGTCGATGAGCTGGACCCTGCCGGACGACGATCTCAAGGCAATGTGCAACCTGATGCCGCCTGCCGACGGTGCGCTGTCGCTGACGCCACAAGATCCGCCCGATACCGAATTGCTGCAGCGGCGCGACCCGGAGGCGGTTCGGCAGTATCAACGCTACAAGCGCTGGCAAGTGCAGGATCGGCTGGCGCGGCTCGAGGCATTCTGGAGCCGGGCACCTGCGCCGGTGCCCGAGGATGCCGCTGTCGAGGAATATGGCCCCTGATCCGGCCTAGCCCTGCAGCAGCACCCTGGCCGCGGCAACGGCCGCTTCGCTGACCTGCTCCCCTGCCAGCATGCGGGCGATCTCGGCCTCCCGCGCGTCGTCGGTCAGTTTTTCGACGAACGTGCGCGTGGTGCCGCCATTCACCGACTTGACGACCCGCCAGTGATGTGCCGCCCGCGCTGCCACCTGCGGCGAGTGGGTTACCGCCAGGACCTGCGCACCTGTGGCCACCTGTGCCAGCCGCCGGCCCACCGCATCGGCGGTGGCGCCGCCGACCCCGCGGTCGATCTCGTCGAAGATCATCGTGCCGCCCGGAGAGCGGCCGGCGAGGCTGACCTTGAGCGCCAGGAGGAACCGGCTGAGCTCGCCACCCGAAGCGATGCGGCCGATGGGCCCGGGCGCACTGCCCGGATTGGTTGCAACGGTGAAGCCGACGCTTTCGGCCCCCTCCGGCCCCGGATCGCAGGGCGCCAGATGGGTGAGGAACCGGGCGGCCTCCAGCTTCAGTGGCGGCAGCTCAGCTGCCATTGCCCGGTCGAGCGCCTTGGCGGCCAAGCCACGCGCCGCGCTCAAAGTGGCGGCGACTTCACCATACGCCGCTTCGGCAGCCCGGGCCTTCGCCTTCAGCGCGCCAATCGTCGCGTCGCCGCCTTCCACCGCATCCAGCCGGGTCCGCAGGTCGGCGGCCAGCCCCGCCAGGTCATCGGGCTGCACGTTGTGCTTGCGCGCAAGACCGCGGATGGCGAACAGCCGCTCCTCGGCCGCCTCCAGCGCGCCAGGGTCGGCGCCCAGCGCCTCCAGTGCCCGCTCCAGGCCCTGCTCGGCCTCGGCCAGCCCGTCGAGCGCCGTGGCCAGCGTTGCCATGGGGGCGTCGAGCAGCCCCTCGGCCTTGTCCTGCACCGCTTCCAACCAGCGAATGGCGTCGGCGGCGCGGCCGCCGGCACCCTCGTGACCCAGCGCGGCATGGGCGCGGACGACGTCCTGCCGGATGCGCTCGGCCGCCTGCATCAGTCGCCGCCGCTGGTCCAGCCGGTCGGCCTCGCCCTGCTCGGGCGCCAGCGCCTCCAGTTCCGTCACCGCATGGCGCAGGTAGTCGGCATCGCGCGCCGCATCGGCCTGCGCGGCCTCGGCCTCGGTCAGGGACCGGCGGGCAGATGCCCACGCCGCCCATGCATCGCGCACCGGCTTGAGGTCGTGGCCGCCGAAAGCGTCGAGCAGGGCACGGTGGCCGCGAGCATCCAGCAGGCCACGGTCGTCCTGCTGGCCGTGAAGCTCCACCAGCGTGTCGCCGAGCGCGCGCAACAGCTCCGACGTAGCCCGGCGGTCGTTGACGAAGGCGCGGGTGCGCCCGTCGGCGGTGGCCACGCGCCTCAGGATCAGCAGGTCATCCTCGGGCAGGCCTGCCTCACTCAGCACCGCGCGGCAGGGATGGTCGCCAGCGGGTTCGAAGACCGCGGTCACCTCGCCCTCGGCGGCGCCGTCACGTACGAGCTTGCTGCGCCCCTTCCAGCCAAGGGCCAATCCGAGGCTGTCGAGCAGGATCGACTTGCCAGCGCCGGTCTCGCCGGTCAGCACGTTCAGCCCCGGCTGGAAGGCCAGCGTCAGCTCCTCGATCAGCACGATATCGCGGATGGAAAGCTCGGTCAGCATCGCCACGCCCGCGGCACTTCTCCGCCGCCCCCCGCAAGGGTCAGAGCCATTGCCCCCTTATCACCTGCCGGTAGATGCGGTTGAGCCAGCCATCGCCGTGCGGCTCGGCGTCCAGGCCGCGCCCGGTCAGAAGCGCGTAGCCGTCTTCGTACCACTCCGAGCCCTGGTAGTTGTGGCCCAGGATTGCCCCCGCGGTCTGGGCCTCGTCGGTCAGGCCCAGGGACAGGTAGCTTTCGATCAGCCGGTAGAGTGCCTCGGCGGTATGCGAGGTTGTCTGGTATTCCTCCACCACCACCCGGAAGCGGTTGATGGCGGCGGCGAAATGGCCGCGCTTCAGGTAGTAGCGGCCGACCTGCATTTCCTTGCCTGCGAGCTGGTCCAGCGCCAGATCGAATTTCAGCTCCGCCGACTTGGTATAGTCGCTGTCCGGGTAGCGCTCGATCACGTCGCGCAGGGCCACCAGAGCATCGAAGGTCTGGCTCTGATCGCGGCCGACATCGACGATCTGGTCGTAGTGGCTGAGGGCGATCAGGTACTGGGCATAGGCCGCGTCCGTGCCGGCCGGATAGAAGTCGAGATAGCGGTTTGCCGCGGCCTGGCTCTGGCCGAAGTCGCCCGCCTGGTAATAGGCAAATGCCGACATGATCGTCGACCGCTTGGACCATTCCGAATAGGGGTAAAGCCGTTCGACCTCGTCGAAGAATCCCGCCGCTCGGGTTGGTTGTCCGGCGGCCAGCGCAGCCTCCCCGGCGTTGTAGATCTCTTCGGCCGAGTGCCCTTCGAGATTGACCGGAACGTCGTCGCGCGGGCCGCAGGCGGCCAGTCCCGCCAGGACGAGCGCGGCGATCAGCCCCCGGCGTCGTCGCCCCTCGCACAGCCATCCACCCGTCACGCGCATTCCGAACTTCCAGATCCCAACCCCATCGTCGCCCGGCTGGGCAACCGGGCGCGAAACCTTATGACATGGTGTGCGAGGCTGTGCCAGCGCGCAATGGCGAGCCCGTCCGGTCGGCACGCCGTGGCGTCAGCCGACCTGGGCGAGGTCGCTGGGATGGATGTCGAAGCCCGGAAGCTGTTGCTCCATCTCCGGCGAGCAAGTGACCACCGCATGGGCCCCCGGCGTCGCGAACAGCTTGCGCAGCAGCCGGTTGGTGACGCCGTGGCCGGCGCGGCTGCCCACATAGCGGCCGATGATCGGGAAGCCCGCCAGCGCCAGGTCGCCGAGCGCGTCCAGCATCTTGTGGCGGACGCATTCGTCGGCGCGCCGGAAACCGCCGGGGTTCAGCACCTCGGTGCCCGACACCACCACGGCATTCTCGAGCGTGCCGCCAAGGGCCAGCCCGGCCGCCTGCATCGCTTCGACGTCCTCGCGGCGGCAGAAGGTGCGGCAATCGGCCAGTTCGCGCACGAAACTGCCGTTGGCCATGTCCAGCGCCTTGTGCTGGTGGCCGATGGCGGCGTCCTCGAAGTCGATCTCGAAGTCGATCTCGAAGCCGCCCGCCGGCAGCAGGGCTGCAGCGACGCCACCCTCGCTGACCATGATCGGCCGGACGATCTTCAGCGCCCGCATCGGCGCGTCGAGCTCGCGCAGCCCGGCCTGCATGATCTTCCGGACGAAGCCACGGGCGGAACCGTCGAGGATCGGCACCTCGGGTCCGTCGATCTCGACCATGACATTGCGCAGGCCGCACCCGGCGAACGCGGCCATCAGGTGCTCGATCGTGGAAACCGTGACCCCGGCTTCGTTGCCGATCCGGGTGCACAGCGTCGTGTCGACCACCGAATCGAACGCCGCCTGGATCAGGTTGTCCCGATCCGTGACATCGGTCCGGCAAAACCAGATGCCGTGATCGGCCGGGCGGGGCAAAAGGCGCATACGCACGGGCCGGCCGCTGTGGAGGCCGGTTCCCACAAGGCTGATCGGTTTTCTGAGTGTGGTCTGCACGTCGATTCCAGCCTGTTGCTCGCGGGTCTGGTCGGTTGACCTATGCCAACGCCGCAATCCGTTAACGTCGGGGATACTCATGCTGCGGTGCAGTGACAACTCAATCCTTGTTACCGTTTGCAACAGTTCGGGTCGCGGCTGGTCGGATGAACTCCATCGTGCAACGTGCTGACCACCAAGAAAAAGGGCCACCCAGTCGGGTGGCCCAGTTGCTTTTCAGGGTCGTTTATCGCTTTGGTGGCGCCCCTTGTGGGGACGCCCTTGTCAGTTCGCCTGCCGGCGCAGGAAGGCGGGGATTTCGATGCGCTCCCGCTCACCCTGGGCCTCATAATCCTCATCGTCGGCCGACAGTGGAGGCGGTACCCGCACGGCCGGGTCCTGCCGCGGGTCACGGTGCGGCTGTCCGGTTACCCGCTGGATCAGGCTGTTGATGCCGAAGCGGCCGTGATGGTCCTCGGCGTGGCCATGGGCTCCTGCCGGCCGCTGCGCCGAAGCACCGGACGGCGCGCGGTTGACCGCCGCCTTGAGCCGGGCCAGCACCTCGGGCGAGGGCTCGCCGGGGCGGCGCGGCTGGGCGACAGCCACCGACTCGGGCGCAACCTCCACCACCGGCCGGACCGGTTCCGGGGCCGCCGCGACACGCGCCGCCGCAATCTCGGCGTCGTCGTCATCCGTCGTCGCCGCTGGCGGGAAGGCGCGTTCAGGCTCGGCTTCCTCCTCGGCCACCGGCTGCGGCGCTGCCTCACGGCGCACATATTCCCGTGCGGCTGGCTGCTGCAACGGTTCCGGACGCGGCTCGGGCTTGGGTGCCTGCCGCTCCAGCGACTGGGACGCCCGCGCCGACACGGCGGTGCTGGTTGGACGCTTGCCTTCTTCTTCGCCCTCCACGACGTCGATTCCCGTCGCCACGACCGAGACCCGCATACGGCCCACCATATCGGGATCGAGGGTCGATCCGATGATGATATTGGCGTCGGCATCCACCTCGGAGCGGATGCGGTTGGCAGCCTCGTCCAACTCGAACAGCGTCAGGTCGTCGCCGCCGGTGATGTTGATGAGGACGCCCTTGGCACCCTTCAGGCTGACCTCGTCCAGCAGCGGGTTGGCGATGGCCCGCTCGGCCGCCTGGATGGCGCGATCCTCGCCCTCGGCCTCGCCGGTCCCCATCATCGCCTTGCCCATCTCGTCCATCACCGAGCGGATGTCGGCAAAGTCGAGGTTGATGATGCCGGGCCGGACCATAAGGTCGGTCACGCCCTTGACACCCTGATAGAGGACGTCGTCGGCCATCGAGAAGGCTTCGGTGAAGGTGGTCTTCTCGTTGGCGAGCCGGAACAGGTTCTGGTTCGGGATGACGATCAGCGTGTCGACCACGCGCTGCAGCTCGTCGATGCCGGCCTCGGCCTGGCGCATCCGCTTGGCGCCCTCGAACTGGAACGGCTTGGTAACGACGCCGACGGTCAGGACACCCAGTTCCCGGGCCGCCTTGGCGATCACCGGGGCGCCGCCGGTGCCGGTGCCGCCGCCCATGCCGGCGGTGATGAAGCACATGTTGGCGCCGGCGAGGTGATCGATGATCGCCTCGAGGCTTTCCTCCGCCGCTGCAGCGCCGATCTCGGGCCGCGCGCCTGCGCCCAGACCCTGGGTCACGCTGGCGCCCAGCTGAACCTTGGCCGGTGCCTCGCTTTGCGCCAATGCCTGAGCGTCCGTGTTCGCAACGACGAACTCGGCCCCCTCCAGTGCCTTGGCAATCATGTTGTTGACGGCATTGCCGCCGGCGCCGCCGACACCGAATACGGTGATCCGGGGCCTCAGCTCCTGCTGCTCGGGGATGTTGAGATTCAGTGCCATGTCTCCTGCCCGCCTGATGGATGTGCCTGTGCGTCTTTCACCGCAACGTCCGTGCGGTTTCCCTCGAACCCCGTCCGATTCATTTACCCTAACCGATGGTTCGCTTGCGGTCACGGCCTTTCGGGCGAATTGCCGCAATATCTGGTAGGAAAATACAAGATAGGCGGGATTCTGCCGGTGCTGGCCCAAAATTCATCTCACCAGTTCTCCCGGAACCAGCGCATGGCCCGCCGCACCCGGCGCGAGCCCATGCGGTCGGAAGGCAGTTCGAAGTCCCAGCATTCGTCTTGCGGATGGCTGGCATGCAGCGCCAGCCCCACCGCCGCCGAGAACGATGCGCCGGTGGCCGCCTGCGGCAGCCCCTGGACCCTGAGCGGCTTGCCGATCCGGACCTGCCGGCCCAGCACGCGGCTGGCCAGCGTCTCCATGCCCGGCGTCTGGCTCGATCCGCCGGTCAGGACGACACGCTGGCCGGGAAGGTACTCGAACCCCGCCGCATCCAGCGTCTCGCGCACCTCCTCGAGGATTTCCTCAAAGCGCGGCCGCATCACGCCGATCAGTTCCGACCGTGTGACATGGCGGCGGTCGGCGGGATCGTCCTCCACGACCGAGGGAATGGTGATCACGTCGCGGTCGTCCACGCCGGTGGCGACCAGCCCGCCGTGCAGTGTCTTCAGCTTTTCGGCCACCGACATCGGAACGTGCAGCCCATGGCAGATGTCGCGGGTCACATGGATGCCGCCCAGCCGCACGCCGTCGGCATAGATCATGTGGCGCTTGGCAAAGATCGAAACGCTGGTGGTGCCACCGCCGAGATCGATGCAGGCGGCGCCAAGTTCCTGTTCGTCCTCGACCAGGCTCGACAGCCCGGTCGCGTAGCTCGAGACCACCAGCCCGGCCAGTTCCAAGTCACAGCGGCGGATGCATTGCAAAAGGTTGTGCACGGTCACCGCGTCCACCGTCAGCATATGCAGGTCCACGGCCAGCCGGTTGCCGATTTGGCGTCTCGGGTCGGTCAGTCCGGTGCGGCCATCGAGCGTGAAGTTGGCCGGAAAGGCATGGATCGCCTCTCGGTCGTCGCCATAGTCGGGCACGTCGCAGGCAGCGAGCACTGCGCCCACATCCAGTTCAGTCACCTCGCCGTTCTCGACCCGTATCTCGCCGGTCAGCCCATAACTGCGCGGTCGTCCGCCGGCAAAGCTGATGATGACGTGGTCGACCCGAAGTTCGGCCATCTTCTGGGCCTGCTGGACCGCGGTGCGGATGGCCCGCTCGGTCTCCTCCATCGCCGCGATCTCGCCGAACTCGACCCCGCGCGAGCGGGTGGTGGCGGCGCCGATCACCCGGAACGCTCCGTGCGGCAAGGCCCGCCGCCCGTCGTCATTGGCCGCCACCCGGCCGTCGCGCATGAAATCGGGCGAGAACTGCAGCACCAGACAGGCGATCTTGGTCGAGCCGATGTCGATCACCGCTACCGTGCCGCGGCGAAGCGCGGTCTCGCGGCGCTGGCGCATCGCCCGCTGGGACTGGAACAGGGCACTGGTCACGTCTTTTCTCCCACAATGACGGGCTGGGGCTGGCGCAGCTTGTCGAGAGCGCTCGGGCTGAGGCGCAGGATCGGACGGCGGCCGTCGCGCAGATCGACCGCCGTCACATCGCGCGCAAGGATGTCCTCGGCCGTGTCGAGGGCCATGACCCGGGCGAGCGCGGCGGCGGCGTTCTCCTCGGGCAGCATCACCACCTGGTCGCGGTCGAGCATCAGGTCCCAGCGTCGGTT
>JBNKWA010000043.1:0-16856 GCA_050299555.1 Paracoccaceae bacterium | reverse complement strand
GCCGCCGATGATCGAGACGTCGTAGGTCACCGAGTGGCCCCCCGCCGCCGCCATCGCCGCAAACTGCGATGTCACCGACAGCGACGTATTCCCGCCCGGGCTGTAATACGTGTAGGAGTTCCCGATAAAGAGGATGTTCATTCTGTCCTTTTCCCGTCTGGGGCCACCGTCCGACGGCGGACGTGTCCCTACTGCGCGATACCAGCCCCCGCGAAAACCCGCTCCAACTCAGCAGAGAACAAACCCACCAACACACGCCGGTTCCGAAAATTTCGGAGCCGCCGCCAGCCTTGCCTCCAGGTCGTCTGGCTGGGCCCTTCCCGTGGGTGAAGGGTGCAAGGCGATCCGGCACTTTGTCTGGGCTGTTCCTGCCCGGATAACGACACAGGTGTAAATGTCGCATCAAAACCGTGGCGAAAATCCGCCCGCCCCCGTCCCTAGGCCGCCACAGTCATGCCGCAATCGCCGATTGCGTCCGGTCACAACCTTTCGCTTTGCCATATCTCCGAGGTCGGAAACGCCCTGCCGGTCCCTTGCCGATATCCCGGCCTCGCGCCGCCGCGCCGCGGCAGGGTCCTGGACTGCATCCTTTGGCAACCAGGTCCTGGGCGGTGGCGATCCGCTATCCGGCGTGCGCCAGCGATCGCTCGCGAACACGCGGCGTCATTTCAAAAAGGCATTGCAGTTCGATCCCGTTTTGCAACAAGATATTGCAAGTATCGCCGCCAATCCTGCCAGCTCTGGCGGACAGCATGCGCCGGATTTCTGAAACCTTCGTTTGTGAAAGCCAGCGCATCGGGTCCTGCCGAGGGGGTGGCGGGAGCGGCGGGCGTATGTCGGCGGCATCTATTGCGGGCCAGACCCCGGGGCGCAGGGAGGAACGAGGGTGATCTTCGGCTACAGCCGGGTTTCGAAAGGCGGCGAACGTGACAATACGGCCGGCGGCGGGCAGAGCGCAGCGCTGCAGCACCAGGCGTTCGCCACGGCCGGGGTTGAGCGGATTTTCGCCGACGCCGCCTCGGGCGGCCGCTGGGATCGGCCGGAGCTCATGCGGTTGCTCGACCAGCTCCGCCCTGGCGACGTGGTGGTGGTGTGGAAGCTCGACCGGCTATCGCGCTCGCTGAAGGACCTTCTGGCGATTCTGGAGCGCATCGACGCCGCCGGCGCCGGCTTCCGTTCGCTGACCGAGGCGGTGGACACCACGGCGCCGGCCGGCCGCATGGTGATGCAGATGATCGGGGCCTTCGCCGAGTTCGAGCGGGCGCTGATCCGCGAGCGCACCCGCGCCGGACTGGCGGCGGCCCGGGCCGAGGGCCGGCATGGCGGCCGCCCGCCGCGACTCGATTCGGCGCAGGCCCGGGATGTCGCCGACAACGTGCTGTCGGGGCGGCGCAGCGGCGCCGAGATGGCCCGGCTTTACGGCGTCTCGCCCGCCACCGTCAGCCGGATCGTGGCCCGGGCCCGTGCCACGGCCGGGGATCGAGGCGCCGCCGCACCGCGCGGGGCTGTCGGCGAGGGGGCGGGCTCAGCCGGCGCGGACACCGGCCGGGGCTGATCCCGGCCCGCTGCCCGCGCGGCGCGCCGCCAGGAGCCCGACGAGGTCGCCGGCCAGCCCGTCGAGGCACTCGTAAGGCTTGTCGCTCAGATAGTCGGGCATATGCGAGCGGGCGCCCGGGCCGAGACCGGGATCGGCCTCGAAGGCGGCCACCGTCTCGGCCAGGGTGGCGGCCAGGGTGGCCGGCAGGATGTCGGGCAGAGCGATCAGGTTGTCGTGCCGCGCCGCCGGCTCCTTGCAGCGATAGCGGTTGGTGATGGTGCGGATGCCGAAATGTGCCATCTCCAGCGGCGGATAGGAGGGGTGCGGCGAGGCCATCAGCGAGATGCCGACAGCCGCCTGGCGCAGCAGCCGGCCGTATTCCTCGAGCGACAGCTTGCCGAGCGATTCGAGCCGCGCGCCGGCGCCCAGCGGCACATCGGGGTGCTTCAGCCCGGCCGAGACGATGCGCCAGCCGCCGGTTCCGACGCTATCGCGGCCGGGCCCCTCGGCCCAGAGCCGTAACCCGGCCTCGAGGATCGAGAAGCAGTTCCGCTTCACCACCGGTCGGCCGTAGACGAGGACGATGCGTGCCTTTTCCTCGGCCCGGATATCGCTCTGGAAGGCGCGGACCGCCGCCGGCATGCGCGGCTCGAAGGCATAGCTGCGGGTGCAGACATTGCCCTGGTCGCGATAATAGGCGACGAGCTCGGCACTGTTGAACACCGCCCAGAGCGGCCAGGACGAGTTGAAGGCATGCAGGGCCAGAAGATGTGCCGAGGAGAAGGAGTAGAACCACGGCTCGTATTCCTGGATGAGATAGAGCTTCGGCATTGGCGGCAGCGCAAAATGCGCTGCCTGGGCGTGCAGGACCGGTTCGATGTTGAGGGCGATCCACCAATTGAACACCACGAACACGTCGTGTGGCCGCGTCGGGATGCCGAGGCCGGTGGTTTTCAGGCTGGCAACCGCGACGCTGCCGGCATGCAGACCAGCGGCGGCGAGATGGCCCGGCAGGGCGTCGTCGGCAGGGTCGTAGGCCTCTTCCGTCAGGATGCGCAGATCCGGCATCGCGCCGCCGTCGCGCTCGGCCATGCGACGGGCCAGGGCAAGGAAGAAGTCAAGGCTGGTCGTCAGCCCGCCGAAGGCATCGGTCTTGCTTATGCTGGGCAGCACCAGGGTCAGTCGTGGCCGCGGCGCCGGGTCGGCGACGAAGCGGTACTCCTTCAGCACCACCGTCTCGATTCCGGGCCGCTCCAGCAACCGGCTGATGCGATCTTGCATGCCGCGCGGCATGAGGGCCTTCACAGTTTCACGAAATCTTGGCACACCACTGGCCTTCTCTTGCGCCATCCGGGATCCCGCGGCGCGATCGGTGCGGCGGGCGGATGGCATACGGGCGGACGGGAAAACGGACCGCACCCGGGGGCTGACCCGGGACGATCCACGAAAAAGCCCAAAAGCCCCGCCAAGGCAAGCGTTGCCGCTGCGGCGGTACGGGCGACGGGAAACGGATAGGCGATGACGGCCAGGACGGCAGCGCTACGGCACGACATCGGCCCGGAGCGCGGAACAGGGCGCGCCCAGGGACGCCACCAAAACGGCAGCCCGGTCGCCGCGCAGGCGCGGCGCGGCATGCTTGCCCTGCTCGGCATCGCCTTCATTCTCAGCCTGGCGGTGCCGGCGGTGTTCTTCCTCGGCCCGGTGCGGCTCAGCCCCTACCGGATCGTGCTGCTGGTGGCCTTCGTGCCAGCGGTGCTGGCCTGGCTGAGTGGCCGATCCGGCACCCGGCAGGCCTCGGACTGGCTGATGGTCTTCGCCTTCCTGTGGGGCTCGATGGTGCTGCTCTACCACCATGGCGGCAACGCCACGGAAGCCTCGGCGATCTACATTATCGAGGGGCTCGGCGCCTATTTCCTTGCCCGTGCCGCGATTCGCAGCCCGGCCGACTACATCCGCATGGTGCGGCTGCAGTTCCTGATCCTGCTTGCGACCTTCCCGGCGGCGGTGTTCGAGGCCCGGACCGGCCGGCCGATCCTGATCGAGCTTTTCGCCCACGGCGCGGCCACCATCACCATCGTCAGCGATCCCGGCCGGCTCGGGCTGCAGCGGGTGCAGGGCACCTTCGAGCACTCGATCCTCTATGGCGTGTTCTGCGCCAGTGCGCTGGCCGGCGTGCATTACGCACTGGCCGGCCGCGAGAACGGGTTCAAACGGCTGCTCCGCTATCCGGTGGTGTTCGGTTCGGTGTTCATGTCGCTGTCCAGTGGCGCCTTCATGGCCGCCATGGTGCAGCTGATCGTCTTCATCTACGACCGGGTGCTGCGCGGCGTACGGCATAAGTGGCGGATCTTCGGCTGGGGGCTGGCGTCGATGTATGTCGCCATCGACCTGGCCTCGAACCGTACGCCCTTCCATGTCATCTCGAGCTATCTCACCTTCAACTCCGGATCCGCCTACAACCGCATCCTGATCTGGCGCTTCGGCAGCGCCAGCGTGCGCGAGCATCCGATCCTCGGCCTTGGCTACAACGACTGGGCGCGGCCGGACTGGATGGGCGCGTCGGTGGACAATTTCTGGCTGCTGGTGGCGATGCAGTACGGGCTGCCGGGGGTGGTGCCGCTGATGCTGGCGCTGTTCCTGCTGGCGCGCCGACTGTCGGTGGCGCCGTTCACCGATCCGGCGGTGCGGGGCTGCCGGGCGGCCTGGCTGACGGTGATCGGGGCGCTGGTGCTGGCCAGCGGCACGGTGCATTTCTGGAACACCATGTATGTCTGGTTCCTGTTCCTGATCGGCAGCAGCGTGTTCATGCTCGATCGCAACCCGGACGGCAGCCTGGTTTGGGCCGCCGGGTCCGGCGATCCAGCGGAGCCTGCGACGCGCAGCCGGGGCCGCTCCGGAAGCACGGGCCCCGATGACGATGCCATGCCGGGTCCGGCGGTCGCCGCCCGTGACCGCAGCACGGTGCGACGTCGGGCGACGGCTGCCGAATCGGCCTCTGCTCCCGCGGGCTCCGGGCCGTCGCAACGAGGTCGATCGCAGCGCCCGGGCCGGAAGCATGCCAACGATCCGGGCCGACGGCGTTGACCGGCGCCGGGCCAGCGCATCACAAGGGGCCTGAGATGCAGCCAGAGACACAACCCGAGTCGCCGGCGGCGCTCGGCGGCAAGGTGGCCCGCGGCGCCACCTTCCTGATCGGCGCCAATATCGGCGTGCGGCTGATCAGCCTGGCAGGCGTCGCTATCCTTGCCCGCCTGCTGACACCGCAGGACTACGGCATCCTGGCGCTGGCGATCGTGGTCCACGGCACCATTCTGGTGATGACCGAACTGCAGGTGGCGAGCGCGCTGATCCGCCTGCCCGCGATCGCACCGCATCTCTATGCCACTGCCTTTGCGGTGACGATCCTGCGCGGCACGCTGCTGGCGGCGGTGCTGGTGGCCGTCTCGGAGCTCGCCGCGCAACTGATGGACGAGCCGGCGCTGGCGGCGGTGCTGAAGGTTCTGGCCATCGGCGCCTTCGTCGAAGGCCTGCGCAACCCCCGCCTGGTCGATTTCGACCGGGCGGTGAACTTTGCTCCCGAAGCGCTGATGACAGTGGCGGCGCGGCTGATCGGCACGGTTCTGTCGATCCTGATCGCGCTTGTCTGGCGCGACTACTGGGCGCTGATCATCGGCACCGTGGCGACCAGTGCCGCCACCACCCTGATCGGCCATGCGCTGCGCCCCTGGCGGCCGGCGGTGTCGCTCCGCGACTGGCAGATCTTCATCGCCTTCGGCGGCTGGATCAGCCTCGCCTCGGTAACCAATTTCGTCACCTCGCGGGTGGACTTCGTGTTCCTCAAGCAGGTCCTCGGCACGGCAATCGTCGGCCAGTACAACATGGGCTACTTCGTCGCCACCATGGTGACCAACAGTCTCGCCAACCATTTCTCGCGCTCGATCTACCCGGCGCTGTCGCAACTCGCCGCCGAGCCGGCGCGGCTGCGGGCCGCCTATCTCAAGAGCCAGGCCAGCATCATAGGCCTGCTGCTGCCGGCCGGGGTCGGGCTGGCGCTGACGGCACGCGAGCTGATCCTGATCGTGGCCGGCCCGCAATGGGACGACGCGGCGCTGATCCTGCAGGTGGTGGCGCCGGGGATGGCGCTGATGATGATGGTTTCGGCCACCAACGCGCTGATGATGGTGAAGGGCTGCACCCGCAACCTGTTCCTGCGCGACCTCGTGCATCTGGCGCTCTACGTGCCGCTGGTGGCCGTCGGGGTCTGGCGCTTCGGCCTGCCCGGGGCTCTGGCGGCCAACTTCACCGGCAATCTGCTTTACGTGCTCCTGACCCTCACCATGGTGCGCTGGATCACCGGCTGGCCCTGGTTCGGGCCGGTCATCGCCTGCGCCCGCAGCCTCGGCGCCTGTGCAGCCATGGCAGCGGTGGTGCTGGCGGCGGCCTGGGCGCTGCCCGAGGCCGGCGACAATTACACCACCGCTGCCGCTCTTCTGGCGGCCAAGGCCGCACTGGGGGCGCTGGTCTATGCGGCGGCGCATTACACGCTGTGGCGGCGCGCCGGGCGACCGGACGGGTTCGAACGGGTGATGCTCAGCGCCCTGACGGGGTTGGCCCGCCGGCTGGGCGGCCGGCGGTTCCTGGCCGGCTAGAGCGAAACCGGCCGGACTGCCTTCAGTCCGGCCGGAATTCGCTCGGGTTCTGGCCTTGGTCGTCTCCCCGGTCAGCCGCCCGTCAGCCGCCCGTCAGCCGATGGCCTGCATGGGATCGGCGTAGGGGCCAATGGGCACCCCTGCGGTCAGTGGCATCGGCTGGCCGAGAATGTCGAGGTCGAAGACCGCCGCCACCTCGGCTTCCGAAAACCAGCCGACCAGCTCGGCCCGCTCGGCCGCGCGGCTGCGCCCAGCCGCGGTCGCCAGCTTCGAGACGGTGCTGGTCGGGCGGTAGTCGCGGTTGAGGTGATCGGCATAGACAGCGGCGAGGCTGGTCTCCACCTGGTTGTTGGCGCCGAGTTGCCCGGGATCGTAGGGGGTGCCGGCACCCTGGTACCAGGCCCGCTGAGTGTAGAGGTTATAGTCGCACTCGCGGTAGCTCGACAGGAACCCGGCGGTATAGCCGCCACCGCCATGGATGACGCTGTTGGTGATCCCCTGGCCGATCTCGGAAGCGGAGCCCATGTTGAGGCCGAACACCTCCTTGCCGAGATTCTGCGGGTCCGGCCTCAGCGCCAGGTTCTGGTAGATCACCGGGTTCTGTGCCGGGTTACCGGTCGGGGTGATCCGGCTGGTGCCGCCGTCGACGATCAGCGCGCCCTCGTTGCCGTCGAGGATTGAGGCGCCGAGATCACAGCAGGTGAAGGCGATCCGCCGCGTCTCCTTGTGCACGGTATAGCCATTTGCGTTCCTGACCCGCATGCCATGCACCCAGACCCGGTCCGACATGTAGACATAGGGCAGCACGCTGCCGGCGTTGCCGCTGCCGCCATACATGTTGAACACGTTGGCATGCTGGCCAAGGCTGACATTCTCGTAGTCGCACCAGGCGACGATCCAGTCCTGGCCGCCGAGATTGCGGTTGGGTGCCTGACCGAGATCCCGGGCCTTGTGGAAGAACAGCCGCACCGTCTCGCCATTGTCGATGCCGAAACCGTAGGCGGCGAGCGTGTCCTCGGTGGTGAAGTAGCGGACGTCGAAGTTCTTCACGAACAGGCCGTTGAAGATCTTCCGCCGCTGGCTGGCGGTAGATCCGTCGACATGGGCGCAGCGGACGTGACGGGCGCGGAAGCCCTCCAGCGCCTGCACGGCGCCGCCGTGGCTGACCTCGATGCAGACCGGGCCGTCGCTACCCAGCCCCCCGGGCTGGACGAAGTCGAGACCCTCGAGGTTCACCCAGTTGTCGTTGACCGTCATCAGTGCCGGAATGGTGGCGTAGGTGATCTTGCCACTGGCGATGCTGGCCGGGTCGTTCGGCCAGACGTAGAGCGTGACATTGCCGCCCGACAGCCGGTAGCCCCAGGATCCCTGCGTCATGTTCGGCAGGATGTTGGCCAGTGCCCAGTAGCCCTGGGTCCAGTCGCCGCTGGCATTGCCGTTGAAGGTGATGGTGTTGCCGCTGGTGCCGGTGACCGGGAAGGCCTCCACGATGTTGTTGGCGACCTTGCCCCGCACGATGGTGTCGGCCAGCTGGGTGGCGGTGTATTTCGAGACCACGCTGGCATCGGTCACCGTGCTGGCGGTGACGCTGTCGGCGACGTGGAAATAGCTCGCCGTGGTCTGGAAGCGCAGCTTGTCGGCATCCATTACCGCCCGGTCGGTGGCGAGGTAGAGCGGCGAGTTGTTCTCGCACAGGTTGGCGCCGGCCGCCTTCGGCATGCCGGTGCCGGGCATCGCCCACTGGAATTCGCTGTCGGGCACGGTCAGCTTCCAGATCGAGCCCCAGTTCGAACCCACGACGCCCTGATCGGCGCTGGTGCACTGGGTCCAGCCCGTGGCGGCCTTGCCGCCGGTGATCACCGCGCGCTCGGTGCCGTAGCGGGCCAGCGTGACGCGCCCGGCACTGGTGCCGCCGCGCCCGGCCCAGGTCACCGCCTCGTTGTAGTTGCCGCCCCTGAGCCGGATCACCTTGCCGGCCCGGGCACCGACACTGCCATGATCGGACGCCAGTTGGGTCAGTGCCCGGTTGATGGTCTTGAACGGACTGGCCAACGTACCCGGATTGCTGTCGCTGCCCGATGGCGCAACGAAATAGTCGCCCGCCGTGCCGGCGTCGTAGGCGGGGTCCCAGCCGGCGGAGTTGATGCCACCGGTGGCACTGGTTGCCGCAGCCACCGTGGCCGTGGCGCTGGCGACGGCATCGGAAGTGGCGCCGTTGGTCGCCGTCACCGTCCAGTCCAGCGTGCCGGCGGCATCGGACGTATAGCTCTGCCCGGCAACCTGACCGGTGACGTCGGTGCCGTCCAGCCGCAGCACGCCCGACAGCGTCGGCGCAGGCTGGCCGCTGACAACGCCCTCGTCGAGGGTGAAGGTGGTACCGACCGGGCCGGATGCGGGGGTGATCTGGGGCATCACGGAGAAGGCCGGCGCCACCGACTGGATCGTGCCGGTCAGCGAGATCGTCGCGGTGTAGAGCGGGCTTGTCGAGGTGCCGTCCCAGACCCGGAAGGAGAAACTCCCGGCGCTGGCGGTCTCGCCGCCGGCGGGATGGTTCGCGGTGTCGCCGCCGTCGTCGTAGGCGACGCTGCCGTCCTGAAAGACCAGCGCCTCGCCGATGGTCAGCGTTACGCGATGGGGCCAGGCGGTGACGATACTGCCATCGACCTCGCGCAGCGACAGGCTGGTACCGGGGGCCAGGGTAACGGAGGAGGCAACGCCGTCTAGCAGCGTCATGCCGGTCTTCTCGGAGTAAGTAGCCATCAATCTCTCGGTGCTGTCCGAAGCAGCGCCGCGTCACCTATTACACGGGAACACGCGCCGGGTGCGCGTAAGACTAAATGGTAACGCAGGCGCTCGTCGGTGAAAATGGGAATTCCCCTTATATTGACCTGATGGCGGCCCCGTTGCCTGATTGGCAGAGCGACGTGCTGCGGTTTCGACTTCCCCGCATTGCCAGGCTGCCTGGAAAGGCCGGCAAAATGCCGCCACCTTGGCGCTGGCGATCCTTCCATTCGCCGCCCCCGGCTCATGGTCACGCGGCCGCGCCACTTGCGCCAGCAACCCTCGCGCTCATCCCGCTCCAGTGCCGCGCAAGCACCTGCGGCGCCTCGAGTTTCAGCCAGTTGTGGCGTCCCCTCACCTCTCGGACTCCACGGACAAAAATGGCGCAGACAATCGGCATATTCTGCCAACGTCCCAAACGCCTCAAACGCCCTGCCCTTGTCTGCTGGCCCCTCCTCTCAGGTCGTCCCTGCTTGCCCTCGTCAGCCTTGCTTTTTGATCACAAAACAACTAGTTTTAAAACCAGTTACAAGGCATTCCTATGCGCGAAGTCGGTTCCTTCGAGGCCAAGACCCATCTCGCTCGGCTACTCGACGAGGTCGCCGCCGGTGGCGAGGTGGTGATCACACGGCGCGGCCGGCCGGTGGCCCGGCTGGTTCCGGCGGCGGGCACCGATCTGTCCCTGCGGCAAGCGGCGGCGGCCCGGATCCGTGCCCTCGGCGCCGACATCGCCCGCCAGACCGACCAGCCGCTGGACGCCGCGGCGATCCTCGCCGCCCGCGACGAGGGGCGGGCGTGAGTCCTGTCGCGGCCAGCGCTACCCGAACGACCCTGGTCCTCGATGCCTCCGCCGTCGTCGCTTGGCTGATGCCCGACGAGGCAGCGCCGGCGGGGCTACTCGACCGCGCCACCGCGGCGGCCGGGCTGGCGGCGCCGTGGCTGTTCTGGGCCGAGCTGAGGAACATCCTGATCGTCTCCGAGCGCCGCGGCCGGCTGCCGACGGGCACGGCCGAGGCCTTCCTCGCCGCCGTCGCCGGACTCGGCATCCGCCACGACCACGACCCCGACGAGGCGGCGGTGCTGCGGTTGGCCCGGACGCACCGGCTCAGTGTCTACGACGCGCTCTACCTGGATCTCGCGCTCCGGCTCGGCTGCCCGCTCGCCACCCTCGACACGCGCCTGGCCGAGGCCGCAGGCGCCGAAGGGGTACCACCGGCCTGACCGCTCGTCGGCCGGGGGGAAACCGCGGTCTATCCCCCCGCCCTGCCCTTGCGGCCGCAGAAGGCGACAAACGCGCGGGCCGCATCCCGCGGCGGCTCGCGCCCGCTGGTCGCCCACCAGCCGCGCCATTCCGCCTCCAGCGCATAAACGTCGCGTCCCGGTGCTGCGGCCCGGGCGGCGGCGACGGTTTCGGGGTCGAGCGGCGGCAGCGCCAGCGCGCCCTGCCCCTGCCCTGCCCCGTTCTGCTTTGCAGCCCGGGCCCGGTTGGTCACCGTGACGATATCGCCCGCACCGAGCGCGATGCGGTAATCCGGCAGGTGGTCCTCGGCGGCGATGTCGCGGAGCATCTTGCGGAACACCCGCAGCGGGCTGGCCGACCCGGTCTTCTTCAGCAGCAGTGCCAAGCCGATGCGCCATTCCCGCTGCCGGCCGCAATGCTTGCGGGCAATCTCATAGAGCCGCCGCTCCAGCGGCTTCCTGAGCCGGAAATAGTCGCGGCTGATGGTCAGAACCGACTTCGCCAGCACCGCCCGGTGCAGCCAGTCGCTCAGCGTCACCCGGGCCGAGACCATGCGCCCGGCACGGGTGCGTCGCACGATCTGCCAGCTCTCTATCAGCCCGAAGCCGCTGGTGGTCTCGGTGCCACCCGTCTCGAGCGTGGTCACGATCCGGGTCCCCGACAGCCGCTCCAGCGCCTCCCTCAGCCGCCGGTAGCCGTCGCCCGAGGTCTCGCGGTTGGTGGCCACCAGCAGGTCGCGGGCGGTGAGCTGCAGCGTGCGCCCGCCCGAGGGCCCCAGCGGCCGCCCCGCATTTACCGCCGCCATCAGCTGGCTGATGCAGTAGATCAGCACGTCCTTGTCGTGGATCGTCGCCAGCCCCTTGACCGAGGGCGTGATCTCGATCCGCGTCGCCCCGTGCTCATAGCGCAGCACCCTGGTATCCGGCCGGGTCGAGAGCGAGAAGACCGGATGCTCCATGGACGCCATGTCGTCCTTCGGCGACGGCGCCAGCACGTCGCAAAGAAAGAAATCCGGCACCGGGTGACGCTCCGGCAGAAGCGCGCCGGCTGTCCGCCCGGTGCCCTGCCCCGACCCGCTCGCCACAGCCATACCCGTTCCCTGCCCGCTCATTCTGCCTGTGCCATCCCCTTTTCGGGGATCGTGGTTTCATTAACACCCAGCCTAGCAGCGCCCACGCGCCACGCAAGCCGCCTGCCCCCGCCAACGCCCAGGCGCACCGGTTCCCGACGTGGTTGTGGAATCGCACGCGCGTGGTTTCGGAGTCGCCTGTTCGTGGTTGCGGATTCACTGCCTCTGCCCGGCGCCCCCATATCGAGCCTTGCCAGCAAGGGCTCAGGGCTGGTCAGGATGCATCGCAACCCATCCCATAACACTGACTCTAACAGCAAATAACACTGGCAATCGGCGCTTCGCCGCCGCTAGGCTCTGCCCTGCCGCCGTGCAAACACCTGCGGACGCGCCAAAAAAGCCTAGGAAAACAAGCGAATCAGCCGGCCGTTGCCCATCAGGTTACGCTTTTGGTTCCATGTACTGCTTTTTGTGGTATCTTTCCGAAAACGCGGCACATCCGGGCAGGCGGGAACCCATGAGCAGGACAGTAGCGGGCGACAGCGCCCACCCACCTTATTTCGGCATCGATCCCGATCAGGCGCTCAAGGAACTGGGCATTCCAGTGGGCACGGACGATTTCGCCCACGCTGCCGCAGCCGCCGCAGCCGGGCGCGACGACCTGGTCCGCCGCGGCCATTCCCCCGACGGCAGCCGCCAGCTGCGGCTCTTCTCCACCTGGGAGATCACCCGCTACCTGATCCCGGTGGCGCCGGCGCATTTCCGCCGCGTGCTCCGGGCCAACCCGGTCCTGCCCCAGGGCCGCAGCGAAACCGCCGCCGGCGCCAAGTGGTTCAGCCTCGACGAGGTGCTGCGCCTGCGCGCCTTCTTCGCCGCCGAGGGCAGCCGCGCCAAACCCTACCTGCCCTATCGCCCGGCCGGGCTGCCGGCCAAGGTGGTGGCGCTGGCCAATTTCAAGGGCGGCGTCGGCAAGACCTCGACTGCGGCGCATCTGGCCATGTCAGCGGCGCTCGACGGCTACCGGGTGCTGGTGGTCGACCTCGACAGCCAGGGCTCGATGACCTCGATCTTCGGCGGCCGCCCGGATAGCGAATGGCAGACCGTCTTTCCGCTGATCGCCCGCGACTATGCGCTTGGCCTGCAGGCCGAGAACCGCCGCCGTGCCGATCGTGGCGAGGCCCCCCTGCCCCTCGATCCGACGCTGGACACGGCGCTGGAAGCGACCGCGGCCGATGTCGTCAGCAAGACCCACTGGCCCAATATCGACCTGATCGGGGCGCAGCTGAACCTCTACTGGGCCGAGTTCCAGATCCCGGTCTGGCGCATGGGCCTGCGCGGCTGGAAGCTGTGGGACGCGCTGTCGAACGCGCTTGCCCGCGACGGGTTGCTCGACGCCTATGATCTGATCGTGCTCGATACCCCGCCGGCGCTCGGCTATCTGACCATCAACGGGCTGGCGGCCGCCGATATCCTTCTGGTGCCCATGGGCGCCTCGTTCCTGGAGTTCGATTCCACCGGCCGCTTCTTCGACATGCTGCAATCCACCTTCCAGTCCATCGAGGCGGGCGAGAACGCCGCCGCCCGGGCGTTGGGGCGCCCCGGCCTTGCCTTCGAGTGGGACGCGGTCCGGACCGTCATCACCCGTTACGATGCCAGCCAGCAGATGGAGCTCGCCGGGCTGGTCCAGGCTTATCTGGGGCCGGCCATGAGCCCGGTCCGGCAGGAATTCACCGCTCTGGTCGGCCAGGCTGGCGAGCAGGTCAACGGCATCTACGAGGCCGATTACCGCGACTTCAACCGCGACACCTACATCCGCGGCCGCGAGACCTTCGATCTCACCTATGCCGCCTTCAAGCGGCTGCTGATCGGCGCCTGGCGACGCGACGAACTGGCCGCCGAGAAGACCCCAGGGACGACCCCCGAGAAGGAGACCGCCTGATGGCCCGCCGCCGCCTTGCCCCCCTACCCGAGCCCCATGCGCCCACGGCTGCCGGCCTGGAGACGAAATCGGCGCTGACGCCCGGTCCCTCGGGGCCGTTCGCAGCGAAACCGGCCGAGCCGCGGGCGCCGGTGGCCCGGGTAGCCGGCGATGCCGCCGCCCAGGCCGCGCTCGACGAGATTACCGACGGCCTTGCCAGGGCCCGGGCCGAGGGGCGTTTCGTCACCGATCTCGATATCGACGCAGTGGAGGCAGAGCATTTCGCCCGCGACCGGCTGCCCGGGGCGGTGCGCGCCAATACCGAGGAAATGGCAGCGCTGAAGGCGAGCCTCGGCCAGCACGGTCAGCGCACGCCCATCGAGGTGACCGCGCTGGGTGGCGAACGCTATGCGCTGATCTCGGGCTGGCGGCGGCTGACGGCACTGCGCCAGCTTCTGGAAGAGACCGAGGACCCGCGCTTCGCCACCGTCCGCGCACTGGTGCGTCAGCCCGACGGCGATGCCGCGGCCTATGTCGCCATGGTCGAGGAGAACGAGATCCGTGCCGATCTCAGCCACTATGAGCGGGCCCGGATCGTGGCGCTCAGCGTCGAGCGCGGTGCCTTTGCCAGCGAGGCCGAGGCGCTGTCTGCGCTCTATGCCAATGTCAGCCGGGCGAAGCGCTCGAAGATCGGCAGCTTCCTCAAGCTCTACCGTGCGCTTGACGGCAGGTTCCGCTTTCCCGAGCGGCTGAGCGAGCGGTTGGGGCTGCGCCTGGTGCAACTGATCGAGACCCATCAGATCGAGCGCATCGAGCACGCGCTGCGCCATGCCGGCGAGAAGGGCAGGGTGGTCACCCCCGCCGACGAGATCAAGGCGCTGGAGCGGCTGCTGAAGCCGCTGCCATCCAAGACCCGGCCCGGGCGCTTTCCCGGCCATCAGATCCAGCTCGGCCTCTGGATGCAGGCGCGCCGCTCAGGCCAGCGCATCAAGTTGGAGCTGAACGGGCCGAAGGTCGATGACAACCTGTTCGATCAGATCAGGAACCTCATCGCCCATTACTGAGCTCGTTTCGCATGCGAAACATCACTGTAACATACTGATGATAAACACGAAAAACGCACTTTCCGGCGATTTGTCCGCGGCCGGTTTCGCGCGCGAAACGCATCTCGATCTTCGCCAGGCGATGGCTTATCGGGGGTGAGCCGGGCGCAGTGCCGGCGCCGCAAGGGCAAAGGACCGGGGCAGGGGCAATGCAAGCGCGCGCGGATTTCGCCATCATCGGCGGAGGCATCGTGGGGCTGGCCACGGCGCTGGCCCTGGGCGAGCGGCGCCCTGGGGCGACGATCACGGTGATCGAGAAGGAGGACGGGCCCGGCCTGCACCAGACCGGGCACAATTCCGGCGTCATCCATGCCGGGGTCTATTACCAGCCGGGCAGCCTCAAGGCGCGGTTCTGCCGCGAGGGCGTTGCCGCCACCATCGCTTTTGCGAAGGCCCATGACATCCCCGTCGATCAATGCGGCAAGCTGGTAGTGGCGACCGCGGCAGAGGAATTGGGCCGGCTCGACGCGCTGGAGGCGCGCTGCCGCGAGAACGGGCTCGACCCCGAGCGGCTGGACGCCGGCGCCCTACGGGCCGCCGAGCCCAATATCGCCGGGCTGGCCGCGATCCGGGTGGCCGCGACCGGGATCACCGACTATCCGGCGATCGCCCGGGCCATGGCTGCG
Organism: Paracoccaceae bacterium; assembly: GCA_050299555.1. GTDB lineage: Bacteria > Pseudomonadota > Alphaproteobacteria > Rhodobacterales > Rhodobacteraceae > JBNKWA01. The sequence goes on along the minus strand of JBNKWA010000043.1, from coordinate 1,933 downwards.
GTGATCACGGCCCGCGGCGGCCGGGTGCTGACCGGGCGGGCGGTGACCGGCATCGCCGAAGGGCAGGAGGGCGTGACCCTGACGCTGGCCGGCGGCGAGAGCCTCGGGGCAGGGCGGCTGATCGCCTGCGCCGGGCTGCAGGCCGACCGGGTGGCCCGGTTCGCCGGGCTCGACCCGGGGCTTCGCATCGTGCCGTTTCGCGGCGAATACTACCGGCTGAACGCGCGCCTGAACGGGGTCGTCCGGCAGCTGATCTACCCGGTGCCGGACCCGGCCCTGCCATTCCTTGGCGTGCACCTGACGCGGATGATCGACGGCTCGGTGACGGTGGGGCCGAACGCGGTGCTGGGCCTGGCCCGCGAAGGCTATCCGCGGTTCTCGGTCGATCTGCGCGACACCGCCGCGACGCTCTCCTGGCCGGGGTTTTGGCGACTGGCGGGGCGACACTGGCGCTCGGGCCTGGCCGAGATGAAGGGCTCGCTCAGCCGCCGCGCCTATCTGGCGCTCTGCCGGCGCTATTGCCCCGGGCTGACGCTTGCCGATCTGGAGCCCTGTCCGGCCGGCATCCGGGCCCAGGCGGTGATGGCCGACGGCACGCTTCTGCATGACTTCCTGATCCGCGAGACCGGCCGCGGCGTGCACGTGCTGAACGCGCCGTCGCCGGCGGCCACCTCGGCGATCCCAATCGGCGCCCATGTGGCGGATCTGGCGCTGAAGGCGGGGTAGGGCCCCGGGGGCCAGAGCCGGTGCCGCGCTTGACTTGACTAAGTTAGCTAATTATGATGGCTGCATGCAGTTCACCGTTCACGCCGCCAAGACGCAGCTGTCGAAGCTGATCGACGCCGCACTGCGTGGCGAAGAGGTGGTGATCGCCAAGGGCACGAAGCCGGTGGTGCGGCTGGTTCCCCTGCCGCAGGCTGGGTTCAGGACCGGCCTGCTCCGGGGCAGGGTCTCGAATTGTCCGGATTTCCTCGAACCGATGCCGGATGACGATCTTGCACTGTGGGAGGGGCGGTGACTGGACGTCCTGCTTGATACCCATGCCTGGGTCTGGAGCCTCATGGACGAGGCCCGTCTCAGCCCGGCGGCGCTGGAGGCCATCGGCAAGGCCGGCGCGGTTCGGGTGAGCCCGATCAGCTTTTACGAGATCGGTCAGAAGGTGCGGCTCGGCAAATGGCCCGAGATGGCGCCCCTGGTCGATGGGCTGGACGGCCTGCTGCGCGAGCAGGGCGGCCTGGTCGCGGCCCTGACGCCCGAGATCGCGCTGCGGGCGGCAGGCTTCGCCTGGCTCCACCGGGACCCGTTCGACCGCCTTATTGGTGCAACCGCGAGCCTGAGCGGCGCCGCGCTCGTCTCGGCCGATACGGTCTTCGACACGCTTGCCGAGGCATCCCTGCAGCGCATCTGGTGACCACTTCCCGGACCGTTGCTCTAGCGGTTCCAGGCCCCCGACAGCGCCCTGCCGTCGCCGCCGAGCAGGAGCCCCAGCATCCGCCGGGCCCGGTATGCCCTGATGCGGACGAGGCAGAGAAACGCCAGCCAGCGCTCGCGGGCGCCCGCCACCCGCGGCGAGGAGAGCAGCCGCGGGATCTCGGCCAGGGGCGAGCCGGCCACGGCCAGTGCCCGCAGCGCCCATTTCAGCCGGCCGAGCCGGCGGCCGCGATAGGCCTCGAAATCGTGACCGGTGCTGCGGTCCCATTTCCGGGCCAGTTCGGCAAAGCTTTCCCGGGCCGGGTGGTAGATCACCATGTCGGGCACGTAGCTGGTGCGGTGGCCGCGGGCCAGCGCCCGCTGGCCCCAGTCGCGGTCCTCGGCGATGTGGATGCCGCCGAACGGGCCCACCGCCGCCATGACCTCACGCCGCACGGCGAGGTTGCCGGTACCGGTGAAGCCCTGGCGGGCGATATATTCCCGCATGCGATAGGCGTAGATG
>JBNKWA010000042.1:0-29708 GCA_050299555.1 Paracoccaceae bacterium | reverse complement strand
CTTGAGAACCGAGGGCAGCCGGGCAAAACCACCCAGCCCCGCCGCCTCGGCCGCCGGAATCGAATAATACCCGTACCTCTCACCACCCACCTCAAGCACCCGGCGGGTCTGCGCTGTGTCCTGTCCGACAATGATTGGCATGGGAGTCTCCCCTGGCTGGCTGGTGGGCGATCGACGCGCTCGTCATGCCTTACAACGCAGGCGCGAACAAGGTCCAACGAACGTATGTATGCTATAGTATACATAGGTATCCGGCTTGATGCAAGCCGCCGCGTCCCGGTTCGCACAACGCTTTCGCGGCCGGCAAGTTTCGCCTAAAGGACAGGGATGCTGACGGTATCCTCGCTGAGCGCTGCACGGGGTGGCAGGCTGATCCTCGATCGCCTGTCCTTTTCGGTAAGGCCCGGCCGCGCCCTGATCCTGCGCGGGCCGAACGGCGCCGGCAAGTCGACGCTTCTGCGCTGCCTGGCCGGGCTGATGCCGCTTGCCCATGGCGACGCGACTCTGGATGACACCAGCCTTGTGCGCGACCGCGACGGCTTCCAGGACGCGGTGGCTTTTCTGGGCCATGCCGACGCGCTGAAGCCGGGGCTGACGCTGGCCGAGAACCTGGGTTTCTGGGCGGCGCTTCAGGGCGGCGGCAGCGTGACCGGGGCGCTCGCCGCCTTCGGGCAGGCAGCGCTGGCCGAGCGCCCCGCAGGTGCGTGCTCGGCCGGGCAGAAGCGGCGCGCGGCGCTGGCGCGGCTGGCGCTCAGCACCGAGCGCCTCTGGCTGCTCGACGAGCCCACGGTGTCGCTGGATGCCGACGGCGTGGCAGCCTTTGGCGATCTGGTGCGGCGGCACCTCGCCAGAAAGGGTATCGCGATCATCGCGACCCATATCGACCTCGGCCTGCAGGGCGAGACGCTGACGCTGTCGGCGAACACCACCACCAGCGCCGATCCCTTCCTTGCCGGAGAGATGACCTGAATGGGGCGGCTGCTGGCCATCGTTGCCCGCGACCTGCGGCTTGCCACCCGTGCGGGCGGCAGTGCCGGGCAGGCGCTCGCCTTCTTCCTGATTCTGGTGCTGGTCGTGCCGCTGGGTGTGGGGCCGGACGTGACCCTGCTGGCCAGGATCGCCCCGGGCATCCTGTGGATCGGCGCCCTGCTGGCGGTGCTCCTGTCGCTCGACCGGGTCTGGCAGCAGGATGCCGAAGACGGCTCGCTCGACCTCCTGGCGCTTTCGGCGGTGCCGCTGGAGGCGGTGGCGGCGATGAAGGCGCTGGCCCACTGGCTGGTCACCGGCCTGCCGCTGACCGCGATTGCGGCCGGGCTGGCGGTAACCCTCAACCTGCCGGGGCCAGCCTTTCCGGTGCTGGTGGCCGCGCTCCTGCTCGGCACCCCGGGGCTGAGCCTGATCGGCGGTTTCGGCGCGGCGCTGACCATGGGACTGAAGCGCGGCGGGCTGATCCTGTCGATCCTGGTCCTGCCGCTCTACGTGCCGACGCTGATCTTCGGCGCCCGGGCGGTGGCCCTGGCGGCCGAGGGCCAGGGCGCGGCCGCTGCCCTGGCGCTGGTGGCGGGGATCACGCTTTTTTCCGCCGCGCTGATGCCGTTTGCCACCGCCGCGGCGATCCGCGCCCAGCTTGGCTAGGCGGAACCGCCATCACACGCCCTTGACCGTCTACGCCCTTCCGACCATTGCGCCGGAACCCGCACGCCGCTACCAAGCCGGCATGTCGATCTGGCGCTATGCGAACCCGGTGGAATTCATGCGCGTCAGCGGCCGCGTTCTGGCGCCGCTGGGCTGGCTGGCGGCAGCGCTTCTGGCGGTCGGGCTGATCTGGGGCTTCTTCGGCACGCCGGACGAGGCGCGGCAGGGTGCAACGGTCAAGATCCTCTTCATCCACGTGCCCTCGGCGCTGATGGCGATCAACGCCTGGATCATGATGCTGGTCGCCTCGCTGATCTGGTATGTCCGCCGCCACCATGTCTCGGCGCTGGCCGCCCGCGCCGCCGCGCCGGTCGGTGCCACGATGACGCTGATCGCACTGCTCACCGGGGCGCTCTGGGGGCAGCCGATGTGGGGCACCTGGTGGGTCTGGGACCCGCGCCTGACATCGTTCGCGATTCTCTTCGCCTTCTATCTCGGCTACATGGGGCTGTGGCAGGCGGTGGAGGACCCCGAGACCGCGGCCGACCTCACGGCGCTTCTCTGCATGGTGGGATCGGTCTTCGCACTGATGTCGCGCTATGCGGTGCTGTTCTGGAACCAGGGGCTGCACCAGGGCGCGAGCCTGTCGATGGATGCCGAGGAGAACGTGTCCGACATCTTCTATGTTCCGCTGCTGATCTCGATCGCCGGCTTCGTGCTCTTGTTCGTCTGGCTTGTCCTTCTGCGGACACGGACCGAGATCAGGCTGCGCAGGGCGGCGGCGCTGAATGCCCGGGCAGCGGTGGCATGATGCCCGACCTCGGTACCTATGCCGGCCCGGTGCTGGGCGCCTACGCCGTGACGCTGGCGCTGATCGTCGGGTTGGTCGTCGTCTCGGTGAGCCAGGCGGCGCGGGCCCGCCGGCAGCTCGAGGCCGCCGAGAAGCTGGCAAGGGAGGCCCGTCATGGCTGAGCGCCGCGTCAACTGGCTGCTGTTCCTGCCGCCGCTGATCTTCGCACTGGTGGCCGGCGCCTTCTACTTCGGCATGCGGCGCGAGGCGCCGGACGAACTGGACTCGGTCCTGCGTGGCCAGCCGGTTCCGCAGACCGAGCTGGCGGGCCTTCTGGGCCCCGAGGGGGTCGACAACGCCGCCCTGTCGGCGCCGGGCGTGAAGCTGGTGAACTTCTGGGCCAGCTGGTGCGGCCCCTGCCGGGTCGAGCACCCGACGCTGACCGCGCTGGCCGCCGAGGGCGTGACCCTGATCGGGATCAACTACAAGGACGATCCCCAGGACGCCAAGGCGTTCCTCGCCGAACTCGGCAACCCCTACACGGTGATCGGGGCCGACACCGACGGCCGGACCGGGATCAACTGGGGCATCTACGGGGTTCCGGAAACCTTCGTCGTCGATGACCGCGGCGTGATCATCGAGCGCTTCCCCGGCCCGATCACCGGCCGTGTGCTGAAGGAACGCATCCGGCCGGCAATGGAGCGCGCCCGGACCGGAAGCTGACGCCACCCGAACAGGCGTCCCCATGGGGACGCATGGTCAAGGCGCTGAAATTCCACAAGATCCCGTGGGGACGGTTTGGGGACGGCTGGGGACACTTTGCGGCCGGCACGCGTGCCGCGGCGGGTGCGCCGATCGCCGCGCGGGTCTTTTCCTTGCGTTTGCCGTCCCGGCCGCCTTCGCGCCCCAGGACGCGATTCTGCCCGCCCTGGCAGGCGTCCCCATGGGGACGCATGGTCAAGCATCTGATATCAAAGGATAAAAGTGTTAACGCGGGTGGGGACGCCTGGGCGCGTGAAGGGCTGGTTGTGCGCCTTGTGGGGCCAAGCTGCCATAGCCAACGCGCGTCACACCTGTACAGTCACGCCCATGCTCGAGAGTGCGCGACTGATCTTGAGACCCTGGCGCGAAGAAGACCAGAAGTTCGTCGGAGCGATACTCGGCGATCCTGAGGTCATGCGGTTCAGCGATGCCGGTGAACTCGGCGCATCACATCAAGAGGTGTGGCTTCGAGGCATTCTGCGGGCCGTCACCGCAAACGAATTACCGGGCAATCTCGCGATTGAGCACAAGGCATCTGCGCGCGTCATCGGGTATGTCAGCCTTTCCAGAGATTTGACGCGGGTCGGTCGCGAAGAGTCAGAGATCGGCTTTCGGCTCGCGCGGTCCGCATGGGGGCGGGGATACGCGACCGAAGCTGTGCAGAGAATGATCGAAGCCGCGAAGTCGATCACATCGACGCAGCGCGTGGTCGCAATCGTCGATCCTCACAACCATCGCTCCGTGCGCCTCATCGAGAAGATCGGAATGATGTACGAACGTGACGTCATGTTCGAAGGCTATGACCATCCGGACCATCGCTATGTCCAGCACCTAAGGGTAGCAGCCGCACAACAGGCGCGATCGTAGGATTGGCCTCAAGCCCGTCTTGCGGCCCGATCCCGCTTCGCTCGCACCTCAATCCTGCGCTTCTCTGGGGAGCGTCCCGGGTGGCTGGGCGGGTGGAGACCCCCTGGCGCGATAGTTGATCAGCCCTGACCGGAATCGGCTTCCTCGCCGTCCTCGACGGAATGCCGGCTGAGGATCGGCCACTGGCTCGCGATGAACAGGAAGGTCAGGATCAGCTGCCCGAAGGTATCGAGAAACACCCACGCCTCCTCGCCCAGCACCCGCCAGACGAATTCGTTGAAGACCGACATGAAGACGAAAAAGAACACCCAGTTGCGGGTGAAGATCATCCAGCCCGCATCGGTCAGCGGCATCACCTCGCCCATCAGGTATTTCAGGTACGACCTGCCTTGCACGAAGATGCCCCAGCCCAGCACCAGCGCGAACAGCCCGTAGACCACGGTCGGGCGCATCTTGGTGAAGATGTCGTCGTTCAGCGCCACCGTCAGCCCGCCGAACACCACCACCACGATGGCGGTGAAGACGGCCATGCGCGGCACCGTCCGGGTCAGCGTGAAGCTGACCGCCATCGCCGCCAGCATGATCGGCACGAAGACCGCCGTGGCGGCGACAACGCCGCCATAGTGGCGCCCGGCGACCATGACGCCATCGTCCTGAAAGTGGCGATAGGCGACGAAATAGGCCAGCACCGGGCCCAGCTCCAGCGCCAGCTTCAGGAACGGGTTGAGCTCTTTTTGATTCATCGCGCTCCCTTATCCCGGCGCGCCGCCGAATTCCACCACAACCGCGCCCATGGCCACGGCGACAAGGCAGAGCGCACGGCCGGGCCCGATGGTCTCCTTCAGGAACAGCCAGCCGATCAGGCCAGCGAAGATCACCGAGGTCTCGCGCAGCACCGCCGCCTCGCCCACCTTGTCGAGCCTGGTCGCCAGCATGATGCCCCCGAAGCTGATCCAGGCGATCACCGCGCCCACGATGCCGCGCAGCATCAGCGGCGGCAGTGGCGGCGCGGCGGCGCCCATGCGGCGGTAGCGGACAATGCCGAGGACGGTGAAATCCAGCGCGGTGATGAAGAAGAACCAGGCCAGGAAGGTGAACGGATCGGCGGCCAGCCGGATGCCCCAGGCGTCATAGGTGGTGTAGAGCGCCACCACCATCCCGCCGGTCACCGCCAGCGCCAGCGCCGCCACCAGCCGCGGCCGGCCGATGTCGCGGTTGCCGAGATTGATCGTCGCCAGGGTCAGGATGCCCCCCGAGAGCAGCGCCACCCCGAGCCATTGCAGCGCCGCATAGCGCTCGCCGAAGACGATGGCGGCGAAGATCACCGTGGCCAGCGGGCCGGTGCCGCGCACCACCGGGTAGACCACGGTATAGGCGGCGCGCTCATAGGCCATGGCCATCAGCAGCTTGTAGACGAAGTGGATGGCCAGGGCGCCGGCCAGCACCGCCCACAGCATGCCCTCGGGGCGCGGCACCACGAACAGCGCCACCGGCGCCGACAGGATGGCGATCCACAGGTCGATGGAGCCGCGGGTCAGCCAGGGGTCGTGGCGGCCCTTCTGCAGGGCACCGAAAACGGCATGGGCGAGGGCCGACATCAGCGCCAGCAGCATTGCCGCCGTGCGGCCGGCCTCGGTACCCTCGATGGCGGTGACCCAGTCGGTCAAGCCCGGGCCGCAGTCATCGCGCCTCGAGCCCCACCAGCGCCTGGGCGAAGTCCTGGGGATCGAACGGGGCAAGGTCGTCGATCGCCTCGCCGACGCCGATGGCGTGGATCGGCAGCCCGAAGCGGTCGGCCAGCGCCACCAGCACCCCGCCCTTGGCGGTGCCGTCGAGCTTGGTCATCACCAGCCCGGTGACATCGGCGATGGCGCGGAAGATCTCTACCTGCGACAGCGCGTTCTGGCCGGTGGTGGCATCCAGCACCAGAAGCGTGTTGTGGGGCGCGTCCGGGTCCTTCTTGCGGATCACCCGGACGATCTTGGCCAGCTCGTCCATCAGGTCCTTGCGGTTCTGCAGCCGCCCGGCGGTGTCGATCATCAACAGGTCGGCCCCCTCGGCGATGGCACGCTCCAGCGCGTCGTAGGCCAGGCTGGCGGGGTCTGTGCCCTGCGGCGCGGTCATCACCGGGACCCCGGCGCGCTCGCCCCAGATCTGCAGCTGCTCGACGGCGGCGGCGCGGAAGGTGTCGCAGGCGGCGATCACCACCGACTTGCCGGCGGCGCGGAACTGGCTGGCCAGCTTGCCGATGGTGGTGGTCTTGCCCGAACCGTTGACGCCCACCACCAGCACCACCTGGGGCTTTTTCGAGAACAGCGGCATCGGCCGGGCGACCGGATCGAGGATGCGGGCGACCTCGCCGGCCAAGAGGGCCTTGATCTCGTCGGCGCCGACGCGCCGGCCGAGGCGGCCCTCGGCCAGGGCGGCGGTGACCCGGAGCGCGGTGTCGACGCCGAGATCGGCCTGGATCAGCAGCTCCTCGAGGCTTTCCAGCATGGCGTCGTCAAGGACGCGCGTGGCAGCGGGCGCGGCGGCGCGGCCGGTCAGCCGGGCCAGAAGGCTGGGGCGTGCCGGTGGAGGTGGAGGTGGCGGGGTCGGTGCAGGGGCCGATGCTGGGGCAGGTGCCGGGGCTGGCGCTGGTTCGGGTGGTGCCGAGGGAGCGGCCTCGGGTGCCGAAGCCGGTGCCGGCAATGTCGCGTCGGGTGTCGCGTCCGGTGTCGCGTCGGGGGGCGTTGCGGATTCCCCACCGGGCCGGGCGGCGGGCTGCGGCGCCACGGCGGGCTGCGGCGCGGGATCCCCGACGGGCGGCGGCTCGGCGGCGACGGCAGCCGCGTCGGCGGCTGGCCCCAAGTCGCCCTTGCCATCGCCCTCGCGGTCGCCTTCGGGGTCGCCCTGCCCGACGATGTCGTCCAGCCCCTCGCCAAGCTTGGACGAGGACTTGAACAGGCGCTCCTTGAGCTTGGACAGAAACGACATGGGCTTGGCATCGGCACTGGGGACGGTCGCCGAGAGACCTAATCGCCCGGGCGGAAAGATGAAAGGCCGAAAGGCCATGCGCTGCGGGCGCGCCCGCAGATTGCGACCCCCGACCCGGGGTGCCAATCGCGCCCGGGCGCGAGGGTGGGTGGGCGGGGAGCGCCCGGGCGCGATGGACGGCATGATCAAGCGGGATCAGGTGGATCAGACGGGCGCCAGGCGCACCTCGCCGAGGCCGAGCCCGCGCCTTTGTCCGGTCCCGGTGACCCGCTGGCGCGCCGGGTCCTGGCGCAGCTCTATCACCGACGGAGCATCGGTCCGAAGCGGTCCGCGAAGGCCGAGCGTGGCAAAGACCAGGCCCTCGCGGCGTTCCCTGGCCGACAGGCTGGCAGCGACCGGCGCGCCGTTCAGCAGCACCTGAGGCAGGATCGCCCGGTCGCGGAAGACCAGCGCCAGTTGGAAGGCCGCCGCGCCGTCATGGGTGAACGGGACCAGCACCCGCGGGTTCGGGTTCGGCCCCGACCAGCGATAGTCCGGCAGGCGCGGGTTCGGCTTCCACCAGTCCTGCCCCCGCCGCTCGTCCGTCTGCGCGATGGTCGCACCCTGCCCCAGCGGGCGCACGGCGACATCGAGCCCGCGGATCGCCGCCAGCACGCGGCCGCGCACCGCCGGGTCGCGCAGCCGCTCCAGCGGCGTCGACATGAAGCGGCCGGCGCGGCGGGCCACCTCCACGGCCGCGTCCACCGCGGTCCGGTGTCCCGGCTCGCCCAGGCGCGCCAGCATCGCCGCCTGCTCGTCCGATGACGGCTGCAGGTAGGACAGGTACCGCACCGCGCCGACGAACTTGTGACCGCCGATGCGGCCGGTGGAGGCGAAGCGGTATCCCGCGGCGGCCAGCCGGGTCTGCAGGTCGCGATCGACCGGCAGCGCAAGCTCCTCCTTGCGCCGCCAGCCGCCCACCGCCGGCACGATCCCACGCCGGTGCGACAGCGCGCTCGGCGGCAGGAACAGCCGCGCCGCATCGCCGGGATCGGCGAAGAGCCCGTGCACCGTCACCTGCCCCGAGCCCTCGGTGCCATAGGCGACCAACCCGCTGGCCACGACGTCGACGCCGCCGGCATCATGGAGCCGGGCGTGGCTGGCCAGGTGGTCCGGCTCCCAGATGTCGTCATGGCCGATATAGGCCACCAGCGGTGCCCGCGCCTCGGCGATGCCGCGGTTGTTGGGTCCCGACTGGGTGCCCCAGCGTTCGGTCAGGTTGATCCAGCGCAGGCGCGGATCGCCGATACCGGCCACCACGTCGCCGGTCGCGTCGCTGCAGGCATCGCCGATGACCAGAAGCTCGAAATCGCCAAGCGTCTGGCCAAGCACGGACCGCACCGAAGGCAGGATGTGGCGGCCACGGTTGTAGGTCGCCATCACCACGGTGAAGCGCGGCGCGGTCATCGGGCGCCGGGCGGCCTATTCGAAGCGATAGGGCACGCCGGGATGGTCCGGCGGCAGGCGGAACTTGTCCGGCCGGGCGGGGTCATAGGCCCTCGTCGGCATGTTGACGAAACTGGCGTCGTCGCCGCGATTGTGCACCGCATGCACCACAAAGGGCGGGATGCGCAGGCGGCAGGGATTGTCGACGCCGACATCCATCACGTTGAGCAACCCGCAGGTCGGGCTGTCCTGGCGGATGTCATAGAGAACCACCCGGAAGGCGCCTTCGGTGAAGCTCAGCCGGTCGTGCTGCCACTTGTGATAGACCCAGGCGCGGACCGACCCGGCGGCCGCGTGCACGCGGTAGACATGGACGATGGGCTCGATCTCGCCGTCGCGGGCGGTCAGAAGCTCGTAGAGCGTGCCGCGCCGGTCGCTCATGCCGAGGAGCGGCGCGACGGTGACGCCCCCGATCAGCGGCTCGGGCAGCGCCGGTGTGCCCGGCGCCGGGCGTCGCCAGGGCGCGTCTCCGACAAAGCTGTCCGGCGTCACCTGTATCGCCGCGATCTCACTCATGCCCCTGCCCCCGCTGCTACCCCATACCCGGGCGCGACTGTGCCACAGCCACCCGAGCGGTCAAGCGGCACCTGAGCGGGGCTCAGCGCCCGAACCAGAAGCGCATCGCCTCCCGGCCGGCATCGATGTCGCGCACCACGGGCTCGGTCTTGCGCCGGGCGGGACGAACCGCGGACACGCCCGCCCCCGGCCAGCCGTGGCCGGCACCGGCGATCTCGAAATAGCGCAGCGGCGCGCGGCAGCCGGTGCCGTCGAAGCGGCTGACCGAGACCCCGTCCGGGGCCGGGTCGATGCGGACGGGGCGCCCCATGGTGCAGCCGTTGCGGCGGGCCCAGATGGCGATCGACTGGCCGGCCGAGAAGGTGCGGCCGGCGTTCCAGGGCAATGCCCCCTCGGTGCCGGTGGGCCGGCCGGCATGGGGGGCAAGGGTGTCGGCGGTGCCGTAGAAGAAGACCGCCGGAACCGGTGTGGCGGCGGCCGGGCACGGGGCGTCCTTCAGCACCTTGGTGGCGACGACGGCGATGCCCTGGACCAGGTCGGGCGCCCGGCAGGCCAGCGCCATGGCCATGCCGCCGCCGTTGGAATGGCCGATCACATAGACCCGGGCCGGGTCGGCGACGCCGCTTGCGGCCAGCTCGGCCACCAGCGCGCGGAACCAGGCGATGTCGTCGCGGCGGGCGATGCGGTCATTGCCGACAGCCTCGAAGCGGCCGTCGTTCCACAGCCTGCGCGGGGCCGAGGGATAGACGACGACAGCGCCATAGGCAGCGGCCCATCGGTCGAAGCCGGTAAGGCGCTGCTGCAACCGGCCGTTGCCCCCGGCGCCGTGCAGGACGATGACCAGCGGCGCCGGTGCGGCGTCCGGGCGGCCGTCGGTCACGACATAGTCGCGGCCCGCAAGGCTTGCGGCGAGGGCCGGAAGCGTGGCCCAGCAGGCGATCAGGCAGGCGGCGAGAAAGGCAATCATGCGCATCGGCGTCCCTCGGGTCCTTCGGGGGGGCTTTCGGGGGGCTTTCGGGGGGTGACACGCGCAGCGGTGGCGTTTCCGTCGCGCCCCTGACCCCGTGCCCCCATTGCCCCCCGGGCGCGCGGGTGGGCGGGCGGGGAGCGGCCCGGGGCCGGTCGGGGCACGGGGTCAGGGGCGCGATCAGGGGCCCCCGGCGCGTTTCCGGCCGTCAGCCGATCTCGCCCGGGAAATGCTTCATGGTCAGGCGGATCGGGTTCGGCGCCGCCTGGCCGAGGCCGCAGATCGAGGCGTCGGCCATGGTCTGGCACAGCTCCTCCAGCAGCCCCTGGTCCCAGGCATCGGCCTGCATCAGCTTGACCGCCTTCTCGCATCCGACCCGGCATGGCGTGCACTGGCCACAGCTCTCGTCCTCGAAGAAGCGCAGCATGTTCAGCGCGGCATCGCGGGCGCTGTCATGGTCGGACAGCACCACGACCGCCGCCGAGCCGATGAAGCTGCCATGGGGCTGCAGGGTGTCGAAGTCGAGCGGCACGTCCGACAGCGAGGCCGGCAAGAGGCCCGAGGACGGGCCGCCCGGCTGGTAGGCCTTGAAGACGTGCCCCTCGGCCATGCCGCCGGCCGCCTCGATGATGTCGGTGATGGTCGAGCCCGCCGGCAGCAGGTAGACGCCCGGACGCGCCACCCGGCCCGAGACCGAGAAGCTGCGCAGGCCCTTGCGGCCGTTCTTCTCGACACTGTTCAGGATCTCGGGGCCCTCGCGGCAGACCCGCGCCACCCAGTGCAGGGTCTCGACGTTGTGGACCAGCGTCGGGCGGCCGAACAGCCCCACCTCGGCGACATAAGGCGGCCGATGCCGGGGCAGCCCGCGCTTGCCCTCGATCGACTCGATCATCGCCGATTCCTCGCCGCAGATATAGGCGCCGGCACCGCGCCTGAGCACGATGAAGCCCGGCCTGACGATATGCGCGTCTTCCAGCGCGGCGATCTCGCGGCGCAGGATCTCCAGCACCGCCGGGTATTCGTCGCGCATGTAGATGAAGCACTTCATCGCATCCACCGCCCAGGCGGCGATCAGCATGCCCTCCAGCATCAGGTGCGGCGTGCGTTCCAGATAATAGCGGTCCTTGAAGGTGCCCGGCTCGCCCTCGTCGCCGTTGACGGCCAGATAGCGGGGGCCGGGATAGCCGCGCACGAAGCTCCACTTGCGCCCCGAGGGGAAGCCGGCGCCGCCGAGGCCGCGCAGGCCCGAGGCAAGCACCTTGTCCTGCACCGCCTCGGGATCGCCGTGCTTGCGGTAGTCTTGCACCGTCGCATAGCCGCCGGCGGCGCGATAGGCGGCAAGGTCCTCGTAATGCGGCACATGCGCGTGGGTATTGCCCTCCAGCATCGCCTGCAGGACCGCCTCGGGCGTGGCGTTGTCGACGTGGTTGTGGCCGATCTCGGCCACCGGCGCGGTATCGCAGCGGCCCATGCAGGGGGCCCGCACCACCCGCACCGCGTCGGCGCCGGTGCCGGCCTTCAGCGCCGCCATCAGCGCCTGGGCCCCGGCAAGCTCGCAGGACAGCGAATCGCAGACCCTGATGGTCAGTTCCGGCGGCGGCGTCTCGCCCTCCTTCACCACGTCGAAATGGGCGTAGAAGCTGGCCACCTCGTAGATTTCGGCCTGGGCCATCTTCATCTCTTCGGCCAGCGCCCTGAGATGCGCCGCCGAGAGGTGCCCGCAATGGTCCTGGATCAGGTGCAGGTATTCGATCAGCAGGTCGCGGCGGCGCGGCCCGTCGCCGAGCAGGGCCTCGACCTCGGCCAGCGCGTGGTCGTCGAGCTGGCGGCCCTTGGGGGTCGGCCGGCCCTTGCCGCGCCCCTTCTTCCAGACCCCCGCCGCCTGATCCGCCGCCTGATCCGCCATGTCGCCCTGCGCTCCGCCCCGGCCCGGCGCCGCCTTGCGCCGACCCCGCTTTACCGCTTCTGGCGGCGCGCTGGCCAGAGTCGTTTTCCGCCGGCAAAAGGCCGCAGATGATTAAAATCCCGGCGATCCTTACCTCAAATGCCGAGGACGGTGGAAAGGCTCCGCCCGGCGCACTAGTCTGCGCCTGGTGGAGTGCCTGTTTGTGGGAGGGAAGGATGCGTATCGGAGCAACCCTGGTGGCGGCGTTTCTGGCCATGCCGGCCGTGGCGGGCGAGGCCCCGCCGGGCGCGCCGGGCGACATCCCGCCGGGCGAGTGGGCGGAGTTCGCCCATGGCAAGACCCTGACCTACACCATCGGCGGGCTGCCCTGGGCCTATGAGCAATACCATCCCGACCCCGCCTCGCGCCTGGTCTGGATCGAGCTGATCGACGGCACCTGCATGTCGGGCCAATGGGCCTACGAGGCCGGCAACTTCTGCTTCTACTGGGAGCAGGAAGGCGGTCCGGCCTGCTTCCGCCACGTGCGGCAGGGTGGGCAGATCATGGTCATCCCGCAGGCCAACGGCCGTGACTCGGGCGATGTCCAGGTGATGACCGAGGTGACCGAACGGCCGCTCTCCTGCTCGTTCGGCCTGTCGAGCTGAGCCGGTGCGGCCACCGCCGGGAGGCACCCGCAGCGAGGCCGAGCACGCCGCACTGGTGGATGCCGTCGCGGCGATGTCGGCCGGCTATGAGCCGCGTACCCACCTGATGGAGAGCGGACGGCCGGTCTTCGTCAACCGGCTGATTCGCGAGACCTCGCCCTATCTTCTTCAGCACGCCCACAACCCGGTGGACTGGTGGCCCTGGGGCGAGGCAGCCCTGGCCGAGGCGGCGCGGCGCGACCTGCCGCTGTTCCTGTCGGCGGGCTATGCCACCTGCCACTGGTGCCACGTGATGGAGGAGGAGAGCTTCGACACCGTCGCCGTGGCCGAGGTGCTGAACGCCGGTTTCGTGGCCGTCAAGCTGGACCGCGAGGAACGGCCCGACATCGACCACTTCTACATCCTCGCCACGACGTTGCAGAACCGCCAGGCCGGCTGGCCGAACTCGATCTGGGCGCTGCCCGACGGGCGGCCCTTCCATACCGGCACCTACTTCCGGCAGGGCCATTTCCTGCAGCTCTGCCGCGCGGTCAGCCAGGGCTGGACCGGAGGCCAGCGCGCCGAGTTCGAGCGGTTCGCGGGCGAGCTGACCGGGGCCGTCCGCCGCATCGGCATGCGCTCGGGCAGCGGCGAGGCGGCGGCACTGGCCGAGGTGCCGGCGCGGGCGGTGGCGCAGCTTGCGGGCATGTACAACCGCGCCGAAGGCGGGTTCTCGGAAACCATGCAGTTCCCGCACGAGGGGTATCTGTTGTTCCTGATCGACCGCTGGCACCGCAGCGGCGATGCGGCGGCGCTGGAGATGGCCGCCGGAACCCTCGACGCGATCGCGGCGGGCGGCATCCACGACCATGTGGGCGGCGGCTTTCACCGCTACACGGTGGACGTCAACTGGCGCACGCCGCATTTCGAGAAGATGCTGTATAATCAGTCTCTTCTGATGCAATCTTACATTTCATTGTGGGAGTTGACCGGGGCCGAGGCGCATGCGCGCGCGGCGCGGCGCTGCGCAGACTACGTGCTGCGCGACATGACCGACGCCGATGGCGCCTTCTTCGCCGCCGAGGATGCCGACAGCCCCGACGCGCAGGGCCGGCGCGAGGAAGGCGTCTTTTACGCCTGGCCGCCGGACGCGGCCCGGGCGGCGCTGGGCGAGGATGGCGACTGGGCGGTGACGGTGCTGGGGCTCGACCAGCCGGCGACCATCGAGGCGGGGCCGGTGGCGCATCTGAGGCCCGGCGCGGCGGTAGACTTCGCCCGCCTCAACGCCGTGCTGGAGCGGATGCGCACGGCCCGCGACGCCCGTGCCCGCCCGATCCGCGACGAAAAGGTGATCGCCGGCTGGAACGGGCTGATGATCCGGGCGCTGGCCGATGCCGGGCGGGTGCTGGGCGAGCCCATGCTGGTGGACGCGGCGGCGCGGGCCGCCGAGGCGGTGCTGGCGCGGCTGGAAACGGCCGACGGGCTGATGCGCATCCATGCCGGCGGACGCGCGGCCAAGCCGGCCAACCTGACCGACCTCGCCTGGCTGGGGCTGGGTTTCGTGGCGCTGGCCGATGCCGGGGCAAGGGCCGGCGACGGGAGCGGCTGGCTGGAACGGGCCGAGGCTCTGGCGACGCGGATCCTGGGCGGCTTTGCCACCGCCGAGGGCCGGCTGGCGCTGGTGCGCGACGAACCGGCGCTGGGAACGGTGCTGGAGAACGAGGATGGGGCGACGCCCTCTGGCGAGGCCTCGGCGCTGGAACTGATGGCGATGCTCGAGGAACGCGCCCCGGACCCGGAAAGGCGATCGCGCGCCGGGGCGGTGGTGGCCGCCAGTGCCGGGCAGACCGCCGAGATGCCGGTGGCGCGGCTGACGGCGCTGGCCGCCGCCACGGCGCTGGCCGAGGGCGGCGCCGGCTGGCTGCGCCATGCCGGTGGCGGCGCGGTGCGGCTGCAGATGCGCCGCTCGGGTGCCGGGCTGGTGCTGGAGATCGCCATCGCCGAGGGCTGGCACCTGGCGGCCAGCGACCGCGAGGGGCTGCAGCCGCTGGCGCTGGAGGGCGCCGAGACTACCCTGCCCGCGCCGGTGGACTGGCCGTCGCCGCTCGGCGGCAGCCTGCCGGCCCTTGTCGGCACCCTGCGGCTGGCGCTGGCGCCGACCGCGCAGGTGGTCACGGTAACGCTGCAGCCCTGTGCCGCGGATCGCTGCGCCCTGCCCGAGACCGTCCGGTTCAGGGTGATGCCGTGAGGATGGCGCTGGCGGTGCTGATGCTGTCGGCACTGCCCGCCCGGGCGGACGGGCCGGTGGATGGCGATGCCTTCGAGGCGATGGCCGAGGGCCATACGCTGTATTTCCGGCAAGGCACCGGGGCACCGCTGGAATACGGCGCCGAGCAGTATTTCGACGGCCGCAGGGCGCGCTGGCGCTATGCCGACGGCGAATGCACCGACGGCATCTGGTGGGAGGAGGACGGGCTGATCTGCTTTGCCTACGAGACCAGCCCCGCCCCGCAATGCTGGCATTTCGAGGAGCGCGGCGGACGATTCCGGGCGCGGCTGGCGGACGTGCCGCCGGGCGATGCCTCGGAACTGCTCTTGGACCGCATCGACGACGAACCGCTGGACTGCCCGGGGCCGGACACCGGCGTCTAGGATGTTTCGGGGTTTGGCGCGGGGGCAAGGCCCCGATCTTGTACCAGCCGCACCGTCCCCATGCGGTGTCCCCACGCAAAATGTAATAATATCAATTGGTTGACCACCCGTCCCCATGGGGACGCCCGGACTTCGGCCCCGATCGCGCCCGGCCGCTCCCCGCCCGCCCACCCTCGCGCCCGGGCGCGATCTCGACCTGTCCCCAGAGTGTCCCCACGGGAAATTCAGCGAAATCAGCGGTTTGACACCCCGTCCCCATGGGGACGCATCAGGGCCAGGCCGGGTCGCGCCGCCTTCGGGCCCATCGAGGGCCCTCGGCGGCGGTCGCTGGCGCTCCGCACCAGGACCCAAGGCCTTGCCCCTGAGCCGGCGGGGGCGCTTCGTTCGACCAATGTCTAAGCGATAAACTTTCCGACCGGGAATGTTTGTGAGTAACATCAGCCCACCAGAAATCGGCGCCGTTGCGCCGGCAGCACCACGCATGGGAGGAGGGCTGAGATGGCGAAAAAGGCGGATACGACGTTCGATCTGTCGAAGATGATCGAGGGCTTCTGGGGTGCCTACGACCCGGACAAGATCCGTGAGGTCTTCGATCCGCAGAAGTTCATGGAGCAGATGCAGGCGATGATGCCGGGCGGGGTCGGCCTCGGCGACGCGATGGACCGCGGCCGCCGCGGCTTCGAGGCGATGGCCGAGGCGAACAAGGCGGCGGCCGAAGCCTATCGCTCGATGATGAAGAAGCAGATGGACATCTTCGAGCGCATGACGGCGGCGGCGCGCGAGTACGCCACGGAGCTGCAGGCGGCGGGCGGTGCCGAGGCGGCCAGGCAGGCGGCCGATGCCAATGCCCGGGCCGTGGAACGCTCGCTGGCCCTGATGAAGGAAGTCGCCGAAGCGACCCGCGAAGCCAGCGAGAAGGCCTACAAGGACACCGAGCAGCGGCTGGCCACTGCCATGGAGGAATTCAAGCGCGGCTGACCTCCGGCCGCACCCCGGCGCGGGGCGTCCCCATGGGGACGGGGGGTCAAGTCACTGAATTTGCGACGAAACCCGTGGGGACGCATGTGGGGACGCGAACGGGCCGATGCCAGTGCAGCCCCGGCGCCCCGCAGGGCGTCCCCACGGGGACGCCCTATCAACTATCTGATTTCAAAGAAAAAAAGTGTTAACGCCGGTGGGGACGGCCGGCTTTCTGTCGGTCCCGCCAGAAACACGGATATCAGCGGAGGCGCTGCGAAGCCGCCCGGGATTTGATCCGCTTCAACCCGGAGGGGCGCTTCCGGTCTTCCTGTCGCGCCCGGGCGCGAGGGTGGGTGGGCGGGGAGCGCCCGGGCGCGACAAAACCGGCGCAATTCAAGCGGCCAGGATCCCGATGCCGTCACTCGCGCGGGGTGGCCGGCCGGTCGTCGTAGTCGGGACGCAGGATCCGCTCGGCATCGCCGTCGGGGTCGTCGTATTGCCGGCTGCGCATGGTCCAGTAGAACGCCGCCAGCCCCAGTCCGCCGAGCACCAGCGACACCGGGATCAGGATCACCAGCACGTTCATGGTTCAGCGTACCCGCAGCGCATTGAGCGAAACCAGGATCGACGAGGTAGACATGGCGATGGCCGCCGCCAGCGGCGTGGCGAAGCCCAGGAACGCCACCGGCACCGCGATCAGGTTGTAGGCCGCGGCGAGGCCGAAATTCTCCATGATCCGGCGCCGGGCCCGGGTGGCGATGCGCATGGCGTCGCCGAGGCGGGCGAGGTCGCTGCCCACCAGCACCATGTCGGCGGCGACCCGGGTGGCCTCCAGCGCCGAGGCGGGCGCGATGGAGACATGGGCCAGCGCCAGAGCCCCGACATCGTTGAGCCCGTCGCCCACCATCAGGATCCGCTGGCCCGCATCGGCCCGCGCCTGCAGTACCGCGATCTTGTCCTCGGGCATCAGGCCGGCCTGCCAGTCGGCGATGCCGAGCGACCCGGCCAGCCGCGCCACGACGGGTTCGGCGTCGCCGGACAGCAGCGTCACCGGCAGGCCGCGCGCGCCCAGCGCGGCGACCAGCTCTGCCGCGCCGGGGCGAAGCTGTTCGTCGAAGCCGAGCGCGACCGGCGCCTCGCCCTCGACGGCAAGGCAGGTGCCGTCGCCGTCGCCGGCCCATGCACCGCGGCCAAGCCGCACCTTTCGCCCGTTCCAGAGTGCCGACACCCCCTGCCCCGGCCATTCGCGCCGGTCGGTCACGGTGACCTCGGGCAGATCGCGGCCGCGGGCGGCGGCGGCGATGGCCCGGGAACGGGGATGGTCGGAGCCCTCGGCCAGGGCGGCCGCGAGCGCCAGGTCGAGAGGCGCGAGGGCAGCCGCCTCGCTCAGCACCGGCTCGCCCGTGGTGAGCGTGCCGGTCTTGTCGAGGATCACCGCGTCCACCTCGGCCAACCGTTCCAGCGCGGTGGCGTCCTTGACCAGAAGCCCGGCCCGGAACAGCCGCCCCGAAGCGACGGTGGAGACCGCCGGCACTGCCAGCCCCAGCGCGCAGGGGCAGGTGATGATGAGGACGGCGACGGCGATGTTGAGGGCCAGCCGCAGCTCCAGCCCCTGGGCCAGCCAGAAGGCGAAGGCGGCAAGGGCCAGAAGGTGCACCGCCGGCGCGTAGATGCGCGCCGCCCGGTCGGCAAGCGAGGTGTAGCGCGAGCGCCCGGTCTCGGCCGCGGCCACCAGATCGGCCAGCGCATGCAGCGTGGTGTCGCGGCCCACGGCCGTGGCGCGGACGGTCAGCGGCCCGGTCAGGTTCAGCTCACCAGCCCGCAGCGCATCGCCGGGACCGGCGGCCGCCGGCTCGGTCTCGCCGGTCAGGAAGGCGCGGTCGAGCTCGCTTTCGCCCTCTTCGATCACGCCATCCACGGCGACCCGGGCACCGGGGCGCACCAGCAGCCGGTCGCCGACGCCGAGCGCCGAGGCCGGCACGGTGACCGGCCCGCCGGCCTCGAGGCGCAGCGCCGTTGGCACCTCGAGCGCCGCCAGCTCGGTGGCCGCCGAGCGCGCGGTGCTGCGCATGCGCTGGTCGAGCCAGCGCCCGGCCAGCAGGAAGAAGGTGAGCGACAGCGCCGCGTCGAAATAGACCTGACCGCCATGGCGCGCCGTCTCGGCCACCGACATCGCCGCCGCCAGCAGGATCGCCAGCGAGATCGGCACGTCCATGTTCAGCCTGAGCGCCCGCAGGGCGGCAAGGGCGTTGCGGAAGAACGGCTGGGCGGCGAAGGCGATGGCCGGCAGCGCGATGGCGGCCGAGATCCAGTGGAAGAGGTCGCGGGTGGCGTCGGCCGCCCCGGACCAGACCGCCACCGACAGCAGCATCACGTTCATCATCGCGAAGCCGGCCACGCCGAGGCGCATGGACAGGTCGCGGGCGGCGGCATCGCTGGCCCCGGCGGACAGGGTCGCGGCATCGAGCGGCTGCGCCTCGTAGCCGAGCGCCGAGACGGCCGCGGCGAGATCGCTGGCGGTCAGACCCTCGGCCCTGATGGTGGCGCGCTTGCGGGTCAGGTTGACGCGCGCGTCGTGAACCCCGGGCAGGGCCAGAAGGCCGTTCTCGACGGTGGAGATGCAAGCGGCGCAGTGGATGGTCGGCAGCGACAGGTAGATCGCCTCGCCGCCCGTCCGCCGCGACAGCTCGCCGGCCAGGGGTGCGGTGGCGCAGGCCGGGCAGGCGGCGGTGCCGGGAAGGTCGACCGCGGTCATCCCGTGACGTGCAGCACGATCCGCTGATGGAACGGAGTGCCGTCCTCGGCCACGGCCTTGAGCCGCAGGTTCCAGTTGCCCGGGGCCGCCCGGACCGGGGCGCGATAGGCGGAGCCGTCGAAGGCGAAGGCGGGGGTCAGGTCGTCGCGGGTGGTGGTGGCGCGGCCGAAGGTGCCGGTGACCGAGGCGGGCTGCACCGGCTTTCCGTCGCGGCCGGTGATGGTGAGGACCAGCTCCTGCCCCTCGACCTCTGCGGCGACGGTCCAGCCCAGCGCCTCCTGCGCGGTGCGTTCGGCGTCGAAGGTCTGGCTGGCGACGTAGGAGTTGGGCACCTCGAGACCCGGGAAGGTGGAGACCGCCTTGACCGCCAGCACCATGTTCACGGCGATGATGACGACGAAGAACGACGAGAAGATCAGGAAGAAGCGGAAGCCGGTGATCGGGCCGCGAAAGAGCCGGGCCATGTCACTCCTCCTTGCCGTTGAAGACGGTATCGGCATAGGCGCGGTCGCCGTTCGAGAGGTCTTCGACCCAGATCCGGAACTCGGTCCGCCCGGACGTGGCGGGGATCGAGTCCGGCGGCGAAACGACGTAGACCCGCTGCAGAAGCTGCTCGTTCGCCGGCACCTCGACGGAATCGTAGATGGTGCCCTCGAGTTCGGCGCGAAGGGTCGGGTCGCCCCTGAGCGTGATGCGGAACGGGCGGGCGTCGCCATGCTTGTTGAGCAGCCGCACGTCGTAGCTGTTGCGGATCGAGCCGTCCGACAGGGTGACGTAGGTGGGGTTGCGCACCGGCGCCACGGTCAGGTCGATGTCGGGACGGATGAAGAGCGCGAAGAGCAGCCCGGCGCCGACGGCGGACCAGAGGCTGGTGTAGAGGATGGTGCGCGGGCGGAAGACATGCTTGCGGATCGGCTTGCCGGTGCCGCCGGCGCGCTCGAGCGCCTCGTCGGAGAGGGCGAAGTAGTCGATCAGGCCGCGCGGCTTGCCGATCTTGCCCATGACCTCGTCGCAGGCATCGATGCAGAGGCCGCAGGTGATGCAGCCGAGCTGCTGGCCGTCGCGGATGTCGATGCCCATGGGACAGACGTTCACGCAGGCATTGCAGTCGATGCAGTCGCCGGGGCTGTTCTTGGCCGGGAGCGGCGCGCCCATGCCCGGCCTCAGGCGGGGGATCGGCAGTTTCGGCGAGGTGCCGCCGTGCTTCTCGCCGGCGGCATAGCTGACCGTTTCGGTGCCCTCGGCCGCCTCGCGGCGCCGCAGGCCCTTGCCGCGCGGCTCGCCCCGCCATTCGCGGTAGCCGATGGTCAGGGTGTCCTCGTCCATCATCGCGGCCTGGATGCGCGGCCAGGGGCAGGCGTAGATGCAGACCTGCTCGCGGGCGATGCCGCCCATGAAGAAGGTCGTGAAGGTCAGCACCGCGATCGTGGTGTAGGCGATGGGATGCGCGGTGCCGGTCACAAGCGCGTTGAGCAGCGTCGGCGCGTCGGCGAAGTAGAACACCCAGGCGCCGCCAGTGGCCAGACCGATGAGGAGCCAGAGCGTCCATTTGGTCAGCCGCAGCCGCAGCTTGCGGGCATCCCACGGCGCGTTCCAGAGCCGCACGCGGGCGTTCCGGTCACCCTCGACCCAGCGCTCGGTCAGGATGAAGAGGTCGGTCCAGACCGTCTGCGGGCAGGTATAGCCGCACCAGACCCGGCCGAGCGCGCTGGTGAACAGGAACAGCCCCAGGCCCGCCATGATGAGAAGCCCGGCCACGAAGTAGAACTCGTGCGGCCAGATCTCGATCCAGAAGAAGTAGAACCGGCGCCCGGCCATATCCACCAGCACTGCCTGATCGGGCAGTTCGGGGCCACGGTCCCAGCGGATCCAGGGCGTCAGGTAATAGATGCCCAGCGTCACCGCCATGATGATCCACTTAAGGCTGCGGAAGCGCCCGCTTACGCGGCGCGGAAAGACCGGTTCGTGCGCAGCGTAAAGTGGAGTGTTTGGCTCGGACACGGACATGGCACTGGCTTTTTGGAGTTGATGGGGACCACCGATCTAACAGATCCCCGTCTGTGGCGCCATGCGACCATGACGCCACAGCCTGCCGTCTATTCGCCGCCGCCGAGCTGGTGAACATAGGCCGCCAGAGCGTTGACGTCGGCGTCGCTCAACCGCTTGCCCCAGGCCGGCATCACGCCGTAGCGGGCCTTCTGGACGGTTTCGGTCAGCGTCGCCTCGTCACCGCCATAAAGCCAGATGGCGTCGGTGAGGTTCGGGGCGCCGACATCGCGCATCCCCTTGCCGTCCTCGCCATGGCAGGCCGAGCAGTTGTCGGCGAAGACCGTTGCGCCTTCGCCGGCGAGAGCCGCATCGCCATCCTGCCCGGAGATCTGCCGGACATAGGCCACCACGGCGCTGACCTCTTCAGGGGTCAGGATGTCGCCGAAGGCAGGCATCTCGCTGAAACGCGCGTCGCCGTCCTGTTCGTTGCGGACACCGTGATCGATCGTGTAGGCGATCTCCTCGATGCTGCCGCCCCAGAGCCAGTCATCGTCCAACAGGTTGGGGAAGCCCCTGGCGCCGGCGGCACCGGCACCATGGCACTGCGAGCAGTTGGCCCGGAACAGCGCCGCACCGGCATTGACGGCAAAGCCGTTGAGTTCGGCGTTGTCGGGCAGTGTCGCCAGATCGACCTCGGCCAGCGCAGTCATGTTCTCGGCGTTGGCGGCCTCGGCGGCGGCGATGTCCTCGGCCGCCTCCTGGCGGGTGGAGTAGCCCAGCAGCCCCGGCGTGGCCCCGCTGATGAGCGGCCAGGCCGGATAGGCGATGGAGTAGATGACGCCCCAGATGATGGTGGCGTAGAACAGCCACAGCCACCACCGCGGCAGCGGATTGTTCAGCTCCTCGATGCCGTCCCAGCTATGGCCGGTGGTCTCCACCTGGTGGCTGGCGGCGTCGGAACGGGTCGGCTTCTTACTCATGTCCGGGCCTCCGGATACGTTGCTGATGTGCGGTCGTCCGCCGGCGCATCGTCATGGCGGAACGGCACGTTGGCGGCGTCGTCGTGGATCGACCGACTGCCTGGGCGCCAGGCCCAGAGGAAAGTCCCGGCGAAGAACAGGAACAGTGCCAGCAGAACCCAACTGTCTGCAAAGGCGCGAAGCAAGCTGTAGATGTCCATCCCGTCCCCCTAGCGGCTGTCGGCGGGCGTGAAGGTCGAGAAGTCGACCAGCGTACCGAGCATCTGCAGGTAGGCCACCAGGGCGTCCATCTCGGAGATGCCCTCCTGGCCGTCGGGGTCGCCGACATGGGCGTTGGGATAGCGCTCCAGCAGCCCCTCGGTATCGCCGAACGGATCGACCTGCACCGCGAAGTCTTCCTGGGCGCTGGCGATCATCTCGTCGGTATAGGGCACGCCGACGGCACGGTTGGTGGCCATCAGCTCGCCGATATACTGCGGATCGACCGGCCGGCGGCTGAGATAGCCGTATTTCGGCATGATCGAGACCGGCACCACCGATTGCGGATCGGTGAGGTGGGCGACATGCCACTCATCCGAATAGCGGCCGCCGACCCGGGCCAGGTCAGGCCCGGTCCGCTTCGAGCCCCACTGGAACGGATGGTCGTACATCGACTCCGCGGCGAGGCTGTAATGGCCGTAGCGTTCGGATTCGTCCCGCATGGGGCGGATCATCTGGCTGTGGCACACATAGCAGCCTTCGCGGATGTAGATGTTGCGCCCCGTCAGCTCCAGCGGCGAGTAGGGACGCACCCCCTCGACCTTTTCGATGGTGTTCTGCAGGTAGAACAGCGGCGCGATCTCGACGATGCCGCCGACGGCAACCACCAGCAGACCGGCGACCAGAAGCAGGGTCGCGTTACGCTCAAGTACCTTGTGACGATCGAGGAATGCCATCTTCCTCTCCTATTCTGCAGGGGTTGCGACGGCCGAACCACGGCGCTGGCCGAAGGCGGTCATCCACAGGTTCCAGACCATGATGAGGGCACCGGTGAGGTAGAGCACGCCACCAAGGCCACGCACCACGTACATCGGGAACTTGGCGGCCACGGTGTCGGCGAAGCTGTTCACCAGGAAGCCGTTGGCATCCACCTCGCGCCACATCAGGCCTTCCATGATCCCGGTGACCCACATCGAGGCGGCGTAGAGCACGATCCCGATGGTGGCGAGCCAGAAGTGCCAGTTGACGGCGGCCAGCGAATACAGCCGGTCACGCCCCCAGAGCCTCGGCGTCAGGAAGTAGAGGCAGGCGAAGGTGATCATGCCGTTCCAGCCGAGCGCGCCGGAATGGACATGGCCGATGGTCCAGTCGGTGTAGTGGCTGAGCGAGTTCACCGCCCGGATCGACATCATCGGGCCCTCGAAGGTCGACATGCCGTAGAAGCCCAGCGAGATCACCATCATGCGGATGATCGGGTCGGTGCGGACCTGGTCCCAGGCGCCCTGCAGGGTCATCAGGCCGTTGATCATGCCGCCCCAGGACGGCATCCACAGGATGACCGAGAAGACCATGCCGAGGGTCGAGGCCCAGTCCGGCAGCGCGGTGTAGTGCAGATGGTGCGGGCCGGCCCAGATGTAGAGGAAGATCAGCGCCCAGAAGTGGATGATCGACAGCTTGTAGCTGTAGACCGGGCGCTCGGCCTGCTTGGGCACGAAGTAGTACATCATGGCGAGGAAGCCGGCGGTGAGGAAGAAGCCCACCGCGTTGTGGCCGTACCACCACTGCACCATGGCGTCCTGCACGCCCGAGAAGACCTGCACCGACTTGGAGCCGAAGATCGACACCGGCAGGCTGAGGTTGTTGACGATGTGCAGCATCGCGATGGTGACGATGAAGCTGAGGTAGAACCAGTTGGCCACGTAGATGTGCGGCTCGCGGCGCTTCATGATGGTGCCGAGGAAGACGGCGAGGTAGGCGACCCAGACGATGGTTATCCAGAGGTCCACGTACCATTCCGGCTCGGCGTATTCCTTGGACTGGGTCGAGCCCAGCAGGTAGCCGGTTGCGGCAAGGACGATGAACAGGTTGTAGCCCCAGAACACGAACCAGGCGAGGTTGCCGCCCCAGAGGCGCGCCGCGCTGGTCCGCTGCACGACGTAGAACGAGGTGCAGATCAGCGCGTTGCCACCGAAGGCGAAGATCACCGCCGAGGTGTGCAGGGGCCGCAGCCGACCGAAGTTCATGTAGCCTTCGGCCCATTCGAAGTTGAGCACCGGGAAGGCAAGCTGGAAGGCGATGAAGGTACCGGCGAGGAACCCCACGACGCCCCAGAGGGCGGTGGCCACCACGCCGGCCCGGATCACCCCGTCAAGATAGCCGGTGTCGGGTTCGGGTCTGGGCTCGCCGACCCGGCGCAATGTCCAGATGAACAGGCCGACGGCCACCACCAGGATGATCAGTGCGTGGACCATATAGGCCAGGTCGCGCGCGTAGTTCGCCGCTATCGCCGCAGCCAGGGCGATCACCCCGAGTGCGATGAGCTTGATGGAGTCCCACATAAGCCGTTCCCCTATTTTACATCCGCCCAGAACCAAGCAGACGGGACGCCGGGGTAATCCCAAGCCAGCCGGATTCCCGCCTTGATCCAGATCAAGGGTCTGGCGCCCATAATTTGACAGTGATCGACCCACTGCAACGGCGCTTTGGTCGCAAAATTCGGACCCCATCGCGCGCAGGAGACCTGCATGGGCTACAAGACCATCTCGATGATCGCCACCGACCCCCAGGCCGATGCGGGCGCGCTCTACGCGGCCTGTTCGCTGGCCGAGGCCCAGGATGCACATCTCGATGTCTACTGCCTCGGCCTGACCGAATCGCGGGTCGAGACCTTTCCCATCGGCACCGCAGCGGTGCTGTACAGCGGCGGCACCAAAGAGGCGCAGACCCGGGCCAAGGCCCTTCAGCACTGGGCCGAGGGGTGCCTGGCCAATTCCCGGCCCCGGCGCTGGGTGGAGCCGCTGGTGGCCACCGATCCCGGTTTCGCACCGCTGGTGGTCCAGCGGACCCGGTGTTCGGACCTGATCCTTGCCGCGCTGCCGGGCCGCGGCAGCAATGACGGCCTGCGCCGGGCGCTGGTGGAGACCGAATTGTTCGAGACCGGCGCGCCGGTTCTGGTGGTGCCGGCCGGTTCGCGGCCCGGCACCTGGCCGGTGGAACGCGTGGTCGTAGCCTGGGATGACAGCCGCGAGGCACTGCGCGCGGTGCGCGCCGCCATGCCGCTGCTCGAGGCCGCGGGACAGGTCGATATCGTGGTCGTCGACCCCGAGCGCCATGGCGGCGACCGGATCGATCCGGGCGGGCCGCTCAGCCTGATGCTGGCCCGCCACGGCATCTCGGCCGAGGTTTCGGTGCTGGCGCGCACCCTGCCGCGGGTGGCCGAGGTTCTGGCGCGCTTCGCGCTCGACCACGGCGCCGACCTGATGGTCATGGGCAGCTACGGCCACGGCCGCCTGCGCGAAGCGGTCTTCGGCGGCGTCACCCGCGACATGATGGATGCCGCGACCCTGCCGCTTCTGATGGCGCACTAGGCCGGGCGCACGCCTGTTGAGGCCGTCCCCGCGGCGCCGGCCGGCACCGTGCGGAAAACCGGCGCGCGCACATAGCGCGCGGTTATCCGACCAAAGGACTCAGGTTGACATATCCGATTCGTTCAGTCAGGTTTTGCCAACCTCAGCCACCCCGCGCTGTGTCAGGGCAAGCCCGCAGGGAAACCGACGGAGCCAAAGTGATGCAGATCGCCCGCGATGAGCCCCGGATTAACGCGTGAGCCAGCCCAGCCCGATCCGATGCGCAAGTTCGCACCCTGGTGGCTTTTCGCCAATACCGGGGCGCTCGGGCCCCGATCCACAATCCCCACGCTTGCACCGACAGGGACGATGAACCGATGAGACTTTCCGCCGTCGCCGTGGCCACGCTGGCCAGCACCCTTGGCTTCGCCCAGGCCGGCGCCGCCGAAGGCGCCGACAAGGCCGCGATCCTGGACACCTATGCCGACATCGCCGAGGCCAAGTTCGGTGACAGCATGATCGCGGCGGAGCGGCTTCAGGCGGCCGTCGACGCGCTGATCGCCGCACCCTCGGCCGAGGCCCTGCAGGCGGCGCGGGCAGCCTGGCTTGCCGCGCGCGTGCCCTATCAGCAATCCGAGGTCTACCGGTTCGGCAACCCCATCGTCGACGACTGGGAAGGCAGGGTGAACGCCTGGCCGCTGGACGAAGGGCTGATCGACTATGTCGACGCGTCCTATGGCGGGGCGTCGGACGAGAACGGGCTGGCGGCGCTGAACGTCGTGGCCAATCCGACGTTCGAGTTGTCGGGCGAGACCGTGGACGCCACCGAGATCACCCCTGCCCTGCTGTCCGACACCCTGCGCGAGGCGGACGGGATCGAGGCGAACGTCGCCACCGGCTATCACGCCATCGAATTCATGCTCTGGGGGCAGGACCTGAACGGTCATGCGCCCGGCACCGGCAATCGGCCCTGGACCGACTATGCCGCGGGCGATGCCTGCACGAACGGCAATTGCGACCGCCGGGGTGCGTATCTGAAGGCGGCGACCGGGCTGCTGGTCTCGGACCTGACCTGGATGGCCGGGCAATGGGCCGAGAGCGGCGCGGCGCGGGCGGCGCTGATGGCCAACGAGGATGCCGGGCTGGCGGCGATCCTGACCGGCATGGGTTCGCTCTCGTATGGCGAGCAGGCCGGCGAGAGGATGCGCCTGGGGCTGATGCTGAACGATCCCGAGGAAGAGCAGGACTGCTTCTCGGACAACACCCACAACAGCCACTACTACGACGGGCTGGGGGTGCAGAGCGCCTATCTCGGCGAATACGTGCGCATCGACGGGACGCTGGTGACGGGGCCGTCGCTGTCGGACCTGGTGGCGGCCACCGATCCGGAGCTGGACGCGGAGATGCGCGGCAAGCTTGCCACCACGATGACGATGCTGGGGCGGGTCAAGTCCGCCGCCGAGGCCGGGTTCGCCTATGACCAGATGCTGGAGCGCGGCAATGCAGCCGGCGAGGCGCTGCTGATGGGCGCGATCGACGGGCTGATCGACCAGACCAGGACGATCGAGCGGGTGGTTGGCGTGCTCGGGCTCGACCGGATCGCCTTCGAGGGATCGGACAGCCTCGACGACCCCGAGGCGGTGTTTCAATGATGCGACGCAGGGGGGCGGGACCGGGCGTTGCCATGCTTCAGCGAGTGACGTGGGGATTTGTGGCGGCGCTGATGGCGCCGCCGTCACTTCTGGCCGGGGTGCTCGACGAGCCGCACCTGAAGATCGTGCCGCGGACGGCCGAGGAGGCCGCCCGGGTCGCCGCGGTGACGGCACCGACGACCGATTTCGGCGCCCCCGCCGCCTTTGAGGAGAACGCCGCCGGCGCGGCGACGGTCAGGGCGCGGACCGATGCGGATGCCTTCTCGCAGCCCTCGGGCAACATGAGCTTCGAGGACGAATTGCTGTTCAAGGTCGGCAACGGCCTGTTCCGCAAGATCTGGGTCTCGGCGCCATCCTCGACGCTGGCCTCGGACGGGCTCGGGCCACTCTACAACGCCCGGTCCTGCCAGCGCTGCCACATCAAGGACGGGCGCGGACATCCGCCGGCAGGCCCCGGCGACGATGCGGTGTCGATGTTCCTGCGCGTGTCGATCCCGGGCGGGCCCGAGGACGGCATCGCCGAGATCGACGACTATATCGCCACCCTGCCCGATCCGGTCTATGGCACCCAGCTGCAGGATTTCGGCCTGCCCGGGCAGGTGCCCGAATACCGGCTGCAGATCGACTATGAGGAGGTTGCGGTCGACCTTTCGGGGGGCGAGACCGCGACGCTGCGCCGGCCGACCTACCAGGCTGCCGATCTCGGCTACGGGCCGCTCGCCGAAGGCGCGATGCTGAGCCCGCGGGTGGCGCCGCAGATGGTCGGGCTGGGCCTGCTCGAGGCGGTGCCGGCGGCGGACATCCTGGCCGGTGCCGATCCCGACGACGCTGACGGCGACGGCATCTCGGGGCGGCCGAACATCGTCTGGTCGAAGGAGTTCGACATGCCGATGCTGGGGCGGTTCGGCCTGAAGGCCGGGGCGCCCACCATCCGCCAGCAATCCGCCGGGGCGTTTGCCGGCGATATCGGCATCTCCAACCCGCTCTACCCCGCGCCCTGGGGCGAATGCACCGACGCAGAGCCCGTTTGCATCGATGCGCCCCATGGCGACGGCGACGAGCGGGTCTACGAGATCGACCAGGAAGGGCTGGACCTGGTCACCTTCTACAGCCGCAACCTCGGCGTTCCGGCGCGGCGCGATGTGGGCGATCCGGAGGTGCTGCGCGGCAAGGCGGTCTTTTATGCGACCGGCTGCCCGGCCTGCCACAGGCCTGCCTTCGTCACCCACCGGCTGGAGGGCCAGCCGGAGCAGAGCTTCCAGCTGATCTGGCCTTACTCGGACATGCTGCTGCACGACCTGGGCGAGGGGCTGGCCGACAACCGCCCCGAGGCGCGGGCCACGGGCCGCGAATGGCGGACCGCGCCGCTATGGGGGATCGGGATGACCGAGCGGGTCAGCGAGCACAGCTATCTTTTGCATGACGGCCGCGCCCGGTCGCTGCTCGAAGCGATTCTCTGGCATGGCGGCGAGGCCGAGGCGCAACGCAACGCGGTAACGGCGATGGCACCCGAGGATCGGGCGGCGCTGATCCGCTTTCTGGAGAGCCTGTGATGTTGAAAGCGCTGGTGACCTGGGCGGCACTGCTGGTCGGCGGCGGCGCCGCCACCGCCGAGGAGGTGAAGGTCGATCTCGACGATATCGTCGACAACCATATCCTTGCCGGCTTCGAGGCGCTGTCCGGGGCGGCGGACAGCCTCGGCAGCGTGGCGCGGGAGCATTGCCAGCCCGGCGATCCGGCGCTGGAAGCAGCCTATGGCGCGGCCTTCGACGCCTGGGTGCGGGTCAGCCATCTGCGCTTCGGCCCCAGCGAGGCCGGCGACCGCGCCTTCGCACTGGCCTTCTGGCCGGATACCCGCGGCGCGACGCCGAGGGCGCTGGCGGGGCTGATCGCGGCCGAGGACCCGGTCGTGGAGCGGCCCGAGGACTTCGCCACCGTCTCGATCGCCGCCCGCGGCTTCTACGCGCTGGAGTTCCTGCTTTATGACCCGGCGATCATGGCGACGGGCGAGCCGGATTATCGCTGCGCGCTGGTCCAGGCCATTGCCGGCGACATCGCCGCCAATGCCGACGCGATCCTGGCGGGATGGCGGGACGGCTACGCGGACCTGATGCGCAATGCCGGCGGCAACGACACCTACCGGAGCCGCGAAGAGGCGGCGCAGGACCTTTACAAGGCGCTGGCCACGGGGCTGGAGTTCACCGCCGATACCCGCCTCGGCCGACCCATGGGCAGCTTCGACCGGCCAAGACCGGAGCGCGCCGAGGCGCGGCGCTCGGGGCGCTCGCTGGCCCATGTGGTGCTGTCGCTGGAGGGGACGCGCGACCTGGCGCTGCGCCTGGCGGCAGCCTATCCGGAGGCCGAGGAGGAGCTGGACGAGGCCTATGCCCGGACGCTGGAACGGACCGAGGGCCTCGACCCGGCCCTTGCCGAGGTGGCCGAGCCGCAGGGGCGCATCCATGTCGAGGTGCTGCAGCAGGCGGTGGGCGACATCCGCGCCGAGGTCGGCGAGGAGCTGGCGCCGCGCCTTGGCGTGGCGGGCGGTTTCAATTCGCTGGACGGGGACTAAGGTCGTGGGGCCGGGCGGGGGGGGGGGGGGGGGGGGGGGGGGGGGGGGGGGGGGGGGGGGGGGGGGGGGGGGGGGGGGG
>JBNKWA010000041.1:0-21074 GCA_050299555.1 Paracoccaceae bacterium | reverse complement strand
TGGCCCAGCCTTTGGGGTCCACCGAGACGGCGGTGCGCAGGTAAACAAGCGACTGCTGGAAATTGTCGGGGATCAGGTCGTTCCACCAGTTGATGTAGCCGGGATGCCATTTCTCCAGCGCCTTCAGTACCCGCTTGTCGGTCGAAAGCCCGACATTGTTCGGGATCTGGGTGTCGTAGCTGACATTGATCAGGTCGAGCATCTTTTCCTCCTCAGGGAAAGACGGGTGTGGACCACCACATCCTGCCGGATGGGTATCTTGCACCCATCGTCCGTCAAACACGTTCCATGCTGAAGTCGCCGCGCTGGCCGGTGCCGTAGCGCTGAAGGGCGCCCTCCTTGCCGACCGCGTTCGGACGCTGGAAGATCCAGTTCTGCCACGCGGTGAGGCGACCGAAGATGCGGGTCTCCATGGTCTCGGGCCCGGGGAAGCGGAGATTGGCCTCCATTCCGGTCATGGCATCCGGGCTGAAGGAGACGCGCTCCTCCAGGAAGATGCGGATCTCGTCCTCCCAGTCGATGTCGTCGAAGGCGAATGTAACGAGGCCCGCCTGCATCGCCGCCTCGGCCTCGAGCGGTTGACCGATCAGGAGCTTTAGCGCCTGGGGCGCCTCGGGCTCTCCCAGGAACCGGGTTTCGAGCCGGGTCAGGTCGTTGGCCATGGGGTAGCGGCCGAAATTGCCCTCCGAAAGGGTGATGGCAGCCGTTGGCCGGTTATCGCCCTCGAACTCGTCCTCCATCATGTAGGAGCGGTCCACGGCCCACAGGATCTCGGCCAGCGGCCCCGCGAAGCAGGAGCCGTGCTCGACCAGCGCCACCATGGAGCGAGCGGTCATGTCGATGCGCTTCAGGACCCGTTTCCAGAAGCTCAGGATTTCGCGGGCCAGCCAGTCGCCGGCGTTGTCGAGCAGCAGCCTTTCCTCGGCCAAAACGGCTTCGGGGTCGCCCTGGCTGCGGAAGACCAGGAGGCCGAGTTCGCGCTCGTTCAGTCGCAGGTGCAGGATGGCGTCGTCGAGCTCTCGGGCGAGCCGGAGAAGGTAGGACTTGTCGCCGCGCGCATGCAGATCGGCGATCGAATCAGGTGTGGTGGCGTCGGGACCCTTGATGGTGACGGTGGCCTTGCGGCCGGTGCGGCCTAGATCGACCTCGACCAGCGAGTAGCTGACCGAAGCGTCGCCGAAGCTGCGGGCGAGCGGCGTGAGCGCAATGCCCTTGCCGGTGGCCTTGGTGGAGGCTGCGGCGAATTCACGCGCCCGGGCGGCGACCGTCTCGTCGAATTTCGAGTTCGGGATCACCTCGTCTACCAGTCGCCAGTCGCGGGCTCGCTTGCCCTTCACGCCCTCCTCGATGGAGCAGAAGATGTCCGCGAGGTCGCGGCGCACCTTGCGCTTGTCGGTGACCCGGGTCAGCCCGCCGGTACCGGGGAGGACGGCAAGCAACGGCACCTCGGGCAGCGCCACGGAGGAACTCGAGTCGTCGGTCAGCATGATATGGTTGCAGGCTAGAGCCAGCTCATAGCCGCCGCCAGCGCAGGCGCCTTTCACCGCGGCGATGTATTTCTGTCCCGAGTCGGCCTCGGCCGCCTCGTAGGTGTTGCGGGTCTCGTTGGTGAACTTGCAGAAGTTGACCTTGTGGGCGTGGCTGGCGCCGCCAAGCATGCGGATGTTGGCGCCGGCACAGAACACCCGGTCCTTGCCCGAGCGCATGACCACCACCTTGACCTGGGGATGCTCGAACCGCATCCGCTGGACGATGTCTGCGAGCTCGATATCGACACCGAGGTCATAGGAATTGAGCTTGAGCTGGTAGCCCTCGAAGAGACCGCCATCCTCGTCAACGTCCATGAAGAGGTTGGCCACGTCGCCGTCATAGTCGACTCGCCAGTGGCGGTATTGCGACGGGTCTGTCTGAAAGTCGATGATTCTGGTCACGGGCAGTTTCCTCTGGCGGCGGGCATCGAGGCGGTTTGCATAATAGTGCCGAAGTAGCGCAACGTAAACAGGTTTCGATCCTTCAAGCCTGGTGGTTTATTGTTTTCTATCAGTAAGATAGATTGAGTCCCGTCTTGCCGCATGAATTTGCATTATCGTGCACAATATTTAGGGCGAATCGGTCGCTGCCTGCTGACGCAGCGCAACGAGCCTTTCGCGGGTGAGGCCCATGAGAATGCCGGCGTGCCTTTGGCCCGCCTCGGCCAGCGCCGCATCGGCCAGGGCGAGGATCTTCACGGCGGCGGCGGGCCGGCCCATGCGCGCCTTGAGCCCGGCGTTGGCGAGTTGGATCAGGCCGCGCAGAAAGAGCCTTTCGGCGCCGGCAGGTGGCAGGCAGGCCCACACCGCCTCCCAGAACTCGTGCGCTTCCCAGTAATAGCGGCGGATGAAGGCGTGGAGGCCAGCGCGGAAGGCAGGGCTGGCGGCGAGCGCGCCAGGAGGAAGCGCCGGTGTGAGCCCCTGTTTCAATGGCGCGAAGAGGGATTCAGGCGGACGCGGCGTCCGGCCCGGCAGGTGCGGGACCTCGGGCAGGGTCAGCGCCGGGCCGACCCCGTGGAGCGGAGCGGCATTGCTGTCTCGGCTCATGCCACGTTGACCGCCGCAGCCTCGATTCGGCGGAGCCGAGCGGTGAACTCGGCAATGGCAGCCAGCGTCCTGTCAGGCTGGTCGAGGAAGGGCGCGTGACGACACTCGTCGAGCATGACCACGTCGACCGGCGCATAGCTGCGGGTCTCGACCTCGCGGACCTGCGCCGCGGTGCCGTACTGGTCCTGCCGGCCCTGGATCACCAGCGAGGGGATGCGCAGGTAGTCGATGACGTCGGCGACATTCCAGGCGGCAAAGGCCGGATCGAGCCAGGCATCGTTCCAGCCGCGAAAGGTCGCCTCCGGGTCGCGGTGGTACTTCGCCATGCGAGCCTTGAGGCCGC
Source organism: Paracoccaceae bacterium (assembly GCA_050299555.1). Classification (GTDB taxonomy): domain Bacteria; phylum Pseudomonadota; class Alphaproteobacteria; order Rhodobacterales; family Rhodobacteraceae; genus JBNKWA01. Next base: position 18,155 of record JBNKWA010000041.1, on the reverse strand, counting down.
CCGTAGCGAAGGCGCTGCCGGCAGCGGCGATCTCGGCCAGGCCCGTTGGTTCGGTGAAGAAGTGCGGCGCCATGAGGATGAGGCCGCGGACGCGGAAATCCTCGACCCGGCCGGCATATTCGGCGGCAATGGTGGCGCCGTCGGAATGGCCGAGAAGGATGTATTGCGCGGCGCCGACGGCGTTCAGGATATCGGGCAGGACATCCGTCGCCTCGCGGGTCATGTAGTCGAGCGGGCGGGGGAGGTCAGCGGGGTCAGACTGGCCATAGCCGGCGCGGGAGAAGGCGAAGACCGATAAGCCGGTGGCAGCGGCAACGCGGGAAGGGAAGTCGCGCCAGAGCGCAAGGCAGCCGAGCCCCTCGTGCAGCATCACGATGACCGGGCCGGCATCGTCATTGGCATCGGGTACGGCCCCGAAGCTGGCCCACTCCAGTGACCTGCCGCCAGCGCTGACGGTGCCTGCCCTACCATTCCAGTCGATGCCCGTTGTCATGCCGGCTTCTGCTCGTTCATGTCACGCAGCTTGAAGCGCTGGATCTTGCCGGTGGCGGTCTTGGGCAACTCGGCCACGACCTCGATCCAGCGAGGGTATTTCCACATCCCGACCTTCGCCTTCACGAATTCCTTCAGTTCATCCACAACGGCGGGGTCGGCGCCTTCCTTCAGCACGACATAGGCGGCCGGCTTATCAAGTCCCTCATCAGTCTTGCGCGCCACCACGGCGGCCTCGAGCACCGCGGGGTGGTCGATCAGTGCCTGCTCGACTTCGAAGGGCGACAGCCAGATGCCCGAGACCTTGAACATGTCGTCGGACCGGCCGCAGTAGATGTAGCGTCCCTGGGGTGTTCGTTCGTACTTGTCGCCGGTACGGGTCCAGTGCCCCGCGAAGGTCGCCATGGATTTCGCGCGGCGGTTCCAGTAGCCCTCGGCGCTGGACGGCCCGCGCACCAGAAGCTCGCCGATCTCACCATCCGCCACGTCCTCGTCATGCTCGTCCACAAGGCGCACCTCGTAACCCGGAACGGGCGTGCCGGAGGTGCCGTAGACGATGTCGTCGGGGCGGTTCGACAGAAAGATGTGCAGCATCTCGGTGGAGCCCACGCCGTCAACGATCGGCGCGTGCCAGAGCTTCTCCCAACGCTCGCCGATCTCACGCGGCAACGCCTCGCCGGCGGAGGTGCACAGGCGGATGGCGTGATCGGGGGCGCTGCCGACCTTCTCGCGTTCATTGACCAGTGCCGCAAAGAGCGTCGGCACGCCGCAGAAGATGGTAGGGCGCTCGCTCGACATGATCCCGAACACGGCATCGGGCGTTGGGCGGCCGCTGTAAAGGATCGTCGTCGCGCCCACCGACATCGGGAAGGACATGCCGTTGCCGAGCCCGTAGGCGAAAAAGAGCTTGGCCACCGAATAGACCACGTCTTCCTCGCGGATACCCAGCACCTGCGTGGCGAAGGTGTCGCAGGTGGCCTTGAGCGAAGCATGCACGTGGCGGACGCCCTTGGGCGTGCCGGTCGAGCCGGAGGAATAAAGCCAGAACGCGAGTTCGTCCCCGCTGGCCTCGACCGCCTGTTCCAGCGTCCCGTCATTGACGAAGGTGGAATAGCTTTCGGTTCCCTCGGGTGCGTCGCCGATGACCACCACGGCGCGCAAAAAGCGATTGCCGTCGATAGCGGGCTTGGCCGCCTCCCACAGCGCCTCAGAAACGACAAGGATCGAGGCGCGGCTGTCGCTGAGGATATTCTCGTAGATGTCGGGGGAAAGCAGGGTGTTGATCGGCACCGGGATGGCCCCGGCCTTGATCGCGCCCCAGAAGACCACCGGGAACTCGATCTGGTCGCGCACGATCATCGCCACCCGCTCCTCGCGGCGGACACCATGGGCGCAGAGCGCGCCAGCGAAACGGGCAGCTTCCTCGGCGAGCCGGCCATAGGTGAGCGACCGCTTGGCACCGTCGGCCTCGCGAAAGGCAACCTTGTCGCCGCGGCCCTCGGCCAGATGCCGGTCGACGAAGTAAAGCGCGGCGTTGTCGTTGCTGTCCACGTCCCATCCTCCCTGAGGTCGCGGCGAACGGCTCTCTGGGCCGCCTGGCCGCATGTTTTGCTATTGTCCGGTGAACTCGATCGCCCCCTGCGGCAGGAGGTAGAGCACATAGGCCTCGCCGCCACTGACGGTCGGATGGTGCCCGGTGCCCGGCCCGTAGACGTACCAGCCTGCGGGAAAGGCGTCGAATTGTGGCATCCCCGCCAAGGGCATGACGGCACCGATCTCGCCATTGGGGTGGATGTGGTGCGGGCCGCGGACATCTTTCATGCGCACGACGTCGACACTGAACTCACCGGCACTGCCGCCCGGCCTAACCACTCTGCCGTAGCGGATGCCGCCGGCCTCGCGCGACATGAGCCAGCGCTTGCGTTCACCCTCGGCGCAGAGTTCGCGCAATTCGGCGAATGCGGGGCCGTCCTTGGGCCAGGTCCGGTTGAGGTGATCAGCGAGCCCCCGATCGGGCAGCCGGCCGCCGAGATGCCGCGCGATGTCCCCGGCGATGGCGCCGACGAGTTCCTCGAATCGGGCTTGGGACATCGCCTTCCTCCGCGTGGATTGATTGATCAACTTATGCGCTATAATGCATCATCCGGGCCCACAAAGGCAACAAAAAGCTTTACCTGTTGCACTTTGTTGCATACACAAATCGCGGAGCCCGTCCTGTATGATGGCGGGCCAAAGTCAGGGAGGACTGCATGAAACTGGGAGCTTCGACCCTTGCGGTCGCTGCCGCGTTCGGCATCGGGCTGGCCGGTACCGCCTCGGCGGAAACCAAGGTCGGGCTGCTGCTGCCCTATTCGGGCACCTATGCGGCGCTCGGCAATGAGATCACCGACGGGTTCAACTTTGCGCTGGAGGAGGCCGGTCGCGCCGGCGATTTCACTATCGTCAGCGAGGATACCGAGGTGAAGCCCCCGGTAGGGCTGGCCAAGGCACGCAAGCTGGTACTGGAGGACGAGGTGGACGTGATCGTCGGCATCGTCTCCTCGGGCGTACTCGGCGCGATCCGCGATTTCGTAGACGGATCCGAAGTGCCGCTGATCGTCGCCAACGCCGGCAACGACGAGGCCACCGGCGAGGCCTGCTCGCCCTATATCACGCGTGTCTCGTTCTCGAACGCGCAGGTGAACAGGCCTATGGGCCCGTGGATGGCCGAGCACGGCATCAAGAAGGTTTACACCCTGGCACCCGACTATGCCGCCGGCCACCAGCAGATCGACGCCTTTGCCAACGCCTTTACAGCGGCGGGCGGCGAGATCGTCGGGTCGGAATACACGCCCTTTGGGCAGACCTCGGATTTCGGCCCGTACCTGACCAATGCCGGGTCCTCGGGCGCCGACGCGATCTATGTCTTCTACGCCGGCGGCGAGGCGATCAGCTTCGTCAAGCAATACGGCTCGTTCGGCAAGCAGCTGCCGCTCTACGGCTCGGGTTTCCTGACTTCGCCGCTTTACGTCGCGGCCGAAGGCGATGCGGCCACCGGCGTGATGGGTTCGCTGCACTATATCCCGACGCTGGACACACCCGAGAACAAGGTCTTCGTGGAAGCCTTCAAGGCCAAGTTCGACCGGGCGCCGTCGGAATTCGCAGTGCAGGGTTACGATTCGGCCAAGATGCTGCTCGCGGCGATCGACGGCGGCGCTACCGATCGCAGCTCGATCGCCGCGGCGCTGCCGAAGGTGAGCTACACCGGACCGCGCGGTCCGCTGGAGATCGACCCGGCGACCAACAACGTGGTGCAGAACATCTATGTCTACGAGACGGTGATGGAGGGCGACGCGCTGACCCAGAAGCTGGTGGACACGATTCCGGGCGTGCGCGACGAGCCAAACGGCTGTGCATTGAAGTGACGGTCTGGCTGCCCTGCCCGGATGGGATTGTCCGGGCGGGGCGGCGACGGAGCTGCCCCATTCATTCGGAGAGCCCGGGTTGGACACAGGCTTCTGGATCCTTCAGCTTCTGAACGCGACGCAGTACTCGATGCTGCTGTTCCTGCTGTCCATCGGGCTGACCGTCATCTTCGGCCTTCTTCACTTCGTCAACCTCGCCCATGGCGCGCTCTACATGCTCGGCGCCTATTTCGGTATCTCGGTCGCCGCGGCCACCGGCAGCTTCTGGGTGGCGCTGGCGGTTGCGCCGGTGGCGGTCACGGCAGTGGGCGCGCTTCTCTACTTCACTCTGATCGACCGGTTGCGCGGGGCGGGACCGATGAACCAGGTGCTGGTGACTTTCGGGCTGATCTTCGTCTTTCTCGATCTCGTCCGGATCGGCTGGGGCGACGTGGCGCTGGGGCTGAGCGCGCCACCGTCGCTGTCGGGGACCACGACGCTGCTGGGCGTCGCCTATCCGGCGTACCGAGTGTTCATCATCGTCCTCGGAGCGGCGATCATGGCGCTGTTGTGGGTCGTTCTTGCCCGGACGCAAATCGGCGCGATGATCCGCGCCAGCGTCGAGAACGGCGACATGGCCTCGGCGCTGGGGATCAACGTGGGGCGACTGTTCTTCTTCGTCTTCTCCGTGGGATGCGCGCTGGCCGGGTTGGCCGGCGTTGCCGCGGCGCCAATCTTCTCGGCCACCACCGGCATGGGTATCTCGATCCTGATCCCGACCCTGATCGTGGTGGTGATCGGCGGGCTGGGCAGCCTGCAGGGAGCTATCGCGGGCTCGTTCATTGTCGGCTTCATCGAGACCTTCGGCGCCGTGCTGCTGCCGGGCTTCGCGGCGATCCTGACCTATGTCCTGCTGGCGGCCGTCCTTGTCTTCCGGCCGCAGGGTCTGCTGCCGGCACGGAGCTAGGCGCGTGTTCCGGCAGACCTGGGCCCGAACAATGGTCCTTGCCGCGACGCTGGCGGGGCTTGCTGCCTATGCGGCCGCCGGTGGCTATTTCGCCCGCGAGATCGTGGTCGAGATCGTAGTCCTGGCAATCCTCGCCGTCAGCCTCGACGTTGTGGCGGGGTTCGGCGGCATGGTCTCGCTCTGCCATGGCGCGATCATGGGCACCGCCGCTTATGTCTATGCGGTGCTGGTCGCGAAGCTCGGCTGGCCGCCGTTTCCGGCCGCAGTCGCCGCAATCGCCGCCGCGGCCGTGTTCGGCACCGCCGTGGGATGGATCACCGGGCGCACCACCGGCATCTTCTTCATCATGGCCACCCTCGCCTTTGGCCAGATGGCCTATACCGTGGTCTTCAAGTCGCGCTGGCTGGGCGGCGACGACGGCATGGGCGGCTTCGACCGGTTCAACCTCGGCTGGCTCGGCATCGACCTCGGCGACAGCCTGGTCTTCACGCTTTATGCGCTGGTCCTGCTGGGCGTGGTCTACTTCGCCGCCGTCTGGGTCCTGCGCTCGGCTTTTGGCCGCACACTTGCGGGCATCCACTGTAATGAGGACCGGATGCGGGCGCTTGGGGTGAACACGGTCGTCCACCGCGCCCGGGCGCTGGGCTTTTCCGGCCTGCTGGCGGGCGTCGCCGGCATCGTGGCGGCGCAGCATACCGCCTACATCTCTCCCGAACTGATGTTCTGGACCGTCTCCGGCGAGGTGCTGATCGTGGTCATCCTCGGCGGCCTCGGCACCCTGATCGGGCCGCTGATGGGTGCGGTGGTCTTCGTGATGTTGAAGCACCAGATCTCGGACTACACGGTGCACTGGCACATCGTCATCGGCTTGATCCTGATCGTCACGGTTCTGGCCGGCGGGCGCGGTCTCTATGGCCAGGCGGAGCACTGGTTGCGCGCCCGACGTCACGCGCCTGAGGAGGCCGGCGATGCTTGAGGTGCGGGGCCTGTGCAAGTCCTTCGGTGGCATCGCGGTGACGCGCGATGTCTCGTTTCGGTTGGAACCTGGCGAGCGGCGGGTCATCCTCGGCCCCAATGGCGCCGGCAAGACCACGCTCTTCAACCTGTTGGCGGGCACTCTCAAGCCGACCGCGGGCGACATCCTGATCGAGGGGCGGTCCATCGCCGGGCTGTCGGTCTCGGGCCGCGCCCGTCACGGCCTGTCGCGGAGCTATCAGAAGAACAACCTGTTCGAGGCCCTGACCGTCGGCGAGAACCTGATGCTGGCGGCGGCTGCGGCCCAGCGCAAGGCGCACTGGATGTTCCGTGACAGCTTTCGCGACGCGGCCGTGCGGGAAACCGTGGCGGTGGTGGCGGACCAGGTAGCGCTGACGGAACTGCTCGACACGCCGGTACGCCTGGCCTCCTACGGGGCGCGGCGGCAACTGGAGGTGGGGCTGGCGCTGGCGACACGGCCACGCATCCTGCTGATGGACGAGCCAACCTCGGGCGTGGGGCCGTCGATGATCGACGGCTTTCATCGGCTGCTGCAGTCGCTGCCGGCCGAACTGACCGTGCTCATAATCGAACATGACATGGACCTGGCCTTCGACGTGGCCGACCGGATCACGGTGCTGAACTTCGGCGAGGTGGTATTCGAGGGCAGGCCGGAGGAAACGCGCGGCAATCCGATCGTACGCGAGATCTATCTGGGCGATGGGGCGGCTGATGCTTAGGCTTAAGGGCGTCGAGGGCGGATATGGCGAGACTCGTATCCTGCATGGCGTGGATTTCACCGTGCGTGCCGGCACAGTGCACGCGCTGCTGGGACGGAACGGCGTCGGCAAGTCAACGACCCTGAAGACCATCGTCGGGTTGCTGCCTGTGCGAAAGGGGACCGTCAGCTTCCTGGGGGCGGAAATCGGGAGTGCTCCGCCTTTCGTCAACGCCCGGCGGGGCATCGCCTTCGTGCCCGAGACGCGCGACGTGTTCGGCGCGCTGACAGTGCGCGAGAACCTGGAGCTGGCGGGGAGGCTGGCGAGTCCCGGCAGCGACTGGACGGTGGAGCGGATCGCCGACTTCTTTCCGAACCTTGCCAACCGGATGATGAATGGCGGGCACGAGTTGTCGGGCGGCGAACAGCAGATGCTGGCCATCGGCCGGGCACTGATGGCAGGACCCCGTATCCTGATCCTCGACGAGCCGACGGAGGGGCTGGCGCCGATTGTCATTCGCCAGATCCTCGGCAAGCTGGAGGAACTGAAGGCCAGCAGTCTGACTGTACTGCTGGTGGAGCAGAACCTGAATTTCGCGCTGAGCCTTGCCGACGATGTCAGCCTGATGAGCCGGGGGCGGATCGTCTGGCAGGGCGGAGCGGACGCGCTGCGCACCGACGAGGAGACGCAGGCGCGCTGGCTGGGGGTGTAGGATCGCCGCACGGGCTATCCGGCCCGGCGAGGCGGAGCTGGGGCCGACGCCAGCAAATTTCGAGGTGATCGAACTGAGCGAAGTCGCCGGCCAGAGCCTTGCCAAACTGCGCGCGCTTGGCATCGTCGATGATGATCCGCTGGGGAGCCCAAATGGCGGCGCCGTCGCGCTCGGCCTTCCACCTGGGCTTGTCGGGGGCGCGAACAACCGGCAGCGCGGCGCTCGAACTACAGGCCAAGGGCGGCCGGCGGGCGCTAGCCACCATGTGACTCGACATCGGCCAGGGGATCGCCATTGCCTTGAAGAAGGCCTGAGGGGCGGCTCTACAAAACCGGCCGCCCCTCACTTCAGCGGCGGGTGGGGGGTCGCCGCCGTCTGGGTTCGCCCGAACAGGTCGGTCCGCGCAGTCCCGTGATGGCGATTCTACTTGGCATTGACGAGTTGTCGACCATTTTATTGGACGGCTTCTGGTAACAACCGGTCAAACAGAAGCACAATGACGACATCTGATTTCTGGAACAGGCTCCACTTCGTATCATTTGGGAGCGGATGAAAGTTCAGGCTGCGGCGTGATAGGCAGGCATGGCACCAACGCAGGCGCCGACGGTAACGGCCGCGTCTAATATCTCGCGCCCAACGATCTGCCCCGGGGTCGTCTCCCGCTATGCCCTGGGACCGATCCGGGTCTCGATCTCTCCCAGGCCATCGATGCTGACGACGCAGAGATCGCCAGGCACCAGGGCACCGACACCGGCCGGCGTGCCGGTCATGATCAGGTCGCCCGGTGCCAGCGCAACGGAATGGGAGAGGAACGAGACAATCTCGGACACCGACCAGATCATCTCGGCAAGGTCGGCGTCCTGGCGAACGGTGCCGTTGACGGCAAGGCGGATGCCACCCCGGGCCGGATGCCCGGTATCGGCAGCCGGATGGATGGGGCCGATGACGGCAGAGCTGTCGAACCCCTTAGCCAAATCCCAGGGCCGGCCCATCTTCTTTGCCTCAGCCTGGAGGTCGCGCCGGGTCAAGTCGTTGCCGACCGCATAGCCCCAGACACGAGAAAGCGCCTCGGCCTCGGCGATGTCGCGGCCGCCGGTGCCAATGGCGACAACCAGCTCGGCCTCGTGGTGCAGGTCCTGTGTCAGCGGCGGATAAGCGACGCTCATTCCAGACTCGACCACCGCGTCCGCCGGCTTGGAGAAGAAGAAGGGCGGCTCGCGGTCTGGGTCCTTGCCCATCTCGCGCGCGTGGGCCGCATAGTTGCGCCCGACGCAATAGATGCGGCGCACCGGCCAGCGGCTGGCGGTGGCAGCGACGGCGACACTGGCGGTGGCGGGTGGGGTGACGACGAACGGCATGGGGCGGGCTCCGATCAGGGTTGCTGCGGGGTCGCGAGAGGCGTCGGCCCGCGCCGAATGAAGGCCGGTTCCCAGGAGAAATCGGCGAGGTACGATCCACGGAAATCCGGGTGGCCGCAACCCGGGTCTTGGCGAGCCGGCGCGCCGAAGGGCCCCACGTCCATCGGGGCAAGCCATTTCGCGCTGCCGCGCGGGAGTTTTCATCGCCGCAATCCCGCCGCCGGCCCTCGCCCTCGTGGGTGAAGGCGAGGTGCGTGCGGGAGTCAGCCCAGACGTTAGGAGAATAGACTAATCGGCTCACTTCCGGCACTTTATGGACATGACCGAGCAGGCGAAACCCGCAATCCCCGTACCTTCGTGGAACCTCTACGGTGAAGAAAAGCTTTTTCCGGACGTTCTGCACACTGAACGCATCCATGACCGCGCGGCCGGACTGGGCTGGGTTATCGCTCCGCATCGCCACCCGCATCTACATCAATTCTTCCTGATCACCTGCGGCCAGACCGAACTGCAGGCGGACGGGCAGCGCTTCGAACCGCAGGCGCCTTTCGTGCTGTCGGTTCCCAAGGGCATCGTGCACGGGTTCGTGTTTTCGGTCGGGACCGAGGGTTATGTGCTGACGCTGCCGCCCACCGCATTGCCCGAAGTCTTCGGGACCGACGGGGTGCTGGCGCGGAACCTGGCGACGACCGCGTTCCTGACGGCGGACCGGGTCCTGGTCGAGACCTTTGACCGGATCCATGCCGAACAGTGCGACCGGGCGCCGGGGCGACCGCTGATGCTGACGGCACTGGCGATGCAGATCGCCTGCCTGTTCGTGCGCCAGTTGCCGGACTGGACCGACACGGCAACCCGCCCCATCGACCCGCGCGTGCAAAGGTATCTGGATCTGGTCGAACTCCACGCCCGCGACCACTGGACCATGGACCGCTATGCCGGCGAGATCGGCGTCTCGGCGCGGCAGCTGGGCCGGCTGTGCATTGCCGAGACCGGGGCTGCCCCGGGTGCACTTGCCGAAGCCACACTGATGCGCGAGGCACGGCGGATGCTGGCCTATACGAGGGCGTCGGTGGCGGCGATCGCCTTCGATCTGGGGTTCGACGATCCAGCCTATTTCTCGCGTGCCTTCCGGCGGCACATCGGCCTGTCGCCGACCGACTACCGCAAACGTCTGGACAGCGAGGGGCGCGAGTTGACGGCGGGCTCTGGCTAGCCCGCGCCCTGCTGCCTGAGCGGGTCAGTCAAGCGGCAGTTCCTGCGCTGCGCGGAAGACGTTGCCGTCGGGATCGACAAGCACAGCCTCGCGCATGGCCCAGGGCTTGTCCTCGGCCGGTACGTAGCGGGGAATACCCGCATCGGGCAGGTCGAGGGCGCGGCATTCGGCATCGAAGGTGCTGATGTCCGACGGCCGGAGGAGGGCGCCGCAATCATTGGTGACGGGATCGAGGCCGGGCTTGTGCCAGAAATGCAGCTCGGCCCCCTCCCGCTTGAGCAGCAGATAGCTGTCCTTGTCGCGGTAGATCGTGGCGAAGCCGAGCCGTACCCAGAATGCTTCGGACGCGGCAATGTCGCTGGACGGCATAATCGGCGAGAGCTTTTCCAGCACCAGCGGTTTCCTTTTGTGACCCACGTTCAGGTGCCGGCCGCGGTCACAGAGACGGTGAACCCGGCCTCTTCCATCAGCCGGTTGGAGGCCGCTTCGACCTCGATTTCGATCCGACGCATGAATTCATCGGTTGCGACACCGGCGGGGACGGTGTCGAGATATTCCACCACCGCAAGGCCGGAGCGGCGGAAGAAGCTCTTGCGACCCCAGAACACACCAGCATTGGTGGCCGCCGGCACGCAGGGCACCTTGAAGCGCTGGTAGAGCACCCCGGCACCGACCTTGTAGGGCCGTGCCGCGCCTGGTGCGACCCGGGTACCCTGCGGATAGATCACCAGTTGCCCGCGCATCGCCGACTCGCTCTTCTCGGCCCCCGCAACCATGTCCTTGACCGCCGCCGCCCTGGCGCCCCGGTTGACGGGAGTCGAGCCGATCCGCATGGCATAGAGTCCCAGAATCGGTGCCCATTTCAGCTCTTGCTTCATGATAAAACGCGGCCGCGGCAGCACCGAAACGTGGATCAGAATGTCGAGGAAGGACTGGTGCTTGGAGGCCACCAAGCAGGGAAAGTCGGGCACCGGACCACGCACCTCGGTCTTCAGCCCGCAGACCATCCTGAGCAGCCACAACGAGATGCGGCTGTAGGTCTTCACCGACCAGATGGCGCCGTCGCGCGACCAGGCTGCGGCCGGCGCACAGAGGATGCCCATGACCAGCATCAGGGTGAGAAACAGCGCATCGAACAGAAGTGAGCGTAGGAGCGTCATGGCGCCGAGTGTTACGCCAGCCTGTGGCAGCCTGGCAATGGCGCCGCGCAGCCACCCTGGGGCTGCGCGATGGCCCGGGGGCGGGGCGGTGAGGCGACTTCACTTGCGTGCCGCAATGATGTCGTTAAATGTTGCGACACCATCCGCCGGTTGCTGGCGGGGCCGGCGGACCACAAAAAGGACGACATATGCGCCTGATCTGCCCGAACTGCGATGCGCAGTACGAAGTAGATGACGATCTGATCCCGGAAGAGGGCCGCGACGTCCAGTGCGCCAGTTGCGATGCCACCTGGTTCCAGGCTCCCCACAAGCCAGCCAGAGCCGGCGATGCCTTAAGCGTCGTAGCCGGTGCCGCGGAAAGCGACGAAGACGAGCGGGCGCGCATCCGCTCGGCCGTGGCGGACGAATTGCAGGCTCAGCAACGCGAGATGGCCCGGGCCGCCGCCGAGGCCGCGGCGCGCGCCGCAGAAGCCGAGGCGCGCGCCGCAGAACCCGAGCAGGCAAGGACCGACGACAACGTTGCCTTGCCGCATGAGCGGAAGGAAGGGCCGACGGCGGATGCAGGTTTGCCGCAGCACAGCATGACGGCGCCGCCAGCCACGATGGGCGGGCCGGCGCGGCGCGCGGCGGCCCCTGAACCAGAGCCCGAGCGGGTGGAGGATGACGATTTCCTCAAGACGCTGCGGGCGGAACTGGCTGACACTGCGCCGCCAGACGACGGCAAAGCGCCGCGCTCGGCCCGGCGAAGCGTCATAGCGGCGGCGGCCAATGCCGGTCTCGACCCCGACGAGTTGAAGGAAGAGATCGCCACCGGGCGGCCGAAGATCGACCCCAAGGACCTGTCGGCCAGCCTGCGCGACGACTATTCCGACGTCAACGAGCTGTTCGCCGAGCCGCGCAGCCGCACGCCCAAGGGCATCTTTGCCGGGCTGGTGCTGGCGGCCCTGGCCGCAGGGGTCTACATCAAGGCCGATCTGGTGGCCGAGAAGCTGCCCCAGGCGATCCCGTACCTGGAGAAGTACGTGGCTGCGGTCGACACCGGCCGGGTCGAGGTAGAAAAGGGCTACGGCTGGGCTTCGACCACGGTGATGGAGCTGATCGACCAGCAACTCGCCGGCTCGTCCGACGGGAGTGAAGCACCGCCCGCCAGTGGCGCAGGAAACTAGGCCGGCGCTGCCGCCCGGAGATCAGAACCGGTCGAGCAGCCGACGCAGGTAATCAAGCTCCTCCGACGGACGCGACTGGTCCGAGGACCGCCGCCTGATCTCCTCGAACAGGTCGCGGGCGCGGGCAAACGGGTCCTCGCCGGGCAGAAGCCGGTCGTTGGTGTCGATGCGACCGCGGGCACCCCGGGGACGACCCAGCGGATCGCGGTCGTCGCGGGCCAGTCCTTCCCGGCCTTCGCCACCTGGCTGGCCCTCCTGCTGCGCCTGGCGCATTTCCTCGTCGAGGCCGCGCATGCCCTCGCGCAACTGCTCCAGCACGCCGGACTGGCTCTCCAGCGCATCAGCAAGATCGCCCTGGTCGAGCTGGTCGCGGGCCTCGCCCATGCCGCGCTCGGCCTCTTCCAGCGAGCGCCGCGCCGCTTCACCGTCTTCGGTGCCCGGCTGCGGCAGTCGGCCGTTGAAGTCGTCCAGCATCTGGCGCAGCGCCTCCTGCCGGCGGGCGAGCTCGTCCGCGGAAAGCTGGTCGCCACCCTGGCCGAGCCCGTCGGGCTGGCTTTGCTGTCCCTGACCGGGCATCTGGCCCTGTGGCGGCTGCCCGTTCTCGCCCGGTCGACGCTGGCCCTGGCCCTGACCCTGACCGAACTGGCGCTGCAACTGCTGGAAACTGTCATCGGCGAGGTCCTGCTGCTGACGCAGCGCGTCCTGCAGCTCCTGCATCATCTGCTGGCCCTGCTGGCCCTGTCCCTGGCCGCCCTGCTGGGCCTGCATCTGCAGGTTCTCGAGCATCTGCTGAAGCTGCTGCAGGAGCGCCTGAGCCTCTTCGTTGCGGCCCTGTTCGGCAAGCTCCTGAATGCGGTCGAGCATCTGCTGCAGCGTGTCGGGGCTGATTTCCTGCCCCTGTTGCCGTTCCGCCTGCTGCTGTTGCGGGTTCTCCAGCGCCTGCTCGGCGAGCTGCCGGAGGTATTCATCCATCGCCTGACGCATCTCTTCTGTGAGTTGGGCGATCTCCTCGTCGGTTGCACCGTTTTCCAGCGCCTCACTCAGGCGCTCCTGCGCGCGGCGCAGCCGTTCGGCCGCGTTGGCAAGGCTGCCATCCTCGATCATCAGCGCGATCTGCCACAGATGCTCGGCGATGTCGTCCACCTCGGCGGTGTCGAGCCCGTCCTCGGCAGCATAGCCCAGCCGCCGGATCGCCGTGCGGATGGCCGTGTAGACGCCGATATCGTCCTCGAACATTGTCGCGGGACGAGCGGTGACTGCCTTCAGCACCTGGCCAATGCGGGTGGCATTCTCGGGCGACCACAAAAGGTCGCGGCGCTGCTCCACGATGGCGGCGGCCAGCGGATCGAAAAAGCGGCGGCCGGGCAGCAGCACCTCGATCCCGGTTTCCGAGCCCACCTGGCCGGCATCGTCCTCGGCGTGGATCCCGATGATGACCGGCAAACCGGCCCAAGGATGCTTGGAAAGATCCTCGATCAGCGTTTCCTCGACCTCAACGGTATTGCCGGAGAAGGGCATCGGCAGGTCGAACTCGATCGGTGGCCGCGGCACCGGGTCTGGCACCAACCCAAAACGGCGGTCGACATCGGCGAGGTTCAGGCGTGCCGTGCCATAGCCCCGGGCGACGCCGTAGTCGTCGGCGGCGGTAAAACCAAGTTCCATGGCACCGGCGGGGGTTCGGCTGATCTCTCCGTCGAGTGCGATGGTCGGCGGCGTGTCGGGGATCACGGTAACCTGCCAGGCGGCGGCGGAGCGGCCACCCTCGGTCAGCGACACACTGCCGGCTTCAACGACGGTGAATTCGGCCGCCTGGATGCCCGCGGCGGCCTCGGCCAGTGCGGCAGCGGTGCCCGAGACCGTCTCGGTCAGGGAGAAGGTGGTCTCGTCGCCATAGGCGCGCAGGGTGACAACGGTGCCGGACGGCAGCTGCACCGGCTGATCCTGCGGCACCTCGGAAAGATAAAGCACCGGCTTGCCCGTATAGGCCGGCGGGGCAGCCCAGGCTTCAAAGCTCGGGCCTGTGGCGATGGCGGCGGCGCCGCCCTTCTGCGGCAGCATCGCGCCAAACGTGTCGCCCGGAGGCGTGCGCGCGAAAACCAGCGCCGCAATGGCGGCTGTCACGGCCATCAGCCGCAGCGCCCAAGGATCGCGGGCCGAGAGGCGCAGGTCAGGCCAGCCGGCCCGGGCGGCGCGCGCGACGGCGGCCATGCGAGCGAGGTGTTGCTGCCAGACCACCTCGGTATCGCTGCGGCCGCGGCCGACGGCAAGGGTATCGCCTAGTGCCGCCAGTGGCCGTCCGGGCAGCGCCGTATCGATCCGCGCCAGCGCCTCGTCTTCCGTTGGCCAGCGAAATCCGGCCAGGCCCAGCGCCAGAAGGACAACTGCGGCAAGGGCGATCACCAGACCAATGGGCAGCGCCCAGCCCGGCGGCAGGTGCGCGGGCAGGCCGAAGGCAAAGGCGGAGCCGGCAAAAAGGATCAGCGAGCCGAAGGGCCAAAATGCCCGCAGCACCCGTTCGGCGAGCATGCCGGCACGGGCCAGCATGACCTCGCGCCGGAGCGCAGGCACAGCGGTCAGGCGCCCGGCAGCGCCTCGGTGGGGGTCAGCACCGGCCATGGGCCGCCGTGACCATCGGTTCGTGGTCCGTCGAGGTCATTCCAGCCATTCGGGGATGGTATCGCGTGCGAGCATCTCATCATAGCCCGGTCTTGCCCGCACAACGGCAAATTGATCGCCGTCAACCAGCACTTCGGGCACCAGAGGACGGGTATTGTATTCCGACGCCATTACCGCGCCGTAAGCGCCGGCAGAGCGGAAGGCGACCAGATCCCCCTGCCCCAGCGGCGGCATCGCTCGCGCCAGGGCGAAGGTGTCACCGGTTTCGCAGACCGGACCGACGATGTCGATTGGCGTCGTCTCGGTTGCCGGAGGCGGTTCCATCACCGGCACGATCTCGTGGAAGGCATCGTACATGGCGGGGCGAATCAGGTCGTTCATCGCGGCGTCGAGGATCAGGAAGTCGCGCGCCTCGCCCTTTTTGGCATAGATCGCCTTGGACAGCAGTAGCCCGGCATTGCCGGCGATCAACCGCCCAGGTTCAATCTCGATCTCGCAACCGAGATCGCCGACAGTGCGCCGCACCAGATCGCCGTAGTCGAAAGGTAGGGGCGGCGCGGTATTGGCGCGCTCGTAGGGGATGCCGAGGCCGCCGCCGAGATCGATGCGGCGGATGTCGTGGCCGTCCGAGCGCAGCGCTCGGGTGAGCGCGGCAACCTTTCCGAAGGCGGCCTCGAACGGCGCGAGCTCGGTGAGTTGGCTGCCGATATGGACGTCGATGCCGATAATCTCGATCCCCGGCAGGTTGGCGGCCTGCCGGTAGACTTCGCGGGCGCGGTCAAGCGGCACGCCGAACTTGTTCTCGGCCTTGCCAGTGGCGATCTTGGCGTGGGTGCGGGCGTCGACGTCGGGGTTGATCCTGAGCGCCGTCGGTGCCTTGCGGCCCAGCGCCACGGCCATCGCCGAGAGCGTAAGAAGTTCGGGTTCCGATTCGACGTTGAACTGGCGGATACCGCCGGTCAGCGCCAGTGTCATTTCCTCGGCGGTCTTGCCGACGCCCGAGAACACGATGCGGTCACCCGGCACGCCGGCAGCGCGGGCGCGGCGATATTCACCGCCCGAGACCACGTCCATTCCGGCGCCGAGCCGGGCCAGCACCCTGAGCACCGCGAGGTTGCTGTTCGCCTTGACCGCAAAGCAGACCAGATGCGGCAGCCCGGCGAGGGCGTCGGTCATGACCTGATAGTGCCGTGTCAGCGTGGCCGTGGAATAGACGTAGACCGGGGTTCCGACCGTCGCGGCGATTTCGGTCAGCGGCACCTTTTCGGCGCACAGGACGCCACCGTGGTAGATGAAGTGATCCATGGTCAGTCGAGTTTTCGTGTGCGCAGGAAAAGGTAAAGTGGCAAACCCAGCGACGGGCCGGCCAGGAAGGTGGCCGGGATGCAGACCAGCGGCAGAAGATCGCGGCGCACCCGGGCCTCGACGAGGATGAAGACGGTCAGAGCCAGGCCGGTGATCACCAGGCTCCACCTGCCGCCACCGCGGTCCATCCATGCCGTCAGGCTGGCGCCCGGCGCGTTGCCGCCGGTGCCGAACCACCCAGCCAAGTGAAAAAGCGGCAGCGCAACGCCAAGAAGGGCGAGGACGAGATAGAGGATCCGTGCGCTGGACATTTGGCCAAGGGCGCCCCTGTTGGATTCACCCGGGCGACAATGTCGGCTTCCCGGCCCGTGTCAAGCGCGGCACCCCGGCCGCAGCTTCCGGCGCGTCCGATCCTATCGCTTGGTGCCCTCTTCGGCGGGCGGCGCAGGTGCCGCCGGGTCGACCGGCAGCGGGTCGCTCTTGACGCCGCAGCCAGCGAGAACGAAGGCCAGCGCCAGTGCCGCGAGCACCGGGCGGGCCCGGGTTCCGGTCAAAGCCGGGTCACGACGCCGATGCGGGCGTCGCCTTCAATCTCGATGTGCACCGGCGCCTGCGGCTTGGACGGTTGCGGTGCGCAGGCAGCCAAAAACGCCGCCATGGCAAGCAGGGCGAGGAGCCTCATCCCAGCACCGTCCGCCAACGGTCGATCTGCTCGCGCACCCGAGCCGGTGCGGTGCCGCCATAACTGGTACGGCTGGCCACTGAGTTCTCGACCCCAAGCACATCGTAGACCGCCGCCGTAATGCCTTCATGCTCGCTGCGAAGCTCGTCGAGGCTGAGTGCCTCGAGCTCGCAGCCTTTCTTCTCCGCCAGCGCGACCAGCCGGCCGGTGACGTGATGTGCCTCGCGGAACGGCAGGCCGAGCGCGCGCACCAGCCAGTCGGCGAGATCGGTGGCGGTGGAAAAGCCGGCCCCAGCAGCGGCAGCCAGCCGGTCGGCGTCGGGGCGCATGTCGACGACCATGCCGGTCATCGCCGCAAGCGCCAGCATCCAGGCATCGGCGGCGTCAAAGACCGGCTCCTTGTCCTCCTGCATGTCCTTGGAATAGGTCAGCGGCAGCCCCTTCATTACCATCATCAGCGCGGTCAGCGCACCGAGGATGCGGCCAACCTTGGCGCGGCAGAGCTCGGCCGCGTCGGGGTTCTTTTTCTGCGGCATGATCGATGAGCCAGTGGTGAAACGGTCCGAGAGGGCGACGAAGCGGAACTGCGCCGAGGACCAGATCACCAACTCTTCGGCGAGCCGCGACAGGTGCATGGCCGAGATCGCCGCAGCCGACAGGAACTCCAGGGCGAAGTCGCGGTCGCTGACCGCGTCGAGCGAGTTCGCCATCGGCCGGTCGAAGCCGAGCGCGGTGGCAGTGGCCTCGCGATCGATGGGAAACGAGGTGCCAGCAAGCGCCGCCGCCCCAAGCGGGCTTTCATTCATCCGGGTGCGGGCATCGCGGACCCGGGAAAGGTCGCGGGTGAACATCTCGGCATAGGCCAGCATGTGATGGCCCCAGGTCACCGGCTGGGCGCTCTGCAGATGGGTAAAGCCCGGCATCACCATCGCCGCACCGGCCTCGGCCTGGTTCACCAGTGCCCGGGTCAGCGCCAGAAGCCCGCCTTCGGCGGCGTCGAGTTGGTCCCGCACCCAGAGGCGGAAGTCGGTGGCCACCTGGTCGTTCCGCGATCTCGCAGTGTGCAGCCGTCCGGCAGGCTCGCCGATCAGCGCTTTCAGTCGCGCCTCGACATTCATGTGGATGTCCTCAAGCGCCGTCGAAAACGGAAACGTTCCCGCCTCGATCTCTGACAAGACCGTGAGCAGGCCTTCCCGGATCGCCTCCGCGTCGCTATCAGAGATGATGCCAGAGGCAGCCAGCATCGCGGCATGGGCGCGCGAGCCCGCGATGTCCTGGGCGTAGAGTCGCCGGTCGAAGCCGATCGAGGCGTTGATGGCCTCCATCAGGTCGTCGGGCCGCTCGGCGAAGCGTCCGCCCCACATTTTGTTCGACTGGTCGGACGACGCGGCGGAGGGATCGGATGGC
>JBNKWA010000040.1:0-6345 GCA_050299555.1 Paracoccaceae bacterium | reverse complement strand
CTCGACCACATGCCGGTGGAATGGCTGGGGGCGCATAACCGCGAGGAGGTGATCCGCCAGCTTCAGGCCGAGCCGAGGATCGCCTGCGTGGTCATGGGGGCGGGGCTGGACGATCATGTCCGCGGCGAGCTGATCGGCGTCATCGCCAGCCGGCGGCCCGACATCTCGATCCACCTCAAGGACCGCAGCTCGGGCCCCGAGGGCCTGGAGCCCTTCGTGGAGAAGGTGGTGGGCGCCATGGTGCTGGGCAGGTCGACAGTGCCGGCCTAGAGCCCCGGCCAGCAAGCAGGAGCAGGGAAGTCTGGACATGATCGTGACCACTACGCCCTCGGTCGAGGGCCACCGCATCGCCGCCTATCACGGCGTCGTCGTCGGCGAGGCGATCCTCGGCGCCAATGTGGTGCGTGACCTTTTCGCCGGCATCACCGACATCATCGGCGGCCGCTCGGGCGCCTATGAGAAAAGCCTCGCCGAGGCGCGGGAAACGGCGCTGGGCGAGCTTGAGGACCGGGCCCGCGATGCCGGCGGCAACGCGGTGGTCGGCGTCGATCTCGACTATGAGGTGGTCGGGCAGTCGATGCTGATGGTCTCGGCCTCGGGTACCTCGGTAACGGTGGAGAAGGTGTGATGCGGCTGATCGGCGCGACCATCCTGGCGGTGGTCATCTACTTCGTGCTCAGCTTCGGCTCGGCCTATTGGCTGAGCGGGCCGAACGTCACCGCGACCTCGGCATTCCTGTCGGCGATCCTGAAGACGGCGCTTTTCGGGGTGCTGTTCCACTACGCCCACTGGTACGCGGCGCGGCTGTTCAACTGGTATCGCCCCGAGGACCGGGGCGAGGCGGTGCCGCCGCCGGCCAAACCCGACGACACGCTGGCCGATATCGACAACATCTGAAGTTCGGCCAGGTCCGGATGAGAGTGAGGAAGTATGCTTGAAATCAAGAATTTGCACGTGAAACTTGAGGAAGAGGACAAGGTCATCCTCAAGGGTGTCGACCTGAGTGTCGATGCCGGCCGCGTGCACGCGATCATGGGGCCGAACGGGTCGGGCAAGTCGACGCTGAGCTATGTGCTGGCGGGGCGGGACGGCTATCAGGTGACCCAGGGCTCGGCGACGCTGGGCGGCGCGGACCTGCTGGAGATGGAGCCCGAGGAACGGGCCGCCGCGGGGTTGTTCCTGGCCTTCCAGTATCCGGTCGAGATCCCCGGCGTCGGCAACATGACATTCATGCGCACGGCGCTGAACGCCCAGCGCAAGGCCCGCGGCGAGGCGGAGCTGGACGCGGCGGCGTTCCTGAAGCTGGTGCGCGAGAAGGCCAAGGCGCTGCATATCGATGCCGAGATGCTGAAGCGGCCGGTCAATGTGGGGTTCTCGGGCGGCGAGAAGAAGCGCAACGAGATCCTGCAGATGGCGATGCTGGAGCCGAAGATGTGCATCCTCGACGAGACCGATTCCGGCCTCGACGTGGACGCGATGAAGCTGGTCGCCGACGGGGTCAACGCGCTGCGCGACGCCGGCCGGGGGTTCTTGGTCATCACCCATTACCAGCGGCTGTTGAACCACATCCAGCCGGACGTGGTGCACATCATGGCCGACGGGCGGATCGTGAAGACCGGCGGGCCGGACCTGGCGCTGGAGGTCGAGGAGAACGGCTATGCCGACATCCTGCGCGAGGTGGCGTGATGGCGCTGGCGGAGGTGAAGGACAACGGCGCGGCGGCGGCGCTGATCGGCCGCCACGCGGCGCCCGGTGAGGGTGCCCGCTGGGCCGAGGAGGCGCGGGCCGCGGCGCGCGGGCGGCTGCTGGCGATGGGCGCCCCGGGGCGCCGGGACGAATACTGGCGCTTCACCGATCCGGGGCGGCTGAACGCCGCCGAACCCGAGCCGGCGGACGACTATCGCGCCGACGCCAAGCCGGTCTTCGGCGAGGTCGAGCGGCTGCGCGTGGTCTTTGTCGACGGGGTGCTGTCGGAGGCCGACAGCGATCCCCTGGCGCTGGACGGCGTGGAGATCGAGCCGCTGGCCCGGGCGCTGGCCAAGGACATCCACTGGGCGCGGGATCTGTTCGGCGTGCTGGAGGCGCGCGGCCAGTCGCCGGTGGCGCGGCCCTTCGGGGCGCTCAATACCGCAGTGGCGGCCGAGGGGCTGGCGATCCGCGCCACGGGCAGGGCGGCGCGGCCGATCTCGCTGATCTACCAGCGCAGCGACGAGACCGCCGATGCGGTGATCCACCATCTGGTCAAGGTCGAGGCCGGGGCCGAGCTGACCTTGCTGGAGAACGGCCCGGCGGCGGCGCGGATCAACAAGTGCATGGAGGTCGAGGTGGCCGACGGCGCCGCCTTCCACCATGTCCGCGCCCAGGGCCGCGACCACAAGCGGCAGGCGGTGACGCATGTCTTTGCCCGGCTGGGTACGGAAAGCCGCTACAAGTCGTTCACGCTGACGGTGAACGGCACCCTGACCCGCAACGAGCATGTGGTCGAGCTGACCGGCGACGGCGCCTTTGCCCATCTGGCGGGCGCCTGCGTCGGCGATGGCGAGTTCCACCAGGACGACACGGTCTTCGTGACCCATGACGCCGAGGGCTGCGAAAGCCGGCAGGTGTTCAAGAAGGTGCTCAGGAACGGCGCGGCGGGCGTGTTCCAGGGCAAGATCCTGGTCCGGCAGGGGGCGCAGAAGACCGACGGCTATCAGCTGAGCCAGGGGCTGCTTCTGGACGAGGACAGCACGTTCCTGGCCAAGCCCGAGCTGGAGATCTATGCCGACGACGTGAAGTGCAGCCACGGGTCGACCTGCGGCGCGGTGGATGCCGACGCGCTGTTCTATCTGGTCTCGCGCGGGGTGCCGAAGGCCGAGGCGCAGAACATGCTGGTGCTGGCCTTCCTCGACGAGGCGATCGCCGAGATCGAGGACGAGCGGCTGGCCGGGGACATCCGCGGCCGGCTGGCGGCCTGGACGGCGCGCCATACGGGCAGCTAGCCGTGACCGGAGCGGGGCAGCGGGCGTCCGGCGGGCTTCTCGGCGATGTCATTGCCGGCTGGCCGGACTTTCGCGCCGCGATGGCGCGGCAGATCGCCCGGGCGCCGGGCGAGGAGCGCATCCTGGCGCTGATCTTCCTGGTGGCGGGCCTGGGCTTTGTCAGCGGCCTGCCGGCGGCGCTGGCCTCGGCACCGCGCCTGGGCGCCGAGGCGACGCCGGCCGGGGTGATCACCGGGCGGTTCATCGCCTCGTTCTTCTTCACCCCGCTGATGATCTATGCCGCGGCGGCGCTGGTAACGCTTGTGGCACGCGTCGCCGGTGGCAGCCTGAACTGGCGCCATGGCCGGCTGGCGCTGGTCTGGGCGCTGGTGCTGGCGCTGCCGGTGCTGCTGCTGGGCGGCCTTGCCGAGGCCGCCGCGGCGGTCGGCCTGGTGCCTGCCGTGGTGGCGCGCGGCCTTGGCCTGCTGGGCTTCGTGGCCTTCCTGTGGATCTGGGCCGCATGCCTGGCGGAGGCGGCGGGATTCGCCCGCACACTGCCGGTTTTTGTCGCCATGGCGCTGGCACTGGCGGCGCCGGTCTTTCTGCTGGCCGGTCTGGCGGCGCCATAATTGCGGCCGATTTCGACCATACCTTGCCCGCCGGGGGTAACGAGTTGGCCGTCCCTGTGGATGGCCCTGCAACGGAGTGGCAGGCTTGGCCAGTTTCGTACCCCATGCCGAATATGCCGGTTCGCGGCATTCGGATGTCAGCTTCACGATCCGGATCCTCGAATCCTGGGCGGACATGCGCCAGGCGACGCGCCGCCTGATCGACGAGAACCTCGAAGAGCATCGGCTGCTGTTCTACATCCTGCTGTCGGACATGATCTTCTTCCTCAGCTGGTCGCTGAAGACGGTGGTATCGCCGATCTCGGGGATCGAGGCCTATATTCCGGTGGAAATCGGCGTCTGGCTGGTGGCGGCGCTGATGGCGCGCACCGCCTCGATGTACGTGTTCAGCTTTTTCTTGTGGGCCGGGGCGCGGGCCTGCGGCGGCAGGGGAAGCTGGAAGGAGACCCGCTGCGGCCTGTTCTGGGGCGCGCTGGTGGCGGCGCCCTTCGGGCTGCTGATGGCCATCGTCACCGTGCTGATCAGCTGGCTGAACCCGTATTTCCCGATCCTGCGCGAGGAGTGGGTGGCGCTGCCGCCCTACTGGCTGAGCCTGGTGCCGTTCATCTGGTTCATCAGCCAGGGTCTGGCCGAGGCGCACGGTTTCGTGCGCAATTCGATCCCCTTCATGGTGATGTCTGTTCTTGCCCTGATCGCTCTGGTAGGAGCGATCTATCTCAGGGCGACAGGGATCTTTTGAATGCAGGATGTCCTCGCGCAGTTGCTGCGCGAGACGCTGACAGAACCGAGGCGGGCCATACGGCACCTGCTGGCGCTGGACCCGGGGCTCGGAACGCTTCTGGGCGCGGCGGCGGCGGTTGCCGCACTGGCCGGCATCGCGGAATCGCTTCTCGTGCCGATGATGCCGGTGGCCGAAGGGGCGCCGGTCGTGGAGCCGCGCTCGCCGGTGCTGTCGGCGGTGATGCAGTTCGGGCTGCTGATCGTCGGCGCCGGGCTGGTGTTCGGCATCGGGCGGATCTTCGAGGGGCGGGGCGGGTTCATCGAATCGCTGGCCGCGCTGGTGCTGCTCAACTTGGTCGGGCTGGGATGGATCGCCGCCTTCGTGGTCGCGGTGGCGATCCTGCCGGGCCTGGCGCTGATCCTGCTTTTGGGTGCCACGGCCTGGAGCCTTTGGGCCTTTGGCCATCTGGTCGCCGAGATCCACGGCTTTGCCAGCGCCGCCAAGGTGCTGGGCATCAGCCTGATCGCGGCACTGGTGATCTCGGTGGCGCTGACGGTCATCCTGTCGATCCTGCTGGCGCTGTTCGGGATCGTCGAGCTTCCCCAGCCGGGGTAGTGGCGCGCGCTTGGGGGAATGCCGACAATGTATGACGTGAACGCCGTGCGGGCGGACTTTCCGATTCTGTCGCGCGAGGTCAACGGAAAGCCCCTGGTCTATCTCGACAACGGCGCCTCGGCGCAGAAGCCCAAGGCGGTGATCGAGGCGGTGACGCGCGCATACGCGGAAGAATACGCCAACGTTCACAGGGGCTTGCATACGCTATCGAACCTCGCCACCGAGAAATACGAGGCGGTGCGGGAGGTGATCCGGGATTTCCTGGGCGCCCGGGGCGAGGACGAGATCGTCTATACCACCGGCTCGACCGAGGGGTTCAACCTGATCGCCTATGCCTGGGCGATGCCGCGGCTTGAGGCCGGCGACGAGATCGTGCTGAGCGTGATGGAGCACCACGCCAACATCGTGCCGTGGCACTTCCTGCGCGAGCGCCAGGGCGTGGTGCTGAAATGGGTCGAGCCGGAGGCGGACGGCAGCCTCG
Source organism: Paracoccaceae bacterium (assembly GCA_050299555.1). GTDB lineage: Bacteria > Pseudomonadota > Alphaproteobacteria > Rhodobacterales > Rhodobacteraceae > JBNKWA01. The sequence goes on along the minus strand of JBNKWA010000040.1, from coordinate 939 downwards.
ATCCGCAGCGGGTGATCGACGCCATGGGGCCGCGGACAAGGCTGGTGGCCATCACCCACATGTCGAACGTGCTGGGAACGGTGGTGGATGTGGCCACCATCTGCGCCGAGGCGCGGCGGCGCGGCATCGCCACCGCCATCGACGGCAGCCAGGCGGCGGTGCACATGGCTGTCGATGTGCAGGCGATCGGCTGCGATTTCTACTGCATCACCGGGCACAAGCTGTATGGCCCCACCGCCTCGGGCGCGGTCTATATCCGCCGCGAGCGGCAGCCGGAGATGCGGCCCTTCATGGGGGGCGGTGACATGATCCGCGAGGTGCATCGCGACCGCGTCAGCTATGCCGATCCGCCGATGAAGTTCGAGGCCGGCACCCCCGGCATCGTGCAGATGATCGGGCTTGGCGTGGCGATCGAATACATGCGCGGGCTGGGGCTGGAGGCGATCGCTGCGCACGAGGCCACTTTGCGCGATTACGCCGCCGAACGCTTCCGCGGGCTGAACTGGCTGAAGGTGCAGGGGCAGGCCAAGGGAAAGGGCGCAATTTTCTCGTTCACCATCGACGGGGCCGGGCATCCGCATGACATCTCGACCGTCGTCGACCGCAAGGGCATCGCCGTGCGGGCGGGCCATCACTGCGCCCAGCCGCTGATGGATTTCCTCGGTGTGACGGCAACTTGCCGGGCGTCCTTCGGGCTTTACAACACCACCGACGAGGTCGACCGGCTGGTCGAGGCGCTGGAGTTGTGCCGCGAGCTGTTCGGCTGATTTCCGCCTGCATGAACCGAAGATAACTGCCGGTTCAACGGTGGTTCACGCGCGGTTTGACACTGCTTTCGCCGACGGGGGCCTTCGTCCGCGCGAGAGGAGAATCTATGTCCGCGTACTCTACTTCCAAGATGGGGCTGGTTGCCGCCGCGGCGCTGGCCCTGGCCTTCGG
>JBNKWA010000039.1:0-53580 GCA_050299555.1 Paracoccaceae bacterium | reverse complement strand
ATCACAGTTCCAGCATGGTGGGCTCGGGCCCGAGGTTGATGATCTCGGTGGCGCCGATCCGGCCGCGGGTGCCCCAGCTGTCGTGGATGTGGCCGCAGAGGCAGTAGCGCGGCTGGGCGCGCTCGATGGCAGCGCGGACGGCGGTCGAGCCGAGGGAGCGGCCGCCCGAGCCGATATCGGCGACGCCCTTGGGCGGCGAATGGCTGATCAGGATGTCGCAGGGCGTCATGGCAGCGAGCATCACCTCGGCATTGGCTTCGCTCAAATCGCAGGACCAGCCGCCGAAGGGGGTCTCGGGGATGGCATAGCCGATGCCGAACAGCGCAAGGCCGGCGATCGTGGCGGCGCTGCCGTGCAGCACCGTGGCGGCGGTGGCGGCACCGAGCTCGTCGGCGCTTTCGGCATTGCCGGCGACGTAGACCGCCTTGCCGTCCAGCGGCTTCAGCAGCGCCATCATCTCGGCCAGCCCCTTGCGCATGGTGGCGAAATCGCCGGCGCCGATGACCAGATCGGCCGCACCCGCGGCGGCAAGGATGGCCTCGGCCCGCCCGGCCGAGCGGTGCAGGTCGGAAAAGGCCAGGACGCGCACCATCTCAGCGCCGCTCCAGCGCCAGGCGAAGCGCCAGCGCCCCGAACAGCCCGGCGGTGGCCCGCCTCAGCCAGCGGCCGAGAACCGGCGCCCGCGCCAGCCGCGCCCCGATGCTGCCGGCGAAGACGCCGACGAGCCCGTTCACGATCAGGCCGCCGGCGGAGATGATGGCGCCGAGGAGGAGGAACTGCGGCAGCAGCGGCCGCGCCGGATCGGTGAACTGCGGCAGGAAGGCGAGCACGAAGAGGATCACCTTGGGGTTGGTGAGGTTGACCATGAGCGCATCGCGGAAGGCGCGCGAGGGCCTGAGCCCGCCGGGGACGGCGACCGCCGGCGGCTCGGCCAGGGTGCGCCAGGCGATGACCACGAGATAGGCGACGCCGACCCAGCGGATGACGTCGAAAAGCACCGGCCAGGCGGCGACCAGGGCACCGAGCCCGAGCCCCGCCAGGGTCACGTGGATCATGGCGCCGAGGGCGATGCCGGCATCGGCGGCCAGCGCCGCCCGGGGCCCGCCGCGCAGGCCCTGGCCGAGGCAGAACAGCATGTCCGGCCCGGGGGTGAGGTTCAGCGCCAGCGCCGCCGGCATGAAGGTCAGCAAGACGGCCGCGTCGATCATGGCTCGAGCCTGGCCTTGAGCGCCAGAAGGTCGGCCCAGGTCTCGCGCTTCTTCAGCGGGTCGCGGAGGAGCGCGGCCGGATGGAACATCGGCAGCGCCGGGATGCCCTCGACCTCGGCCCAGCGGCCGCGCAGCCGGGTGATGCCGGTGGTGGTGCCGAGCAGCGTCTGCGCCGCGGGCCGGCCCATGAGCACCAGCAGCCTGGGCGCGGCCAGCGCGATGTGGCGCATCAGGAACGGCTTCATCATGGCGATCTCGTCCGGCGACGGCTCGCGGTTCTGCGGCGGCCGCCAGGGCACGGTATTGGTGATGTAGAGGCCATGGGCCGGATCGGCGGCCGTGCGCGACAGGCCGATGGCGGCGAACATGCGGTCGAGAAGCTGGCCGGAACGGCCCACGAAGGGCTTGCCCTTCATGTCCTCCTCGCGGCCCGGCGCCTCGCCGATGATCATCACCCGGGCGCCGGGAATGCCATCGGCGAAGACCAGCGAGCGGGCGCCCTTCTTCAGCGCGCAGCCGTCGAATTCCGCCATCGCCGCATGCAGGGCCTCGAGGCTGTCGCAGGACGCAGCCACGAGCGCCGGGGACGGTGCCTCCATGGCCGTTCCGGCCATGGCCGGCGCGCTGGCGCGCCGGGGCTCCGGCCGACCGGCCGGAGCCGGCACCGGTCCCGCACCCGGGTCCCGGCGCCGCGCCGGCGGCGAGGTGGGCAGGGTGAACCGGTCGACCGGCTGGTCGAGGATGGCCTCGTCGGCGCCGAGCTCGATCTGCCACCTCAACGCGGCGACCAGGTCTGACGGGCTCGGAAACGGATTCGGCATGGGCGGCAAGGCTAGGCGCCGCCGCGCCGACCTTCAACGGCAATACGCGTCCCGGCTCGCCCGCACCCCAATGCGCGCCATTGCCGCGCCCGGCCCCATTTGCCATAACGCGCCCCACCGGACCCGGGAGCGCGGCCTCTTGTTCACCGACCAACACCTACTCGGCATCGAGGGGCTGGCGCCCGCTGCCATCACCCGGATCCTCGATCTCGCCGAATCCTATGTCGAGCAGAACCGCCGCACCATGAAGCATACCGGGGTTCTGGACGGCATGACCCAGGTGAACATGTTCTTCGAGAACTCCACCCGGACACTGGCCAGCTTCGAGCTTGCCGGCAAGCGGCTCGGCGCCGACGTGATGTCGATGCCGATGCAGGCCTCCTCGATCCGCAAGGGCGAGACGCTGATCGACACGGCGCTGACGCTGAACGCCATGCAGCCCGACATCCTGGTGGTGCGCCACCCCCATTCCGGGGCGGTGAACCTTCTCGCCTCGAAGGTGCGCTGCGCGGTGATCAACGCCGGCGACGGCCGCCACGAGCACCCGACCCAGGCGCTTCTGGACGCGCTGACCATCCGCCGCCGCAAGGGCCGGCTGCAGCGCCTGACCGTCGCCATCTGCGGCGACATCGCCCATTCCCGGGTGGCGCGCTCCAACATCCTGCTGCTCGGCACCATGGAGAACCGCATCCGCCTGGTCGGGCCGCGCACGCTGTTGCCGGCCGGCGTCGAGCAGTTCGGCGCCGAGGTCACCGACGACATGGCCGAGGGGCTGAAGGATGCCGACGTGGTGATGATGCTGCGGCTCCAGCGCGAGCGGATGGATGGCGGCTTCATCCCGTCGGAGCGCGAATACTTCCACCGCTTCGGGCTCGACGCCGAGAAGCTGAAGGCGGCCAGGCCCGATGCCATCGTCATGCATCCCGGCCCGATGAACCGCGGTATCGAGATCGACGGCGCCATCGCCGACGACATCAAGGTCAGCGTGATCCAGGAACAGGTGGAGATGGGCGTCGCCGTGCGCATGGCGGTGATGGAGCTTCTGGCCACCAACCTGAAGCGGCGCCGGGCAGAGGCGCTGGTGGGATGATGGCGGACGATAGACTCAAGCAATCTGTGCACTTGATGGCCAAAGTGTTAGCAAGGCTTGAGTCTGGCGGTGTTGCGAAGCAGGTGCTCACCGCTTCCGAGTTTCTCGCCGACGCACCCGCAGAAGATCAGGCCGAATTATTTGACAACCTCGTCGATTGGCTGGCCGACGAGGGAGTTGTCAGACTCACGTCCAATCCATCCTCTGGCACCGAGCCGGACGAATGGTGCTATGAGCTCGTCTTGACGGCATATGGGTTTCGTATGCTTTCGCAGAAACTTGGTGGCGACCTCGACCTTACCTTGCGAGAAGCTGTCAAGCAGGTGAACACAGGCAAGCCCGGCTGGTCATCACTGGGTGACTTCTTGGGCGGCCTCTTTGGCGGTTTCACCAAGTCATTGTCCAATTAAATGAGCGGCATGACCTTCACCCTGACCAATGCCCGGCTGATCGACCCCGAGGGCGAGGTGTCCGCGGGCGCGCTGACCGTCGAGGACGGCCGCATCGCCGCCATCGACGGCAAGGCAAAAGGCGAGGTGATCGACTGCGGCGGCCTCTGTCTCGCGCCCGGCATCATCGATGTGGGCGTCAAGGTCTGCGAGCCGGGCGAGCGCCACAAGGAGAGCTTCCGCTCGGCCGGGCTGGCGGCGGCCGCCGGCGGCGTCACCACCATCGTCACCCGGCCCGACACCGACCCGGTGATCGACAGCCCCGAGATCCTGGAATTCGCGCAGCGCCGGGCGCTCTCGGCCGCCCCGGTCCGGGTGGTTCACATGGCGGCGCTGACCAAGGGCCGCGACGGCCGCGAGATGACCGAGATCGGCTTTCTGATGGATGCCGGCGCCGTCGCCTTCACCGACACCGACAAGCCGGTGGAGAACGCCAAGGTGCTGAGCCGCGCCATGGTCTATGCCGCGGGCCTGGGCGCGCTGATCATGGGCCACCCGCAGGAACCGGCGCTGTCGGCCGGCGCGGCGATGACGGCGTCCGCCTTCGCCTCACGGCTGGGGCTGCCGGCGGTCTCGCCGCTGGCCGAGCGCATGGGGCTGGAGCGCGACCTGGCGTTGTCCGGTGCCGCCGGCGTGCGCTACCACGCCGACCAGATCACCTCGGCCGCGGGGCTGGAGGTGCTGGCCCGGGCGAAGGCGGCGGGGCTCGACGTCACCGCCGGCACCTCGATCCACCACGCGACGCTGAACCTGTTCGACGTCGGCGACTACCGCACCTTCTTCAAGGTCAAGCCGCCGCTGAGGTCCGAGGACGACCGCATGGCCACGGTGGAGGCGCTGGCCTCGGGGCTGATCGACATCCTGTGCTCCATGCACACGCCGCAGGACGAGGAGGCCAAGCGCCTGCCCTTCGAGGAGGCGGCCTCGGGCGCGGTCGGCCTCGAGACGCTGCTGCCGGCGGCGCTGAGGCTCTACCACGCCGGCCACCTCACCCTGCCGCAGCTTTTCCGCGCCCTCAGCCTCAACCCGGCGCGGCGCTTCGGGCTGGAAGGCGGGCGGCTGGCCGAGGGGGCGCCGGCGGATCTGGTGCTGTTCGACCCCGATGCGCCCTTCCAGCTTGACCGCCAGACGCTGCATTCGAAGTCGAAGAACACCCCCTTCGATCAGGCCCGGCTGCAGGGCCGGGTGGTACGGAGCCTTGTGGGCGGCATCCCCGCCTGGCCACGCGAGGGCACCCAATGACCCTGACATTCACCGCCCTGATCGCCTATCTCATCGGCTCGATCCCCTTCGGCGTGCTGATCACCCGGTTCATGGGGCTGGGCGATCTGAGGCGCATCGGCTCGGGCAATATCGGCGCCACCAACGTGTTGCGGACCGGCAGCCGGCCGGCGGCGCTGGCGACGCTGATCCTCGACGGCGGCAAGGGCGCGCTGGCGGTGATGCTGGCGGACGGGCTGTTGAACGACCGGGCGGCGGAGCTGGCGGCCATCGCCGCCTTCGTCGGCCACATCTACCCGGTCTGGCTGCGGTTTCGCGGCGGCAAGGGCGTGGCGACCTATCTCGGCACCATGCTGGCGCTGTCGATGTGGGTGGGGGTGGCCGCCTGCGCGCTGTGGCTGCTGTCGGCCTTCATGACCCGCATTTCCTCGGCCTCGGCACTGGTGATGACGGCCATCACGCCGGTGCTGCTGTGGATCGCGGCCGGCCCTTCGGCGGCGGTGGCGGGGCTGCTGATGACCGTGCTGGTCTGGTGGCGCCACCGCGAGAACATCGCCCGGCTGCGGGCCGGGACCGAGCCCAGGATCGGCAGGCGCTGACCCCCCGGCCGGGGCTGTTGCCCACCGGACTCACTCGCCCGCCGATTGCCGGCGCAGCCTTGCCTCGCCACCGGACCGCGATGAAGGTTCCGCCGGCAGCGAGGAAAGGGCCGAACCGATGGGCTTTACCGATGCGATCCGCAAGTGCCTGCGCGACTGGATCACCTTCTCGGGCCGGGCGCCGCGCAGCGAGTTCTGGTGGTTCTACCTGTTCTTCGCTCTCTACGCCGTGGTGGCGGCGCTGATCATCGGCTTCCTGGCCTCGATCGGCTCCGAGACACTGGTCGTGGTCGTCGGAATCGTTCTCGGCATCGGGGGCGCGTGGATCTACATCGCCCAGATCTCGGCCACGGTGCGCAGGCTGCACGACCGCAACCTGTCCGGCTGGTGGCTGGGCGGATTTGTCATCCTCAACGTGGTGCAGGGCGGTCTGGACGCCGGCGCAGGTGAATCGAGCGCCCTTGCGCTGATCCTGGCGCTGCTGGTCTTCATTGGCGGGATCACGCTGCTGGTCGTCAACATCATGCGAGGCACCCAGGGCCCCAACCGCTACGGCCCCGATCCGCTCAACCCCATCGACGCGGACGTGTTCCGGTAGCGGGCCTAGCCGCCGCCGATCAGCATTCCCGCCGCCAGCACCAGCGCGCCGCCGAGCACGATCTGCGTGGTGGCGCGCCAGAACGGCGTCTGCATGAAGCGCTGCTGGATCCAGACGATGGCCCAGAGCTCGATGAAGACGACGATCAGCGCGATGGTGGTGGCGGTCCAGAAATGCGGGATCAGGTACGGCAGCGCGTGGCCCAGCCCGCCGACGGTGGTCATCACCCCGGTGGCGACGCCGCGTTTCCACGGCGCGCCGCGACCCGAGATCACGCCATCGTCGCTGGCCACCTCGGTGAAGCCCATGGAGATGCCGGCGCCCACCGAGGCGGCGAGGCCGACCAGGAAGGTGGTCCAGGGGTTCTGGGTGGCAAAGGCGGTGGCGAAGATCGGCGCCAGGGTCGAGACCGAGCCGTCCATCAGCCCGGCGAGGCCGGGCTGCACCCAGGTCAGCACGAACTGGCGGTGGTCGGCGTCCGCCTCCTCCTCGCGGGCATCGTCGCCGACGCCCTCCTCGGCCTCGATGGCGGCGGCCTCGTGCTTCTGCTCGGCGGCGGCAAGGTCGCCCAGAAGCTTGCGCGTGGTCGGGTCGGTCGAGTTCTGCGCGGCGCGGGTGTAGAAGGCGGCCGCCTGACGCTCCATCCGTGCCGCCTCGCCGCGGATCTCGGTGATCGACAGGTTCTGGACCAGCCAGACCGGGCGGCGGCTGTAGAACCCGGCCACATGCTCGCGCCGGATCAGCGGGATCGGGCCGCCGAACCGCGCCTCGTAGGCGTCGATCAGCCGTCGCCGATGCTCGTTCTCTTCCTCGACCATGGCGTCGAAGACCTGCGCCGTCGCCGGGAAGCCTTCGCGCAGGTGCGCCGCATAGGTGGCGTAGATGCGCGCGTCGTCCTCCTCGGCGGAAATCGCCAGGGCAAGGATTTCCGCCTCGGTCAGGTCCGAGAACCGTTTCCGGCCGGATAGCAGGCTGATCATGGATGGCAGGTCCCGAGGCGGCGATTAGAACTGTTCTAATCATATGGGCTGCCGCGCCGGGATCAAGCCGCCATGCCGGCGGCCTGCCCGCCCGCCACGCGTCGCATGGCAGCCGCCGAGCCCGGATGGCGGCGCGGTCAGCCGAAAGGCCCGGCCCTGCGCACCCGCCGCTCTTCCCGGCGAACAATCCAGAAGATGAAGATGTCGACCACGATCATCAGCATCAGCAATTGGGAATGGGTGTGGAAGACCCGGTAGATCTCGTAAAGGACGAACAGCGCGATCATCCAGAGCGTGACCGTGAAGGCCCAGTGCATCCGCATCAGAAGGCAAGCGGAGAGGAAGATGTCCACGGCGCCCCAGAACGCCAGATAGGCAAGGATGAACCAGGTCACCGGAAATGCCTCTGGGGGCAGGATGTCATGGAGGGCCGCCCGCACAAGCGTATCGGGACCGCCAGGCAACCAGTGGCCGGCCAGCCCCTCGAGCACCGTGCCGATGGGTATGCCGAGATGCCGGAACAGATAGAGCGCGGTGAGGAGCCGCATCACGCCATAGGCGATCCGCCATATCATGGCGGCGCGGAACAGCCATTCCTGGGTGTCGAGAGGGGGATGATCGGCGATACGCGACATGTTGCTGACTACCGGATATCCGCCCACTCGTTCTGCGCCGTGCCCTGGGTGCGCGCGGAGCACATCAATCCGGCAGAGGGACGCGCCCTCTCCGGCGCGTGTCGGTTGCCACGCGGGCAGCCTTTAGTCAATCGCAACGGCGCCGGCAGGAACCGAAAGCCGCCCCGCGAAGGCCGCGAGGCGGGGCGCCAGTCCGGTCACGGCGGGGCCGGCCGGTCAGGCTTTCGAATAGTCGATCAGGCAGAGGCTTGCGCCGAACGGGTCCCTGATCGTCGCCATCCGGCCGACGCCAGGTACATCCACCGCATCGGAGGTGACAGCGGCGCCCGCCTTCTGCGCCAGCGCAACGCGCCCGTCCACGTCGTCGACGGTGATGTAGAGCTTCCAGCCGTCGCTGCCCGGCGCCGGGGAAAAGCCGCCGATCGGTTTCTCGCCGAGCATGATCGCCGAATAGGCGCCAGCCGGCATCGGGGTTTCGGCGACCTGCCAGCCCAGGACGTTCTCGTAGAAGGTGCGGGCCCTGGCGGCGTCGGGGCCCGAATGCTCGATCCAGCTCACCGCGCCGTGGGTTTCCATCGGGTTCATGTCTCACTCCATTGTGCTGACGCCGCGAGGGTCGCGACGTTGGCCCAAGGACGAAGGCAAGGGCGCTATTCGGACAGGCCCGGTGGCGTCGTTTCGAGGCGGGCGATCTGCGCGACGATGAAGGCCCGCTCTTCGGCGGAGGGGCCGCACTCGAGCGCTGCACGGTACGCAAGCAGCGCATCGCCGGGGCGGGCCGCCTGCTCGGACAGCCCGGCAAGAACCGCGTGGTAGGGCACGTAGGACGCCAGGTCCGGCGCCAGCGGCCGCAGCGCCGCCAGCGCCGCGTGGACCCCCTGCACCTGGGCCAGCGCGACCAGGCGGTTCAGCCGCACCACCGCCGTCGGCTGCACCGCCACAAGGGCATCGTAGAGCCGCAGGATCTCGTCCCAGCGGGTGGCATCGGGCGTCGCTGCCGCGTTGTGAACGTCGCAGATCGCGGCCTGAAGCTGATACGGCCCGCCCTGGCCCTTCATCAGGGCCTTCTGGACGAGATGGCGGGCCTCGGCGATGGCCGCCCGGTCCCAGAGCGTTCGATCCTGCCGATCAAGGGCAACCAGCGCGCCATCTTCGTCCAGCCGCGCCGCCGCCCGCGCGTTCAGACCGAGCATCAGCGACAGCAGCCCCATGGTCTCGGGCTGGTCGGGCAGGATCCGCAACAGCAGCCGCGTCATCCGGATCGCCTCGCGACAAAACAGCGGCTGGATATGCGCCTCTCCGCGGGCGCCGGCATAGCCCTTGTTGAACATCAGGTAGAGCACGGCGCGGATCTGCCCGATCTGGCCGGCCCGCGTATGCGGCGCCAGCCGGTCGTCGGCAGGCGATCCGAGCCGTTCCGCCCGCTTGCGCGCCCGCGAGATGCGCCGCTGCAAGGTGTCGGGGGTCAGCAGGAACGCGGCGGCGATATCCGCCACGCCCAGCCCGAGCACGTAGCGCAGCGACAGGACCATCTGGTCGGTCGGGGCCAGATCCGGATGGCAACAGAGAAACAGCAGCCGCAGCACGTCATCCTGGAAGGCGGACTTGTCGAGCTGGGCCTCGATCTCGATCGCCGGGTCACCGGGCGCCTCGGCGATGTCGTCGCCGAGGCCGACCATCCGCCGCTCCTTGCGGAACGTGTCGACCAGCACGTTGTGGCCGACCCTGATCAGCCACGCCTCGGGGTTGCGCGGCACACCCTTGTCCGGCCAGACCTGCAGCGCCCTGAGCGCCGCCGCCTGATAGCCGTCCTCGGCCTGGCCGAGGTCGCGGAACCGCCGCATCAGCGCCGACAGCACGGCCGGACGGGCCGAAGCCAGGTGCGCCTCCAGCGCGATGCCGGCGCGCGGATCGGTCACAACCCGGACGACCACCTGACGGCGCGCACCTCGACATGGGCGATGCCCTGCGGCAGTGCCCGGGCGGCCTCGACGGCATAGTCGAAGCTTTCGCATTCGATCAGGTAGAAGCCCAGAAACTGCTCTTTGGACTCGGCGAAGGGGCCGTCCATCAGCACCGCTTCGGCGGCCTTCTCGGTGACGTGCGAAGCACTCGACGGCGGCATCAGCTGCACCGCGCCGCGATAGGTGCCGTCTTGCTGCAGGCGTGCCTGAAGGGCGCGATGCTTGTCCAGCAGCGCCTCCTGTTCCTCGGGCGGCAGCGCTTCGGCAACGCCCTCGATGCCGTAGATCAGCAGGGAATAGAGCATCCTGTCTCCTCGTCTTCAGCCACCGCGACGGTGTGCCAACCGGCCCTCGGGATCAAGCGTCCCGCCGGCGGGGGCCACGCAGCCGGGCATCCAGCGACCGGTGCGCCAGCCAGACCAGAACGCCGTAGAGCACGAACTGGATCGCCAGATATCCGGTCTCGATCGCCACGAAGCTGCTTTTGGGCGCGAACCCGCACTTCGCGGCGTCGCCAATCACATGGCTGGTCCACAGGAACACGAAGGCCAGGCCCAGTACCCGAAGGATGGACGACAGGCCGGGCCGCTGCGCCAGGGCCCAGTCCAGCACGATGGCCAGGACAACCGCCTGGGTCGCGACCGCCAGAGCGCCCAGGGGCACGTCCGCCTCGGACGGGTCGGGCCAGTTCAGGGCCGTGTAGGCACCCGAGAACCAGCTCAGATGCCAGAGCACCGCGAACCCCAGCGTGGCGGTGAAATAGAGGGCGGCGTCCAACCCGATCAGGTGCCGGTTCCGGAGCGTCATGTGCCTGTCCTTTCGCCGCATGTTCGGGCAAGGACGAACGGACCCGGGGCAATCGGACACCCGGATCCGCCGGCGCGGTCCGAAATCGCGCGCGCGAAACGTCATCCCTGCCATGGAACAGGACGGAGGGAGCAATGGCTGTTGACGAATATCTTTCGGACATCTTCCGCAACGCGCTCGACGGGCTGCCCGCAGTCTCGGAAAGGAAGATGATGGGCGGAACGTGCTTTTTCGTGAACGGACACATGGTCGGCGGCGCACATCGCGAAAAGGATGGGCGCGGGCTGTTCATGTTCCGTGTCGGCGTCGATAACGTCGCGGCCGCCGATGCCATCGGCGGCGGACAGAAGATGGTCCAGGGCGGACGACTGATGCGCGGCTTCTACTTCGTCGAGGCCGACGACTGCGCGCCGGAACGCTTCGGCGCCTGGAAGGACCTCGCGGTTGCCAACGCCCTGTCCCGGCCACCGAAATAGGGTCCCCGATGTTCAGCCCCGAAACGACGGATTTCCTCGCCGACCTGAAGGCCAACAACACCCGCGACTGGTTCGACGGGCAAAGGCAGCGCTATGCCCGGGTGATGAAGGAGCCGGCCAGGGCCTTTGCCGACAGCCTGGCCGCCCTTCTCGGTGCCCGTCATGGAACCGAAAGCCGGGCCAGGGTCTTTCGCGTCAATCGCGACCTGCGGTTTTCGAAGGACAAGACGCCCTACAACGCCCATATCCACATTTCCGCATCGGACGGCGACACCCCGGCGGCGTGGATGTTCGGGCTGGAACCCGACCGGCTGGTCCTCGGCTATGGCTGCTTCGCCTTTCCCGGGCCAGAGCTTGCGCGCTGGCGCGAGGCGGTGGCAGGCAGGGGCGGCCAGACCCTCGCCGAGGCGCTGGGCGGGGGGCCGTTCCGGCTGGAGGACCCCGAACTCAGGCGCGTGCCGGCGCCCCATGCGCAGGATCATCCGCGCGCCGACCTGCTCAGGCGCAAGGGGCTGTGCGTGTGGCTGGGCGATGCCCCCCGCGAACTGGCCTTTGGTGACGAGGCGCCCGGGCTTGTGGCCGAGCGTCTCGGGCAGCTCGATGCGGTTCGGCAGTGGCTGATCTCGGCCGTGTTCAGCGAATGACATGCCGGGGCCGGCAGGGCAGGCAAGGGCTGCCCCGCCGCCAGCAAGCAACTCCGGTTGACACGGGAGCTTCGCGTGGATCCGCTTACACCAGGCGTCGGTTGAGTTGGCGGACCGTCGCGAGCGCCCCGTGCTCCAACAGCGAATCGAGGTGAGAGATCAGCAACGTCCGGAAATCGGCCGATCCTGCGAGGTCGTTGCCGAAGACTTCCCGAATGCCGAGAAAGCCGCTCACCAGCGCTTCGGCATTCCTGCCGGCACCCCGCGCTATTTCCGCAAAGCGTTCCGCGAGGGGATCCCTTACGTCGATGGGCTCGCCTTTTTCGTCGGTGCCGGTCGCGTATCGCATCCAGGCTGCGACCCCGAGTGCCAGTCGGTCGATGGAACGTCCGGCCGCGAAGCGGTCGCGGATCGTGCCGAGAAGGCGCTGCGGCAGCTTCTGGCTGCCATCCATGGCGATCTGCCATGTCCGGTGCCGGAGCGCGGGATTGGCGAAGCGAACAAGCAGCGCGTCGGCATAGGGCCGCAGATCCCCGAGAGTGTCGGGAAGCGTGTGCATCGCTTCCTCGACCAGCAGCCCGCGCAGAAAGGCGTGCAGGTCGGGATCGCCCACCGCCTCGCTGACCGTCTCGTATCCCGCCAGATAGCCCAGATAGGCCAGCGATGAATGGCTGCCGTTCAGCATGCGCAGCTTCATCAGTTCATGGTCGTGCACGTCGTTCACCAGTTCCGCGCCGACATCCTCGAATCGCGGCCGACCCTGGGGAAAATTGTCCTCGATGACCCACTGGGTGAACGGCTCGGTCACCACCGGCCAGGCATCCTCCAGACCCGTATCGCGGGCGACAGCCGCGCGGTCTTCATCGGTGGTTGCGGGCACGATCCGGTCGATCATGGTCGATGGAAACGCAACATCGCGGCGGATATGCTCTGCGAGATGGGCGTCGCGCAGTTCGGCAAATCCCGTCACCACGTTGCGTGTCGTCCGTCCGTTTGCCGGCAGGTTGTCGCACGACATCACCGCAAACGGGGCGACACCCACATTCCGTCTCAGTTCCAGCGCCCGCACGATCAGACCCGGCGCGCTGGCCGGGTGGGCGGGGTTCGCCAGATCGTGAACGATGTCCGGGTGGCTGCTGTCCAGCAATCCGGTTGCCGGGTCGTGGCAATAGCCCTTTTCGGTGACCGTCAGGGACAGGATGCGGATCCGTGGGTCCGTCAGCGCGGCGATGACGCGGTCGAACTGGGCCGTCGCGTCGAGCACCTCGAGCACGGAGCCGACAACCCGGTACCGGGTGCCTTCGCCGCTGCGTATCGCCACGTTGTAGAGCCCGTCCTGGGGCGCCAGCGCGGCCCGGGTGTCGCCCCGGCGCAGCGACACGCCGATGATCCCCCAACCCGGATCCCGTGCGAGAAGGTCGTCCACATAGACGGCGGCGTGGGCGCGGAAAAAGGCGCCGATTCCCAGGTGAACGATCCCCGGAACCACGTTCCGCCTTTCATAGGCCAGGCTTGCTGAAGCGGCGTTCAGTCGCTGCATCGGTGTCCTCAGCCCGTTTCGATGACCGCCTTGATGAGGCCGGCCTTGGCCGAGGCCCAGCCCGCAAGGTCGGTGACCGCGCCTTCGAGGGTCGTCCGGTGGGTGATGATCCGCTCGACCGCGACGTCGCCGGCCCGGATCGCCTCGATCACCTGCGCGAAATCGACGGCCAGCGCGTTGCGGCTGCCGCGCAGTGTCATTTCCTTGCGATGGAAATCGGGATCGGAAAACTCGATCCGGTCGTTGATGAGGCCGACAAGCACATAGGTTCCAGCGTGCGCGACATGGGCGAACCCGGCTTCCATCGCCGCGCGATTGCCGGTCGCGTCGAACACGATGTCGAAACCGTCGGCCGGCCACCCCTCGTTGGCGGACCCTTCGGGCGCCAGGGCCGTCACGCCGGTAATGGACGCGGTTGCCTCGGCACGGGCCGCGTCGGTGTCGACAAGCGACACGTTTCCGCCCGCCAGCCGCGCAAAAAGCGTGACCCCGAGCCCGATGGGCCCGCCGCCGACAACCAGGACATTGGCGCCCGCGCCGACCTCGCCGCGCCTGACCGCATGGGCGCCGATCGCCAGGAACTCGACGATTGCGCACGCATCGGCCGAAAGCCCGGGGGCCTTGATCAACTGTTTCGCCGGCAGGACGAACCGGTCGGTCATCCCGCCGTCCTCGTGCACGCCGAGCACCGATATGCTGGTGCAACAGTTCGGTCGTCCGGCGCGGCAGGCGATGCAGGTGCCGCAGGACTTGTAGGGATTCACCACGCAGATGTCACCGCGCTGGAAGCCGCTGTCATCCGCCGTTTCCAGGATCTCGACCGCGAGTTCATGCCCCATCACCCGCGGATACTGGAGGAAGGGGTGCTTGCCCTCGAAGATATGATAGTCGGTGCCGCAAATGCCTATGCGGAGCGGCCGCGCCAGCACATCGCCCGGACCGGCGACAGGCTCGGGGCGCTTTTCCACGGCCAGACTGCCCGGTTTCGCGCACACAAGTGCATTGATGTTCATGGCCACGGGCTTTCCCTGTCACCGGTCGGAAGGTCGAAGGGTCGGGCCGGCGGTGTGCCGGCCCGAATGCAGGATCACTGGAAGTCTGCCATGTTGTCCTTGGTGACCAGCGCAGCGCCGGAATCGATCAGCGACTCGACCGGCTCGCCCCTGATCGACTTCACCAGCGCATCCACGCCGAGCGATGCCATCTTGGAGGGGAACTGGGCCACCGTGGCGTCCTCGATCCCTTCTTCAAGCGCTTCGGCTTCACCGCAGCAGAAGTCGAACCCGACCAGCACGATATTCGCCGGATCGATGCCGGCATTCTTGATCGCCCGGGCAGCGCCGGCGGCGGGCGGCCCGCATGCCGCGTAGATCGACTTCAGGTCCGGATTGGCCGTCAGCATGTCCTCGGCGGCGCTGATGCCCAGTTCCTCGGTGCAGTTGGTTCCCGTGCGCCCGACGACGTTGACGTTGACGCCGGCAAGACCCTCCATCATGCCGTTGACGCGGTCATCGAGCGCCGGCACACCGGGCACGCCCTCCAGGATGCCGATCGTGTCGCCGTCCTTGAGGACAGTCGCCAGGTACTCGCCGGCGATCTTTCCGGCGGCATAGTTGTCGGTGGTCGCAAGCGCCGTGCGGCCATCCCAGTCGGGAATGTTGTTGTCCATCAGCACGATCTTGACGCCGGCAGCGACTGCGCGATCCAGCGCCGGAGCGACCGTCGGGTCGACCGGCGTCAGCGCAATGCCCTGCACGCCGTTGACGACCATGGACTCGATGAGCGCGATCTGCCCTTCGATGTCCGTCGCGGACTGACCCTGACCGTATGTGATCTCGATGCCGGGATTAGCCTCGGCATAGGCCTTCGCGGCATCCTCCATGGTCGCAAAGAACGGTACCGGGAACTTGGTGATAAAGCCGAGCTTTATCGAGTCGGCCGCAAGGCCGGGCCCCGCCGTGGCGAGGGCCAGCCCAAGGCCGGCAAGTAGCGATTTGAATCTCATGCTTTCCTCCACTTCCTTGTGACCGCTTTTGCGGTCTCCCCATCCGCCGGCGCGCCGCGCCGCCGAAATCCTCTAGGCGTCAGCGCCGACGATCATCGAAACCAGATCCTGCTTGTTGCCTTCGTCCGGCTTCAACTCCCCGACCTTGCGCCCCTGCCGCAGAACCACCGCGCGGTCGGCAAGTTCGACGACATGCTCCATGTTGTGCGTGATCAGGATGACCGCGATGTCCTCGGACTTCAGTTGCGCCATCAGGTCGAGCACCTTGCGCGCCTCGCGCAGGCCGAGCGCCGCTGTCGGTTCGTCGAGGATCACCACGTCCCTGGCGAAGACCATCGCCCGCGCGACGGCGATCGCCTGGCGCTGGCCGCCCGACATCTGCGCGACGGGCGTGCCGAAACGGGGCAGCTTGACCTTGAGGCGGTCGATCACCTCCTGCGCCTCGCGGTTCATCGCCGACTTGTCGAGGAACCGAAGCGGTCGCGGCAGCCATTGCGGTCCGGACAATTCGCGGCCGCAGTAGAAGTTCTGCGCCGGCGTCATGTTGTCGAACAGCGCGAGGTCCTGATAGACCGTCTCGATGCCCGCGCGCCGCGCCACCGCCGGCGACGAAAGCACCGCCGGTTCGCCATTCAGGCGGATCTCGCCCTCGTCGGGCTGGTGAACCCCGCTGATGCATTTGATCAGCGTCGACTTTCCCGCACCGTTGTCGCCGAGCAGCGCCAGGATCTCGCCACGCCATGCGTCCAGGCTGACATCCCGAAGCGCCTGGATCGCGCCGAAGCGCTTGTGGCAGTTGCGCAGGCTCAGGATCGGTGCGCCGGTGCCCGACATGATCACCGCCCCCCCGCCGCGTGCAGCGTGCGCACCCGCGCCTCGAGGTGATTGCGCAGCACATCGGATTCGACCGCCAGCACGATGATGGTGCCAATCGCGATCATCTGGAAATAGGCGTCGACGCCGTGAAGGTTGAGCGCGTTGCGGATCACGCCGATCATCACCGCCCCGACCAACGCGTGGCCGAGATGGCCCCGCCCGCCAAGAAAGCTCGCGCCGCCGATGATGACGGCCGCAATGGTGTCGAGCTCCAGCAGATTGCCATAAAGCGGCGAGCCCGCCGCCGTGCGGCCCGCCAGCACCACCGCGCCTATGCCCGCGCATACGCCCGAAAGCACGTAGACCGAGACCAGCACCGGACGGACCGGAATACCCATCTCGCGCGCCGCCACGGGATCGCCCCCTACGGCGTACAGCCAGCGGCCCCAGACCATCGCCTTGGCAACGACGAGCAGGACAAGCGCGACCGCCGCGACAACGAAGAACGAGGCAGGCACACCGAAGAAATCGGTGTTGCCCATCGCCGAAATCGCCTCCGGCATGCCCCGTATCGTGGTGTGACCCGGCGCGATCTCCAGCGCCAGGCCCCGGCAGATGCTCAGCGTCGCCAGCGTGATGACGAAGGGATGCGGCAGCCGCCCATATGCATAGAAAGTGCCGTTGACCGCGCCGACCAGAGCGCCGGACAGGATCATCGCCGCGGCGACGACCAGCGCGGAATCCGATTGCTGGTAGACGAGGCCGCCGACGACTGTCGCCAGCGCAAGGTTGGAACCGACGGACAGGTCTATGCCCCGCGTCAGGATCACCAGGTGCTGCCCCATCGCCACGATCGCGATGACGGCGGTTTGCGACAGGATGTTGCCGAGGTTGACCGGCTTGAAGAAGTTCGGGGTGACGAAACCGATGATCGCAACCAGCAGAACAAGGATCAGGACCGGCCCGATTCCGAGCAGCCTCAATGTGACTTCGAGGCCGGCCGTGGGCCGCTTCTCCGACGAGGCTTGATCGACAGGGGACATCATACAAGTGACGCTTACACGCTTTCCATTGTGTCTTTTATCTACAAAAGTCGATCCGAAACCCTCTCGTCAAGTTGTATTTTATGCATTAAAATACCGAAAATGACGGGATTCTGAGAATGAAATCGGACGCCATCTTCAAGCGCGCCTACAATGAGGCGATCGAGATCCTCGACAATCTCGCGCCAGGCGAGCCTCTGCCGTCGGAAACCGCCCTTGGGGCGCAACTGTCGGTGAGCCGGACCACCGTTCGCAAGGTCGTCGATACGCTGCAGCAAAATGGAGCTGTCACCGGAAACGGTCGGGAACGGACCGTCGGCAAGGGCGTCCCAAGGCTCGAGCGGTTTCCCGATTCAGAGACCGTGCCAATGTCCGAGCAGGTCGAAGCGCGGTTCATGGAATGGATGCTGAAGGACGACACCCGTCCGGGCACGTCGATCAACGAGCTTGAGCTTGCCCGGCAGTTTGGCGTCGCCACGACCAGCATCCGCGAGTTCCTCAACCGGTTCCAGCGCTTCGGGCTGATCGAACGCCGGGCGCATGGCGGCTGGGTCTTCAAGGGTTTCACGCGGGATTTCGCGATGGAACTCTACGAAATCCGCGAGCTTTTCGAACTGCGCTCGGCAATGGCGTTCGGCACGCTTCCCGCCGACTCGCCCAACTGGCGCATGCTGGCCGAAATGCGGGCCAAGCACGTGGAGATCCTGGCCGACATCGACGTCCGCTATCATGACTTCTCGGAACTCGACAGCGCCTTTCACCGGTTCATCAACACCGCGTCACCCAACCGGTTCATCAGCAACTTCAACGATATCATCGCGCTGATCTTTCACTATCACTACCAGTGGAACAAGAAGGACGAACGGCAGCGCAACGAGGTCGCGATCGGCGAGCACCTGACCTATATCGACGCGCTCGAAACGCGGAACCCGAAGCTGATCGACCTCGCCTGCCGCGCTCACCTTGCATCCGCCCGCGAAACGCTCATCCGCTCGACACTGGGCTGACCGATCACCCGCAACGGCGCGCACGTCGCCCGGCATGACCGCCAGGAGTGGCAAGGGCGGCCGGCAGACCATGGGCGCGAGAACGGCCGCAACCGCCGATTCTGCGGCATTGCGGCCCCAGGCCAACGCTCTTGCTGCCTGCGCGCAAGGCCGGCCGGGCCGCGCAAGCAAGCCCACGAAAGCCAACCACCTGATCCTGTGGGGGTTTCTGGTGCCGGTGAAGGGACTCGAACCCCCGACCCCATCATTACGAATGACGTGCTCTACCAGCTGAGCTACACCGGCGTGCCGTGGCGGCCGGGGCCCCGCGACGGCGCCTGATTAGGGTGAAGCCTCAAGCGATGCAAGCGCGAAGTCGCGGGCCCCTGGCGCGTCTCACCCCATTGTCAGTTGCTATTGGCGGCCAGCGCGGCGAGGATTCGGCCGCAGAGGAGGAGCCGACATGACCACCGCCACCCGGATCGCCATGGTTGCGCTGATGCTGGGCGCGCCGGCAGCCGTCTCGGCCGAGGATCTGCGCACCGCCGTCGTCGCCGGCGGCTGCTTCTGGTGCGTCGAGGCCGACTTCGACAAGGTCGAGGGGGTCACGGAGACGGTGTCGGGCTTTGCCGGGGGCACGGTCGACAACCCCAGCTACAGGCAGGTCGTCGCCGGCGGCACCGGCCATCGCGAGGCGGTGCGGATCACCTATGACGCCGAGGTGCTGCCTTATGCCGCGCTGCTGGACAAGTTCCTGCGCAGCATCGACCCCACCGACGATGGCGGCCAGTTCTGCGACCGGGGCGACAGCTATACCACCGCCATCTTCCCGGGCAATGCCGACGAGGCGGCCGAGGCCGAGGCCGCGGTGGCCGAAGCGGAAAAGGCGCTGGGCCGGACGGTGGTGACGGCCATCGTTCCAGACGCCGCCTTCTGGCCGGCCGAGGACTATCACCAGAATTTCTACAAGAAGAACCCGGTGCGCTACACCACCTATCGCCGCGGCTGCCGCCGCGACGCCACGGTCGATGCGCTATGGGGCGAGCGGGCCCTGCACAACCAGGGAAGCTGACGCCCGCCTAGAAGGCGTGCATGTTGTTCCACAGCGTGGTGCGGATCGCGAAGATCACGATGATGACGATCAGCGGCGAGATGTCGATGCCGCCGAGATCGGGCATGATGCGCCTCAGCCCGCGTCGGATCGGGCCGTAGATGGGTTCGAGGATCCGCTCCAGGAAGTACCAGACCTGCGCCACCAGCGGCTGGCGGATGTTGAGGACCTGGAAATTGATCAGCCAGCTCATGATCACATGGGCGATCACCAGGAACCAGAGAATCTCCAGAATGAAGAAGATGATCTGCACAATTGACGTCATCGTCGGACCTCTTGCACCCGCTCGCCGCCCGACCTAATGCCGACCGCCCCGTGGTGCAAGGGCGAAGGGTTGCGCCGCGGGCCCGCCTGACCTAGCATTTTCGGGCCGCGCGAGGCGGCACCCGGGTCCGCGGAAGGCCGGTTTCGGCACCTCGTCAATTCGATCCACCACGATCGGTGAACTCGCGCCCGCGAGGCGGACCAACGGGCAAGGGCGAGGTAACCGATGACCCAATCACTGAACGATTTGCGCCGTCAGGCAAGGCGCCTCGCGCGGGCCGTGAAGGCCGGCGAGCCAGAGGCCGTGACCCGCGCCGCCGCGGTCTTTCCCGACGGGCGCAGCCTGCGCCATGCCGACGCGCTGCACGTGATCGCGCGCGAGGCCGGCCATGCAAGCTGGCCGAAACTGAAATTCGCCACCGAACTCAGGGCCATGGACCGCGCGCAGCGGGCCGAGCGGCTGAAGATCGCGCTTTATCTGGGGCAGGACTGGATCGTCCGCGACCTCATGGCGGCCGAGCCGAGCCTGGGCCGGGCCGATCTGGGGCTGAGCTGCGCGCTTTGCGACATCGTGGGCGTGCGCGCGGCGCTGGCCGAGGACCCCGGGGTGGCGACGCAGGCGGTCGGCATCCGCACGCCGATCCTGCACCTGGCCTTCTCGCGGCATTTCCGCGCCGCGCCCGGGCGCGAGGCCGACATGATCGCGGTTGCCGAAGCGCTGTTGGCCCATGGCGCCGATGTCAACGACAGCTACCCGGCCGAGCCCGTCTCGCCGCACCGGCTGTCGGCGCTTTACGGCGCGATCGGGCATGCGGGCAACCTGGCGCTCGCGGCGTGGCTGCTCGACCATGGCGCCTCGCCCGACGACAACGAGTCGCTCTACCACGCGACCGAGCTTGGCCATCTGGACGGCGTGCGGCTGCTTCTGCGGCACGGCGCCTGCACGCAAGGCACCAACGCCCTGGCGCGCATGCTCGATTTCGACAATCTCGACGGGGTGCGGCTGCTGCTGGAACACGGCGCCGACCCCGGCCGCTGGCACGGCTGCCGCTGACGAACGAGGCGCGCCTGCTTCTGACCCGGATCGCCATGCGCGAGAACGGGCTTGCCCATGCCAGGGCGCTGGTGGAGGCGGGGCTCGACCCCTCGCAGACCGACGAGATGGGGATGCCACCCCTGCACATCGCCGGCTGGGCCGGGCTGCCCGGGCACGTCGCATGGCTGCTGACGCTGGCCCCCGACCTGACGCACGTCAACGGCTATGGCGGCGACATCGTCGGCACCATCATCCACGGCTCGGAAAACCAGCCGGACGCCGGGACCCGCGACCACGTGGCCTGCATGCGGCTGGTGCTGGAGGCGGGCGCGGTGCTGAAGCGCGCCGAGATCAGGCGCGCCATGAACGAGGCGATGGTGGCGTTCCTGCTGGACTGGGCCGAGGCGCATCCGGACCGGCTTGGCGACTGACGCCAACAGCGTGAACCCAAAGGGATGACGTGCCGTCATCCCTTGCCCGCCGTCGCCCGGCCGGCCAAGCTGGCCCGGCAGGGAGCCGCCGCCGATGTATCCCGTCCTCCGCTTCGCCATCGAAATGGCCATCACTGCCCAGGCCGGGCCGCTGCCGCTGGACGGAACCCACGTCTCGCGCCACACCTGCATGCCCTGGGACATCGACCCCTTCCTGGAGCTCAACAACGGCCGCATGCTGACGCTGGCCGATCTCGGCCGCATACCGCTGGTGGTCCGGACCGGGCTGTTCTCGACCCTCAGGCGGAACGGCTGGGGGCTGGCCCTCGCCGGCGTCTCGGTGCGCTACCGGCGCCGGGTGCGGATGTTCCACCGCTTCGAGTTGCGCTCGCGCTGCATCGGCCGCGACGAGAGGTTCATCTACATCCATCAGGTGCTGTGGCGGCGGGGCGAGGCGCTGGCCTCGCTGCTCTACCGCGGCGCCGTTACCGGTCCCGGGGGCATCGTGGCGACCGACCGGGTGGCCGACGCGCTGGGCCAGCCCGACTGGCGGCCCGAGATGCCGGGCTGGGTCGGCGCCTGGATCGCGGCCGAAGGGCAAAGGGCCTGGCCGCCGGAGCGCTGAGCCACAGCGGATCGGCAAGGCACCGCCGCAAGCGGGCAATCGGCGGCCCGGCGGTTTCCATCCGCCCGCCGCGCGGCCATAGGGTCCGGCCGGAACCTTCGCGCAATGGGAGTATCGTCATGCGGGTCATCGCGTCATTTGCCGCGCTTCTTGTCGCCGGCCTGATCGTCGCCGCGCCGGCCATGGCTGGTGGCGGCTTCTGCCCGCCAGGCCTCGCCAAGAAGGCGGTGCCCTGCGTGCCGCCCGGCCAGGCCAAGAAGGGCGGCCATGGGTACGATCGCCACGACGACGACCGCAGTGCCTATCGGGGCGGCGACTACCGCGACGGTTTTCGCGACGGCTACCGGGCCGGCAACCGCGACGATCATCCGGTGCGGATCGTCCGCATCGGCGAGCCGCTGCCCGGCGACATCCGCTATGTCATCATCCGCGACCCCGGCCGCTACGGTCTGCCGCGCCTGCCCGACGACCGGATGTATCTGCGCGTCGGCAACAACAACAAGGTGCTGGAGGTGCTGACCGCCTCGCTTCTGGTGGTGCGGGCCGTGGATGCGTTCGCCGACGCGGTGAACTGACCGCGACCTTGCCGGACCTGCCGGGGCGGTGCCATAACCGCCCGGAAACAGGCGGGATACGAGGCACATGCAGGCGGGCGGCGCGAGGACAAAAGGCCGGCCGGCATCGGCGGGCAAGCGTGCGGTATTCTCGTGGATGCTGTTCGACTGGGCCAACCAGCCGTTCCACACGCTGATCATCACCTTCACCTTCGCGCCCTATTTCGCCTCGCAGGTCGCCGCCGACCCGGCCGCCGGGCAGGCGCTCTGGGCAAGCTGGGCCGGCATCGCCGGCGCCATCGTCGCCCTGTCGGCGCCGATCCTCGGCGCCATCGCCGACTGTGCCGGCCCGCGCAAGCCGTGGATCCTCGCCTTCTCGGCGCTGATGGTCGTGGGCTGCCTCGGCCTCTGGCCGGCGGCGCCCGGCATGGCCGATCCGACACCGGTGCTGGTCGCCTTCGTGATCGCCTTCGTCGGCGCCGAGCTGATGATGACCTTCACCAGCGCCATGCTGCCCGAGCTCGGCCCGCGCGAGGAGACGGGGCGCATCTCCGGCTCGGGCTGGGCGCTCGGTTATGTCGGCGGCGTGATCTCGCTGGCGCTGGTGCTGCTCCTGCTCGCCCCGGCGCCGGGGCGCGAGACGACGCTGATCGGGCTTCAGCCGCTTTTCGGGCTCGACCCCGCCCTGGGCGAGCCAGCCCGCGCCACCGGGCCCCTGACCGCGCTCTGGTTCGCCGTCTTCGCGGTGCCGCTGTTCCTTTTCGTTCCCGACCCGCCGCGGCGCATGGGCCTGGGCCAGGCGACATCCGGCGGCCTGCGCGCACTGGCCCGCACGGTGCTGAGGCTGCCGTCGATGCCGGGGCTCGGGCGCTATCTTCTGGCCAGCATGATCTACCGCGACGCGCTGGCGGGCCTCTACATCTTCGGCGGCATCTATGCCGGCGGGGTGCTGGGCTGGGGCGTGTTCCAGCTCGGGCTCTTCGGCATCGTCGCGGCCATTACCGGCGCGATCGGCGCCTGGGTCGGCGGGCGATGCGACCGCGCCTTCGGCCCGCGGCCGGTGATCTCCACCGCCATCATCGTCCTGATCGCCGTCTGCGCGGTGTCGCTGACCACCAGCCGCACCACCGTCGCCGGCCTGCCGGTAGGCCCGGGCTCATCCCTGCCCGACATCACCTTCTACATCTGCGGCGCGCTGATCGGCGCCGCTGGCGGGGCGCTGCAGGCAGCCTCGCGCACGCTTCTGGTGCACCATGCCGAGGGCCGGGTGCCGATGACCGAGGCCTTCGGCCTCTATGCGCTGTCTGGCAAGGCCACCGCCTTCATCGCGCCCTGGGCGATCGCGCTGGCCACCGGGCTCAGCGGCAGCCAGGCCATCGGGGTCAGCCCGGTGATCGTGCTTTTCGCCCTGGGGCTTGGTCTGCTACACTGGGTCAAAGCCGAGCCCGTCGCCGCCTGAGGGGTGCCAGTGCGGGCCGAAAGGAGGCATCGGGCATGATCCGTTTGACAGTGATGCTGGTTGCGGCCCTCATCGCAACCGTTCCGGCGTGGGCCGCCGAACCGCCGGCCAAGCAGTATTTCGGCGCGGTGAAGACCGGCTCGCCGCACAAGCCCTACGCGCTCGGGCAGTATTCCAAGGGCTGCCTCGCCGGCGCCGTGCAACTGCCCGAGACCGGCCCCACCTGGCAGGCCATGCGGCTTAGCCGCAACCGCAACTGGGGCCATCCCGACATGATCCGCTTCATCGCCCGGCTGGGCGACGCGGCGGTCAACGCGGGCTGGCGCGGCATCTATGTCGGCGACATCTCGCAGCCGAGGGGCGGGCCGATGCTGAGCGGCCATGCCAGCCACCAGGTCGGGCTGGACGCCGACATCTGGATGCTGCCGGCGACGCGGCTCGACCTCACCCAGGCCGAGCGCGAGCAGCTTTCCTCGATCTCGGTCAGGGCGGCGGACCAGCGCCACGTGAACGGCAACTGGACCACGGCGCACCACCGGATCCTGCGCGCCGCCGCCTCGGACCCGGCCGTGGCGCGGATCTTCGTCACCGCGCCGGCCAAGCTGCGGATGTGCGCCGACGAGAAGGGCGACCGCACCTATCTGCGCAAGCTCCGGCCATGGTGGGGCCATGACGACCACTTCCACGTGCGGCTGAACTGCCCGCGCGGGGTCGCCGGCTGCGTCGAGCAGGACCCGATCCCGGCCGGCGATGGCTGCGAGGAGGCGATCTGGTGGGTGACCGACGCGCTGAAACCCGCCATGCCGGACCCCAACGCCAAGCCCGTTAAGCCGAAGCCGCCGCTGACGCTGGCCGATCTGCCCAAGCAGTGCCGCGCCGTCCTCGCCAACTGATCCAGGCGATAGCCCTCGGCGCGCTTGTCGCGGCGCCGGTCGCGGCCGAACCTCGCCTGGTTGCCGATGGCGGCGCCGTCTGGGTGCCCGACTTCGCGCCGTTCGGCAGCTTCTCGGCCATCGCCATGGCTCCCGATGGCGACAGCTTCATCACCGTCTCCGACAAGGGCCACTGGGCCGAGGCCCGGCTGGTGCGCGACGGCGGCCGGCTGGCGGGCATCGAGTCGCTGCGCGCCGGGCCGCTCCTGGATACCGCCGGACGGCCGGTGACCCGCTTCGACATCGACGCCGAGGGTATCGCGGTCGAGGCCGCCGGCACGATCCTGGTCTCGTTCGAGGCCAACCACCGCGTCTGGCGCTATGCCGAGATCGCCGGCCCGGCCGAGGCGCTGCCCGACCTGCCCTTCCGCGACGAGCTGCAGAACAACTCCTCGCTCGAGGCCCTGGCGGTGGATACCGAGGGGGCAATCTACACCGTGCCGGAGCGCTCGGGAAAGCTCGACCGGCCGTTCCCGGTCTATCGCCTTGCCGGTGGCCATTGGGCGGTGAAGGGCGGGCTGGCGCGCAGCGGCGACTTTCTGGTCACCGGCGCCGATTTCGGCCCGGACGGGCGGCTGTGGATCGTCGAGCGGGCGCAGCGGTGGTACGGCTTCGCCAGCCGCGTGCGCCGTTTTGGCGTCACCGGCGACGGCTACGACGGCGGCGAGACGTTGCTGGAGACAGGGTTTCCCACCGTCGGCGATACCGAAGGCATCGACGTCTGGCGCGATGCTGACGGCGTGACCAGGGTCACGCTGATCACCGATGACGGCGGCGGACTGTTGCAGACCAGCGTGCTGGAATACCGCCTGGCCGAGTAGCCCCGCGGATCGCCCGGGCAGCAAGCGCGGATCCAAAGGAATTGTGGATTGGCCCCACGGGATCGCCCGGGCAGCGACGCGGACCCTGCGATGCATTGGCCGGCACACCCGTTCCGGGGTCATGCCCGAGACTCAACGCTCGCGCCGGGACAGACCGGGATCACCGGCCTCGGCCCCGTCGCTGATCCGGGCGGTCAGGCGGCCGGGTCGGTCGCCTCGCCTGCCGCCGAGGGCATCGCCTGGGCGATGGCGCTCCGCAACTGCTCCACATTGGCGATGGGC
The DNA here is from genome assembly GCA_050299555.1 of Paracoccaceae bacterium. Taxonomy (GTDB): domain Bacteria; phylum Pseudomonadota; class Alphaproteobacteria; order Rhodobacterales; family Rhodobacteraceae; genus JBNKWA01. The sequence continues at coordinate 28,183 of JBNKWA010000039.1, read as the reverse complement.
TTGGCCAGCATGGCGCCGGCACCGGCCTCGCGCGCGGCGTCCGCCCAGGACGAGGGGTCGCGGCCCGAGATCGCCACCACCGCCGGCCGCGGCCCGGGCACCACCGCCAGTTCGCGGATCAGGTCGATCCCGTCACCGTCCGGCAGGCCGAGATCGACGATCACCGCATGCGGGCGATACAGCGCCACGTGCCGGCGCGCCGCCGTCAGCGTATCGGCCCGGCGCACCCGGGCGCCGCCGGTCAGCGCCAGAAGCCGGATGGCATCCGACGCGGTCTTGCTGTCCTCGACCAGGGTGATGGTGAGGCCCGCCAGCGGCCCAGGCTCCGGCAGCGCGGACAGCGAGATCTTGGCAGAGGTCGTTTCCATATCCCGATCCCTTCTGGGGGTTTGGTCGGGATGGTCGGGGCGTTTTGCCTAATGGAGCGTTAAGCCCACGCCGCGGGATCGCTCAAATGCTGCATAATCCCGCGGTTTCCACCGCGGGACCCCGGAACGGGCGTGGTTCGCCCCGCCGGGCCGAGGCCCTGGGGCTCAGCTTGCCGCCACGGCGCGTCCGGTCAAAACCTTGACCAGATGGGCGCGATATTCGGGCGTGCCGTGAAGGTCGCCGACCAGCCCGTCGGACGGAAGGGCGAGCCCGGCGATGGCCTCCGCCGCGTAGTTTGCCGACAGCGCCGCCTCGGCCTCGGCCCAGCGGAAGACGCCGTTCTCGCCGGCGCCGGTCACCGCCACCCGGACCCCGTCGGCGGACTTCGCCACGAAGACCCCGACCAGGGCAAAGCGCGACGCCGGCTGGCAGAACTTCTGATAGCTGGCCCGCTCCGGTATGGGAAAGCGCACCTCGGTGACCAGCTCGCCCTCGTCCAGCGCGGTGGCGAAAAGGCCCTGGAAGAAGTCGTCCGCGGCGATCTCGCGGGCATTGGTGACCACCGTCGCGCCCGAGGCCAGCGCCGCCGCCGGATAGCAGGCCGCGGGATCGTTGTTGGCCAGGCTGCCGCCGATGGTGCCGCGGTTCCGCACCGCGGGATCGCCGATATGGGCCGCCATCGCGGCCAGCGCCGGATAGGCCCCGGCCTCGCGGGCCACCACCGCATGCGGGGTCATCGCCCCGATGGTCAGCACCCCGTCCTTCTCGCGCACCCCCTTCAGGGCGGCGATGCCGGTCAGGCTGACCAGTACCGACGGGCTGGCGAGCCGCTGCTTGAGGCTCGGGATCAGCGTCTGGCCACCACCCAGCGCCTGCGCCCCGTCGGCGGCAAGCGCCGCCAGCGCCTCTTCAACGCTTCCCGGGCGGACGAAGTCGAAATCGTACATGGTTCTCTCCCTCTGCCGGCCCTCAGGCCGCCTTCGACCCGCCGGCAAGCCGCTCTGCCGCCACCTGCACCGCCCTGACGATGTTGTGGTAACCGGTGCAGCGGCACAGATTGCCTTCCAGATGGGCGCGTATCTCGGCCTCGCTCGGGCTCGGGTTCTCCTTCAGCAGCGCCGCCGCCGACATCACCATGCCCGGCGTGCAGAAGCCGCATTGCAGACCGTGGCAGTCCTGGAACGCCTGCTGCACCACGCCAAGCGACCCGTCCGGGTTCGCCATCCCCTCGATGGTCACCACCTCGGCCCCGTCGCAATCGGCGGCGAAGACCGTGCACGACTTCACCGCGACGCCGTCGAGATGCACCAGGCAGGCCCCGCATTGCGAGGTGTCGCAGCCCACATGCGTCCCGGTCAGCCGCAGGCCGTCGCGCAGCAGCTCGGACAAGAGCGTCCGGCCCTCGATTTCATGCCGGACCGAACGGCCGTTCACGACCAGCGATACCTCACCCATCAAGCATTCCTCCCTGTGCCCCGCCCTCGGGGCATCTTTTCCGTCGCCGCCGCCGGCAAGGCCGCGGACTTGTGGCCGGCGCCGACTTTGGCCGGATTCCGCGGCGGGTTAAAGCCTGGATCGACCGGTCCGGTGCTGCATCATGCGCCGGTCGCCCTCGATGCGCCACGGGCCGCCGCCAGCCTTGCCCGCCGCCGCCGGGCGACAATGTTCGCGCCCTCGACGAAGGCCGAAAAGGCCATCGCGGTATAGACGTATCCCTTGGGCACATGGGCGCCGAAGCCCTCGGCGATCAGCATCATACCGATCATCAGAAGGAAGCCCAGTGCCAGCATCACCACGGTTGGATTGCGGTTCACGAAGGCGGCCATGGGTCCGGCGGCGGCCAGCATGATCAGCACCGACAGCACCACCGCGATGGCCATGATCAACACGTGCGGCGTCATGCCGACGGCGGTGAGAATCGAATCGATCGAGAACACCACGTTCAGCATGGTGATCTGCACCACCGCCGCACCGAGCCCCAGGCTATCGGACTCCCGCGATTTCTCCTCGGCAGCCGCCTCGGGGTCGACATAGTGGTGGATCTCGCCGGTCGCCTTCCAGACCAGGAAGAAGCCGCCGGCGATCAGGATCAGGTCCTTCCACGAGAACTCGAAGCCGAGAAACCCGAACAGCGGCTCGGTCAGCTTCACAATCCAGGCGATCACCAGCAGCAGCACCAGCCGCATCGCCATGGCCAGCCACAGGCCGATGTTGCGCGCGGTGGCGCGAATCTTTTCGGGCAGCTTGTTGGTGATGATCGAGATGAACAGAAGGTTGTCGATGCCGAGCACCACCTCCATCACCACCAGCGTCACCAGCGCCGCCCAAACCGCCGGCTCGAGGAAAATCGAGAAATCCATCACATCCTGTCTCCCGGCCCTGTCCGGTCCGCGTCTGCGACCGTGCGCCCCGTTCACCTGACCGCGATATGTGGCATAGCGGTCGCGGTCAGGACAAGCGGAGGCGGAAAGATGATCGGACGGCTGAACCATGTGGCAATTGCGGTGCCCGATCTGGAGGCAGCGGCAGACCGCTACCGCGACGTGCTCGGGGCCGAGGTGGGCGCACCCCAGGACGAACCCGACCATGGCGTGACGGTGGTGTTCATCACCCTGCCTAACACCAAGATCGAACTTCTCTACCCGCTCGGCGACGGCTCGCCGATCGCGGGATTCCTCGAGAAGAACCCATCCGGCGGCATTCACCATCTGTGCTACGAGGTGGACGACATCCTCGCCGCCCGCGACCGGCTGAAGGACATGGGCGCCCGCGTGCTCGGCACCGGCGAGCCGAAGATCGGCGCCCACGGCAAGCCGGTCCTCTTTCTGCATCCCAAGGACTTCACCGGCACGCTGATCGAGCTGGAACAGGCGTGACCGTCGTCATTCACCCTTTTGGTTGACAGTCCACCGACTCGGGCTATATTCACCCATATGGTTGAGCGTTTTGAACGCGACCGGCTGACCGGCGTGCTGAAGGCGGCGAGCGACCCGACGCGGCGCTCGATCCTGACCACGCTGGTGCAGGAAGGCGCGACGCGGGTGACCGACCTGTCCGCGCACTACCGGATGAGCCTCAATTCGGTGTCCAAGCACATCAAGGTGCTGGAGGCCGCGGGGCTGGTCAAACGCCGGACGCTGGGGCGCGAGCACCTGATCGAGGCCTGCATGGAACCGTTGACCGAGGTCGACGCCTGGTTCCGGGACCTGCGCTCGATCTGGGAGTTGCGGCTGGAGCGGCTCGACCAACTGGTTGGAAAGGACGACACCGATGTCTGAACTCTCGCTCACCGTTTCCCGCACCATCAAGGCGCCGCCCAAGGCACTGTTCGACGCCTGGCTCGACCCCTCGATGCTGGCCCGTTTCATGCTTGCGGCGCCTGGCATGACCATCCCCAAGGCCAGCGCGGACGCGCGGGTCGGCGGCCGCTTCGACCTCATCATGGCCCATGAAGGCCGCGAGATGCCCCATGGCGGCGAATACCTGGAAATCGAGCCCCACAGCCGCATCGTCTTCACCTGGGAATCGCCGTTCTCGACGCCCGGCAGCACCGTGACGCTGACCTTCAGGCCAGTGAAGGATGCCACCGAGGTGACCCTGAACCACGTCAAGTTCCCCACCGAGGAAAGCCGCGACAACCACGCCAAGGGCTGGGGCGCGATCCTTGCCACACTCGACAGCACTTTTGCCGAGGCGGCGTCATGACCGCACAGACGGTCAGCCGGGCCGAGTGGCTGGAGGCGCGCAAGGCGCTTCTGGCCCGCGAAAAGGCCTTCACCGCAGAACGCGACACCCTGTCGGCGGCGCGCCGGGCGCTGCCGCGGGTGCGGGTCGAGGCCGACTACCGCTTCCACGGCCCGGACGGAGGGGTCGGCCTGGCGGATCTGTTCGGCGACTGCAGCCAGCTTGTCGTCTATCACTTCATGTACGGCGCCGACTGGTCCGAGGGCTGCCCAAGCTGCTCGTTCTGGGCCGACAATTTCGACGGCATCGGCGTGCATCTGGCGCATCGCGACACCGCGCTGGTGGCGGTCTCGATCGCCGACTACCCCAGGCTTGCCGCCTACCGCCAGCGCATGGGCTGGAGCTTTCCGTGGTACTCCTCGGCCGGCTCCAGCTTCAACGCGGATTTCGGCGTCACCCTGCCGGGCAGGGACGCGCGGCAGGGCGGCGAGACCTACAACTACGCGCCGCTGGGCGAACGGGCGGGCGAGATGCCCGGGATCAGCGTCTTCCAGCGCGATCCCGATGGCGGCATCAACCACACCTATTCGACCTATGCGCGCGGGCTCGACATGCTGAACGGCGCCTATCACTTCCTCGACCTGACGCCCAAGGGCCGGGACGAGCACGGGCTGCCCTGGACCATGGCCTGGCTGCGCCGCCACGACGCCTACTGAAACGAGGGAGGACAAGGGATGGAAAGCCCCGAACCGCTGAACTGGCTGGCCGTCATCCTCGGCGCCGTTGTCGCGTTCCTCGCCGGCTGGGCCTGGTACAGCCCCGCCGTCTTCGGCCGCCGCTGGGCCGAGGGCTCGCGGGTCGAGCTGGGCAAGCCCCGCGAGATGCCGGTCATGGCCATGGCGACGCAGGCGCTGGCGGTTCTTCTGCTGGCGCTCGTGGTTGGCATCACCGCCACCACCAGCGCGCTGTGGACGGCGATCCTCGCCATCCTCGCCGCGGCGGCCTTCGTCGTCTCGGGCGGCGCCTTCGTGAGGAAAGGCGGCGCGGCGCTGGCCATCGACGGCGGCTACATCGTCCTGGCCGGCGTGGTGATGATTGCCGCCCAGGGGCTGCTCTGATAGCTAGGGCGGGCGCGGCCGCGATCGTCCGCCCGCGTCTGGTACCCGAAAGGCCCGCATGACCATCACCGGCGCCATCGTGCTCTTTGCCGTCTACTGGTTCATGACCCTTCTGGTGGTCCTGCCACTCAGGCTCACCACCCAGGAGGAGGCCGGCGCGGTCACCCCCGGCACCCCGCCATCGGCGCCGGCGAACCCGAACCTGCGCCGCAAGATGCTGTGGACGACGGTGGTGACGATGGTGCTGTGGCTGCCGACCTGCGGCATCATCGCGTCGGGCTGGATCACCCCTGCCGACGTGGCCGGATTCGCCCCGCCCTACAATTGAACCGCGGCCGCATCGCGCTAGATGGATTCGCACGGGAGAAGGTACTCCCGGCGACTGGCTGCCGCCGCAGGCGCAGTCGCGCTTGCGGCCACGGCATGACGGCCCGCCCATTCCCCACCTCTGGGTCGCTGCCAGTTCCCCAGCCGCGGTTTGGCTTCGGACAGCCAGTCGTGCAGGTGTGTATCTGGCGCCCCTAGGTCCCTCGGGGGCGCCATTTCATGCCAGCGCCGACCGCCGGCCCTCAATTCGATGGAACATGTGCGTGAAGGTGGCCACCGCCAGCACCGGCACCACGAGGTTGATCACCGGAAACGACAGCGGCACCGCCATCAGGAAACCCGCCGTCCAGATCTCCCAGAAATGCTGCCGGCGCAGGGCGTCCGCCGCCTTCCTTCCAAGCCGGCGCGAGGCGACAAGCTGGAAATACTCGCGCCCGAGCAGGAAACCGTTGACCGCCCAGAAGACGACGGGCGCAAAGATGGTGGCGACGAAATAGACCACCAGCGCCACCAGGTTGGCCAGCACGATCACCCCCAGAAAGCGCAGCGAGTCGATCAGCACGTCCGACATCGGCAGCGCCTCGACCAGCCCGGCATCGGGATAGTGCCGCGCCTCGACCGCGTCGGCGACATCGTCGAGGAAGAAGCCGACAAAGACGCTCGCCACCGGGATCATCAGGAAGACCGACAGCGCGAACATGGCGATGATGGCGGCGAAGGACAGGATGTTGGTGACGATCCCGACCTCGCCGACAAACGGCAGGGCGATGGTGTCGGGCAGCATCCAGCCGATCAGCCAGACGAAGGCGACGAAAAAGCCCACCAGAAGCGCCAGCGTCAGCCCGACCGCCCGCACCAGCACGCCGGTAAAGCGCGGGTCGCCGATCTGGTTCAGCGCCTTCTGGAAGTCGGCGAACAGCATCAGGCGGCGACCCAGCTGACGATCTTGCCAAGGTCGGGGCGCGGCCGGTCCGGCGGCGCGGCGGTCTCGGTGCCCATATGGATGAAGCCGGCGACGAATTCGCCCGCCGCCGCCCCCAGCCCTTCGCCAAGGAACGCCGGGTCGGTCGCCATGGGGCCGGTCAGCCAGTTGGCGCCCCAGCCGGTGGCCAGCGCGGCGTTCAGCAGCGCCAGGCAGGCCGCACCCGTCGACAGGATCTGCTCCATGGCCGGCACCTTGGGCGACTGGCGCGGGACATGCACCACCGCCACCACCAGGTGCGCGTCGGCGAATTGCGCCACCTCCTTGGCCAGCTTCTCCGGCTCGCAGTCCAGCGCCTCAAGCCGCGCCTGCGCCAGCCCTGCCAGCCGCACCAGCGCGGCGCGCTCCAGCACGATGAAGCGCCACGGCTCCAGCTTGCCGTGGTCCGGCGTCCGCGCCGCGGCGGTCAGCATCGGCAGCAGCGCCGCGCGATCGGGCACCGGCGTCGTCAGGGTCCGCGCGGGCCGCGAGCGCCGGGTCAGCAGAAAGTCGATCGCCTCGGGGCGCAGGTCGAGCGGCGCGGTATCGGGCATGGACAGTGAACCTTTCTCGGGAACTGGGGCCGCCGGGGCCAACCCTCCGCATGTCGTCATCGAATTCGGGCTGTCAAGGCCGGGCGGCCGGCGGGCGCGGTCAGAGCGAGGGATCGAGCGCCACCAGGAGCGGCCGAGTCAGATCCGCCAGCGCCACCTTCTGCCGCCCGTCGCGGTCGAAGTTCGCCGGATCGAGCCAGGCCCTGAAGGCGGCGTCCAGCGCCGGCCATTCGGCGTCGATGGCCGCGAACCAGGCGGTGTCGCGGTTGCGGCCCTTGACCACCGCCGCCTGCCGGAAGATGCCCTCGAAACTCAGGCCCAGCCGCTGCGCCGCCCGCCGCGACCGGTGGTTGAGCGCATCGCACTTCCACTCGAAACGGCGATAACCGGCGGCAAAGGCCCAGGCCATGGTCAACCAGATCGCCTCGGTCGCCGCCGGGCCGCGCTGCATGGGCGGGGCGAAATGGATGTGCCCCACCTCGATCGACCCCGCCGCCGGCGCGATGCGCAGATAGCTCAGCACACCCATGGGCCGGCGCGGCTCGCCGGCATGGACGGTGTAGAACAGCGGGTCGCTGCCGCCGGCCACGCTGTCCACCCAGCCGGCATGGGCGGCCGCGTCCGGGAACGGGCCATAGGGCAGATAGGCCCAGTCGCGGTCGCCCTTGGCCTCGGCATGGGCCGCGTAAAGCGCCGGCGCGTCGGCCGGCGTCAGCCGCTGCAGCCGGCAGAAACGCCCCTCCATGGCCGCCCCGTCCGGGTGCGGCGGCGGCACGAAGCCCGGAACCGGAACCCCAACCGGCAAGTCCATCGCCATTCTCCTCAGTTGGTGCCGCGGCCGAAAAGCCGCATCGCCGTCATCACCATGATCCGCAGGTCCAGCGCCAGGGAATGATCGTCCACATAGGCGAGGTCCAGCGCCAGCCGCTCCTGGGGCGTGGCCTCGGATCGCCGCGTCGCCTGGGCCAGCCCGGTGATCCCCGGCCGCACCCGATGCCGCTTCTGCCAGTCCCCGGGCCGGTACAGCGCCTCCTGCGCCGGGGTGTCGGGACGCGGCCCGACCAGGCTCATGTCGCCCCTCAGCACGTTGACGAGCTGCGGCAGCTCGTCGATCGAGGTGCGCCGGATGAACCGCCCGGCGCGGGTGATCCGGGCATCGCCGGCGGCGGTGGAATAGCCGCCGATTCGGTCGGCATCGGCCACCATGCTGCGCAGCTTCAGGATCTGGAACGGCTGGCAGCCGCGCCCGATCCGGGTCTGGCGGTAAAGCACCGGGCCGGGGCTGTCGATCCGCACCCACAACGCCGCGGCCGCCAGGATCGGCAGCGTGACGATCAGCAGGATGAGGCTGACGGCGATATCGAAGCCCCGTTTCACGCGCACGATCCTCTCCGGTTGCAGACGCCCCTGATAGCGGCTTGTGAACGCGAACGGAATGACCCGAGCCTGTCTATGGCCAAGTCCTCGGGCAAGCGCTATCAGGGCGGCAGCACATGGTGAGGACCGCATTCGGGATGACCAAGTCGATTTACTCAGATCTTATGGCCCATGTCCGCCAGACCGAGGCGCTGGAACAGGTCGCAGGGCTGCTGCACTGGGACCAGGAAACCATGATGCCGCCGCGCGGCGGGCGCCTGCGGTCGGAACATGTCGCCGCGGTCGAGGCGGTTCGGCACGAGCGCATGTCCGATGCCCGCGTCGGCGAGTGGATCGCCGCGCTCAACGGCACCGAGCTCGACCCGCTCGCCCGGCGCAATGTCACCGAGATCCGCCGCCAGTACCGCCGCGCCACGCGAATGCCGAGCCGGCTGGCCGAGGACATCGCCCGAACCACGGCCGAGGCGCACTCGGTCTGGGCCGCGGCGCGAAAGGCCAACAGCTTTGCCGACTTCCGGCCGATGCTGGAGAAGATCGTGGCACTCAAGCGGGCCGAGGCGGCGTGCCTGAAAGAGAGCGGCGCAACCCTCTACGACGCCCTCATCGACGCCTTCGAGCCCGGCATGCGGGCCATCACGCTGACCAAGATCTTCGCCCGGCTGGGCCCGGTGCTGTCGGAACTGCGCGGCCGGATCGCCGGCAGCGGCCGCGACGCGCCGGTCCCCGCCGGGCATTTCCCGGCCGAGGCGCAGATGGCGCTGGCCCGCAAGGTCGCGGCCCTCTTCGGCTACGACTTCGAGGCCGGGCGGCTGGACCTGGCGCTGCACCCCTTCTCGTCCGGCACCATGGGCGACACCCGCATCACCACCCGCATCGGCGAGGCCGAGCCCTTCATGTGCCTGCTTTCCACCGTGCACGAGGTCGGCCACGCGGTCTACGAGCAGAACATCGACCAGGCGCTGTCGTTGCAGCCGGCCGGCCGCCACGCATCGATGGGCGTTCACGAAAGCCAGTCGCGCCTGTTCGAGAACCAGATCGGCCGCAGCCGCGCCTTCGCCGAGTGGCTCTACCCCGAGATGCTGGCCGCCTTCGGCCCGTTCGGTGCCGACTCGCCCGACGCGCTCTACGCCATGCTGAACCGGGTCGAGACCGGCTTCATCCGCACCGAGGCGGACGAGGTGCATTACAACCTGCACATCATCCTGCGCTTCGAGCTCGAGCGCGACCTGATCGACGGCGACCTCGACGCGGCCTCGCTGGAAGGCGAGTGGAGCACCCGCTTCGAAAGGATGTTCGGGTTCGCGGTACCCGACGCCGCCAATGGCGTCCTGCAGGACATCCACTGGGCGGCGGGCCTCTTCGGCTACTTCCCGACCTACAGCCTGGGCAACGTCTATGCCGCGGCGCTGTTCGAGCGGATGCGGGCCGACATGCCGGACCTCGATGCCGCGGTGACCAGGGGGGACATGAGCGGCATCGTTGCATGGCTCGGCGAGCGCATCCACAAGCACGGCAACAGCATCGCGCCGGCCGAGCTGATCGGCGCCGCAACCGGTACCGAGATCTGCGAAGAGCCGCTGATCAAGTACCTGAACCGGAAGTTCGGCGCGCTCTACGGGGTCTGAGCCGGGAACAGCGTGATCGCGCCACCGACCGAGACCCCGCCATCCAGCGGCAGCACCGCACCGGTGACATAGGCGCCGGCGCGCGAGGCGAGGAAGATCGCCGCGCCGGCCGCGTCGCCGGCCGCGCCCAGACGGCCGAGCGGGATATTCCCCGCGGCCTCGGCGGCGCCCTCGGCCGTACCCACCGCGAAGCGGGTCATCTTCGAGGGGAACAGCCCCGGCGCCAGCGCGTTGACAGTGATCGCCCGCGGCGCCAGTTCGGCCGCCAGCACCCGGGTCAGGTGGTGGATCGCCGCCTTCGAGGCGACATAGGAATAGTTGCCCTCGGCCGAGGCGATGGTGCCCATCACCGAGCCGATATTGACGATCCGCGCCGGGTCCTGGGGCGTCGCCGCCTTCCGGAGCATGGGCAGCAGCGCCTGGATGCAGCCGAAGGGGCCGGCGACGTTGGTCTCCATCACCCGGGCCCACTGCGCCCGCGGGAAGCTCTCCAGCGGCGCGCCCCAGGCGACACCGGCATTGTTGACCAGAACGTCCAGCCGGCCCGCCCGCCGCTCCACCTCGGCCGCCAGCCCCGCCGCGCCCGCCTCGCTGGCCACATCGGCGGCAAAGCCCTCGGCCCGGCCGGGACCCTCGGCGGTCAGCGCCTGCGCCGCGGCCACACAGGCTTCGCCCTTGCGCGAGGCGATCAGAACCGTCGCACCGGCCGCCACGAAGCCGCCGGCGATCATGCGCCCGATGCCGGTGGCGCCGCCGGTGACCAGCACCACCTTGCCGGCCACGTCGAACAGGGTCACGCCGCCATCCCCAGCACATCGGCCATGCTGTACTGGCCGGGCTTGCGGCCCCGTCCCCACAGCGCCGCCGCCACCGCGCCCCGGGCGAAGACCCCGCGATCGGTGGCGACATGGCGCAGCACGATCCGCTCGCCCGCGCCGGCGAAGATGACGTCGTGCTCGCCCGCCACATCGCCGCCCCTGAGCGTCGCAAAGCCGATATCGCCGGGCTTGCGGGCGCCGGTATGGCCATCGCGCGACCGCACCGCCTTTTCCTCCAGCGCCACGCCGCGCCCCTCGGCCGCCGCCTGACCCAGCATCAGCGCCGTGCCCGAGGGCGCATCGACCTTCATCCGGTGGTGCATCTCCAGCACCTCGATGTCCCAGTCGGGGCCCAGCGCCGCCGCCGCCTGCCGGGCGAACTGCGCCAGAAGGTTGACGCCAAGGCTTGTGTTGTCGGCCCGGATCACCACCGCGTGCCGGGCAGCGGCGGCAATGGCGGCCAGGTCGTCCTCGCTCAGGCCAGTGGTGCCGATCACGTGCACCATGCGCGCCTGCGCCGCCAGCGCCGCATTGGCCACGGTCGCCGCCTGCGCGGTGAAATCCAGCACAGCGTCAGCCGCGGCGAAGGCCTCCAGCGGGTCGGCGCTGACCACCAGCCCACTCGGTTGCCCGCCGGTCGCTTCGCCCAGGTCGCGCCCGACCCAGTCGTGGCCCTCGCGCACCAGCGCCGCCACCAGCTTCACGTCGCCCTCGGCCGCCGCCCGCGCCTCGACCGCCGCCGTCAGCATCCGGCCCATCCGGCCCGAGGCGCCGGTGACCACAATCCGCATCGGTTGGTTCATGCTCGCCCCCATTCCGTCTCGCCCCCGTTTAGCGGCAAGCCTCACCCTTGGCAAAGCCGGCGCAAGGGCATAGATCGGCCGCGGAACGAAAGGCGGCGACGATGGCAAGGCAGAAGCACGACGAGGCGCAGGGCCCCAGCCAGCGCCAGCTGCGGGTGGCCGAGCTGATCCGGCGGGCGCTGTCCGAGATCTTCGCGCGCGGCGACCTGCACGACCCCGACCTCGACGGCAAGCCGATCACCGTCGGCGAGGTGCGCGTCAGCCCCGACCTCCGCCACGCGACGGTGTTCGTGCTGCCGCTGGGCGGCATTCAGGTGGACGAGACCCTGGTGGCGCTCGACCGCAGCCGGCGCGAGCTGCGCCGGGCGGTCACCGCAGCGGTGGACCTGAAGTTCTCGCCCGAGCTGAAATTCCAGGCCGACACCAGCTTTGACCAGATGGACCGCACCCGGGCGCTTCTGTCATCGGACGCGGTGCGCCGGGACGTCGCCAAGGGCGGCGACAGCTAGCGGCCGGCGATGGCGCTCCGCCGGGTGATCGCGTCGCTGCGCAAGGGCACCAGCCAGCCCGCCCGGCCAAGCGGCACGGAGTGGAGCAGCCTGCCGGTGACGAGGGTGCTCTTCACCACCAGCCGCTACCCGCTCTTTTACATGGCGATCACCAAGTGTGGCTGCACGTTCATGAAGAACCTGCTGTGGTCCATGGAGCACGGACGGCCGCATCCCGATCCCGACAGCATCCACCAGCACGAGGACGAGATCCCGCGCGCCCTGTCGCAGACCGTCGCCGAGATCCGGGACAGCCCCCATGCCTTCACCATCCTGCGCGATCCCGTGGACCGGTTCCTGTCCTTCTACTTCGACAAGATCTGGGGCGACGGGCCGCAGACCTTCGGGCACATCCGTTCCATGCTGGCCGAGGAGGAGGGGGTCGACCTGTCCCGCGACCTGGATGCCGCCGGGCACCGGGCCAACTGCCTGGCGCTGATCGGCTGGCTCGACCGCAACCTCAGGGGCGAGACCGACCGCCGCAGCAATCCGCACTGGCGCCCGCAGGCCAGCCGCCTGCACTACGCCCGTCAACTGTCGCTGACCCGGCTGACGCTGGACGGGCTCGACTGGCAGTTGCCGCTCCTGCTGGAACCGCTGGTGCCCGACATCGCCGAGCGCATGGCGGCCGTGGGTGCCCGCAACGCCTCGTACCGGCCGGTGGCCCGGGCCGATGTCGTCGACGACGCGCTCAAGGCCGAGGTCGACCGCGTCTATGCCGCCGACCGGCGCGCCTATGACCGCCGGCGCCGGCAGTGGGACAAGCGCCGGCCATGAGTGCCCCGCGCCGTCAGAAGCGCCGGGTGTCGGGCTGGCTGGTGCTCGACAAGCCCGCCGGCATCACCTCGGCCACCGCCGTAGCGCGGGTGCGGGGCGCCTTCGCCGCCGCCAAGGCCGGCCATGCCGGCACCCTCGATCCGATGGCAACCGGGGTTCTGGCGATCGCGCTGGGCGAGGCGACCAAGACCGTGCCCTACGTCACCGACGGGGCCAAGCGTTATCGCTTCACCGTCCGCTGGGGCGCGGCCACCAGCACCGACGATGCCGAGGGCGAGGTGATCGCCACCGCCCCCGGCCGGCCCGGCCGCGAGGCGATCCTCGCCGCGCTGCCAGCCTTTGTCGGCGACATCATGCAGGTGCCGCCCAAGGTCAGCGCGGTCAAGATCGGCGGCAAACGCGCCTACGCGCTCGCCCGGGCCGGCGACGACCCCACGCTGGCGGCGCGGCCGCTGAACGTCTCGCGACTGGAACTGCTCGACGTCACGCCCGACGAGGCCAGCCTCGAGATGGCGTGCGGCAAGGGCGGCTATGTACGCGCCATCGCCCGCGACCTCGGTCAGGCGCTGGGCTGCCTCGGCCACGTGACCGCGCTCAGGCGCCTTGCCACCGGACCCTTCGCGCTCGACGCCGCGGTCAGCCTCGACACCGTCACCGGGGCGCCCGCGCCGCCGGACCACCTGCTCCTGCCGGTCTCGGCGGGGCTGGCGGACCTCGGCGAAGTGCCGGTCACCGCCGCCGAAGCGGCACACCTGCGCCAGGGCCGCGTGATCACCCGCGCGGACGCGCCGCAGGGCGCCACGCTCTGGACATCTCTGGATGGAACGCCGGTTGCCGTGGTCGCCGCCGGCGACGGCGGACTGAAACCGGTGCGGGTCTTCGCCGACGAGGCCGACCAACAGGCCCAAGGCAACCCGACCCCCGTCAACCCGACCTGAACCCCAGCCAAACCGAAGATCACACAAGTTGAAGGCCGCCATGAAGGCGGCCTTGTAGCTTTTCAGGCTCAGTCAACTTCCCGCCCAACATGCCCCCACACCGGGACGAGAAGAGGTGTAGCTTACTTCATCGGAGCCATTTACGCGGGGAACATCCCCCCAGCCAACACAATCACGAGAAACCCGATGATTGCGACCTTCCACACGTCGCCATGGCTCAACTCGCTACACATACACACCCCCTAAGGCTACTCAACACACAGCCTCATGCTAGTCCGAAGATGAACCGAACTCAAACCAAAATGGACGCAAATGCGGCCACTCTGGGGCAACTGCCTTAATCGAAAGGTAAATTAATTTCGGCCAACCTTCGCTCAAGCAGGGGTCCGATGCGCACAGCCCTTGCCAAACCGGTTGAGGAGGCCCCAGTGCATCGAATCACCTCGGTATTGGGGCTGCGCCCCGGCAAGTCACTGGTAAACATTGTAAATCCTTCGGTCGTCCCGGACCGCTGCAAACCGGCATGCCTGCCCCGGCTGCCGTCGTGCCGGCGCCTTGCGGCCACCCTGGGCCGGCATTCACCCTTGGCCGAATCCCACCTGATGAATCGTGGCAGACGCTGGCCACCGGCCGATGGCGCGGATACCCGGAAAACACATCCCGAACAGGACATTAAGTCCAACGCGATGAGTTTTCCCGCGCCCGCCGCCTTTGGGGCCGGACCCGGCCGCTACCGACCGTCGGCGCCGCGGCCGACGTCTCGGAATTGCAAAAATTTGGCGCAAATTCCGCCTAATTTTCGGGTCCTGTTCGGGGCTGGGGGCGCAGAAGCGTGCCGTTCGGACGGTTGGATCATGCAACGACTACTCTCGCTCCCGACATGGGCCCCCAGGAAGACGTCAACATCGGCCAGGCTGGCCAGGCCCCGTGGCCTCCGCCGGTTCGGCGCCGATCAGGACGGCTCGGTCACCGCCTACACCATCGCCATGCTGGTGATGATGATCGTGTCGACGGGGATGGCCGTCGACTACATGCGCCATGAAAGCTACCGGGCCGAGCTGCAGGACGCCGTCGATCGCGGCGTGCTGGCGGCGGCATCCTTCACCCAGACCGTCGATGCCCGGACAACGGTCGAGGACTACATGCGGGTGACCAACTGGATCGGCCCGGATCTCGATCTCGACGTCGACCTGTCCACCGGAACGACGTTCCGGCGGGTGACCGCGACCGCGGAATACGAGGTGCCCACCTACTTCCTCAAGCTGATCGGCTATGACCGGGTGGCCATCCGCGCCTCCGGCGCCGCCGAGCAGCGGCTGCGCGAGGTCGAGATCTCGCTGGTTCTCGACGTCTCCACCTCGATGGCCGACGACAACAAGATCGGCGAGCTTCGGGCGGCGGCCAAGGACTTCGTCGACACGGTGCTGACCGACCAGGCCCGCCCCTATACCGCGATCACCATCGTGCCCTATGCCGGGCACGTGAACGCCGGCGCGGCCCTCTTTTCGCACTACACCGTCGCGCCGGTCTTCGGCAGCTCCAACCACAGCTTTTCCAACTGCATCGACTTCGACGAAAGCGAGGTCGATCTCGTCTCCCTTGAACCCAGCTACGTCCGCCAGCAGATGCAGTACTTCGTCTGGGGCGGCTACGGCTACGGCACGCCACCGGCCGGGGCCGCCTTCGGCTGGTGCCCGGGCGAATCCAGCTCGATCCTGCCCTTCTCCAACAACAACCTGGCGCTCAAGAACCGCATCGACGGGCTGAGCCTGCACGAGGCGACCGCGATCCACTACGGCATGAAATGGGGCGTCGGGCTGCTCGATCCGTCCAGCCGGCCGGTGGTCAACGCGCTGATCGACGATGGCGCGGTCGCTTCCGAACTCTCCGGTCGCCCGCGCAACTATGACGATCCGGACACGCTGAAATTCGTGATCCTGATGACCGACGGCATGATCACGCAGCAGTACCGGATCCGCAACGAGGACTACAATTCGCCGTCCGACGTGGCCTTCTGGGCCCAGAACAGCAACGCCTGGAACTGGTACAGCAACGGCGTGACCAAGCAACTGGCCTACTATTCCGGCTCGCGGGTGTTGCGGTCCAGCGCCAACGACAACGCCGAGACCCTGCAGACGCTGTGCACCGGCGCCAAGTCGTCGGGCATCACGGTCTTCACCATCGCCTTCGGCGCCGGCGCCGACACCGGACCGATGCAGAGCTGCGCCACGCCGGGCTCGGAGTTCTTCTACCAAGTCGGCGTCGACGACAGCGAGACCATCGGCGAGGCCTTCGACCACATCGCCGACACCATCCTCAATCTCAAGCTGATCTACTGAGGCGCGGGGTGATGAGGAACCACTGCCTGCAACCCGCCTCAGGGCGTCCGGCCCGCATGGCCAGCGGCGCCCCGGCGGCGGCCATGCAGTGGGCACTTGGATGTGCGGCCGACCCCTCCCCGCCAACGGCAGGGTGGGGCTCCACGATCCGCCGGGCCCAGGCCCCGAACCGCCGCTCGCGCCGCATGGCGACAAGCCGCCGTGTGCGGCGGGACACGCGCCGTGCCGGGCGAATCGGCTGGGCCTCGCCAGAGCACGCGCATGCGTTTCAGGCCGCCATCGCATGCTGCGCCGCAACAGGCTGCGTGCGGGGGGCCAAATCTGAACGATTGGTTACCATCGGTGCAAACGGACGCCTCGACTCTCCGAAAAAGAGCATAAAAATCAACCGAGTGGAGATCGGCACACCCCTTGCGGTGGTGCTGTTGGACAGGGGTCAGCAGGGTGTGCTGCTGGTGTGCATGCCTCTGGAACTGAAAGATTTTAGTGGCATTTTCGACCGTTTTCCGGCTTTCTATGTCCCGTGGGGCTTTGTAGTGTGCCGATGGGACGGGTGGTTAATGCCTCGAATTGTATCTTTCCCTCTGCGGGACAAGCTGGCTCGGCTTTTCCTGCTTCGTAGTTTTCGTGCGGATCAGGACGGTTCCGTAACCGCGTACACCATCGCCATGCTGGTGATGATGATCGTGTCGACGGGGATGGCCGTCGACTACATGCGCCATGAAAGCTACCGGGCCGAGCTGCAGGATGCCGTCGATCGCGGCGTGCTGGCGGCGGCGTCGCTGACACAGTCGGTCGGCGCGCAGACGACGGTCGAAGACTACATGAAGACCGCCAACTGGATCGACGACAGCGTCGATCTCGACGTGCAGGTCGATGTCGGCTTGTCCTACCGCCGCGTCTCGGCCATCGCCGAATACCCGGTGCCCACCTACTTCCTGAAGCTGATCGGCTACAACACGCTGATGATCCGCGCCTCCGGCGCCGCCGAGCAGCGGCTGCGCGAGGTCGAGATCTCGCTGGTCCTCGACATCTCCACCTCGATGGCCGACGACAACAAGATCGGCAAGCTGCGCACCGCGGCGAAGGAATTCGTCGACACGGTGCTGACCGACATCACCCGGCCCTATACCACCATCTCGCTCGTTCCCTATGCCGGCCACGTGAACGCCGGCGCCGATCTCTACCCCAAGTACAGCATCGCGCCGCTCTTCGGCAGCTACAACCACAGCTATTCCAACTGCATCGACTTCGACGAGACCGAGGTCGATTCCATCACCCTCGATCCGAACTACCTGCGCCAGCAGCTGCAGTTCTTCGTCTGGGGCGGCTACGGGTACACCGCTCCGCCGGCCGGTACCGCCTTCGGCTGGTGCCCGAGCGAGGCGAGCTCGATCCTGCCGTTTTCCAACGACAATGACGCACTCAAGACGCGTATCGACGGGCTGACCCTGCACGAGGCGACCGCGATCCACTACGGCATGAAGTGGGGCGTCGGGCTGCTCGATCCGTCCAGCGAGTCGGTGCTCACCCAGCTCATCAACGAGGGCAAGGTCGACTCGGGCTTCGCCGGCCGGCCCGCGGCCTATACCGATCCCGACGCGCTGAAGTTCGTCATCCTGATGACCGACGGCATGATCACGCCGCAGTTTCGCGTCCGCGCCCAGGACTATGACTCGATCTCCGATGTCGACTACTGGGCCGCCAACCGCACCAGCGCGAACTGGTGGCAGGCCAGCGTTACCAACCAGCTCAGCGAGGGCTACGGCGGCTCTGCGGTGTTCAAGACCAGTAACGCCGCCTACTCGGCGCCGGGCGCCCAGAGCGCCGACCGGGCCGCCAACGCGGCCACCCTGCAGACGCTCTGCACCGGCACGAAGAACGAGGGCGTGACCGTCTTCACCATCGCCTTCGGCGCCGGCGCCGAGGTCGGACCGATGCAGAGCTGCGCCACGCCGGGCCCCGGGCATTTCTACCAGGTGGACGGTGTGGACATCGGCAAGGCGTTCCAGAACATCGCCAATACAATCCTTAACCTCAAGCTGATCTACTAGGCATGGCGATGACCAGACTTGTACGCAACCTCATCAACCGCTTCCGCGCCGACTCTGCCGGCGCGGCCACGGTGGAATTCGTCATCATCGCCCCGGTCTTCTTCGCCATCGTGCTCTCGGTATTCGAGGCCGGCTGGCTGATGACCAAGTTCATGATGCTGGAGCGCGGCCTCGACCTCACCGTCCGCGACCTGCGCCTCGGCTCGGTACCCAACCCGACGCACGACACCATCAAGGCCAAGCTCTGCGAACATGCGGTGATCTTCGCGGATTGCCAGAACGTTGTGCTGATCGAGCTGACGCCAGTGCAGATGGGCACCGGCAGCTTCCCCACCAACTCCCGGACCTGCGTCGACCGCACCGCGACCGTGTCGCCGGTGGTTAACTACGACACCGGTTCGCGCTGGAACCACATCAACCCCGAGATCATGTTCGTAAGGGCATGCGTCATCGTCGATCCGATCTTCCCGGGGAACCGCCTCGGCCTGCAACTGTCGCAGGATGCCAGCGGCGGGTTCCAGATGTCGGCCTTCTCGGCCTTTGCCAACGAGCCGTTGTGATGAGAGTGCCCGTGCCCCTTGCCAGCCTTCGGTCCTTCCGCTCGGACGAACGCGCCAGCGTGACCATCGAGTTCGTGATGATCTCGCCGCTGATCATGCTGTGGATCCTCGGCTCCTATGTCTTCTTCGACACCTACCGGCAGGCAACCGCCGCCGCCAAGGCGACCTATCTCGTCGGCGACATCGTCTCGCGCCTGCTGGAGCTTGACGACAACGACCTGCAGTACACCATGACGGAGCTTTTCGACCACCTGACCTGGCGCGCGCCCGGCGGCAAGTGGGTGCGGATCACCTCGGTCAGCTATGACGAGGATGCCGACCAGTACAACGTCGAGTGGTCGACGGTGATCGGCGACCCGACCTATGTCGTCGCCGAGGGAGAGGTGCGCGGCGGCGACCGCGATCCCGACACCCTCGATTTCGAAATCGTCGACTCCTATACGGACGGGTCCGAGCTGCCCACCGACATCATGCCCACGACCGCCGATGGCGACAGCTTCATCCTGACCGAATCCTATGTGCCCTTCGATCCGATCATCTCGTCGACGATGTGGTTCGACTGGGCCGGCCTCGCCGATCTGGAATGGCGCAACCGGGTCATCAACCGGCCCCGCTTCGTGCAGTCGATCAACAACACCGACCATGCGGGCGGCGGCACCTGAGGCAGCCACCCGGCACCGACCCTGGGCACGACATCAAGGCCCCGCCCCGCGCGGGGCCTTTTGCTTTCCGGGCGGCTGGGTCTGTGCCAATCTGGGGCAATGACACCCGGGGCCGCATGCCAATGCCCAGCCGCCTGACCCTGCGCCGCGCCGCCCTCGCCCGCGCCAGACAAAATCCGGCCGCACCCGACACGGCCGCGGCGGTCCGCCGGATCGATGAGCTGTCGCGCACAGCGCGGGGTTCGTGGCTCGGTCTGCTCGGCTATCTCGCCTTCGTTGGCGTCACCCTGCTGGGCGTGAAGGACGCCGATTTCTTCATACCCTCCCGGCAGACGCAACTGCCGCTGATCAATGTCGCGATCCCGACCACCAGCTTCTTCGCCTTCGCCCCGGTGCTCGGCGCGGCGCTCTACGTCTATCTCCACCTGCACCTCTGCAAACTCTGGAATGCCGTCGGTGCGGCCCGCCACACATATGGCGGTGCCGCCGTGCAGGCAGGGTCCTTTCCGTGGCTGATCAGCGACCTGGCACTGACCTATCCCGGCCCGAACGCGGCGCCTCGCGAACCGCTGACCTGGGTTTCCAGCCTCGTTACCCTGCTGCTGGTCTGGGCCGCCGGGCCGGCGGCGCTCCTCGGCTTCTGGTGGCGGTCGCACCCGGCTCATGAGGAACTGACGACCCTGCTGATCGCGCTCTGCGTGCTGCTCGCGCTATATGTCGGCTTTACCAGCTGGCTGCTCTTTTGCGCCGCCGCGCGCGGGCCCGGGCCGCGACCGAGGCTCTGGCGGCGCATCCTCAGGAACACCGCTTTCGCAGTCTTCGCGGTCTGGCTGCTTTTTGTCGGCTGGGTCCGTACCGAGGGCAGCTTCGACCGATATGTCCACCGTTATACCAACCCACTCTACGGGTGGGAAAGCCTGGATCGAGTTCTGGCGCCCATCGATCTGCGCGGGGTGCGTTTCACGAACCCACCGGCCAGCTGGACGGACCCCGACACGGCGCAGGACATGTTCCGGACCACGTGGTGCGGCCGCGAGGGGCTTTCCCCGCAGATCTGCGGCCAGGTCTATTCGGACGAACATCCGGCACCCGAGCATGTGAAGGCGAACCGCCTGGCCTGGTGCGCCGACCGCTACGCCGCCACGGCCTGCGATACCTACTTTACCGGACTGGATCGCCGCTTTCTGGCGGCTGCGGCCGCCGAGCGGGATCGCGCGGTGGATGCGATCCCCGGCATCGACCTTTCGGCCAGGGACCTTCGCTTCGCCGACCTGCGGGGCGCGTTTCTGGACAACGCCAATCTCGTGGGCGCCCGGCTCGAATGGGCCAATCTGGAGGGCGCACAACTCGAAGGCGCCAGGCTCTGCGGCGTCAGCACCGAAGGGACGATGTTCATTCGGGCAAACATGGTCGGTGCGGATCTGGGCTGTTCAACCGAGATTGACGCGGACGTTTCCGGCACCAGCATTCTTGCGCGTCCAATCTTCCGGGACACCAACCTGGCGCGCGCCGTGTTTCGGGGCAGGGATCTGATCGGTGCGAACTTCAAAAACACGAAGCTCGATGGCGCGGATTTTTCATCGACATACATGACAGTGGTCGACTTCATTGGGGCGGATCTCAGAGGCGCGAGCTTCAGGGGCGCCAGAGCTGACGGGGTCCGGTTTTTAGACTCGCTGATCGATGGATCCACGGATCTTCGGCTCTACGAAGCGAAGCATCTGGCTGTCCGGGGCACCGACCTCTCCCAGGTCCAATTGAACAAGGAGGACTGGACGTATCTCCTGGCCAATACCTTCGGCGACGCGTCGGTCACGCTGCCGGGCGGTGTGCCGCGCCCGGCGCACTGGCTGCCCGAGGCGGTGACGTATTTCGGCAATGAATGGTCCAGTTGGCGCGAGAAATCGCCGGTCGTTCCCAGATAGACCGCGCCGTCAGTCCCGCGGGATCAGCCTCAGCCCGAGTTCGCGAAGCTGCTCGCCCGTGGCCTCGGCCGGCGCCTGCATCATCAGGTCCTCGGCCCGCTGGTTCATCGGGAACATGATCACCTCGCGGATGTTCTCCGCGTCCGCCAGGAGCATGCAGATGCGGTCCACCCCCGGCGCGATGCCGCCATGGGGCGGCGCGCCGTACTTGAAGGCACTGATCATGCCGCCGAAATGCGCGTCCACGAAGTCGCGGGAATGGCCGACGATCTCGAACGCCCTGTACATGATCTCGGGCACGTGGTTCCGGATCGCGCCCGAGCTCAGCTCCACCCCGTTGCAGACGATGTCGTACTGATAGCCCAGCACATCCAGCGGGTCGCCGGCTTCCAGCGCCTCCAGCCCGCCTTGCGGCATCGAGAACGGGTTGTGCGAGAAGTCGAGCGCGCCGGTCTCCTCGTCCCTCTCGTACATCGGGAAATCGACGATCCAGCAGAAGTGGAAGACGTTCTTCCAGTCGTCATTGGCCTGGGTCTCGGCCCAGATGACATCGCGGGCCTTGCCGGCGACGGCCTGAAAGGACGACGGCCGGCCGCCGAGGAAGAACGCCGCATCGCCCTCGCCGAGCCCCAGTTGCCGGCGGATCGCCTCGGTCCGCTCCGGGCCGATGTTCTTGGCCAGCGGGCCGGCGGCTTCCATCCCGCCCTCGGCCTCGCGCCAGAAGATATACCCCATCCCCGGCAGCCCTTCCTTCTGGGCAAAGGCGTTCATGCGGTCGCAGAACTTGCGCGACCCGCCGCCGGGCGCCGGGATGGCGCGCACCACGTTGCCCGCCTGCTCCAGCAGCGAGGCGAAGATCTTGAACCCCGAGCCGGCGAAATGCGCGCTGACATCCTGCATCTTCAGCGGATTGCGCAGGTCCGGCTTGTCGCTGCCGTACCACAGCATCGCGTCGCGATAGGCGATGCGCTCGAAGACCGGCGAGACATGGCGCCCGCCGCCGAACTCCTCGAACACGCCGCGCATCACCGGCTCGATGGCCTGGAACACGTCCTCCTGCTCGACAAAGCTCATCTCGATGTCGAGCTGATAGAACTCGCCCGGGCTGCGGTCGGCGCGCGGGTCCTCGTCGCGGAAGCAGGGCGCGATCTGGAAATAGCGGTCGAAGCCCGCCACCATGATCAGCTGCTTGAACTGCTGCGGCGCCTGCGGCAGGGCATAGAACTTGCCCGGATGCAGGCGGCTCGGCACCAGGAAGTCGCGCGCGCCCTCGGGGGACGACGCGGTCAGGATCGGGGTCTGGAACTCGGTGAAGCCCTGCTCGGACATGCGCCGCCGCAGGCTGGCGATGACCCCGGCGCGCAGCATGATGTTGCGGTGCAGTTCCTCGCGGCGCAGGTCGAGGAAGCGGTACTTCAGCCGCGTCTCCTCGGGGTACTCGGCATCGCCGAAGACCGGCAGCGGCAGCTCCTCGGCCGCCGACAGCACCTCCAGCCCGCGCGCGTAGACCTCGATCTCGCCGGTGGCCAGCTTGGGGTTGACCAGCTCGGCATCGCGGGCCTTCACCGTACCGTCGACGCGGATCACCCATTCCGAGCGCACCGTTTCCATCGCCGAAAACGCCGGGCTGTCGGGATCGCAGATCACCTGCGTCACGCCGTAATGGTCGCGCAGATCGACGAACAGCACCCCGCCATGGTCGCGCACCCGGTGCACCCAGCCTGACAGGCGGACGGTTTGGCCGGTTTCGCCGGCGGTCAGTGCGCCACAATGGTGGCTGCGATAGGCATGCATGGGATGGCCTTTTCCGGGGTCGTGCGAAGACAGGCGCCGATACAGCGCGCGCGCCCCCGGATGTCAAGCCGCCGGCTGGGGCGGAAGGGCCGGCGGGCTAGCTGATCAAGGGCTCGGACAGGTCGCCCCAGGCGTCCTGATGCGGCGGCCGGGCGCCATCCTGCAGCACCAGCCGGCCCCGGTCATGGCCCCGGGTCGGGATCGCCTCGCGGTCGATGGCGCCTTCCAGCGTCATCGCCAGGTCGCGGCAGAAGACCGGATCGTAGATGTGCCAGGAATGGGGAAAGTTGATGCCCTTGTGCTTGGCCCCGGGTTTCAGCGTCTGGAAATGACCGCCGCAATCGACGTTCGCCGCCTTGCGCCGCACCGGTGCCGACAGGCCGACGCGCCCGGCGCGCGGTGACACGCCCAGGCGCTTGGCGTTCGAGACCGCCAGCACGTTGTCGAACGGGTTCTGATAGTTGGTCAGCCGCATGACGCGCCGGAACATCGGGTCGGCCCAGTCCGACCCCTCGGCAAGGCTGTCGGCGCTGACATCGGCGGCGATGAACGCCGCCTGACCGATCCGCCAGTCGGACTTGAACAGCCCGCCCAGCTTCTCGGCCTGGACGAAGGCTTCCATGGTGACATAGGCCCCGGCAGAGTGGGCGATGAAGTGGACGTTGGCGCGGCAGCCACCCACCTGCATCGTCGACAGCGGCCGGATGCCGCCGGTGACCAGAAGCCGCGCCACCTCGGCGCCGTCGGCCCGATCCTCCAGATAGTTCAGCACGGCCTCGTCCGAGGGCCAGTCGAAGCCCACCACCACGCCGCGCCAGCCTTCGGCCTCCAGCCCCTTCTGCAACTGGCGCTGCGCCTTCAGCGCCGCCGCCGGGTTGACGTTGTAGCCGTGGACATGCACCAGCACGTCGCCGCAGGGGCTGATCGAGCGCGGATTGGGCCGGCCGTTCGCCTCGAGCGCCAGGTCGTTGAACCAGCCCTTCAGCGGCACGGCATGATCGGGCGTCGGCTCGGCGGCGCCATCGGGCAGCTTGAGGTATTTCAGCGACCCCGGCTCGGGCATGAAGGCGCCCTTGCTGACCCGCCGCGCCGTCATCACGTAACTGACCATCGCCGCCTCCCCCTCCGGCTTGCTTCTGCCGCCTGTTCCGGCGGCCCCCCGCTCCCCCTTGCTTCGGCCGCGACGCAGGGCCGTGTCTGTGACAATGCCCACCCTTGGGGCGAAGTCCGGGGCAGCCACCCCCTTGCACCCTCGCGCCGCTCTTCGTAAAGGCAGGGGCGTTTGCGCCAGCCAGCCACGACGCCCGCATCCGGGCCGCCCGGGGGACCATGCCGAAGAGAACCGACATATCCTCGATCCTGATCATCGGGGCGGGACCGATCGTGATCGGCCAGGCCTGCGAGTTCGACTATTCCGGTGCCCAGGCCTGCAAGGCGCTGCGCGAGGAAGGCTACCGGGTCATCCTGGTGAACTCCAACCCGGCCACCATCATGACCGACCCGGGGCTGGCCGACGCCACCTATATCGAACCGATCACCCCCGAGGTGGTGGCCCGCATCATCGAAAAGGAACGCCCCGACGCGCTTCTGCCCACCATGGGCGGGCAGACCGGGCTCAACACCGCGCTGGCGCTGGACGAGATGGGGGTGCTGGCCAAATACGGCGTCGAGCTGATCGGCGCCAACCGCGACGCCATCGAGATGGCCGAGGACCGCAGGCTGTTCCGCGAGGCCATGGACCGCATCGGCATCGAGAACCCCAAGGCCGCCATCGTCGCCGCGCCCAGGCGGGCCGACGGCCGCTATGACCGCGCCGCGGCGCTGGCCGAGGCGATGCAGGTGCTCGACACGGTGGGCCTGCCCGCCATCATCCGCCCCGCCTATACCCTCGGCGGCACCGGCGGCGGCGTCGCCTACAACCGCGAGGATTACGAGGCGATCTGCAAGGGCGGGCTCGATGCCTCGCCTTCGGCACAGATCCTGATCGACGAGTCGCTCTTGGGCTGGAAGGAGTTCGAGATGGAGGTGGTCCGCGACAAGGCGGACAATGCCATCATCGTCTGCTCCATCGAGAACGTCGATCCGATGGGCGTTCATACCGGCGATTCGATCACCGTCGCCCCGGCGCTGACCCTGACCGACAAGGAATACCAGCGCATGCGCAACGGCTCGATTGCCGTCCTGCGCGAGATCGGCGTCGAGACCGGCGGCTCCAACGTGCAGTGGGCGGTGAACCCGGACAACGGCCGCATGGTGGTGATCGAGATGAACCCCCGGGTCAGCCGCTCCTCGGCGCTGGCCTCCAAGGCCACCGGCTTCCCGATCGCCAAGATCGCCGCCAAGCTTGCCGTCGGCTACACCCTGGACGAGCTCGACAACGACATCACCAAGGTGACGCCGGCCAGCTTCGAGCCGACCATCGACTATGTCGTCACCAAGATCCCGCGCTTCGCCTTCGAGAAGTTCCCGGGCGCCGAGCCGCTTCTGACCACGGCGATGAAGTCGGTGGGCGAGGCCATGGCCATCGGCCGCACCATCCACGAGTCGCTGCAAAAGGCGCTGGCGTCGCTGGAGACCGGCCTGACCGGCTTTGACGAGATCGAGGTGCCCGGCGCCGCCGCCGACCGCCGCGCGGCGCTGACCGCGGCGCTCTCCAAGGCCACGCCCGACCGGCTGCGGCTGATCGCCCAGGCGATCCGCGACGGCATGAGCCTCGACGAGATCAACGCCGTGACCAGCTACGACCCCTGGTTCCTCGCCCGCATCGCCGAAATCGTCACCGAAGAGGCGAAGATCACGGCCGCCGGCCTGCCCGAGGATCCCGCCGGGCTCAGGCGGCTGAAGATGTTCGGCTTCACCGATGCGCGGCTGGCCCGGCTGACCGGCCGGACCGAGGCCGAGGTGCGCCACCACCGCCACGCCCTGGGGGTGATCGCCAGCTTCAAGCGCATCGACACCTGCGCCGCCGAGTTCGAGGCCCAGACGCCCTACATGTACTCCACCTACGAGGCCGGGGCGATGGGCGAGGTCGAATGCGAGGCCCGGCCCAGCGACCGCGACAAGGTGGTGATCCTCGGCGGCGGCCCGAACCGCATCGGCCAGGGCATCGAGTTCGACTATTGCTGCTGCCACGCCTGCTTTGCGCTGACCGCGGCGGGGTACGAGACCATCATGGTCAACTGCAACCCCGAGACGGTCTCCACCGACTACGACACCTCCGACCGGCTCTATTTCGAGCCGCTGACGCTGGAACACGTGCTGGAAATCCTGCGGGTCGAGCAGGAGGCCGGCACGCTCAAGGGCGTCATCGTGCAGTTCGGCGGCCAGACGCCGCTCAAGCTCGCCCGCGCGCTCGAGGCCGAGGGGATCCCGATCCTCGGCACCAGCCCCGACGCCATCGACCTGGCCGAGGACCGCGAACGCTTCCAGAAGCTGCTGAACCGGCTCGACCTCAGGCAGCCGGTGAACGGCATCGCGCGCTCCGACGGCGAGGCGTTCGAGATCGCCGCCCGGGTCGGCTACCCGCTGGTGATCCGCCCGTCCTACGTCCTCGGCGGCCGGGCGATGGAGATCGTGCGCGACGAGGAACACCTGCGCCGCTACATCCGCGACGCGGTGGACGTGTCGGGCGACAGCCCGGTGCTGCTCGACAGTTACCTTGCCGGCGCCATCGAGGTGGATGTGGACGCGCTATCGGACGGCACCACCGTGCACGTCGCCGGCATCATGCAGCATATCGAGGAGGCGGGCGTGCATTCCGGCGACAGCGCCTGCTCGCTGCCACCCCATTCGCTGCCGTCCGAGACGGTGGCCGAGCTTGGCCGCCAGACCGTGGCGCTGGCCCTGGCGCTCAAGGTCGTGGGGCTGATGAACGTGCAGTTCGCCGTCAAGAACGGCGAGATCTTCGTGCTCGAGGTCAATCCCCGCGCCAGCCGCACCGTGCCCTTCGTCGCCAAGGCCACCGACAGCGCGATCGCCTCGATCGCGGCGCGGCTGATGGCGGGCGAGCCGATGGCGAACTTCCCCCAGCGCCCGCCCTATCCGGCCGGCGTCGGCCCC
Source organism: Paracoccaceae bacterium (assembly GCA_050299555.1). Classification (GTDB taxonomy): domain Bacteria; phylum Pseudomonadota; class Alphaproteobacteria; order Rhodobacterales; family Rhodobacteraceae; genus JBNKWA01. Next base: position 891 of record JBNKWA010000039.1, on the reverse strand, counting down.
GACGATCCGCTGCCGCTGGCCGACCCGCTGACCCTGGCCGACCCGCAGATGCCGTGGTTCTCGGTCAAGGAGGCGGTGATGCCGTTCGCCCGCTTCCCCGGCGTCGACACGCTGCTCGGCCCCGAGATGCGCTCCACCGGCGAGGTGATGGGCTGGGACCGCTCCTTCCCCCGCGCCTTCCTCAAGGCCCAGCTCGGCGCCGGCGTCAGCCTGCCCCAGTCCGGCACCGCGTTCCTGTCGATCAAGGACAGCGACAAGACGCCCGAGCTGCTTGAGGCCGCCCAGGTGCTGATCGAGCTCGGCCTCGACATCGTCGCCACCCGCGGCACCGCGGATTTCCTGCATGCCAGCGGCATCGCCTCGGCGGTGGTCAACAAGGTCTACGAGGGCCGCCCGCACATCGTCGACAGCATGAAGGACGGCAGCATCGTCCTGGTGATGAACACCACCGAGGGCGCCCAGGCGGTGCGCGACTCGCGCTCAATGCGCAATGTCGCGCTGATGGACAAGATCCCCTACTTCACCACCCTTGCCGCCAGCCACGCCGCGGCGCTGGCCATGCGCGCCGCCCGCGAGGGCGAACTCGAGGTCCGCACGCTTCAGGGCTGACGCGTCGGCCGACGTCTCAACCCGAGCAACGACACCAGCCCCGATGCCAGCAGCAATGCGCCGGGCGGCACCGGCACGGGCGCCATTACATCGGGCGTGAAGAAGACCCCGGCGACCGAGAAAGCCGGATCGATGTCGATCTGGGTGAACTGCGTGAACGACGAGGTGTTGTTCACCAGGGCATCGAAATCGGGAAAGCTCACCACCGCCAGCTCGTTGCCCGCCGTACCGCCGGCATCGCGCTCGAACAGCAGCCGGTACTGGCCGTCGAACCAGGCGCCG
>JBNKWA010000038.1:0-28674 GCA_050299555.1 Paracoccaceae bacterium | reverse complement strand
TAGGCCATCAGGTGGTGGCCGAGGGTCACCGGCTGGGCCGCCTGGAGGTGGGTGAAGCCCGGCATGATCCAGTCGGCGTGGGCCTCGGCCCGGTCCAGCAGGGCGTGCAGCAGCTCCGCCAGCAGGGCCCGCACCAGGTCGATCGCGTCCCGGGTCCAGAGGCGAAAGTCGGTCGCCACTTGGTCGTTGCGCGAGCGAGCGGTGTGGAGCTTGCGGCCGGGCTCGCCGATCAGCTCGGTGAGCCTGGCCTCGACGTTCATGTGGATGTCCTCGAGCGCCTCGGAGAAGGCAAACTCGCCGACCTCGATCTCTGACAACACCGTGAGCAGGCCTTCCCGGATCGCCGCGGCATCGCTATCGCTGATGATGCCGGTGGAAGCGAGCATGGCGGCATGGGCGCGGCTGCCGGCGATGTCCTGCCGGTAGAGCCGGCGGTCGAAGCCGACCGAGGCATTGATCGCTTGCATTACCGCGTCGGGACCGGTCGCGAAGCGCCCGCCCCACATCGCGTTCGAGGAGCTGTCGTCTGCCATGCCAGTCACGATCCCCAACCCGAGGTTCCCGGTCCGGCCGCTTTCCGGCCTTGTGCGGGCCCTGCTATACGCGGCGCCACTGGCGCTTGCAAACCTGACTGCCGTGCCCGCTGCTGCAGCCGAGCCGCAGGCTCTGGCGAGCGTCATAGCGCCGCTCCGGGACGGAGCGATGCGCAAGCTTTCGCTGGACATCGCCGGCCGCGATCACCGCGGGGTGAGCTTTTTCGACGGCGGCGGCAACCCGATCAGCCTGGCCGACAGCAACGGCAGGATCCGGGTGGTGAACTTCTGGGCCACCTGGTGCGCGCCATGCCGCGAGGAAAAACCCTCGCTCGACGCGCTTCAGTCGGCAATGGGCGGGCCGGACTTTGCCGTGATCGCCATCGCCACCGGCCGCAACAGCCCCGAGGGGATCGAGCGCTTCAACCGTGAGGTGGGGATCACGCATCTTGCGCGCTTCACCGATCCCAAGAGCCAGGCCGCGCGGGAGATGGGGGTGCTGGCGCTACCGGTCACCGTGCTGGTTGACCGCGAGGGGCGCGAGATCGGCCGCCTGACCGGCGGCGCCGACTGGAACTCGGACTCTGCAAGGGCAATCATCGCGGCACTGATTGCAGGCAGCTAGGTCAAACCATTTCAGCCTGGTTGGGGTTTAGCGGGGCCTGTCCCGACACCCCAGGTGCAAGATCAGACCATTGCGGTCTAATGCAGCAAATGCCCCACGCACGTGGCATTTCCACTGATGACCTCTGGACACGCCCCGACTGGGCGTGATCGCAAAGCCGTGCAGATGTGGTCCGGACGCGATCGGTGTGCCGTCGGTGCGATCACGCCGCCAGGCAGATCCGGTTCCGGCCTGCCCCCTTGGCACGGTAGAGTTCGGCATCGGCGCGCTCCATAAGTGCCGTAGGGCTGTCACCCTCGCGCCACTCAGCGACGCCCATCGAGAGGGTTATCCTGCCGATCTCCTTACCGTCCTGCTCACGCACCCAGATCACCTCCTCCATGGCATGGCGGATCTGCTCTCCAAGGGCGACGGCATCGGCTGCCGCGGTTTCCGGCAGGATCAAGGCAAATTCCTCGCCGCCCACACGGCCGGCGGTGTCGCGGCCCTTGACGTTCTGGCGCAAGAGCTTGCCGGTGCCGCGCAGCACGTTGTCGCCAACGGCATGGCCCCAGCGGTCGTTGACCGACTTGAAATGATCGATGTCGAGCAGCGCCACCGTCAACGGACGGCCCGTTGCCTGCGCGGCCGCAATGGAGTCGACCAAGAGCTTGTCCATGTAGCGACGGTTCGGCAATTGTGTCAGGTGATCGCTGAATGCACTTTCGCGCAACGCCTCCAATTCGCGTCGGGCCTGGCGCAGGAGGTTGTGACTACGTGTCAGTTCCTGCCCAATACCATGCGCCACGCCGATAGCATCGTGATTGGACTGGAACATGCGGCGGGCGATGTCGCGCAGGCGACCGCGATCGTTGCTTTGTGACAGCTCCCGCAGTCCATCTTTCAATTCGCTGGCCAACCGGCTCTGGCTGCCGATTCCCGCCTCAAGCTGGCCCTCGACGCGCGCCATCTCCCGGTGCAGGCTGTCGCTCACCAGTTCCAGCCCCTGATGCAGGCTACCGCTGCCAAAGAACTCCTCCCACATCGCCATCAGCGCCTCGAGCAGCTTTGCCGGCGGCTCGTCCCGAACCTGCTCCACCCGGCCGCTCATCCGCGGGTCTGAGCCGCTGAAATGCGCATAAAGGACTTCGTATACGCGGGGCAGCAGGGGTAGTTCGTGTTCGTAAGCAAACTGGATCGCGAGGTCCGTGACGCTCACGGGACGGGGGCTGGCATTCATGGCTCGGTACTTGGTTGGGCGTTCGCCACAGCGCTAGCAACAAACCATTGCGCGCCCGTTAAGCAACGGTCAGATCACCACTCTGACGATCACGGCCAGTGCCAGCACAGCGACCGCAAAGAGGGCCCGCGCCCGGCGGTGAAATAGGATTGCCCGCACCAGATCGGCCGGCTCCGCAGCGCGGAAATCGCCGGGATTGACCACCGGCACCCTTTCGTTTTCGACCCCGCCGATACCGGTATAGCCGCGCGGACCGCCCAGCGAGATGCCCAGCGCGCCGGCCAGCGCCGCCATCGGCCAGCCGGCCACAGGGCGCGGGTGCAGGTACCCCTCTGCCATGGCGCTCTGCCAGGCGCGCGCCGACCGCGCCCCGGCCACCAGAAAGGCAGCCGACAGCCGCGCGGGAAGCCAACCTAACAGCCGATCCAGCGCCAAAAGCGGCGCCAAAGCCGGCGGGTTGGTCGTCTCGCCGGTGCGCAGGGTTTCGACCCCGATGGTCACGAACTTCTGCACCACCAGCCCCGGCAGGCCGGCGATCAGATACCAGACCACCGCCGACACGCCCCAGCTGCAACTTGTCTCGCCCAACTTCTCGACGAAGCCGCGCACCAGGGCGGGTTCCTTTAGGGTCCCGGTGTCGCGCCTGAGCAACCGTTCAGCAACGCCGCGCGCGGCCTCCTCTCCCTGTTCGAGCTGGCGCAGCGCGTAGCCCGCCTGGCAAAGGCTGGCCTGAAAACCGACGAGGACGGTCACCACGGCCAGTTCCAGAATGCGGAGATCTGGGAACAGGGCGATGACCGCGCCGATGGCGACGCCGCACACCAGCACCAGCGCTGCCAGGACCAGCCCCGCCGCCATTGGATGCCGGCTTTGCATCAGCGGGGCGGCGCGGCCGAGGGCGTCGCGCATGAGCCCGACCGGGTGCGGCACACGCGACCACAGCCAGCGCGGCTCGCCTAGCCAACTATCGATCAGGATCGCCAGGACGGCAACTTCAAAGACTGTCATTGTCGGCTCGTTGTAACTGGCGCGATTCTGGTCCGGCAATTGGGCGGCATGTTGGCAACCCTGGCGGCAGGGCCCAGCCATTCCCGACAAGTCGGTCGTCGCAGTATGCTGTAAATTTCTTGCGGTAATGGTTACAGTGCGGCATCACGTCGCCCGCCCCCACCAGTCCCCTGGGCAGGCGTTAATCGGATATTAATGGATTGAATCAAAAACTAACAATCGGGGTATTGGTGGTGAGGCGAAAGGGGGTTCCAGAATGCGCGTTCTAATTGTTCAGGACAACGCCGACCTTGGTGGCATTTGGGCTCGTTTCCTGAACCGTCACGGTGTGGATACCAAGCTGGTCGGCGATGCCGACGCGGCGATGGAAGCCTTGCAGGTAGAACCCTTCGATGCGCTGGTGCTCGAAGTGGTGATGGAATCGGGCGGCGCGCTGGGCGTTGCCGATTTCGCTGCCTTCCGCAATCCAGAAATCGCCATCATCGCGGTGACCAAGTCGTCGTTCTTCTCGGACGGCTCGATTTTCAACCTGATCCCCAACGCCCGCGGCTTTATCCGGGCACCCATGCGGCCGTCGGACCTAGCCGCCTATATCGAACACTGTACGCCGAAGCCTGGCCAGCCGGCCCGCCGCAGGGCCTGACGGGCTCCTACCCTGTGCCGCGGCCGGACGGCACGCTCCGTCCGGCACAAAGCCCGTCGCCACGATACCGAACGGATTGATGCTGCCGTGGCTGCCTTAGTAGTGCCGCCGGATATGGTCCATCCGCACCGTCCCGGCCACACCGGGGGTGGCGTAGAGATCTCGTGCACAAGCCCACAGATTGGGAAGGTCCAAGCCGGCTGCGGTTGCACTTGAAATGCGTCACGTAGACTGCATCGAAACGGATCAACATGGTCAGCAGCCGCCAGTCGGCCTCGGTCACCCGATCCCGGGCCAGATAGCGTCGGCGTGACAGCAACTCTTGAAGCCAGTCGAGGGTTTCGAACAGCTCGGTCACGGCACGATCATAGGCCACCTGGCTTTGCGCGAAACCGGCAGGATAGACACCGTTGTTCACGGTCTCGTGGACGGCGGCGTTGATCGCCTCGAGCAGGCATAGGACACGTAAAGATGGCGGCGGCCACTTTCGGCCGGAAAGCCGCCGATGCCGGTGGGCCCGGCACTACCATCGGCAGAACGCCGATGGCTGGCGCCGGAAGCCACCATCTTTCGGTCGCGGCGCCTCGTCGGTGCGCCATTCGCCCCGGATCAAGCGTCCCATGCCAAACAACGCGTCAGTGTGGTTGCACCGTGCCGTTTCCCAAATGACTGCGCCCGTGAATGCGACGTGCCGTGGTCTGATCCCTGATGCGGCGGCTGAAGCCAGTTTGGCAAGCCGGACACTGGCAACGCAGAGTTTCCCCAGTCGGACAAACGAACAGTGCGCTGCCATTCAGTGGCGGGGCAGTGCGCAAAACGCTTGACCGAAGGGGAATCTGCGCGATCATCGGAAGTCGGGGATCTGCGTGTGTCTTGGGGGCTGTAATGGACATCTATGTGGCGCCGGGTCTGTCGGCGCAGAGTCGTGGTGGCGAGCGGCGGCAGAAGAAGCTGCGGGTGACCGCCGGCGGTGAGAGCTTTCCGATCGGCGAACTGGGCAGGGAGGGGTTCACCTTGGCGGGTGAGGCCAGACCGAACCTGCGTGGTCTGGTCGACATCTATGACGGTACAAACCACATCCTGCAGGCGCTGGTGGTGCGCGCCGGCGGCTCCGGCGAGGCGCCGCGGTACGAGTTCAAGCTGAGGACCCAGCCCAGAGACAAGGCGCCGAGGGACTTTGCGGTCGATCCAGCTGCCCCTGTGGGACTCCTGCCCCAGAACTGACCCTTCGGGCTGCGAATCACCTGCCCCTGCTGCGGGGTGGGTCCCGAACACTTGCGGATTGCGCTCACGTGTGGGCTTGCCTAGCCTGCATGGGTGAGGCGGAACGTGCCGCCATTCCCCGACCCTGAGCCGGAGCGCCGCACATGATCGCGACCCCGTATCTCCTGTTTCTCGGCGATGCCGCCGATCCGCTGGCCGCGAAAGTTGCCCGTGGTATCTGTGACTGGCGCCCCGAGGCCGCCGTCGGCCAGTTGCGGCTGCCGGGCTGCAACGCAGATATGGGCCTGCCGGACATGACCGTGGCGGAGGCGCAGGCCGCAGGAGCCAAGACGTTGGTGATCGGCGTCGCCAATCGCGGCGGGGTGATCGGGTCGGATTGGATCGCTGCCCTGACCGAGGCGCTGGCGGCAGGCATGGACCTGGCGGCGGGGCTGCATACGCTGCTGCGCGACCAGCCGGCGCTGGTCGAGGCGGCGGCCCGACACGGGCGCACCCTGCACGACGTGCGCCTTCCTGCGGGGGCCTTTCCCATCGCCAGCGGCACGGAACGCAGAGGCAGACGGTGCCTTCCTATCGGCACCGACTGTTCGATCGGCAAGATGTACACCGCGCTCGCCATCGAGCGGGACATGAAGGCCCGCGGCATGAAGGCGAGTTTTCGCGCCACGGGCCAGACCGGCATCCTGATTACCGGCCACGGCGTGCCGCTGGACGCGGTCGTGGCGGATTTCATGGCCGGTGCAGTAGAGGCACTGACCCCGGATAACGACCCCGATCACTGGGACCTGATCGAGGGACAGGGCAGCCTCTTCCACCCATCCTATTCCGGAGTGACGCTGGCGCTGATCCATGGCGGCCAACCGGACGCGCTGATCCTTTGCCACGAACCGACGCGGTCCCATATGCGCGGTTTGCCCGGCTATCGGTTGCCGCGGCTGGAGGCATTGCGGGATCTCGGCCTGACCATGGCGCAGATGGTCAATCCCGACTGCCGGGTGGCGGGCATCGCGGTGAACACCGCCGCGCTGCACGAAGAAGCAGCGCTGGAATACCTCGAGGCTACCGAGGCGCGCATGGGCCTGCCGACCGTCGATCCCTATCGCCAGGGCGCCGGGCGGCTGGTCGATGCGCTGGGTTGATGAATCGGGCTGAAAGGGTCGAGATGCCATCGGGAAGCGGAACGCCGGCTTCCAGACCTTGTGTCCCTCGCGGGCGCGGCCACGGCCGTGCAGGCCCTGTTGCCTGGACCCACCACCGGTGCTGACCGTCACCGCCGAGCGGTTCCGTCTGGCCGAGGCCTTTACCATCTCGCGCGGCAGCCGTACCGAGGCCGAGGTGCTGACGGTTACGGTGACCCGGGAGGGCATTGCCGGGCGCGGCGAGTGCGTGCCCTATCCCCGCTATGGCGAGAGCATGGCAAGCGTAAAGGCACTGATCGAGAGCCTACCCCGGATGATCGGGCGCGCGGCGTTGCAGGAGGCACTGCCACCCGGCGCGGCCCGTAACGCAGTGGACTGCGCGCTCTGGGACTGGGAGGCGAAGCGCGCCGGGCGGCCGGTTTGGCAACTCGCCGGGCTCGCGGCGCCCGTCCCGGTCGTCACCACCTTCACATTGTCCCTCGACACGCCCGAGCAGATGCAGGCGGCCGCGGCGCGCCACGCCCATCGCCCGCTTCTGAAGGTCAAGCTCGGGACCCCCGACGACATGCCCCGGCTGGAAGCCGTCCGCCGCGGCGCACCCGACGCGCGCGTCATCGTCGACGCCAACGAGGGCTGGACGTTGCAGGTATACCAAGACCTCGCCCCGCATCTGGTTCGCCTCGGGGTCGAACTGGTGGAACAGCCGCTGCCGGCGGGCGCCGACGAGGCGCTGTCCGGGATCGACCGACCGCTGCCCGTCTGTGCCGACGAGAGCTGCCACGACAGAGCCTCGTTGCCGGCGCTGGCAGGCAAGTACGATGCCGTCAACATCAAGCTCGACAAGACCGGCGGGCTGACCGAGGCGCTGGCTCTGAAGCGCGAATCCGAGCGGCTGGGGTATCGCGTCATGATTGGCTGCATGGTCGGCTCGTCCCTGGCCATGGCCCCGGCGGTGCTGCTGGCACAGGGCGCGGACTGGACCGATCTGGATGCGCCGCTGCTTCTGGCCGAGGACCGGAAGCCGCCGCTTCATTATGACGACCGTGGCGTCCATCCGCCCGGACCGGCGCTCTGGGGATGAAGGCATCCCCTTGCACAACCCGAGGCCATTGGGATGCCCGATGGTGCGCAGTCTTACAGCAACGCTGATCCTGGACCCGAACACGTCACCCGGCTGGGCGACGGAAGCTTCGGAAAAGCGGTGCTGACCAACTGGCGCCACTTTTTCGCCACCAAGGGCGGCGCTTCTGATCTACCCGCCTCCAGTGCGGCGCTGGCCGGCAGGCTTGCCCTTCTGGCGTTCCTGCGCTACCGGCGACAGGCCGGCCGAACCACTCGCCCAATCGGAACCGCATGGCTCGTACCGTCTATGTCAATGGCGCCTTCGTGGCGGAAGCCGACGCCGTCGTCTCGGTCTTCGATCGAGGTTTTCTGATGGCCGACGGTGTCTACGAGGTAACCGCGGTGCTGGACGGCAGGCTTGTGGATTTTCACGCCCATCTGGCGCGGCTCCACCGCTCGATGGACGCGCTGGAGATGGCTGCGCCCAGCTCGGACGAGGCGCTCCTGGCCATGCATCGCGAGCTTGTCGCCCGCAACCGGCTGACCGAAGGGCTGATCTACTTGCAGGTGACCCGGGGAAATCCGGGCGACCGCGGCTTCATCTGGCCCGAGCACTGCCCGCCAACGGTGGTCGCCTTTACCCAGGCGGTTGATCTGATCGACAGCCAGGCGGCCCGCGCAGGCCTAAAGGTAATCTCCGTCGAGGACATCCGCTGGCACCGCCGCGACATAAAGACGGTGCAGCTTCTGGCGCCGTCCTGGGCCAAGATGCAGGCCAAGTCCGCCGGCAAGGACGATGCCTGGCTGGTGGAGGACGGACAGGTCAACGAGGGTACGTCGAACAATGCCTGGATCGTGACCGAAACGGGCAACCTGGTCACCCGGCAGCTGTCGCGCGACATCCTGCACGGCATCACCCGTGCGGCTGTGCTGGCCTACGCCCGCGAGGCCGGAGTTGCGGTCGAGGAGCGTCCGTTCAGTATCGCCGAGGCCCAAGGCGCAGCCGAGGCGTTCATCACGTCGGCCTCGAATTTCGTATGCCCGGTAGTGGAGGTCGACGGTCAGCCGGTGGGCAATGGCCAGCCGGGGCCGGTCACAAAGAGGCTGCGGGCCCTTTACATCGACTCAAGCCGCGACGCGGCCATCTAGGCCAACACCCGGCCTTGCGAGGCCCGTCCCGAAGCGGAGGCCCAGTGGCTGGCGCCGAGAGACATACTCGAAGCCGCCCTAAAACGATCGCGGCCCCAAGACCGGCTCAGCGCTCGCCCACATTCTCCCGGTAGGCCTTCTCAAAGGCCGCCTTCTTGCCCGCGTCGGCTTCGGTCTGGTTCCGTTCGACCCATTCGGTGTAGGGCATGCCGTAGAAGGCGGCTCGTCCCTCCTCCTTTGTCATGGCGATGCCGCGGGCCTCGGCCGCCTCCTGGTACCAGCGGCTGAGGCAGTTGCGGCAAAAGCCGGCAAGGTTCATCAGATCGATGTTCTGCACCTCGGGGCGCTTGTCGATCAGATGCTCGCGCAGCGCCCGGAATGCCGCCGCCTCGAGCTCGGTTCGGGTCCTGTCATCCATGGGCTGCCTCCCTACTGCCTTCATCGAAGATAAGCGCTGTCAGATGTGGGGCAAGGCGCTCGGCCCAGTGCGCCTGCTGCTGCCCGGTGGCGATCAGGTCCTGGCGAACCTCGATCAGCACGTGGGGGCGGCCCGGTCTGGTGCCGTGACGGTACATTGTGTCGCCGGTGAGCTCGCCGGTATAGGGCTCATTGTCGCCCACCACGAGGTCCGGCTCAGTGCGCAGCCGCGTGATGAGCGGTCGCGCAATGCGGCCGTCCCGGTCCCAGAGGATACCCACGTGCCAGGGCCGCGGCGGCCGGTCGCGCAGCTGCGGCGTGAAGGAATGGATCGAGACGATGCTGGGGCACGGCCCCACGGCCTCCATTGCAGCCAGCTGCTCTTCGATGGCGCAGTGATAGGGATCGTAGAAAGCCACCTTGCGGCGCACCAGTTCCTCGGGCCCAGCGTTCCGGTTGCCGGGAATGACGGTGCCGTCATAAAGCTTCATCAGCAGCGTCGGGTCGTCCTCGCCCCGGTTGGGATCGATCACCAGTCGCGAAAAGCGGGTCATCAGCGCCGCCGCGCCGGTCAACCGGGCCAGTTCCAGCGTCAGCCCGCGGGCGCCGATATCATAAGCGATATGGCGGCCCATTTCGGACTCGGGCAAGCCGAGGCTGCCGCCGTTCACCGAGGCCGGCACGATGTTGGTGGCGTGGTCGCACAGATAAAGCAGCGGCACCGACCGGGTGGCGGGGATTAGTTGGAACGGCGGTTCACGCGTCACGCTAACATCCATGCTTGGGCTTTTGCAGGCGGCCATCGGGCAACCCTGTTCAGTTATCGCCCACCACCGCCGCCGGAAAGGCCCGATGGTGGCGATTCCGGTCCGGCGCCCAACTTTTCGGTCGAAACCATCGGGGGCAGGCCCTATGAAGGCGCGCAAGGCCCGCACCAATCGAGACGAGGCGCAAACCCCGTATGAGACGCTTCCGCAATGTTAAGATCGTCGCCACGCTCGGGCCCGCCTCGAGCAGCTACGAGATGATTCGTGCCCTGTTCGATGCCGGGGCTGACGTTTTCCGGCTGAACATGAGCCACGGCACCCATGACGAAATTCGCGCCCGTCACGAGATCGTGCGCGATGTCGAGGTCGAGACCGGCCGGCCGATCGGCATACTCGCCGACCTGCAGGGGCCGAAGCTGCGCTGCGGCACCTTCACCGGCGGCTCAGTGATGATCGAGGAGGGTCAGCGCTTCCGGTTCGATCTCGACGACGCACCGGGCACCGCCGACCGGGTCCAGTTGCCCCACCCGGAGATATTCGCGGCGCTGACCACCGGCGCGACGCTGCTGGTTAATGACGGCAAGCTCAAGCTCACCGTCACCGAGCATTCCGACCGGCATGCGATCTGCACGGTCGCAGTGGGCGGCGAGATATCGGACCGCAAGGGCGTGAACGTGCCCGACGTGGTGCTGCCCCTGGCGGCCCTGTCCGACAAGGACAAGATTGATTTGGAATTTGCCTGCGGCTTGGGTGTGGACTGGATCGGGCTCAGCTTCGTGCAACGCGCCGCCGACATGGATGAGGCGCGCGCCTTGGTCCGCGGCCGCGCGGCGGTGCTGGCCAAGATCGAGAAGCCGGCCGCAGTGGCGGCGTTTGCGGAAATCCTCGATGCGTCGGATGGCATCATGGTCGCCCGCGGCGATCTCGGTGTGGAACTGCCGGTGCAAGCGTTGCCGCCGATCCAGAAGCGGCTGATCCGCGGCTGCCGGAAGGTCGGAAAGCCGGTGATCGTCGCCACCCAGATGATGGAAAGTATGATCGCCTCTCCGGTGCCGACGCGCGCCGAAGTCTCGGACGTGGCGCAGGCGCTCTACGAGGGAGCGGACGCGGTGATGCTGTCGGCAGAATCGGCCGCCGGCGACTATCCGGTCGAGGCGGTCACGACCATGCACAACGTTGCCGTGGAGGTGGAGAAAGATCCGATCTACCGCCAGGTGATCGAGGCCTCGCGCACTACTTCGAAGTCGACGGTGGCCGATGCCATCACCTCGGCCGCACGCGAAGTGGCCGAAACCATCGACGTCAAGGCGATCTGCTGCTTCACCCATGGCGGCGGCACCGCCGCGCGCGCCGCCCGCGAGCGGCCGCGGGTGCCGGTCCTGGCCCTGACGCCAAAGATCTCCACCGCCCGGCGGCTGGCCCTTAGCTGGGGTCTGCACTGCGTTGTCACCGGCGAGGTGGACCGCTTCAAGATGGCCGTGGTCAGCGCCGCTCGGGCGGCGAAATCGGAGGGATTTGCCGGCGAAGAGGATTTGATCGTGGTCACCGCCGGGATCCCATTCAATCAATCCGGATCAACGAATATCTTGCGTGTTGCACCGGTTATGGAGAAGCTGATCTTCGAAGGCGGCCCGGAGTAGGGGCTGTCCTGCCGGGAGTGTGTCCGAGCGATGCCCGAGTACGACGTCTATTTGCTTGCTGGTACGGTTCTGGCCTGTGTCGGCGCTGTCTCGATATTCTCCGCGACGGTGGATGGCCGGCGCCCTTTCTTCGGCGTCGTTTTGGTCCTGCTCGGCTGCGCCTCCATCTACATGGCCAGTACGCTGGCGCCGCAGGGCATGAAATTCGTCGACATCCCGAACGCCTTCATTCGCCTTGCCGGGATGCTGTTTAACTGAGCCCGGCCCCATGGCTGTCGGTGCTCGGTGACCGTGCTTGCAATGCACTGGGACCTGACCTATAGAGCCCGCTCCGAAACCTCCGCCCGGCCGGAACGGGCTGCCGCGGCGGAGCGTCAACACCCTTTGCGAAGGAGTTGGAAATGCCCAAGATGAAAACCAAGTCGGGGGCCAAGAAGCGGTTCAAGGTCACCGCAAATGGCCACCTGAAGGTTGCCCAGGCCGGCAAGCGGCATGGCATGATCAAACGGACCAAGAAGTTCATCCGCAACGCGCGCGGCACCATGGTGCTGAGCGATCAGGATGAAAAGCTGGTCAAGACCTACATGCCATACGCCCGCTGAGGAGCCTGAAGAGATGTCGAGAGTCAAAGGGGGTGTCGTCACCCACCGCCGCCACCGCAAGGTGGTCAAGGCCGCGGCCGGCCAGTATGGCGCCCGCAGTCGCAACTTCCGCACCGCCAAGCAGGCGGTGGAGAAGGCGCAGCAATACGCCACCCGGGACCGCAAGGTCAGGAAGCGCACCTTCCGGGCGCTCTGGATCCAGCGCATCAATGCCGGCGTGCGCGAGATCGACGCGTCGCTGAGCTATTCGCGTTTCATCAACGGGCTGAGCAAGGCCGGGATCGAAGTCGACCGCAAGGTGCTGGCCGATCTCGCCGTGCACGAGCCGGCTGCCTTCGGCGCCATCGTCGAGAAGGCCAAGGCAGCGCTGGCCTGAAGCACTCAGGTCCTGCACAAGCTTGGTGAACCCCGGCCCGGCGCCGGGGTTTTCGTTTTTGGCGGCGCTTGCATTCGCACCCTTCTGTGGTAGGCGTGGCCGCCGGATCGGCAGGGGGCGTTGGCGAGGACGATGACGACGATGGACGGGCTGGACGCGCTTCGAATGCGGTATGTCGAGCGCATCGCCGCCGCCGAAGACGAGGCGGCGATCGAGGCCGTGCGGCTCGAGGCACTGGGCAAGAAGGGCGAGGTCAGCCTGAAGATGCGCGAACTCGGCCAGATGGACGCCGAGGCACGCAAGGTTGCTGGACCAGCTTTGAACGCGCTGAAGGACGAGCTAATCGAAGCGCTGGCGGCGCGCCGCGCGGCACTGGCGGATGCAGCGCTAGAGGCGCGGATAGCCACGGAGTGGATGGACGTGACTCTACCGGGGCGGCCGCGCCCCGCGGGCAGCATCCACCCGATCTCGCAGGTGACCGAGGAGGTCGTCGCGATCTTTGCCGATCTCGGCTACGCGGTGGCCGAGGGGCCGCAGATCGAAAGCGACTGGTACAATTTCGACGCCCTGAACATGCCGCCCGAACACCCGGCGCGACAGGAGCATGACACCTTTTTCATGGCCCGTCCCGAAGGTGATAACCGGCCGCCGCACGTACTCAGGACCCATACCTCGCCGGTGCAGATCCGCGCCATGCAGGCGCAGGGCGCGCCAATCAAGATCATCGCGCCAGGCCGCGTCTACCGTTCTGACTACGACCAGACGCACACGCCGATGTTCCACCAGATCGAGGGGCTGGCGATCGACCGCGATATCTCGATGGCGAACCTCAAGTGGACGCTGGAAGAGTTCTGCCGTGCCTTCTTCGAGGTCGAGAAGGCCGAGCTTCGGTTCCGCGCCAGTCACTTCCCGTTCACCGAGCCCTCGGCCGAGGTGGACCTGCGCTGCTCGTGGGAGGGTGGCAAGCTGACCGTCGGCGAGGGCGATAGCTGGATGGAGATCCTCGGCTCGGGCATGGTGCATCCCAAGGTGCTGGCGGCGGCAGGGGTCGATCCGGACGAGTGGCAGGGCTTTGCCTTCGGCATCGGCATCGACCGGCTGGCGATGCTGAAGTACGGCATTCCGGACCTGCGCTCGTTCTTCGACAGCGATGTACGCTGGCTGAGGCACTATGGCTTTGCAGCGCTGGACCGGCCGTCATTGCCGGCGGGGCTGAGCCGCTAGACCGGATACGTCTTCGGGTGTCTTTCTGTCAGCCGGCGCTGGCAGCGAATCGGCATGAATGCGGGCCGGATCGCAAGCCGGCCTAGCTGGGCAATCTATGATTGCAACAATCAGTTGGCGGTGAACGGCAACGTCTGCACTGCCGAAGAAATCTCGGACGATTTCCCTGTGACCGCCGGCGAGTAGATCGAGATTGCCACGAAGCCTGCCAAAACGATCGAAGCGGTCAGCACGACCCAGTCGACGGTCACTGCGCCGTCCTCGTCAACGGCAAAGCCAAACATCCAGGAACGCATCACCGCTTCTCCTTCGAGCTCTAGCAGAGCCCCTCACGTGCTAGGGTCTGAAACATGAATGTGACATGAATATGGTATCTACCCCGCGTTTCCTTTTTCTTCAACGTTGAAGCCGATTTTACATTGATGGGCCGTTAACCTACGGGCTTTTGCACCTTCCCCTCGGCCCGGCCTTCAAGTAGAACGCGCCCGGCTTGAGGAAGGGCGCCGGTGCGGGCATGAAATTCACACTCAACTGGCTGAAACAGCACCTGGAGACGGACGCTTCGGTGACAGAGATCGCCGAAGCGCTGACCGATCTCGGCCATGAAGTGGAGGCGGTCGAAGACTCGGCCGAGGCGCTTGGTGCCTTCCGCATCGCGCGCGTCATCGAGGCGACCCAGCATCCCAATGCCGACCGCCTGCGTCTGTGCAGGGTCGAGACTTTTCCGGACGGCCCCGACGGGCGCAGCGAAGAGGTGCAGGTGGTTTGCGGCGCTCCCAATGCCCGCACCGGACTGGTGGGCGTCTTCGCGCCTGCTGGCACGCATATTCCTGGCACCGGGGTCGATCTGAAGCCGGGCGTAATCCGCGGCGTGGAATCGAACGGCATGCTGTGCTCGGAACGCGAGTTGATGCTGTCGGACGATCATGAGGGCATTATCGATTTGTCCGAAGACGCGCCGCTCGGTGAGCGCTATATCGACTACGCTGGCCTGAACGACCCCGTGATCGACGTCAGCATCACGCCGAACCGCCCCGATGCACTTGGTGTCGGCGGGCTGGCGCGCGATCTGGCGGCACGCGGTTTGGGCCGATTGATCACGCCCGAGATCGAACCTGTGCCCGGTGGCTTCCCCTGCCCGATCACGGTCAGCATCGACGCCGCACTTCAGCCCGATGGCTGCCCAGTCTTCGCTGGCCGGCTGATCCGCGGGGTCAGGAACGGACCCAGCCCGAAATGGCTGCGGGAGCGGCTCAAGGCGATCGGGCTCAGGCCGATCTCGGCGCTGGTCGATGTCACCAACTTCCTCACCTACGACCGGAACCGGCCTCTGCACGTATTCGACGCCGACAAGGTTGCCGGCGGCGCGTTGACGGTGCGCCCAGCCGATGGCAGCGAGACCATCCTGGCGCTCGATGGGAAAAGCTACACTTTCGAGCCCGGCATGATGATGATCTCGGACGCCAACGGCCCGGAAAGCATTGGCGGCGTGATGGGCGGCGAGGCCAGCGGCTGCACCGAGGACACGGTCAATGTCTTCGTCGAAAGCGCACTTTGGGACCCAATCGCCATTGCAGCGACCGGACGGCAACTGAAGGTCACCTCGGACGCCCGTTATCGGTTCGAGCGCGGCGTCGATCCGGCTTTCTGCCTGCCGGGGCTGGAGATGGCCACCCGGATGATTCTGGATTTCTGTGGCGGCGAGGCATCGGCGGTGGTCATCGCCGGCGCCGTACCTGACACTGCGCGCAGCTACCGGCTCGATACCGGCCGCGTGCAGAGCCTCGTCGGCATGGACATTCCGGCGCCCGAGCAACGGCGCATCCTGACCGCGCTCGGCTTTGCCGTGGCTGACGACAAGCCCGTCAGCCAGGTGGCGGTGCCCTCGTGGCGCCCAGACGTCAAGGGCGAGGCGGATCTGGTGGAGGAAGTGGCCCGCGTCGCTTCGATGACCAAGCTCGTTGGTCAGCCGATGGCGCGGCCCGCAGGCGTGGCGCGGCCGGTGCTGACCGAGGCGCAAAGGCGTGAACAGGCGGTGCGGCGAAGCGTTGCGGCGCTCGGCTACAACGAATGCGTCACCTACAGCTTCATCCCTGCGGGCGAAGCGGCGTTGTTCCAGGGCGGCCATGACGCGACGCGCATCGCCAACCCGATTTCCAGCGAAATGAGCCACCTGCGGCCCGACCTTCTGCCGGGGCTTCTGGCGGCGGCAGCGCGCAATCAGGCACGAGGTTTCGCGGATCTCGCGCTGTTCGAAATCGGGCCGGTATTTCCAGGCGGCGAGCCGGGCGAGGAAGCCGTGCAGCTGACGGGTCTGCTCACCGGCATGGCGGCACCACGCGACCCTTATGGCAGCCGGAGGCCCGTTGACCTGTACGACGCCCGTGCAGATGCCGAGGCGGCACTGTCGGCCTTGGGCGCGCCGGCGAAGCTGATGGCACAGCGCAAGGCGCCGGCATGGTTCCACCCCGGCCGCTCCGCGGTGCTGTCACTTGGGCCGAAGACCGTGCTTGCGACGTTTGGCGAACTGCACCCAAGGATCCTGCGTGCCTTCGACGTCAAGGGGCCTGCTGTCGCCTTTGTGATCTACCCCGGCGCGCTGCCCCCGGCCAGGCGGCGCGGCACGACTCGTTCGGCGCTGACCTTCTCGGATTTGCAGCCGGTGGATCGCGACTTCGCCTTCGTCGTCGATGCAGGACTCGAGACCGAAACGCTGGTCAAGGCAGCCCAGGGTGCCGACAAGGCTCTGGTGAGCGAGGTTAGCGTGTTCGACGTATTCGCCGGCCCCAAGGCGGAGGATCAGATGGGCGCCGGCAAGAAATCGGTGGCCATCGCGGTCCGCCTGCAGCCGCAGAAAGCGACGCTGACCGAGGCCGAGATCGAAGCGGCCTCGACCCGCATAGTTGCGGCGGTTGAGAAGGCCACCGGCGGAGCGCTGCGCCGATAGGTTCCGCAGCGCGTCGGCAGCACTCTTTTCGGTCCGCTGCTAACACTCTGATTTGTAATGATTCTGTGCGAAAAATCCGTTGCCGCACCGCGAGTCCTTTGGCAGCATGCTGCTGTTGCGCATCGAGTTGCCGAAGGATTTGGTCATGATGTCACAGGCAAAGCCTGGCTCCGAAACCGAGCTGATGCTCTCGGGCCACGGGCTGACAACGGCGGAGATCACCTACCGGTTGCCGGATTTCCGTTCGGTCCTGCAGATCTTCGTATGGCAGGACTACGACCTCGCGCCGGAATTCCCCAAGCTCAAGGGGTTCCTCGACTACTGGGAACGCGAGTTGGAAGGGCCGCTGCATTCGGTCCGCTACGTACACCGCAAGCTGATCAAGCCGGGCGAGTGGCGAAAGGTCGATGGCGAGTTCCTGCTGAACTGAGGCCGCCATCCCGTCACATGTCATCGGTGGCATGTGACCGATTTGCACCAGCGTTCCCGGGACGCTGATCGGTGACGTTCCGGAACGACTTTTCCCCCTGTTCCACCCATGGCGTGGGCCGTAAACTCAGCGCCGCAAAATCCGGGGCTTTCACGCCCGATGGAAAGGGATGAGGGATCCAATGCTGAAGGAATTCAAGGAATTCATCGCCCGCGGCAATGTCATGGACATGGCTGTCGGTATCATCATGGGCGCGGCGTTCACGGCCATCGTGACCTCGCTCGTGGACGACCTGGTCAACCCGCTGATCGGACTGTTCATCGGCGGCGTGGACTTCGGCGGAATCAGTTTCGGACTGGGTGACGCCCAGTTCATGGTCGGGAATTTCGTCAACGCGGTCATCAAGTTCATCATCATCGCCTGGGTGGTGTTCCTGCTGGTCAAGTCGCTGAACCGGATGATGCCCAAGAAGGAAGAACCCGAGGAAGCGCCGGCCGGCCCCAGCGAGGCCGATCTTCTGACCGAGATCCGCGACCTGCTGAGCAAGAGGGCCTGATCCAGGCACCGGGGCCCGTCCAAGCGCGGGCCCCATGGCTGCCCGACCCGCGGACTCGAGCGTCCCCATGGGGACGGGGGGTCAAGGCGCTGATTTCACGCCATTTCCGGTGGGGACGGTGCGGGGACGCCGGGAACAGGCCAATAGCGGCCGGGGCGCGAGGAAAGCGGCCCGGGGAGCGATGGGTTAGCCCCCAGCAGGGCGTCCCCATGGGGACGGGGGTCAAGGCCCTGATTTCGCGTCATTTCCCGTGGGGACGGTCTGGGGACACCGGAACAGGCCAATCGCGCCCCAAGGGGCGCGAGGACGGGTCGGAGGGGAGCGGCCCCGGCGCGACCGGGTTGCCCCTGGGCAGATGTCCCCACGGGGACGGCGTGTCAACTACCTGATTTTACACAATAAAAGTGTTAACGCGGCTGGGGACGGGGCGCGGACGCGGCCATAGTGCTACTTCCTCAGCGCCAGGCGCGGGCTCAGCACGTCGATGCCGAGCGCTATACCCACCGGTGCGCAGGTCAAGTGCCCGGCATGGGTGTTGAGCCCGGCCAGCAGATGCTCGTCCTCTTCGCAGGCGCGGCGCCAGCCCTTGTCCGCCAGTGCCATCATGAACGGCAGCGTGGCATTGCCGAGCGCGATGGTGGAGGTGCGCGCCACGGCTCCCGGCATGTTGGCGACGCAATAATGCACGATGCCGTCGACCTCGTAGATCGGATCGTCATGGGTGGTGGCGTGGCTGGTCTCGAAGCAGCCGCCCTGGTCGATGGCCACATCCACCACCACCGCGCCGGGCTGCATGGTGGCGAGCTGCGCCCGGCTGACCAGCTTGGGCGCCGCGGCACCAGGGATCAGCACCGCGCCAATGACCATGTCGGCCTCGGCCACCAGTTCGGCGGTCGCGGCCCTTGAGGCGTAGCGGGTGGCGAAGGTGGTGCCGAAGACATCGTCGAGATAGCGCAGCCGTGGCAGCGAGCGGTCGAGCACCGTCACCCGCGCGCCCATACCGGCCGCGACCCGCGCCGCATGGGTGCCGACGACGCCGCCGCCGATCACCACCACCCGGGCCGGGGCGACACCGGGAACGCCGCCCATCAGCACGCCGCGGCCGCCATTGGCCTTTTGCAGCGCCCAGGCGCCCATCTGCGGCGCCAGCTTGCCGGCAACCTCGGACATCGGCGCCAAGAGCGGCAGGGCACCGCTTCGGTCGGTCACCGTCTCGTAAGCGATGGCGGTCACGCCGGAATTCAGCAGGTCATGGGTCTGGTCGGGATCCGGCGCCAGGTGGAGATAGGTGAAAAGCACCTGCCCCTGGCGCAGCATGGCGCGTTCGGCGGCCTGCGGCTCCTTCACCTTCACGATCATTTCGGCATTGTCGAAGACCTCTTGCGCCGTGGCGGCGATCGCGGCGCCGGCGGCGGTGTAGTCGGCATCGGGAAACCCGGCGCCGGCACCGGCGCCGGTCTCAACCAGCACCTTGTGCCCGGCGGCCACCGCCTCGGCCGCGGCCGCGGGGGTCAGGCCGACCCGGTATTCCTGGTTCTTCACTTCCTTGGGGCAGCCGATCAGCATAGCACGTGCTCCTTCCGCTCTCGACGCAAGCATGGCACCGGGTCGACAGAAGATGGCGGCAAATATCTGTTGTGCAGTGCCGAATTTATCGAAGTATCTTCGACTTTCGAACGTTTTTGTGCAATTATCCACCAATGTCGGACCTCGATTCGATCGACCTCAGAATCCTCGAAACGCTGCAGCGCGACGGCCGCATCGCCAATGCCGAGCTGGCCGAGCGGGCGCATCTGTCGGCCTCGGCCTGTCACCGCCGGGTGCGCCGGCTGGAGGAGGCGGGGATCATCGCCGGCTATGTCGCACTTCTGGACCCACGCAAGGTTGATCGCCGGGCGACGGTGTTCGTGGAGATCACCCTGTCGAGCCAGTCCGAGGACCTGCTGGAAGCCTTCGAAAAGGCGGTGGCGCGCATTCCGGACGTGCTGGAATGCCACCTGATGGCCGGCACGGCGGATTACCTGATGAAGATCGCGGCGGCCGATACCGACGATTTCGCCCGCATCCACCGCCAGTATCTTGCCCGCCTGCCCGGCGTGGTGCAGATGCATTCCTCGTTTGCGCTGAGGACGGTGTGCAACACCACGGCGCTGCCGCTGGGCAGCTGATCGGCGCGGTTGTCTTTGCCGCCCGTCGGTGTTGTGTTGCCGCCGAGCCATGGGTTAGCCGCGACGATGAACGACGCACCGACGATCCGCCCCGATCCTGCCGATCCGCGCCTGACCCGCGCGGTGGAGGCCCTCGACCAGCGCGGCCGGACCCAGCACATCAGCGTGGTCGAGGAACGGCCGCTGACGATCTACCTCAACAGCCAGGAGATCGTCACCGCCATGACCATCGGCGACTATCCGGGATATCTGGCGGCGGGGTACCTGAAGAACCAGGGGATGCTGCGGGCCGACGACCGCATCACCGGGATCGATCATGACGACGAGACCGCGACGGTCGTGGTCAGGACCGAGCGGCAGACCGACTACGAGGAGAAGCTGAAGAAGAAGACCCGCACCTCGGGCTGTGCGGTCGGCACCGTCTTCGGCGACATGATGGAGGGGCTGGAGGGGCTGGCGCTGCCCGACGCGACGGTCAGGGTTTCGGACCTCTACCGGCTGGCGCAGGCGATCAACACCATGCCGAGCCTGTATCTGGAGGCCGGCGCGATCCACGGCACGGTGCTGTACCAGGGCGACCGGCCGCTGGTCTACATGGAGGATGTGGGCCGCCACAATGCGGTCGACAAGATCGCCGGGCTGATGCTGCTGGAGGGTGTATCGGCAGCGGACAAGATTCTCTATACCACCGGCAGGCTGACCTCGGAGATGGTGATCAAGACGGCCCTGATGGGAATTCCGGTGCTGGCTTCGCGGTCGGGCTTTACCGCCTGGGGGGCGGAGATCGCGCGGCAGGTGGACCTGACGCTGATCGGCCGGATGCGCGGCCAGCGCTTCCTCTGCCTCAGTGGTGCCAGAAGGCTGGTCTATGACGCCGATATCGAGGCGGTGCCGGAGGATGCCGGCAAGCGCGGCCTGCGGGCGGGTGGGCAAGAGGAGTGAGGCGGAAGTGACCCTGAGGTACAGTTACGATCCGGGCGACGTGGTCGTGCAGCGGATCGGCAAGCAGGTGCACGGGCAGTGGCGGTCGCTGAGCGAGATGGTGGCGATCGCGGTCCTTCTGGTCGTGCTCTATTTCGTCACCCGGCTGGTGCTGCGGCACTACGATCCGTATTTCGCGGCCATCGACCCGGGCCTGCCGGTGACGGTCGCGGCGGTCCTCTGGGCCGGCATCACGCTGGGGCTGGCGGGCGCCTATCTGGTGGTGATCTTCGTCTCGCAGTATCGCGACCTGGTCGCCCAGCGCGACCGCGAGGGGACCGCCTATCGGGCCGGGCCGGTGGTGGTGGAGATCGGCTCGGGCGGCATCAGCACCGATGCGCCGGGGCGGGCCGAGCAGATCCGCTGGGCGTCGGTCTCGGGCGTGATCGAGACGCCGCTGGGCCTGGGGCTGAGGCTGGACAACCGCGACTTCATCCCGGTGCCGTCGGGCGCTGTGGACGGCATGGAGACGGCCGAGGTCGCCAAGCGCATCGAGGAATGGCGGAGTGTCGGCTGAAGGCGGGCACCCGGAGGCCGCGATCCGGCGCGTGATCCTTGCCGCGCGGTTGCCGCTTTCCGGCGGGGCCCTGGGGCAGACGGTCGAAGGCCGGAGGCACGCCGCATGACCGCCCCGCTCGGCGTCATCCTGGCCGGCGGTCGTGCCACCCGGATGGGCGGTGGCGACAAGGGCCTGCTGAGCCTCGGGGACCGGCCGATCCTGGCCCATGTGATCGAACGGCTGGCCCCGCAGACCGGAGGGCTGGCGATCAACGCCAACGGCGATCCGGCACGACTGAAGGAGTTTGGCCTGCCGGTGATCGCCGACACGGTCGAGGGCCATCCCGGCCCGCTGGCGGGGGTGCTTTCAGGGCTCGACTGGGCGGCGGAGCAGGGCGCGGCGTGGATCGTCACCGCCGCGGGGGATACGCCCTTTCTGCCACGCGATCTGGTGGCGCGGCTGCAGTCGGCGGCCGAGGCCGAGGGCCTGCCCATCGCCCTTGCCGGCACACCTAACCCGGAAAGCGACCCGAAACGCGATCCGGAACGGGGGGCGGCGCGCCACCCGACCTTCGGCCTGTGGCCGGTGGCGCTGCGCGACGATCTGCGCGGTGCCCTGGCCGAGGGTGTCCGCAAGGTTGTCCAGTGGACCGACCGCCACGGCGCCGCAACGGCGGTGTTTGCGGTGGACGAAGTCGACCCGTTCTTCAACGTCAACACGCCGGAGGACCTCGCTGCGGCGCGAGCCATGGCGCCCGGACTGGTGGAATCATGAAGGTCTTTGGCGTCACCGGCTGGCGGAATGCCGGCAAGACCACGCTGATCGAACGGCTGATCGGCCGGTTTGCCGCCGACGGCCTGCGGCTGGCCACCATCAAGCGCGCGCATCACAATCTCGAGCTCGACCGGCCGGGCAAGGACAGCTATCGCCACTGGGCCGCCGGCGCCGCCGAGGTGCTGGTGTCGAACGGCCAGCGCTGGGCGCTGGTGCACAGGCTGTTGCCCGAAGAAGGCGAGCCGACACTGGATGACCTGCTGGCGCGGCTGTCGCCGGCCGATCTGGTGCTGGTCGAAGGGCACAAGGCCGGTCCACACCCGAAGATCGAGGTCTACGACGACGCCCGCGGCCGGCCGCCGATTGCAGCCGGCAACTCGACCGTCCGGGCGCTGGCCACCGACGCCGCGGTGTCGGGGATCACCGTGCCGCTTTATGCCCGCGACGACATCGACGGGATCGCCGCCTTCATCAGGGGCGAAATGGGCCTGTAGCGATGTTCGACCGTTTCATCATGGTGGACTGGTCGGGCGGGAACGACACCGGGGCGGCGCCGAAGAAGGATGCGATCTGGCTGGCATCGGCCGGCAGCGAGCCGGTCTATCTGCGCAACCGTCAGGTCGCCGAAGCGGCGCTGGAGGCGGCGATCGCCCAGGAACTGGCCGCCGGACGGCGGGTGATGGTCGGCTTCGACTTTCCCTTCGGCTATCCTGCGGGCTTTGCCGCGGCGGTCTGCGGCGCTGCCGATCCGCTGCGGCTGTGGGACTGGCTGGACTCCAGGATCGAGGATTCCCCCACACAGAACAATCGCTTCGACCTGGCCGGCGAGATCAACCTGGCGCTGACCGGCGGGCGCGGGCCGTTCTGGGGCAACGGGCTGAAGCGCGAGGTGCCGGGGTTGGCGCGGCAGAAGGCCGGGCGCGATCCGCGCCTTGCCGAGCGGCGCGCGGTGGAGGCACTGGCCGACGGCGCCTTTACCTGCTGGCAGCTGGCCGGCGCCGGTGCGGTCGGCTCTCAGGTGCTGACCGGGCTGCCGGTGCTGGCGCGGCTCAGGCGGCGCTTTGCCGGGCAGGTGGCGGTGTGGCCGTTCGAGCCCTTGGACAAGCCCGTCGCGCTGGTGGAAATCTGGCCCTCGCTGATCGTCCCGCCCCGGAGCACCTCGGACCCGATCCCGGACCGCGAGCAGGTGCGCGTGGTGGCCGAGCGGCTGGCGGCGCTGCCGGACGATGCGCTGGCCGAGATGCTGGCGGTCGAGGCGCCCGAGGAAGGCTGGATCCTGGGCGTGTTGCCGGGCGGCGGGACAAGTCCGGCGCTGGCCGCGGCGCCGGTGCTGAGGAACGACTGCTTTGCGCTGCCGCCGGGGGTGGACTGGGTGCCGGTGCAGACCGCGCTGACGCGGCTTGAGAAGAGCATCACCTGCGTGACCGAGGTCGAGACGGTCCGCGTCGGCGGGGCATCGGGGCGCATACTGGCCGCGTTGCCCGTGGCGCAGCGCGCCAATCCGCCGACCGCCAATTCGGCGGTGGATGGCTGGGGGTTCGCCCATGCGGCACTTGCCGGCGATGGCCCGTACCGGCTGCCGGTCATGGAGGGCCGCGCCGCTGCCGGCGGGCCGTTCGCGGGCGAGGTGCCGGTCGGGCGCGCGATCCGCATCCTGACCGGGGCGATCCTGCCGCCGGGCGTCGACACGGTGCTGCTGGACGAGGACGCAACCGTTGCGGGGGGGCATGTCGCCTTCGGCCGCGGGCTGAAGAAGGGCGCCAATACCCGCCGCGCCGGCGAGGATGTGGATGCGGGCGTGCCTCTCCTGCCGGCGGGCCATGTGCTGCGGCCGCCCGACCTGGCGCTTCTGGCGGCGACCGGGGTTGCCGAGGTGGCGGTGCGGCGGCCGCTCAGGGTGGGCGTGCTCTCGACCGGCGACGAGGTGATCGCCGAGGGGCCCGCAGCGCCGCACCAGATCTGGGACGCCAACCGGCCGATGCTGCTGGACCTGATCGCCCGCTGGGGCATGGTGCCGGTGGACCTTGGCCATGCGGCGGACGAGGAAGCGGTGCTGGCCCGGGCGCTGGACCGGGGCGCGGAGGCGGCGGATGCGGTCCTGACCTCGGGCGGCGCATCGGCCGGGGACGAGGACCATCTGTCGCGGATCCTGGCGGCGCGGGGGCGGGTGACGAGCTGGCGCATCGCGGTCAAGCCGGGGCGGCCGCTGGCACTGGGCTTCTGGCGGCAGACGCCGCTGTTCGGCCTGCCGGGCAACCCGGTGGCGGCGTTCGTCTGCGCGCTGATCTTTGCCCGGCCGGCGCTTTTCGCCATGGCCGGCGCGGGCTGGCGCGAGCCGGTGGGCTTCACCGTGCCGGCGGCGTTCTCCAAGGCCAAGAAGGCGGGGCGCCGGGAATACCTGCGCGCCCGGCTGACGCCCGAGGGTGGGGCCGAGGTGTTCCGCTCGGAGGGCTCGGGGCGCATTTCGGGCCTGGCCTGGGCCGAGGGGCTGGTGGAGCTGCCCGAGGCGGCCGCCGAGATTGCGCCCGGGCATCCGGTGCGCTACCTGCCTTACACTGCGTTCGGCCTCTGACACCCCCTGTCATCCGGGTATCTGCCTTGTTGTCGCCGCGCCTGCATACCGCGCTTTTCTATGCCGCGTTCTATGGCGCCATCGGCGCCTATGGGCCGTTCTGGCCGGTGTGGCTGCAGGACTGGGGGCTTAGCGCCGGCGAGGTCGGGCTGTTCACCATGATCGGGATGGCGATGCGGGTGGTGACCGGGCTGGCGTTCCCGGCCCTGGCCGACCGGCTGGGCATGCGGCGGCGGATGACCTTTCTGCTGGGGCTGGCCGGCGCGGCGCTGTTCCTGGCGCATCTGATGATCGGGCAGACCGTGGTGCTGATGGCTGCGACGGTTCTGACGGCGGCGGTGCTGGCGGGGCTGGCGCCGCTTGGCGAGGCGCTGGGTGTCGGCGCGGCGCAGCGCTACCGCTTCGGTTACGCCCTGCCCCGGTCGGTGGGATCGCTGGCGTTCCTGGTCGCCAATCTCGTCTGCGGGGCGATGGTGGCACGTTACGGCGCTAATGCGGCGCTGTTCTGGATCGTGGTGTTCCTGGCCGGTGCCGGGCTTCTGGGCCGCGACCACCCGGGCGGCGGCACCGATGCGGGGGGGCCACCGCCGAGCCTGGCCGAGATCGGGCGGCTGGTGGGCAATCCGGTCTTTCTGGTGTTCGCCCTGGCCATGGCCGCCTATATGGCCAGCGGCGGGGTCTATCTTGCCTATGCCTCGATCCACTGGCGGGCGCTGGGCCTGGACGAGGGCACCATCGGCGCCCTGTGGGCGCTGGGCGTCCTGGCCGAGATCGTGATGATGGCGACCATCGGTGCGCGACTGGTGGAACGCCTCGGAGCCATCGGGGCGGTGGTGCTGGCGACGGCGGTGTCGGTTCTGCGCTGGGCGGCGATGATGACCGATCCGCTGGGGCCGGCGCTGTGGCTGTTGCAGGCCACCCATGCGGTGACGTTCACCATCGGCCACCTGGGCATGATGGCGTTCATCGCCGCGGCGGTGCCGGACCGCTATGGCGGCACCGCCCAGGGTGCGGTGGCAGGGCTTTTCGCCGGCGGCCTGATGGCGCTGACCATCGGCCTGTCGGCGCTGACCTATCCGCACTGGGGCGGGCTCACCTACGGCATTGGCGCCGGGATGGCGCTGGTGGCGCTGGCGCTGCTGGCCCTGCTGGCGCGGATCTGGCACGGCGCCAGGCTGGCCGTCTGAGCCGCCTCAGAGGTAGCGGATGTTCAGGATCTCGTAGCTCTTGCCGCCGCCCGGGGTCGGCACGTCGATGGAATCGCCCTCTTCCTTGCCGATCAGCGCACGGGCCAGCGGCGAGGCGATGTTGAGCCGTCCGGCCTCGACGCTGGCCTCGTACTCGCCGACGAGCTGATAGGTCTTCTCCTCGTCGGTGTCCTCGTCCACCAGGGTCACGGTGGCGCCGAACTTGACGGTGCCCGAGAGCCGCGAGGTGTCGATCACGTCGGCCCGCGCCATCAGCGCCTCGAGCTCGCGGATGCGACCCTCGATGTGGCTCTGCTGCTCGCGGGCGGCGTGATACTCGGCGTTCTCGCTGAGGTCGCCATGCTCGCGCGCCTCGGCAATCGCCCGGATCACCGCCGGGCGGTCCTTGGACTTCAGCTTTTTCAGTTCGGCGTCGAGCCGGGTGAATCCGGCCTTCGTCAAGGGTATCTTGTCCATCGCGGGATCTGGCCCTAGTCTGTCTGCGCATGTCGGGAGAACCCGACCGCATTATAGCTTGAATGGCAATTGTCAAGAAGCGGACGCGCAAGTTGGCGCGCGGAGGCGGATCGCCGACAGGGCGCCGCCGGTGCGCGAGAGGGATTGGAAGCGATCGCGGCGATGCGGCGGTTCGCCGTTGCCTCGTGCTTGTATCTATTGGCTGCGGCGTTCGTGGCCGTCGTGTTTCAGGACGCGGGAGCGGCCACGCTGTACGAGCGCCTGACACGGGTCCCGATGTCGGTGCCGGGCATCGTCAACCTGGTGCCGCTGCTGGTACCCCTGGCGCTGCTGTATCACTGGCTCGGGCGCACACCGCTGATCGACAGGCTCAAGGTCGCGGCGCTGGCCCTGGTGGGGCTGAGCATGTTCCACCACGCGTTTCTGATCATCAAGACAGGCATTCCGGACATCGTGCCCTTCTGGGCCGATCCGGCGCTGGCCTGGACCGACCGAGTGCTGCAGGGCGGCATCGACCCCTGGCTGCTGGCGCACCGGCTGCCCGGTCCGGTCGATCCGGCCACCACGCACCTGATCTACTACCAGATCTGGATCATTCCGGCGGCGCTGTTTCCGCTGCTTCTGGCGCTGTTCGACGATGACGGGCCCCGCATCGGCCGTTATCTGCTGTTGTTCTTCTTCTGCTGGCTCGGCCTCGGCAACCTGGCGGCCATGGCAGGCGCTTCGGTCGGACCGGTGTTCTACGACCGCCTGCTGGGCGGTGCGCGTTTCGCCGAGATGATGGCCCAGCTCGACGCCAGCGGCGTCACCCGCAGCCAACTCGGCGCCATCCAGAACGACCTCTGGACCGGCTATGTGACGAACATGCGCGGCTTCGGCTATGGCATCTCGGCCTTCCCCAGCGTGCATGTGGCAATTGCCGCCCTGGCAGCCTTCTATTGCTTCGACCGGGCGCGCTGGCTGGCTGTGCCCGCGGCCTTGTGGTGCGCCGCGGTGCAGTTCCTGTCGGTCTACACCGGGCTGCATTACGCCCTGGATGGCTATGTCTCGATCCTGGGCGTCGCACTGGCCTGGTGGGCCACAAGGCGGTTCGGATCGGGCGTGGCGACGCAGCACCAGGCACCCCATCGGGCAGGCACCACCGGTCACCGGCCAGTGCGGGACTGGCTCCGGGCACGCGCGGCTTTTTAGTTGCGGTGGCAGGTGGGGATCGCCGTTCAGGGCACGCTTGCGGTGCTGGCCTTGGGGCTGGGCAGCATCTGAGTTGCGCGGCCCTGCCCGCCCGCGACGTTGACCGCCCGAAGCCGCTGGGTTAGCAAGCCCCGTTGATCCGCAGCGGCACCCAGCCGCCCAGCCGATCGGGGGAGCGATGACCGAAACAGCCCGCGAATCGATGCCTTATGACGTGGTGATCGTCGGCGCCGGCCCGGCCGGGCTGTCAGCGGCGATCCGGCTGAAGCAGATCGACCCGGACCTGGCGGTCGTGGTGCTGGAAAAGGGCTCGGAGGTGGGCGCGCACATCCTGTCGGGCGCGGTGCTCGACCCGTCGGGCCTCGATGCGCTGATCCCCGACTGGCGCGACAAGGGGGCGCCGATCAAGACCGAGGTTACCCAGGACCGTTTCCTGATGCTCGGCCCGGCAGGCAGCCTGCGCATCCCCAACTGGCCGATGCCGCCGCTGATGTCGAACCATGGCTGCTACATCGTCTCGATGGGCAATGTCTGCCGCTGGCTGGCCGAGCAGGCCGAGGCGCTGGGGGTGGAGATCTTCCCCGGCATGGCCGCCTCGGCGCCGGTCTGGGGCGAGGACGGGCGGCTGATGGGCGTCGTCGCCGGCGAGTTCGGGCTGAACGAGGACGGCACCCCGGGGCCGAGCTATGAGCCGGGAATGGAGCTGCACGGCAAGTACGTGCTTTTGGCCGAGGGCGTGCGCGGGTCGCTGTCCAAGCAGGTGATCACCAAATACGACCTCGCCCGCGATGCCGAGCCGCAGAAATACGGCCTCGGCATGAAGGAGATCTGGGAGGTCAGCCCCGAGAACCACCGCCCGGGGCAGGTGACCCACACCATGGGCTGGCCGCTGGGTCGGAACGCCGGCGGCGGGTCGTTCATGTACCATGCCGAGAACAACCAGGTGTTCATCGGCTTCGTGGTGCACCTCAACTACGCCAACCCGTACCTTTACCCCTATGCGGAGTTCCAGCGCTTCAAGCACCATCCCGAGATCGCCAAGGTGCTGGAGGGCGGCAAGCGCGTCGCCTATGGCGCCCGGGCGATCAGCGAGGGCGGCTGGCAGTCGATTCCCAAGGTCGCCTTTCCGGGTGGGGCGCTCTTGGGCTGCTCGGCCGGGCTGGTCAACGTGCCGCGGATCAAGGGCAACCACAACGCCATGCATTCGGGCCGCCACGCGGCCGACGCGGTGGCGGCGGCGATCGCCGCCGGGCGCGAGGGCGAC
>JBNKWA010000037.1:0-9807 GCA_050299555.1 Paracoccaceae bacterium | reverse complement strand
CCCAGCATCTCAGCGGGCGCGGACCGGTGGCGCCGGCGCAGCCGGGCGAGCATGCCGCCGATCCCGCCGGGCGCGACATGCGCGACGTCAAGGGGCAGGAGCGGGCCAAGCGGGCGCTGGAGATCGCCGCCGCCGGCCGGCATCACCTCTTCATGGTCGGCCCGCCCGGCTCGGGCAAGTCGATGCTGGCGGCGCGGCTGCCGGGTCTGCTGCCGCCGATGTCGCCGGCCGAGACGCTGGAAACCTCGATGATCCATTCGCTGGCGGGGCTTCTGGACGGCGGCATCTCCCGCGCCCGGCCGTTCCGCGAGCCCCACCATACCGCATCCATGGCGGCGGTGGTCGGCGGCGGCCGCGGCGCCGGCCCGGGCGAGATCAGCCTCGCCCATAACGGCGTCCTCTTTCTCGACGAGCTGCCGGAATTCCCCCGGCCGGTGCTCGAGACCCTGCGCCAGCCGGTCGAGGCCGGCGAGGTGGTGGTGGCCCGGGCCAACGCCCATGTCCGCTACCCGTGCCGGTTCATGCTGGTGGCGGCGGCCAACCCCTGCAAGTGCGGCTATCTCGCCGATGCCGGGCGCGCCTGCAGCCGGGCGCCGATCTGCGGCGAGGACTATCTGGGGCGCATCTCCGGGCCGCTGATGGACCGGTTCGACTTGCGCGTCGAGGTGCCGCCGGTCTCGGTGGCCGATCTGGTCACCGCGCCGGCGGGCGAGCCCTCCTCTGCCATCGCCGGGCGCGTCGCGGCGGCGCGCCAGGTCCAGGCGCAGCGCTATGCTTCGGAGCCGCGCGCGGCGCTGAACGCCGATGCCGAGGGCGACCTGCTCGACCGGGTGGTGAAGACCGATGACGAGGCCGAGGCGCTGCTGGCCCGGATCGCCGACCGCCACCGGCTGACCGCCCGCGGCTATCACCGGCTCCTGAGGGTGGCGCGCACCATCGCCGATCTCGAGGGCTCGCAGCCGGTCAGGCGCGCCCATGTGGCCGAGGCGGCGAGCTATCGGCTGATGCGCTCCGGCGCGGCAAAGGCGGTGGCCGGGGCCGCCTGAGGCCGGGCCCCGCGCGCCTGCGGCGACACGCTCGCCGGGGCGGGCGGCAAGGTCATGACCCATGACGGCGAGAACCGCCCGCTCGGCGTCACTCTCGGCGGCGGCACCACCAGCTTCACCTACGGCCCCGATGGCGCCCGCGTGAAGAAAACCGCCGCCACCGGGGTCACCGCCTGGCCCCGGGGACTTGTCTTCGGCCGGTGGAGCTTCTCGCCTTCGCCACCGCCAGCGAGGAGGTGATCTGGCACGTGCACCCCGACGTGCGGCTGGTGGACGGCGTGGTCGGCTATCTCCACCGCGATCATCTCGGCTCCGTGCCGCAGAGCATGCCGCGAACAGCGTGGCCAAGGCCGCGCTGCAGTACCGCGGCGTTGCCGGTGCCGCCAACCTCAGCCGAGAGGCTGCCAGGATCCTTGAACAACGACTGATCAATCAGTACGGCGGTCCCAAGGGCGGGCAACTGCTCAACCAGATCAACTCGATCGCTCCGAAGTGGTGGCCGGGATTGGGGATTTGACGTTCATGGCAAGGATAAGAATTAAATTGGGCGATGTCTTCTCGGTGCCGTTGGGTGATGCAAAGGTCGGGTACGTGCAGTACATTTGCGATGATAGGACGCAATTGGATAGTTATGTGATACGGGCCTTCTCGGATGTTTATGATAGAGGCGCGGTACCACCGTTGGAACAAATCGTCGATAGTGAGGTCAGGTTTTTTTCACATGTCTTTCTCAGGAATGCAGTGAAATTTTTCGCTTTGGAAAATATTGGCAACGCACCCGTTCCCGGTAGGATAGACGTTACGTTCCGCGACAGCGCAGACTACGGCAATCCGAGCGTGAAGATTTCCAGCGAGTGGTATATCTGGAAGCCAAACGAAGAGCAGAAATACGTAGGCAAGCTTCCAGAGAAGTTTTACTCTTCGGAGATTGGCATAGTGGTGGCTCCGCCGGATATTGCCAATCGGATTTTGACTGGAAGTTACGGGATTGTTTACCCGCATTTTTCATGACTTCAACACGGAGTGAAGGACCAGCACATCTCGCAAGCAAAGCACAGCGACGGGAGATTGGTGAAAAGTGAATACGCAGTTCGATCCAAGATGCGAGGAAATGCTGCGCTGGCTGCGCGCGGCAATCGCAGCACGACAGGCCCCGTTCGACGGACTCTGGGACCAACCGACGCGGGAGAAAGTATGGCTCTTCTCAGCCCATACCCACAGAAATCCCGATGAGGTCTACTCGCACTTCAAAAAACATATGCACAACATAAATCCATACTGCATTGAACCACCGCACGATCCCTACGACCACGAACTCGTAAAAGAATTTTATCGGTGGATTGTCCGGCAAGAGCCGACACTTTCAGATATCAGCCCAGCATATTCCAGGAGGGACGTTGTAGCTTGGTTTACCGATTGGAAAAATGCTCTTGAGGATGGTATCGACGTGGAAGTTAGGCCGACGACCCATGATTTTTGCTTGGAGCTTACCATTTCAGAAAAGGACGGGCTGCACACCTTCGTAGTGATGGGCAGCATGGTTAAGAGTGGTACCATTAGATCCTTTCTCGATTTGAAATATTCCGGCTTGGCGTGCCCAAGGATTGTGATCGACCCGCTGTTTTTCGATACTCTAGAGCAGAGGGTTTATTCGAAAGACGACTTTTTGGATAGAGTCAATGTTGTAATGAACAGGATTCTTGCAGTTGTTGAATTCGTAAGTGGCAAGAGCGCCTTGCGGTAGCATTGTGAGGTGTCCAGAGAGGGTATTCACCTGACGGTACCGTGCCGTGGCTGGCGGACCCCTGTAGGGAGCACCGGGGGAACAGCGTGGGGCAGGCTCTCGGGGCGAGGTCTTTTGAATGCGATTGGTATTCTGGACGACAGTGAAGCGGCAAACGAGGACAGACGACGTCGGAACAGGGAGAACGACGATTACATGCGGCGACTTGAGGACGAGAATCGAGGCCTGTTTCCGCCTTCGTCAGATGCGGGCATTGCGCTGCCCCCGGCGTCCAGTGATACGAGCGAGAACTTGGGCGCGGGGCAGATCCCGTATGACCCGTACGAGCACTGGGGGTTGTACTGATGCGCGATCGTCTTTTGATTCTTTCACCGGTCGTCACAACAATCAGCGTAATAACTATATGGACTTGCCTGATTTTTAGATACCACAATGAGTTCGCGGTTTGGGTTGTCTTTGTCCTGGTTTCAGTTTTCGTGTTTTTTGCCGCCCTTTTCGCAGACCCTCGCGTGTCGAGTGGCTGGCGGTTGCGGGTGCTGTACGCGAGCAATTTGTGTTACATGTTTTTGATCAATGTTTGCCTACATTGACAGTATAGTTCTTGAAATTTGTATTGCGCTTTTTTGGATGGTGCTGGCATAACTACATTTATGCTAAAAAGGTTAGGGGGCGCTTCATCACGTTGAAGGAAGCATTTTCTGACTTCTGGTCAGGGAAGTGGCCGTAGGCGGGAACGAGCACTGGCCTGGCTGGTATGGTCGGCGGTCCAGGTCTTGGGCTGCTGGATGTATTCGGCGAGGGAGTGCCGCGCCGGGCGAACAGCGAGGGTATTCGCCTGACAGTGCCGCACCGCGACCGGCGCTAGGGCCGCTTGTTTCGGCCCGGTCGCCCTCCAAGGCTCGGCGGCGACGGAACGTGGGGCTGGAAGTGCCGCGCCGCCTCCGAACTCCAGATCTGACTCCGACAGACCTGAGCGCTGCATTCCAGCGTCGCCAAGGGCGCCTGCCGAGCCGTCCGCGGGCCGTGTCCCCACTGTCCCCACGCGCGTTAACACTTTTATCCATGTAAATCAGTTACTTATTACCTGTCCCATGGGGACGCCACGGGAGCGGCCGGATTCGGGCCCCAAAAACCGTCCAAATGCGGGCATGGTCAGGCGTTGGCCCAGGCTATGCAGCCGCCCCGGGCTCCTCGGCGGTAGTGCTGTCCGGCAGGGCATGGCGGGCGAGAAAGCGCGCCGCCGAGGCCAGCGCCGCGTCCGCCTCGGGCAGCCGCCCGTGAAAGAGCGGCCAGGCGTGCGGCGTGTCGCGCCAGAGCTCCAGCTGCACGTCGCCGCCCGCAGCCTGGATCACCGCCGCCATGCGCAGCGCGTCGTCGCGCAGGATCTCGCTGCGGCTGGCCTGGATCAGCACCGGCGGCGCGGCGGTGAAGTCGCCGTTCAGCGGCGTGGCCCGCGGATCGGCCGGGTCGGCGTCGCCGAGATACATGCCGGCGATCTCGGTGATCCGCTCCACCGGCAGCATCACGTCCGAACGGGCGTTCTCGGCCAGCGAGGCGCCTGACAGGGTCAGGTCGGTCCACGGGCTGAAGGCGAGGCAGCAGGCCGGGCGCGGCAGGCCCTCGGCCCGCAGGCGGCCGATCAGAGCCAGCGCCAGCCCGCCGCCGGCGGAATCGCCGGCGAGCACGATGCGCCCGGCGGCATAGCCGGCCTCGAGCAGCGCCCGGTAGGCGGTCAGCGTGTCGTCATAGGCGGCCGGAAAGGGATGCTCGGGCGCCAGCCGGTAGTCGGGCAGCACCGCGCGGATCCCGGCGCTGCCGGCCAGTGTCGCCGCGAGCCGGCGGTGGCTTGCCGGAGAACCGAGGAGATAGGCGCCGCCATGCAGGTAGAGAAGCACGCTCTGCCGCGCCGGACGCCCGGCGGAGGCCCAGAGGACCGGCACCTCGGCGCCCTCGGCGCGCAGGCGGTCGGGCTGGAAGTGTGCCTCGCGCGGCATGACGAAGACCCGCTCGGCCAGCCGGTCGAGCCGCGCCCGCGCTGCCGCCGGATCGGTCTCGCGCTGCAGGTAGCGCTTCTCGGTCCAGCGCAGGCCGAGATTGAGGAGGAAGAGCTGCAGGCTCATCCGCCTGGCGCGGCGGCCCGGCGCCGCTCGATCGCGTCCCAGATCAGCCCGGCGGCATTGGTGCCGTCGAAGCGCTCCAGCTCCTGGATGCCGGTGGGCGAGGTGACGTTGATCTCGGTCAGCCAGCCGCCGATGACGTCGATGCCGACGAAGACCTGTCCCTTCTCGCGCAGGAGCGGGCCGATGGCGGCACAGATCTCGCGCTCGCGCTCGGTCAGGGCGGCGGGCTCGGCGCGGCCGCCCACATGCAGGTTGGAGCGGGTCTCGCCGATGGCCGGCACGCGGTTGATCGCCCCGGCCGGTTCGCCGTCGACAAGGATGATGCGCTTGTCGCCGCCGACCACATCGGGGAGGTATTTTTGCGCGATCAGCGGCTCGCGATTTATGCCGACGAAGAGCTCGTGCAGCGCGTTGAGGTTGCGGTCCTCGGGGTCGAGGCGAAACACGCCGGCGCCGCCATTGCCGTAGAGCGGCTTGAGGATGATGTCGCCGTGGCGGTGCTTGAAGTCGCGCAACTGCACCAGGTCGCGGGCGATCATGGTCGGCGGTGTCAGGTCCGGGAACCGCAGCACCAGCAGCTTTTCGGGAAAGTTGCGCACCCAGAACGGGTCGTTGACCACCAGCGTGCCGGGGTGAAGGAGGTCGAGCATGTGGGTGGTGGTGATGTAGCCCATGTCGAAGGGCGGGTCCTGGCGCAGCCAGATCACGTCCATGTCGTCGAGCGCGATCCGCTGCCTGTCGCCGAGCGTGAAGTGGTTGCCCTTCTCGCGGCGGACCTCGATCGGCCAGCCTGAGGCGATCACCCGCCCTTCGTCCAGGGTCAGCGCGTCTGGGTGGTAGTAGAACAGCGTGTGGCCGCGCTCCTGCGCCTCCAGCATCAGGCGGAAGGTGGAATCGGCGTCGATGTCGATGGGCTCGATGGGGTCCATCTGGACGGCGGCCTTGAGCGGCATGGGCTTCTCCGAAGGAAGACGGGGTCACCGACAGGTGGCGTATTCGCCGCGCCACGGCAAGGGGGGTGCGGCACGGCGGGTCAGACCGGGTCCTTGTGGACGATGACGTCGGCCTCGGGCAGGGCGGCCAGAACCGCGCGGCGGAAGCCCTTGCCGATGTCATGGGCCTCTCGCAGGCTGAGGCTGCCGTCGATCTCGAGATGGATCTGGATGAAGGTGCGCGACCCTGCGGTGCGGCTTTTCAGATCGTGAAAGCCGCGAATGCCGGGCCAGCTTGCGGCAAGATCGCTGATGGCCTCGAGCGTGGCCGGGTCGGCGCGCCGGTCCATCAGCGCGTTCCAGGCGCCGATGCCGATGCGCCAGGCACCGACCAGCAGGACCGCCGCCGCCGCCAGCGCCACCAGCGAATCGATCGCCGGCAGGGAGAAGAAGCGCGAGGCGACGAGCGCCACGATGGCGCCGAGATTGGGCAGCAGATCCGACAGATAGTGCATGCGGTCGGCGGCGACCACCTTGTTGCCGGTCCGCCGCGCCACCCTTCCCTGCCACAGGACCAGGCCACCGGTCAGGACGATGGAGATGGCCATCACGCCGACGCCAGCCAGTTCGGCCCCGAGGCCCGGTTCCGTCAGCCCGGCGATGCGGCTGAGGGCGCCCCAGAGAATGGCCAGCGCCGAGACGGCGATCAGCAGCGCCTGACCGAGGGCGGCCAGATCCTCGGCCGAGCTGTGGCCGAAGGCATGGTCCTCGTCAGCCGGGCGTGCGGCGTAGACAATGGCGGCGAGGCCCGCGGCGGAGGCGAAGAGGTCGACCGCCGAATCGGTCAGCGAGGCTGCCACCGCCAGCGAGCCGGTGGCGGCGAAGGCCCAGAGCTTCAGCGCCACCAGGGTCAGGGCGACGCAGACCGAGGCAATGCCGGCCGATAGCGTGAGGCGATGCGGGTCGGCCATGGGCGGGTCCGGGGCGCATTGGGGTTCGAGAGCTCCGGCTTAGCCGATTCTGCGGCGCGGGCGAAGGCGTTCGATGGCATTGGGCATTGGTGGGTTTGCGACATCCGCGCCGCCGCTTTCAGGCATTGGCCGCCACCGCGAAGCGTTTAGCCTGAACCCATCATCGCGGAGGTGAGGCCGACAATGGAGTTTGCCGATCAGGTCGAGGCGGCCGGCGAGACGCCGCAGCAAGTCAGACATCGCGGGGGCCGGGCGGCACGGCGGGCCGAGCGCAGCCAAGGCGTATTGGGCCCGGGCGTACCTTTCATCCACCGCCGCATCCCGACCTATGACATCATGTCGGAAGAGGGCCTGGCGCGGATCGAACGTGCCGCCGAGCGCATCCTGGCCGAAGTGGGGATCGAGTTCCGCGGCGACCCGGTGGCGCTGGAGCACTGGCGGAAGGCCGGCGCACGCATCGACGGCCCGCTGGTGCGGTTCGAACCGGGGCTGTTGCAGGACGTCCTGAAGACGGCGCCACGGCAATTCACCCAGCACGCGCGCAACCCCGCCAACAGCGTCGAGGTGGGCGGCGACGGCGTGGTCTTCGCGCCCGCCTATGGCAGCCCCTTCGTGATGGACCTCGACCAGGGGCGCCGCTATGGCACCATCGCGGATTTCCGCAACTTCGTCATGCTGGCGCGGTCCTCGCCATGGCTGCACCATTCCGGCGGCACCATCTGCGAGCCGGTGGACCTGCCGGTGAACAAGCGCCATCTCGACATGGTGATGGCGCATATCGAACTCAGCGACCGGCCGTTCATGGGCTCGGTGACGGCCGAGGACCGGGCCGAGGATTCGATCGAGATGGCGCGCATCCTGTTCGGCGCCGACTTCGTCGACGCGCACTGCGTGATCATGGGCAACGTCAACGTCAACTCGCCGCTGGTCTGGGATGCGACGATGACGACGGCGCTGAGGGCCTACGCCCGGGCCAACCAGTGCCCGGTGGTGGTGCCCTTCATCCTCGGCGGTGCCATGGGGCCGGTGACCAGCGCCGGCGCCATCGCCCAGGCCCATGCCGAAACCATGGCGGGCTGCGCGCTGGCACAGCTCGAGCGGCCCGGCGCGCCGGTCGTCTACGGCAACTTCCTGTCGTCGATGTCGCTGCGTTCGGGCTCGCCCACCTTCGGCACGCCGGAACCCGCCATCGGCTCGATGGTGGTCGGCCAGCTTGCCCGGCGGCTGGGTCTGCCGCTGCGCTGCTCGGGCAACTTCACCACGTCGAAGCTGCCCGACGCCCAGGCGGCGACCGAGGGCACCATGTCGATGCTGGCGGCGATCCATTGCGGCGCCAACTTCATCCTGCATTCGGCGGGCTTTCTCGACGGGCTGCTGTCCATGTCCTACGAGAAGTTCGTGCTGGATTGCGACCTGTGCGGGGCGCTGCACCGCTATCTTGGCGGCATCGACGTCGACGACGCAGAGCTGGCGCTGGATGCCTTCGGCGAGGTCGGGCCGGGCGGCCATTTCTTCGGCTGCGCCCACACGCTGCGCCACTACGAGACCGCGTTCTGGGACAGCGAGACGGCGGACAACGACAACTATGAGAACTGGTCGACGAGCGGGTCGGAGGATGCCGCCGCCCGCGCCAACCGGCTGTGGAAGAAGCGGCTGGCCGAGTTCGAGCCGCCGCCGCTGGATGACGGTATCCGGGACGCCCTGAACGACTTCATCACCCGGCGCAAGGCGGCGATGGCGGATGCCTGGTACTAGCCTGGCTGTCGCTGCCATCGGCCCGGGCGAAACGGCAAGTGCCAAGACCAGACTGCGTGAGAACCCATGTCCAACGACCCACTGCTGCAACCCTACCGGCTGAAGCACCTGACGCTGAAGAACCGGATCATGTCGACGGCGCACGAGCCGGCCTATTCCGAGGACGGAATGCCGAAGGACCGCTATCGGCTGTACCACCTCGAGAAGGCCAGGGGCGGCATCGCGCTGACCATGACCGCCGGTTCGGCGCTGGTCTCGCCCGACAGTCCGGCTGCGTTCGGCAATCTTTACGCCTATGACGACGCCATCGTGCCGTGGCTGAAGCGGCTGGCCGAGGACTGCCAGGCGCATGGCGCGGCGGTGATGATCCAGCTTACCCATCTCGGCCGCCGGACCAGCTGGAACCAGTCCGACTGGCTGCCGGTGCTGGCGCCCTCGCCGATCCGCGAGCCGGCGCACCGGTCGTTCCCCAAGACCGCCGAGGACTGGGATATCGAGCGCATCGTTACCGACTATGCCGCCGCCGCGCAGCGGATGCAGGCGGCGGGCCTCGACGGGATCGAGCTTGAGGCCTACGGCCACCTGATGGACGGGTTCTGGTCGCCCGCCACAAATCGCCGCGAGGACGAATGGGGCGGCAGCCTGGACAACCGCCTTCGCTTCACCTGGACGGTGATCGACGCGATCAGGGGCGCGGTGGGGCCGGATTTCATCGTCGGCATACGCATGGTCGCCGACGAGATGTGGGAGACCGGATTGTCGCGCGAGGAGGGGGTCGAGATCGCCCGGCGCATCGCCGCCTCGGGCCGGTTCGACTTCATCAACCTGATCCGCGGGCATCTGGAGACCGACGCGGCGCTGACCCGGGTGATCCCCATCGCCGGCATGGCCTCGGCGCCACATCTCGACTTTGCCGGCGAGGTACGCGAGGCGACGAAGTTCCCGATCTTCCATGCCGCGAAGATCTCGGACGTGGCCACGGCGCGGCACGCCATCGCCGCCGGCAAGCTCGACATGGTGGGGATGACCCGGGCCCATATCGCCGATCCGCATATCGTGCGGAAAGTGGCCGAGGGGCGCGAGCATCGCATCCGGCCCTGCGTCGGCGCCACCTATTGCCTCGACCGCATCTATGAGGGCGGTGAGGCGCTGTGCATCCACAACGCCGCCACCGGGCGCGAGGCGGCGATCCCGCACGATCCCGGCCGCTCGGACAAGCCCCGAAAGGTGGTGGTGGTG
>JBNKWA010000036.1:0-20358 GCA_050299555.1 Paracoccaceae bacterium | reverse complement strand
CAGGTCATGCACCCGGCGTTCCAGATCGTCGCGGGCAGAGCGCAGGTCCCTGAGTTCCTGCGCCTTGATCACCCCCTGATCCTCGGGCGCCGCCTGCACCTCCTTTTCCATCGCCGGGATATCGGCGCCGTCGAGCAGGCGCAGTTTTTCCTCGCCGGCGGCGATGTAGAGGGCGAGCTGGTCGTAGAAGGCGAGGGTCTTCTCGTAAAGCTTGTCGAGCGACTTCACGTCCTTGAGCAGCGTGTGCTCATGGGTCAGCAGTTCGTTGGTGATCTTGTCGATCTGGCCCTGCACGCTTTCGTAGCGGGCCATGAACTCGTGGATCGGCTTGGCCTTGCCAAGCAGGCGCTCCCACCAGCTGAGCTTGCGGTTGGGGTCGAGCTCGTCGACCGAAAAGCCGCGGATCGAGGCGACCATCTCGCGCAAGGAGGCGCCGGCGGGGCCGACATCCTTGCTGCGGACGCCCGTCAGCATTTCCTGGCTGATCTCCTGCAGTTCGGATTGTGCGGCGGATCCGAACTGGATGATCGACTGGGTGTTGCCCATGTCGAGTTCGCCCATCAGGCGATCGATCTCGGCCTTTTCGGCCGGCTCGGCCTGATCGACAACGATCAGCTCGCCCTTGGGCTCGGGCAGAAGCGCCTGGGTGACGGCCTCGACCTCCTTCAAGGCGGTCTGGGCGCGGGTGCGGACATCCTCGGTCATGAAATTCCCTCTTTGCCTAGGCCTTCAGGCCTTCGCGGTTAAGTCGCTCGCGCAGCACCTCGATCTCGACGTCAAGATCGCTGCGGTCATCCAGCAGCAGCTCCTTGCGGTGCTGTGAGAAACTGGTTTCCAGATCGCCCAGCAGCGCCTCGTATTCGGTCCTGGCCCCCGTGTCACGATTGCGGCTGTATAGATCGGCGAACTTGGCCGTCGCGTCGCGGGCCCCCATCAGGTAGACGGTCAGGAACTTTCGGGCCCGCGGCAGATCGCGGGGGTCGTCCTCGACCACCCGGAACACCTCGCGCGCCTGGGCGGCGAGGCGCTCGACCCGGGCCTCCAGCCCGCGGTCGCCAATCCGCTGCGAGGCGTCGAGCAGCCCCGCAACCAGGGCCTCGGCACCCTCGATGGCGCGGGCGACGCGGTCGGACTGGAATTCGTCGACGCCTTCGAGGCCCTTCTTGCGCATGGGATCGAGCCCGAAGCCCAACAGGTGGGCCGCGGTGGCCACGGCGCCAAAGACAATGCCGGCCGGAATCGGCAGCCCGGCGCCGAGCGAACAGGCCAGCGCAACGCCGATGCCGGCCACCACGCCGGCCACGATCTTGCGCGGAAAGGCGGGTGGCCGCGCCACCTTGCGCGCGTCGTAGGCATCCTCGGCCTTCAGCCCCTCGCTCAGGAGCCACGCGGCCAGAATCAGGAGCGCGAAGCCGCCCAGTTCGCCCAGCATGCCCATGGCATCGCCCTGGCCGATCTCGCCCAGGCCGGCCAGAAGCAGCGGCAATGGCGCGAAAAAGGTCAGCCGGGCCAGAATGTTGACGCGAGTGGCGCGCCGGTTGCGAAAGCGGGGCAGGGGCGGTGCGCCGTCTCCGCCGTCAGCCTGGCCGGCCCCGGGTTCGGGCCTTGGATCGGGGCTGTACGGCCCGCCGAAGCGTTCGGCAGCCATCACAAGCCGGCCCCGAAAGCGCTGAGGCCGGTCAGAAAGACAATCGCCAGGAACACGAAGGCCGCAATGCCCTTCAAGGCCGGTCCACTCATCGTCGCCCGCTCCCTAACCCCCGGATAATCCCTGACCAGTGGATAGTCCGGTCCAAGGATCACCCGTGAGGTAGGTATCGTCAACCCGGATACCAGTGTCCACAGGCCGATTGAGCGGGGAACTGACGGCAGCTTTTCCCATTCGGGCTGGGCCCGGGCACCGGTGCCGCAGGCGATATCGCTATCAATTCCGGGCGATTCACGGTATTGTCTACGACGTGGCGCGGGGCTGGGTGGCCAAAGAGTTCCCGTGAAGGCAAGTCCATCAGTCCTAACCCACGGCGGGAGCCGGCCCCGGGGGGCATGCCGGTATGCATCGAAGGACAATGCACGATGGCCAAAGGCACTGTGAAGTGGTTCAACAGTGAAAAGGGTTATGGATTCATCCAGCCCGAGGACGGCGGCAAGGACGTCTTTGTTCACATCACCGCGGTTCACGAAGCTGGGCTGAAGAGCCTGCAGGAAAACCAGCCGATCGAATTCGAGATGGTGGACGGCCGGAACGGCAGACAAAGCGCCGGTCACCTGAAGGTCTGAACCTCACGCGCAACCAGGTATCGAGGCGGCTGCTTTCGGCTGGCGCAGAACGCGTGCGTCAGAACGAAAGCTGGCGGTAGGTCTCGGGCGAGAACCGGCAGGCGAAGCCGTCGCCGTCGGGATCGAGATTGTAGCGGTCCTCCTGCGGTCCGCCATTGGCGAGGAACTGCCGCTGCGCCTCGTCGGCCGAGCTGAACCGGCCGCAGACGCTGGCCGATTGCTGGCGGCTTCTGAACAGGGGGCGCTTGTAGACCTTGTCGCCGACATTGTGGGTCGTCGAACGGGCAAAGGCGACGACGTTGGCGTTGGGGTCGACCTGCGGCACCGCCTGCGGCGCATCGATGACCAGCTTGGATCGTGCCTCGGCGAGCAGCCGGGCATCGGCGTCGCGCTGCGGCTTCTGCTGGTCGTAGGGGGTCAGGGCCAGGTTAATCGACTGGTCGTTGGGGTCGATGCCGGTGGCGCTTTGCGGCGTGCCATACACGGTCGGCGGCGGCGGACCGTCGGTGCCTTCGGTGCGTCCGGCAAGCGCTGTCTCGACATCCCGGACCAGCGGATCCTGCGCCGAGGCTTGCGGCGTCGTATAGACCGGCGCCGGCGGCGGGTAAGCCTGTGCCGAGCCCTCGGGCGGGGCAACGACGCGCGGTCCCGGGGAATAGACCGGCGGTGGCGCCGGGTCGAACGGGCCGCGCCCGCCCGCCGGTTCGTTGGAACAGGCTGCGATCAGGACGATGGCGGCCGCTGCGGCCGATTTCGCTAGGCGATGGTGCATCTTTTCGCTGCCCGTTCTTGCTCCAGAACAATCTGACGTCGTTCTCGGGCGGCAGGTTACCACCATTTTTCCGGCCTTGCAGCAAATCCGCAGGCGGATTCCAGCGCAAAAGCGGTATTGAGCATTTCTGCCTCGCCCCAGGGTTGGCCGATAAGCTGCAGACCCAGGGGCAGGCCCTGGCTGTCAAGCCCCGCCGGCACCGACACGCCGGGCAGCCCGGCAAGGTTCACGGTCACCGTGAAGACGTCGTTGAGATACATCTCGATCGGGCTTGCATCGGCCATCTCGCCGATGCCGAAGGCCGCCGAGGGGGTCGCCGGGGTCAGGATCGCATCGACGCCGTCGGCGAAGGCGCGTTCGAAATCGCGCTTGATCAGCGTTCGGACCTTCATCGCCCGCACGTAGT
The DNA here is from genome assembly GCA_050299555.1 of Paracoccaceae bacterium. Classification (GTDB taxonomy): domain Bacteria; phylum Pseudomonadota; class Alphaproteobacteria; order Rhodobacterales; family Rhodobacteraceae; genus JBNKWA01. The sequence goes on along the minus strand of JBNKWA010000036.1, from coordinate 16,903 downwards.
AGGCGTCGTAGAAGCCGGCCGACAGAACATAGGCACCGATCATCACCCGGCGCTTGACCTCGCGGCCGAAGCCCTCGGCGCGGGTCTTTTCGTACATTTCGGTAATGCCGTCGCCCTGGTCGAGCCTGGCGCGATGGCCGTAGCGCACGCCGTCGTAGCGGGCGAGGTTGGACGACGCCTCGGCCGGGGCGATCACGTAGTAGGCAGGCAGGGCGTATTTCGTATGCGGCAGGCTGATGTCGACGATCTTCGCACCGGCATCCTTCAGCATGGCGGCGCCGTCATGCCAAAGTTTCTCGATTTCCGGCGGCATGCCCTCGACGCGGTATTCCCGGGGAATGCCGATGACCTTGCCGCGGATGTCGCCGGTCAGGGCGGCCTCGAAATCGGGCACCTCGATCTCGGCCGAGGTGGAATCCTTGGGGTCCGGCCCGGCCATGGCCCCGAGCATGATGGCGGCATCGCGCACGGTCTTGGCCATGGGGCCGGCCTGGTCCAGCGACGAGGCGAAGGCGACGATGCCCCAGCGCGAGCAGCGGCCATAGGTTGGCTTGATGCCGACAATGCCGGTGAAGGCTGCCGGCTGGCGGATCGAGCCGCCGGTGTCGGTGCCGATGGCGGCGATGCAGATGTCGGCCGCAACGGCCGCGGCCGAGCCGCCCGAGGAACCACCCGGGGTCAGCGCCACGTTTGAGCCCTTGCGCCGCCAAGGGCTGACGGCAGGCCCATAGGCTGACGTCTCGTTGGACGAGCCCATGGCGAATTCGTCCATGTTGAGCTTGCCCAGCATCACGGCGCCGGCATCCCGGAGCTTCTGGCTGACGGTCGACTCGTAGGGCGGCACGAAGCCCTTGAGGATGTTCGACGCGGCCTGGGTCGGCGCCTCTTCGGTGCAGAAAAGGTCCTTGATGCCGAGGGGGATGCCGCAGAGCGCCGGCGCGTCGCCTGCCTTCAGTCGGGTGTCGGCGGCTGCGGCACGCTCGCGGGCGATCTGGGGGGTCAGGGCGGAATAGGCGTTCAGCCCCTTGGCCGCCTCGGCGGCAGCAAGATAGGTCTCGGCAAGCTCGGCGGCGGTGTAGTCGCCTCTGCGCAGCCCGTCGCGGGCGGCGGCGATGGTCAGGTTGTCGGGCGCGCTCATTCCACCACCTTGGGGACCACGAAGAAGCCGTCGCGGGCATCGGGTGCGTTGGCGAGCACCTTGTCGCGGATGTTGCCGTCGGTCACCGCGTCGACGCGGCGTTTCAGTCGCATCGGGGTGACCGAGGTCATCGGCTCGACGCCGTCGATGTCGACCTCGTTGAGCTGCTCCATGAAGCCGAGGATGCCGCTGAGTTCGTCCGCAAGCGCCGGCAGGTCTGCCTCCTCGACCCGGATCCGGGCCAGATGCGCCACCCGGCGGGCGGTATTGGTGTCGATGGCCATGGGGATTCCGTCCGCTGCGATGCCGGGCAGTGCAATACCGGCCAGTGCGGGGGCGTGCAAGGGCAGGGCTAGTAGCGCGGTCCCGTCGCGTGGCCGGGCATGGGCGTGTGGTGGTGCAGGGTCATGATCATCCAGCCGAGCATGACGCCGTTGAGGATGTGCCAGACGAAATGGGTGCCGAGCGGGAAGCCGGTGCACACGCCGTTGTCGATTGTGCGGAAGACCAGCGAGACGGCCAGCAGGCCGGCGCCGATCAGAAGGTTGCGCCCGGTATCGCGCTCGCGCGGGAGCATGGCCAGGCCGAAAAGCCCGATCAGGATCGCCACCGGAACGTAGTTGGCCGATCCGTTCAGCGGCCCGAAGCTATTCTGCACCGCCGCCTCGGCGACATAGCTGTAGGGAAAGAACAGGCCGACGCTGGCCAGCCCGGCCCAGAGCGGCAGCTCGAGAAAGCGTCGAACGGCGAAATACAGGAACACCAGGATGAAGGTGGTGATCGGGATCACATCGGCCAGCCCGGCCCAGCGGGTGGCAATGGTGTGGAAGATGAACGAACCGATGCCGATCGCCACCAGGATCAGCACCAGCACACGCGCGGCCCGGTCGCGCTTGCCGCCCAGCAGTGCCCAGACGAAGAGGGCGGCAAGGATGAAGGACAGGTTCGAGATGGCGTTGACCGGCTCGGCCCAGAAGCCGGGGCCGGTGCGCTCGCAGTAATTGTCCACCTGAGCCAGCCAGTCCACCTAGTTCCCCCGCCGCACAGGATGCGCAGAGCGGCGATGCCGCGCCAAGGTAATCAGCATAAGCCCTGCGGCCAGTGCGTTGAAGAGATGCCAGGCGAAATGGCTACCGGCCGGAAAGGCGTTGCAGACCGCCGCGTCACCGAACCGAAAGGGCAGCCCCGCCGCGAGTACCAGGGCCGCTGCGGCAAGCCCGCGCGCGGTCGCCGGTCGCCGGTGCCGTTGCGACAGGGCGACGAGCAGCGTGAGCAGGCAGAGCAGGGTGAACGGGTCCGATGCAGGGCCGAGCAGGATGCGCACGAGACGGAGCGACGGCAGCGCCTCGAGCGCGGCGGCAAAGGCAAGGCCGATGACCAGCGCCGCCGCAACGCCGGAGCCGCGCAGCCGCCGGGCGGCCACGGCCCCGAGCGCCACCAGATAGAGCCGATTCGCCCAGACATCTGTCTGCCAGGACCAGACCTGCGCAGCGCTGTGGTGCAGGGTCGAAGCGATGCCGACGCCAGCCAGCGCCAGCGCCGCGAACTGGTCGGAGCGGGTCCGGGCGTGACGCAACGCGATGAGCCCCGCCACAAGAAAACCGAGGCCGGTAATCGCGTTCAGCGGTTCCGCACCAAAGCCGGGGCCGAGCCGCTCGCAATAGAAATCGACAGGTTCGTTCCAGCGCACTAGCCTCTCCCCGCATGCCGAAATGACGGGCTTGGGGCCCCAACGTCAAGGGAGAGACGGACATGGAAATCACTTGGCTTGGCCACTCGGGATTTCGCATCGCCATCGGAGACCAGGTGCTGCTGGTAGATCCGTGGCTGACCGGCAACCCGATGTTTCCGGCCGAAAGGCGCGAAGAGGCGATTGCCGGCGCGACCCATGTGCTGATCTCGCACGGGCATGGCGATCACACGGCGGACGCGGTTGCCATCGGCAAGGCGTTGGGCATTCCCGTGGCCGGCACCTATGACCTGATGACCTATTGGAAGGGCGAGCACGGCATCGCCATTGTCGGCTTCAACAAGGGTGGCACGGTGGCGCTTGGCAATGTCAATGTGACGCTGGTGAACGCCACCCACTCCTCCTCGCTCGGCGGCGCGCCCGGGATCGTCTATGCCGGCGCCGAGGCGGGTTTCATGATCGAGCATGGCGGGCGGACGATCTATTTTTCGGGCGACACCGACGTCATGGCGGATATGGGCGTGTTCCAGGCCCTGCATGGCCCGGAGATCGGTATCCTTTCCGCCGGCGGGCACTTTACCATGGACATGAAGCGCGCGGCCTACGCGGCGAGGACCTATTTCGACTTCAAGACCGTGATCCCGTGCCACTATCGCACCTTCCCGCTGCTGGCGCAGGATGCCGCGGTGCTGAAGGCCGGGCTGCCGGGCGTCAATGTGATCGAACCCGAGGTTCTGCAGCCGATCGCCCTGTAGCCAGTCTTGCGCCGCGCCGCACCGGGCGCGCGGTCGGCCGGCGAATCGGTTTCAGCCGTACACGACGTTTCACGCGCCCGCGACCCGGCGTGCGCTGCCGCCACTTGCGATCGGGTGCGCTGATCCATCCGCATCGAGGCTGCCTGCGGCCGGACGGCAACAGCCGTCGCCGCTCGGCATTCATGTCTGCTTAACCAATGCGAACTACATCTAGTGCCTGTCGATGACGGATATACGACATCGGCCGTACGTACCAGGTATTGATGAAGTGTGAGTCTCGAAGTGGCGAGGTTTCCCAAGAAATGGCAAAGAATGGCTTGATTTGCTGAACACCTCGTGAGATAACGTGAACCACGGAGGGGAGCGGGATCTCACCGGGCGAAAAGCCCACCCCACACACCCCAAATACCCAGAACGCAGGTTCTACAGGCACCCGCTCTCCTCCGCAAAAAACAAAGGCCCGACACGGGATTACGAGCAGTACTTAAAGAGTGGCGTAGTCGGGCCAGGCCCAGTTGGGACGACGGAAGGCGGCTCGTGCGGCGGGGGCAGCACGGCCGCTTTCTGTTTCTGGCGGGGCGCGGCATTGGGCGCTGGCGGCAACGCGTGCGCAGGCAGGAGAAGACAGCGCGTGGAACGCGAGGAACACGCAGGCACCGGTTTCCGGGGCGAGTTCTTCAACCGGATCGACGCCAAGGGGCGGGTCTCGGTGCCGGCGCGATTCATCCGCATCGTTGCAGCCGGCGATACCGAAAGAAACGAGGGCGAGCCGCCGTCGTTCGTGCTGGTCTGGGGCATGTACCGCCAGCACCACTGCCTGGACTGCTATTCCATGTCCGAGATGCGCAATATCGAGCGGCGGATCGCGGCCATGCCCTATGGCAAGGCGCGCACGTTCATGGAGATGTCGCTGCTCCGGCGCTCGGTGGATGTCTCGATCGACAGCTCGGGCCGGATCGTGCTGCCGCCAGTGGCCCGCGAGACGGCGGGCCTGGACGGTACGGCGGTCTTCGCCGGCATGTCGGACCGTTTCCAGATCTGGACGCCTGAGACCTTCGAGGCCCAGAGCGGGCAGGGCGAGGAATGGTTCGAGGGGCTTTCGGAGGTATCCGATCCGATGGAGCTTCTCAATCTTGCCGGGCAGGGCTGAGCCATGGCCGAGGCGATACCCCATGTCCCGGTCCTGATCGACGCGCTGATCGCTGCGGTGGCGCCGGTCACGGGCACCTGGATCGACGGCACCTTTGGCGCCGGCGGTTATACAAGGGCGCTGCTTGCGGCCGGTGCGGCGCGGGTCATCGCCATCGACCGCGACCCCGATGCCCTGGCCCGGGCCGAGACCTGGGCCGCCGAGACCGGCGCGGCCGTGACGCTGTGTGCCGGGCGGTTCGGCGACCTTGACGACATCGCGGCAGGCGTAGGCGCACCGCAGGTGGATGGCGTGGTGCTCGATATCGGCGTCTCGTCGATGCAACTCGATGAGCCCGACCGCGGCTTTTCCTTCATGCGGGACGGGCCGCTCGACATGCGGATGGAGCAATCGGGACCGACTGCCGCCGACATCGTCAACCGTGCGTCCGAGGCGCTGCTGGCCGATATCCTGTTCCGACTGGGCGAAGAGCGGGCCTCGAGGCGGATCGCGCGAGCCATCGTCAACGCTCGTCGCGAGGGCCCGATTACCCGAACGCTGGAACTGAGCAGGCTGATCGAGCGGATCGTGCCGCGGGGCAAGCCCGGAACGCCGCACCCGGCCACGCGCAGCTTTCAGGCACTGCGGATCGCCGTCAATGACGAGCTCGGCGAGCTTGCCCGGGGGCTTTGTGCCGCGGAACGCGCGCTCAGGGCCGGCGGCGTGCTGGCGGTCGTCAGCTTCCATTCGCTCGAGGACCGGATCGTCAAGCGCTTCATGCAGATCCGCTCGGGCAATGCGCCGCGGGCCAACCGCTATGCGCCCGAGCGCGTCACCGCCGAGCCCGGCTTTGCGGCACCGCCCCGCCCCGCCTCTCCGGACGCGGCGGAGATTGCCGCCAACCCGCGGGCCCGATCGGCGCGGCTGCGTGTCGCCCGACGGCTCGATGCCCCGGCCATGCCGGTGCCAACCACCGAGCTGGGCCTGCCCGATCTGTCGCTGGAACTGGGAGTTGCGTCATGAGATCAGCGCTTGTTCTGTTTGCCTGCGCCATGGTGGTGATGTTCGCCACCTGGGCCTATCGCGTGAACTACGACACCCGCGAAGCCGTGCAGCGGGTCACGGACCTGCAGTTCGCGATTGCTCGCGAACGCGAGGCGCTGGGCGTTCTGCGTGCGGAATGGGCCTATCTCAACCGGCCGGATCGACTGCGCGAGCTTGCCGAGGAGCACTTCGCCGAGTTGCGGCTGATGCCGATGCAGCCCTCGAGCTTTGCCGAGGCCGCCGAGGTGGCCTTCCCCGAGCCGAGCCTCGAAGATGCCATCGCCGAAGCGCTGCTGGCGATGAATGCCGTGCCGCCCGCCACAGACGAGGCGTTCCGCTGATGCGTCGCCCGCTGCGTCCGCTTGCGCGGATCATCAGCGCGCGCGTTCAGGGTGAAAACCCCGACAAGGTCGAGGCGGAAGCACGGGCCGAACGCATGCGGGCACGGCTTCGCGCCGAGCGGCAGCGCGCCGAGACGCGGCTGCTGCTGCTGGCGATGGGGTTCCTCATGGCCTTCGGCACGGTGGTCGGGCGCATGGCGGTTCTGGCGTCGACGCCGCCGGAGGAACCGCGCGGTGCCCAGGTGGGCACCCCGATCATCGCCCAGCGCGCCGATATCGTCGACCGCAACGGCCAGGTCCTGGCGACCAACCTTGTCACCGCCTCGCTTTATGCCCAGCCGCAGGAGATGGTCGAGCCTGCGGCCGCGGCGGCCGGGCTGGCAAGGATCTTTCCCGACCTGGACGAGGCGAAGTTGCTCGCGCAGTTTACCTCGGGCCGCAAGTTCCTGTGGATTCGCCGCACGCTTTCGCCCGAGCAGCGTCAGGCGGTTCACGATCTCGGTGAGCCGGGGCTGCAGTTCGGCCCGCGCGAGGTCCGGCTTTATCCCAACGGTCAGATCGCCGCCCATGTGCTTGGTGGTACCGGCTTTGGCCGTGAGGGCGTGCTGGCGGCCGAGATCGTCGGCACAGCCGGGGTCGAAAAGTCCTTTGACGACTTCTTGCGCGACCCCGGCGAGGACGGTCGGCCGCTGGAATTGTCGCTCGACTTGTCGGTGCAGGCGGCGGTGGAGCGGGTCCTGGCCGGCGGCATCGCGCTGATGCGCGCCAAGGGCGGCACGGCCGTGGTGATGGAGGCGCGCACCGGACAGATCGTTGCGCTGGCATCGCTGCCCGACTTTGACCCCAACGCCCGCCCGGCACCGCCGGTCTCGGGCGATCCGTCCGCCAGTCCGCTGTTCAACCGCGCCGCCCAAGGCGTCTATGAGCTGGGCTCCACCTTCAAGTTGTTCACCGTGGCCGAGGCGCTGGAATCGGGTCGCGTCGGTCCGTCGACGATGATCGATACCAAGGGTCCGCTGCGCTGGGGCCGCTTCACCATTCGCGACTTCCACAACTACGGACCGCAGCTCAGTGTTACCGACGTGATCGTGAAGTCGTCCAATATCGGCAGTGCCAAACTGGCCATCGCCGCAGGTGCCGAGGCCCAGCAGGCCTTTCTGGCGCGGTTGGGACTGATGGAACCGATCCCGCTGGAGCTGCCGGAGGCGGGCCGGTCCAAGCCGCTGGTGCCGGCGAAGTGGTCGGAGATCTCGACCATGACCATCGCCTACGGCCATGGCATGGCGGTGACGCCAATCCATCTGGCCGCCGCCTATGCCAGCCTGGTGAATGGCGGCCTGAGGGTGGAGCCGACGCTGCTGAATTCCGGCGCCACGCCGGACGAGGGCGACCGGGTGGTGTCCGAGGCGACCTCGAAGGTGCTGCGCTCGATGCTGCGGCAGGTGGTCACCCGCGGCACCGCCACGCTGGCCGAGGTGGAGGGCTACGAGGTTGGCGGCAAGACCGGCACCGCCGAGAAGCCGAATGCGCGCGGCGGCTATGACAGCGACAAGGTCATCGCCACCTTTGCCGGAATCTTCCCGGCCAGCGACCCGCAATACGTGCTGGTGGTTGCCCTCGACGAGCCGGTCGAGACCAGCGGCCGCGAGGACCGGCGCACTGCAGGCTGGACGGCGGTGCCGGTCGCCGCCGAGGTCATCCGCCGCATTGCCCCGTTGATGAACATGCGCCCGTCGCATAAGGAGCGCGGCACCGACGGCGCGGCTGAGGTCGTGCGCGTCGTCAACCGCTAGACGGGGGCAGCCGGATGGCCGCCGATACAGACAAGGCAGGACTGAGGTCGCTGGACGAGTTGGGGCTGCTGGTCGGCACCGGCCGCGCCGGCGACTGGTCGCAGGTGGGTGGCATTACCGGGTTGGCGGTCGACAGCCGCAAGGTCGAGCCGGGCACCCTTTTCGCGGCGCTGCCGGGTAGCAACGTCCACGGGGCCGAGTTCATTCGATACGCCGTGCGGATGGAGGCGGCGGCGGTACTGACCGATGCCGAGGGCGTCGCGATCGCCGAAGCCGAGGCCGGCGGGCCGTTGCCGTTGCCGGTGATCGTCGCGCCCGACCCGCGGCGGGCACTGGCGCTGGCGGCGGGCCGGTGGTGGGGGGCTCAGCCGGCGAGCATGGTTGCGGTGACCGGGACCAACGGCAAGACGTCGGTGGCGAGCTTCACCCGCCAGCTGTGGGAGGCACTGGGCCGCAGTGCCGTCAACATCGGCACCACTGGCGTCGATGGCGCGGTGGTCGAGCCGCTGGCCCATACCACGCCCGACCCGCTGACCCTGCATGCGCTGCTGCGCCGGTTGGCCGACGCGGGTGTCACCCATGCGGCCATGGAGGCGTCCAGCCACGGGCTGGACCAGGCACGGCTGGACGGCGTCCGGCTGAAGGCTGCCGCCTTTACCAACATCACCCGGGACCATCTCGACTACCATCCGGATTTCGACAGCTACCTCGCGGCCAAGACCGGCCTTTTCACCCGGGTCTTGCCCAGGGGTGGCACCGCCGTGATCAATCTTGATGACGAGCATGGGCGCGGCATCGCGGCGCTGGCCGCCGAGCGTGGCCAGACGGTGATCGGCGTCGGCAGGGCAGAGGATGCGGCGCTGAGGCTGTTGGCGCAGAGGTTCGACGCCACCGGTCAGGACATCCGCTTCAGCTATCGCGGTACGCTGCAGACGGTGCGACTGAACCTGATCGGGGGCTTCCAGGCCGAAAATGCACTGCTGGCGGCCGGGCTTGTGGTCGCAACCGGTGCCGATGTCCCGGCCCTGTTCCGTGCCATGACCGGTCTAGCGACCGTGCGCGGGCGGATGGAGCTTGCCGCCACCCGCAGCAACGGTGCCCAGGTCTTCGTCGACTACGCCCATACGCCCGATGCGCTTGAGAAGGCGCTCAATGCCATGCGGCCGCACGTGCTCGGTCGGATAGTCGTGGTCTTTGGCGCCGGCGGCGACCGGGACCGCGGCAAGCGGCCGCTGATGGGCCGGGCGGCCCGGACCGGTGCCGACGTGGTCTACGTGACCGATGACAACCCGCGGAGCGAGGATCCTGCCGCCATCCGGGCCGCGATCATGGCCGAGGCAGGTGAGGCAACCGAGATCGGCGACAGGGCCGAGGCCATCCTGACCGCCATCGACGCGCTTGGCCCGGGCGATGCGCTGCTGATCGCCGGAAAGGGACACGAGCGCGGACAGATCGTCGGTCAGGACGTGCTGCCGTTCGACGACGCCGAACAGGCGTCGATTTCGGTCAAGGCCCTGGAAGGTCTGGGGGCATGAGGCCGCTCTGGACCTCTGCCGAGGCGGCCGCAGCCACCGGCGGCTCGGTTTCGGGCGACTGGCAGGCAACCGGCGTGTCGATCGACAGCCGCACCCTTGCCCCTGGCGATCTTTTCGTTGCCCTTGCCGACCAGCGCGACGGCCATGACTTCGTTGTCGCCGCACTGGCCCGGGGTGCCGCTGCGGCCATGGTATCACGGCGGCCTGCGGGCGTGCCGGCCGATGCGCCGCTATTGATCGTGCCCGATGTACTGGACGGCCTGCGGGGGCTGGCCCGGGCCGCACGGGCGCGGACGGCCGCGAAGGTCGTGGCGGTGACCGGGTCGGTCGGCAAGACCGGCACCAAGGAGATGCTGAGAACAGCGCTTGGGGCGCAGGGCCGGGTGCATGCCGCCGAAAAGAGCTACAACAACCATTGGGGCGTGCCGCTGACGCTGGCGCGGATGCCGGCAGCCAGTGATTATGCGGTGATCGAGATCGGCATGAATGCCCCTGGCGAGATCGCGCCCCTGGCACGGCTGGCGCGGCCGCACGTGGCGCTGATCACGACCATCGCCGCGGTGCACCTGGCGGCCTTCAGCGACCTGCGCGGCATCGCCCGTGAGAAGGCGTCGATCTTCGAGGGCGTGGAACCGGGCGGGACGGCCATCGTCAGCCGTGACGCGATGCACGTCGGCACGCTGGAGCGCAAGGCCCGGGCGTGCGGGCTGAACCTGGTGCGGTTCGGCTGGGCCGGGCGGCCGGAATTCGTCCTCGACCGGGTCGAGGTGGCCACCGAGGGCACCATGGTCAGGGCGCTGTTGCGGCGCAAGCCGCTACTGTTCAAGCTTGCCGCGCCTGGCCGGCACCTTGCCGCCAATGCGCTGGGCGTGCTGGCGGCGGTCGAGGCGCTTGGCGCCGACGTGCCCCGGGCGGCGCTTGCCCTTGCCGCCTGGACTCCGCCGGAGGGGCGAGGTGCCCGCTGGGATGTGCTGCTCGGCCCTGGCGGCATGGACGGGACGATCCATCTGATCGACGAAAGCTACAATGCCAATCCGGCCGCCATGGTTGCGGCCTTCGAGCTTGTCGCCGCGATCCGGCCAGACGATGGCGTCGGCCGGGTCGCGCGCGGCCGCAGGGTGGCGTTCCTGGCCGACATGCTGGAACTTGGCCCGCAGTCGGCGGCGCTGCATGCCGGGCTGTCCGAGGCGCCGGCGCTTGATGCCATCGACGTGGTGCACTGCGCCGGGCCGATGATGCAGGCGCTGCACAATGCATTGCCTCCCGGCAAGCGCGGTGAGTGGCACGGCGATAGCGCCGCCCTGGCCAAGCGGGCACCGCGGCTTCTCGATGCCGGCGATGTGGCCATGGCCAAGGGCTCGCTGGGTTCCAAGGCGGCGGTGATCGTCGAGGCGATCAAACGGATGGGAGAGGCGCGGCCGCACGCGCCGGGTGGAGGAGCGGACTGAATGCTGTATTTCCTGAGCGAGTTGTCCGACGGCGGCGGCCCTTTCAACCTTTTCCGCTACATTTCGTTTCGCGCCGGCGGGGCTTTCTTCACCGCGCTGGTCTTCGGCTTCCTGTTCGGGCGGCCGCTGATCAACCTGTTGCGGCGAAAGCAGAAAAAAGGCCAGCCGATCCGTGACGACGGACCCGAGGGGCATATCCTGACCAAGCAGGGCACGCCGACCATGGGTGGCCTGCTGATCCTGTCGGCGCTGCTGATTTCCACCCTGATGTGGGCGAGGCTGGACAACGGCTATGTCTGGCTGGTGCTGTTCGTGACCTTCACCTTCGGGCTGATCGGCTTTGTCGACGACTATCAGAAGGTGACCAAGCAGACGGTTGCAGGCGTTTCAGGCCGGATCCGCCTGGGCCTCGGCTTTCTGATCGCGGCGATTGCCGGCCTGTGGGCGATGGCGATGCAGACGCCGGACCTGTCGGGTTTTCTGGCCTTTCCGGTGTTCAAGAATGCGCTGCTGCCGCTCGGCTATGTGTTCGTGCCCTTCGCGGCACTAGTGATCGCGGGCGCCGCCAATGCGGTAAACGTGACCGACGGGCTCGACGGGCTTGCCATCATGCCGGTGATGATCGCTGCCGGCTCGCTCGGCGTGATCGCCTATGTCGTGGGACGGACCGACTTTACCGAATATCTTGACGTCCACTACGTGGCCGGCACCGGCGAGGTCACGATCTTCTGCGCCGCGCTGATCGGCGGCGGCCTGGGCTTTCTGTGGTACAACGCCCCGCCGGCGGCGGTCTTCATGGGCGATACCGGATCGCTGGCCCTGGGCGGCGCGCTTGGTGCCATCGCGGTTGCAACCAAGCACGAGATCGTGCTGGCGATCATCGGCGGGCTGTTCGTGGTCGAGGCGCTCTCGGTCATCATCCAGGTGAGCTACTACAAGCGCACTCGCAAACGGGTGTTCCTGATGGCGCCGATCCACCACCATTTCGAGAAGAAGGGCTGGGGCGAGGCGCAGATCGTGATCCGCTTCTGGATCATCTCGCTGATCCTTGCGCTGGTCGGGCTGGCGACGCTGAAGATCAGGTGATCCGGGCCGCGGCGCGCGGCGCTCAGACCAGCCGGAAGCCGCGGTCGAAGATCAGCGTAAGGGTCTTCCAATCCTCGCCATCGAAACGCCACGCGGTATCGGTGCCGGCGACATAGAGGAAGTTGTCATCGGTCTGCATGTCCCAGGCGATGCCGGTTTCCTCGTACGGGTCCATTTCGTCTCCGGTCTCCACATATACACCCGCTTCGTCGCCCCAGTAGACTTTGCCCTTGAAGCTGCGGACGGCGAAGTACGTCGTCTCCGAGGCCTCGATCTCGGTCATTTCCTCGTCGGCCACCCGCAGGCAGAGGCTGTCGTCGCCGGCAAGCCGGATGGTCCCGTCCGGCGCCACGTCGATGCCCCTGAAACGTTCGCCGCGGTTCAGCTCCTGAGGCTGCCAAGTGGCGCCCGCCAACCGATGCAGGGTGCCTTGCTCGCCGCAGGCATGGATGCCGTGTTTCGCATTTCCGTGCACGTCGAAGTACTGCACCGGCGCCAGTGGCGATATCGCTTGCCAACGCGCCCCGTTATAGCGATACGCCATGCCATCGGAGCCCACCACAAGCGGGCCGCCCGGCGCCCCACCCCACAGCTTGCGCAGACTGTGGTCACTGATCCTTTCCTGCGTCCACTGTGTCTGGTCGCGGCGCCAGATCCGGTTGGTGGCCTCGAGCGCGAAGAGTTGGCCGGAAGGCGCGGCGGTCAGCGACATCAGCCATTCATCGGTCATGACCGTGTTGTCGGCCGAATCCGCGTCGAAGTCCTGCACCAGGAATATCAGCGATACCGTGGTGGTATAGTCGGGATCGGCCAGCAGATAGAGGATCGCCGCACGGTTGCCGCCCATGGGAGCCACCTGCAGGCACTCGCAAGATGTCGACTCGTCCGTCGCGAAGATCGCGAGGTCGGTGCGGTCCATGTCCATCAATCAAGTCCTCTCCTGCTAGGTCGGCGGCTTGCATCCGACCGGCGGCTTTCTTGTGTGACGTGCAACCTCGGCCGCGGAAACCGTGCTCTTGCCGAGCTTTCTCTTCACCTTCTTGACGCGATTTTCTTCGGCCTTGGCGCGGGGACAGGTCGAATGGCACTTCTTCTTCTTTTTAACCTCGTCCTCGGTCTTGCCCATGCTGTCCTTGAGGTAGTTGATGTTGGCCACCTCGAGGCATTCGGTAGCGATTGCCTCCTGCGCGGGCGGGATGTCGAGGTTCTTCACCGTGCTCTTCACGCAGGTGTCTACGAAATCGCCGAGTTCACCCTTGGGATTGTCTTTCAGCCATTTGGCCGCGTCGCCGGACTTGTAGTAGTGAGCGGTGCCGCGCCCCTTGCCGACGAACTTGCCCCTGTAGGTGAAAGTCCCGCCAGACTTGCGCGGGAACTTCTTGCCCTTGACGATCGGGCCGTCGCCCTTGATCCACTTCGCCTTCATGCAGATGCAAGGCGCCTTCTTGTCGTCGTAGGCCTCGCAGCACTTCAGAGTCAGGTCGCGCACGCCGCCGGCAGTGAAAAACTGAACCTCGACGGTGTGTTCCTTTTCGTATCCGTCCGGACAATCGAGCTCGTCATAGGGCTTGATCCCGAGGAAGGCGCAGCGCGGGTCGGAAACGTCCAGGATCCCGACCTTCGGAAGGGGCGGCCCGCCAGCGGTCGGCGAGGCGTGGTCGTTGGACGAGAGGTCCGAGAAGCGGCTGACCGGCTCGCCGTCCATCTTGACGTTGCCGGACCATGCGTGGGCGTATTCCTTGCCGGTGTTCTTCGAGGTGATGACGTTCTTCTTCGGCGCGCAGCCGGCCTCGTCGCCGGTGCACTTGGTGTAGTAGGACTTGTTCTTCTGGGTGACCGTCTTGCCGCCGATCTTGACCGTGCTGGTGCCCTTGTCGGTGTCGGAATCCATGCCGAAGGTCGGGTAGGGAATGGGCACACCCGGGGGCGTTGCCGGGGTCTGCGGCGGCGTCATGCAGACATAGGGAAAGGCGGCGATGACCTGGTTGGCCTGGGCCTTGCAGGCGACCTCCAGCCCGTTGGCGAATACCGTCATGCTGTCATCCTTCCTGCGGTCAGGAGCGCCGCCCCGCAGGCACCGTCATCAGCGCTCGCCTCAACCAGCACCGGATCGCCGGCATCATAGCCCTTGACGGATGCGGTCAGCGCCATGCCCAGCATCATCGGCACCACGGCGGCGCCGACATTGCCCACCGATTCCGCCGGGCTCCACAGATCCTGAAAGTCGTGGCGGTCGCGCAGGAGCCGGATCGAGGCCAGCGCGGCCTGCTTGAAGTAGTAGCTTTCGCCGATAAGGTCGGAGATGCGGTAGCCGAGCTGGCGCATCTCGATGCCGGCGTCCTGAAAGCACTGCCGGTAGGCGGCGGTCATCCCGTCCGCCTTCATCGGCAGATGCGCGCCGTCCTCGTCCAGGCCGTTGTAGATGAACGCCTGCTCGCGGGCGAGGCCGAGGCTGGCCAGCCTCATTGGCCCCTTGCCGGCCCTGGTGCAGATGATCGCGGCGGCGGCCTCGCCGGGCACGAAGCCGTCGGCGTTCTCCGGGGTCAGCAACCGCCGCTCGGCCAGGTAATGGGCGACCGACAGGGTGGTGAGGTAGCTGTCAACGCCGGCGATGACGACGAAGTCCGCGATCCCGTCGTTCAATGCGCGACGTGCCTGGTCGAGGGCGACGATTCCCGACGGTCGGCCGTGCTCCACGACGCGGGTCTTCACCCTGGGGTCCATCTCGACGATCTCGCCGATGCGGCGCGCGAGCGCCGCTGAATCGCGGACCGGTCGACCGGGACGGTCCGGTTCGGCGAGGCAAAGGATCAGCTGCGTCCTTGCCTCGCGGGCGTCGGGCCGGAGATCCAGGCACTCGCAGATCGCGGCTGCGGCCATGTGCGCCATGCGCTTCTCGCCGATGAAGTTGCGTGGCAGGGGAACCTCGGCACCGACCAGCCAGTCGTCGGCTTGGCCGGCGAAGCGGGTTTCCCGAAATCCGTCGAGCCGCGCCCGCATGGCTGCGCAGGACGATGGCGCGTCGAGACCGACGGCCGTGACCATGCCGCAGCCGGCGATGTCGATCGGCCCGCTCACGCGCTCACCTCGTCATCGTCGATGAACTCGGCCCCGGTAGCGACGTCGCGAATATAGCGCTTGCCGGCGGCACGGGCCCGGAGCATCGCCTCGGTCGGCGACCCGATCCAGGCCTCCTCGAACTCGGTGATGATGCGCAAGAGCCGCACCTGCACCCGCCAGACCAGCGAAAAGCGCCGGTTCTCGGGGTCCAGGAGCAGCGTGTCCGGCTTCAGCTTGCCGGCATGGACCGGCTGGCCGGCGCGGAAGACCGTCACCGGCAGCTCGGTATCGGGGAGGCGGAAGGCGGTCTTGCCCTCGGGCGTGAGGTTGACCAGCACCACCTCGGTGCCGGGCGCCGGGGGGGCGATCTGCTGGTCCGGTGGCGCCATCTGGAAATAGCGCTCGTCGAAGTCCTCGGGCAGGAACGGGAAGACGTTGTCCATCCAGTCCTGGTCGTAGGTGCCGCCATATTCGATGCGGCCGGGCCAGGCCCGGCCCCAGACGCCAAAACCCATGGGGCGGTAGGTGCCGTAGGGCGACGTGACCGGCTCGTCCACGGCCTGGGTGTTGGGCAGTGGCAGACCGGGCACGCGGGCCGCGTTCTTGGGATCTGCGAAGCCCCGGCCGAACGGGTTCGGTACGTAGGCTGCCGGCTGCGGGTCTTGCGGATCCAGGCGATCGAGGCCGCCGAAAGCGGTATTGTAGCTGAAGGGCATGCGCTGGAACGGCACGGGATCGGTGGCAAAAAAGCGCCCGGCCGAGCGCCATTCGCGATGGCCGAAGACATCGAACATCTTCGACCAGCCATCCACCTTCAGCCCCACGCGGACCTGACCTGCGGGCCGACCACCTGGCGCATAGGCCGCCCCGTTCAGGATCACATCGCATTTCGGTTTGCGGAACGCGAAATCCGTCTCCCACTCCACGGCCGAAAAGCCCGGCTCGCCGGTGAACGCGTCGGCCTTGACCAATGGCACCTGCTGCTCGGAAAGCGGCGGCCGGTCGCGGGGATGGTCGGGGAAGTCGAAGGTCGCCTTGACCGCCAGCACCAGAAAATCGCGGGCCTCCTTGTCCATCCCTTGGGTGAACTCGGCGGCATAGCCCATCTGATTGAGGATTCTCACTTGGGGTTCCGTCGGCGGCTACTGGCGATCCTGGCTCAGACTAGGGGATCGCCGTGCGGTCGGGAAGTGAGTCATGTCACAGCGGCGCGGGGGTGGGGAGCCCGCGCCGCTGTTCCGGGGGTTCGTGGGTGTTGCCGGCTCAGTAGCCGGTGGCCGTGCGGATGCTGCGATCGAGTGCCACCCAAGCGTAGGTGTCGGTGCCGGCGCGTGCCTCGATCTCGCGCAGTTGGTGCAGCGCACCGACGAAGTCGCCCTCGGAGACCAGACCCTGGCCCATGTAGCTGCGGGCGAGGACGTAGTCGGGGTTCAGGGCCAGCGCACGCTGGTAGTATTCCATGCCCTGGGCCAGTCGGCCCGCCTTGCGGTTCGAAAAACCGAGATAGTTCAGGATGCCCGGGTCGTTGGGGTTGGACGCCAGCGACAGGACGGCGATGGCGTTCTCGTACTGGCCGTCATAGGCAAGTTCGCGGCCGAAACGATAGAGCTGGTCATCGTTGAAGCTGCCCTTCTGGGGCGTCACGCATTCCTTTTTCTGCTCGTCCCAGACCTGCCCGTCGGTGCAAACCGTGGTGGTGTTGGTCTTCGCCGGTGGGGTGTCGTCGTTGGAGCCGACCGCAAAGGCGGGGAGGGCGGCGAAACCCAGGGTGGCGGCAACGGCCGGTGCGATGAGCGTGCGCAGGGAAATTGTCATGTCGTATGATCCTCTACATCGGTGATACGCAGAGGTTACGCACCAGACCGGCGCCTTTATCGGTGGCTT
>JBNKWA010000035.1:0-59662 GCA_050299555.1 Paracoccaceae bacterium | reverse complement strand
GGACGAATCCGGTGCTGTGACCGTCGACTGGGTCGTGCTCACCGCCGCTCTCGTCGGCATCGCGATCGTCGTGCTGGGCATCGTGTCGAACGGGATCAATTCGACCGCGTCGCGCATCAACTCTGCCCTGAACGCCATCCCGGTCAGCAACTGAGGCTGATCCGCGCAAGCGCAGAACATCTGAAAAGACCGGTCCGGCCGACATTTCGGCCGAACCGCTATGACCGCGGGAGAATTCGGCGGCCGGCAGGAGGCAGCGGTGAACTGGACACCTCAATTCGGCGATCTTCTTTCGCGTCGACGGGGATGTTGCCGTCACTTCGGCCCGGGTGGTTATCGCCGCAATGATCGTCGGCCTCGCCATTGGCATCCTTCCCATCATCGGCGCCGGCCCGATCAATCCGAGTTCGGACATCCGCGCCGGCGTGATCTCGGCAGGCGGCTCGACGTGATGCCCGCGAGATTTGCGACAGCCCACCAGCCGAATGCCGATCATTTCAACCAAAGCATCATGTTTTGTTCTTACCAACGGTCTCGGTTGGGCTATGATGGCACTGGCCTTGGGCCGAACTGCGCGGGCCGGTTGCGCGCAGCGGTGGCACGGTACTGACGGCAAAGGGGCAACTACGTCATGCGAATTATCTTCGCCCTCGTCCTTCTGGTGGGCATCGGCCTTGCCGGTGTGGCGGTCTACATGGCCATGAAGCAGATCTCGGCCTACGAGGCCGAGAATGCCGCGCTGCGCCAGCAGCTCGGCAGCCAGGTCGACATGACGACGGTGATCGTCGCCAACCGCGAGATCCAGTACAACGAGCAACTGAAGCAGTCCGACGTGCGCCAGGTAGAGTTCCCGACCGCCGCCATCCCGGAACTCGCCTTCCGCTCGATGGAGGATCTGTTCGGCGACGAGCGCACGCCGCCGCGCTCGGTCATCCGCACCATCTCCAAGGACGAGGTGGTGATGGGCAGCAAGGTCACCAAGTTCGGCCAGGATGCCGGTGTGGCGGCTCGGCTTGATGCCGGCATGCGCGCCTTTACCGTCAAGGTCGACGTCACCACCGGCGTGTCGGGCTTCCTCAATCCGGGCGACCGCGTGGACATCTACTGGTCGGGCTCCATCAGCGGCCAGCAGGTGACCAAGCTTCTGCTCGAGGATATCGAACTCATCGCCGTCGACCAGCTGGCCGACGTGGATGTCAATCGACCCCTCGTGGCCCGCACCGTTACCATGCAGGTGACGCCGCTGGTGGTGGCGACCCTGGCTCAGGCCCAGGCGACCGGCCGGTTGTCACTGTCGCTGCGCGGCGTCGCCGAGAGCGAGGTGCTCGGTCCGCTGGAGGTCACCCAGAAGGATCTTCTCGGCATCCAGGAGGTGATCGAGGAAGAGCAGCGCAAATGCTATACCACGGAGCGGCGCGGCGTCACCGTCTCGCGCCAGGAAGTGGCCTGCCCGCCCGAATGAAGCACCGGCGCTGTGGTCCGTAGCCGGACTGCAGCAGTGCCGACAATCACCCGCCAAGCTGACCAGCAGCCGGCGGCGACCCGGGATGGGGCGTCGCCGCACGGATGTCCCCGCGCCAAGCTGGCGACAGGCCGGAACGCAGGGTGCACTGCGCGGGCGCGCGGCCCGGCACGCTAGCGGTTCTTGCACCGAGAAAAGTGTGGCCTTGCCGTCCGGCGCCCGTGGCAGATGGGCCGCAACGCGGGGCAAGCACTGTGACTTATCCACATCAATAGTCAGCCACAACACCATGATAGTTGAGTTTAATTGAAATTCGCATCATCCTGCGGCCAAGTTCCGCGCAAAGGCAATCGTGCGGAACGCATATATCGTGGCTTCGAGAGGCAGGAACACATGCAATTGAGACGACTAATAAGTGCGGGCCTGATCGGGCTTGCCCTCACGGTGCCGCTTGCGACACAAGCGCCGGCCCAGAGTGTTCTCCGCGTTCTCCAGGGGAGCGCGTCCTCCAACATCAGCGTGGCCGTCAACCGGGCCATTGTCATGGAAAGCGACCGGCCCTTCGCCGAGCTGTCGGTGGCCAACCCCGGCATCGCCGACATCGCGACGCTGGGCGAACGCACGATCTACGTTCTCGGCAAGGCTCCGGGTCGCACGACCCTGACCATTCTCGGGCCCGAGGGCGAGTTGATCACCAATGTCGACGTCCAGGTGCAGCCGGACACGGCGGAATTCAAGGAAAGGCTGCGGGACATCCTGCCGGGCGAGCCCATCGAGGTGCGCACTGCCAATGACGGGCTGGTGCTGTCCGGGCGGGTTTCAGGCGCCCGCAAGGTGGCCCGCGCTCTGGAACTGGCCGAGCGTTACGCCCCCGGCCGGGTGACCAACCTGATGATGGTCGGCGGCAGCCAGCAGGTGCTGCTGAAGGTGCGCTTCGCCGAGATGTCGCGGTCGGTGGCCAAGGGCCTGACCTCGAATTTCGGCATCACCGCGCTGGGTTCGGACCTGACGCTGAGCGGCGCGGCCATCGCCAATCCCGGCGCCGTGCCGGCATCGGGCATCCAGACCATCGGCAACAATACCGGCGCCCTTGGCCTGAGCTTCAGCGCCGGCGACGTGGCGGTGAACCTGGTCATCGACGCACTGGAGACCAAGGGCCTGGTCCGGACGCTCTCCGAGCCGAACCTGGTGGCGCGCTCGGGCGAGCAGGCCGACTTCCTCGCCGGTGGCGAGTACCCGATCCCGGTGGCCGGCGACCAGGGCCAGATCAGCATCGAGTTCAAGCCCTTCGGCGTGGCGCTGACCTTCATTCCGACGGTCATCGACGACGATCTGATCAACCTGGAGCTCACCACCGAGGTCAGCTCCATCGACGCCTCCACCAGCACTACCCAGAACGGCTTTGCCATCAACACCTTCAACATCCGCCGCGCATCCACCAACGTCGAGGTGCGGGACGGGCAGAGCTTTGCCATCGCCGGGCTGCTGCAGGACGACTTCACCGACAATGTCGGTCAGGTGCCCTGGCTTGGTGACGTGCCGATCCTGGGCGCGCTGTTCCGCTCCAGCCAGTTCCAGCGCCGGCAGAGCGAGCTGGTGGTCATCATCACGCCGTATCTGGTGACACCGGTGGATGGCCAGGCCCTGGCCATGCCGACCGACAGGGTCCGCATCCCGACCGAACGCGAGCTGTTCCTGAACGGCAGCGTCGCCGGTGGAGGTTCAGGTGTCACCGCAGACGTGGCCCGCCAGGACTTCCAGGGTTCCTACGGCTACGTGATGGAGTGAGAGCCATGAAGAGCATCCTTCTAAGATCGACGACGGCACTCGCGCTCCTGACCGTGGCGGCGTGCACGGGCGACCCGCTGGCCACCGAGGCCGGGCGCGCCGACCTGACGGTGACCGGCTTCGGCGCGGCGACCACCAACAACACGCTGGCCCAGACCGGGTCGGGGGTGATCGCCGACATCAACGCGCGGTTCCGCGCCGGCGCCCAGGACACGGTGCATTTCGCGTTCAACCAGGCCACGCTCGACGCCGAGTCGCGCGGCGTCCTTGATGGCCAGGCGGCGTGGATCCGCTCCAACCCGGGCATCCGTTTCCGGGTCTACGGGCATACCGACCTGGTCGGCAGCGAGCGCTACAATCAGGGTCTCGGCCAGCGCCGCGCCAATGCGGTGGTCAGCTACTTGGTGTCACGCGGCGTATCACGCGGCCAGCTGCAGGCTGTGTCCTCATTTGGCGAGACCCAGCCGGTGGTGGCGACGCCGAACCGCGAGCGGCTGAACCGCCGCGCGGTAACCATGGTGTTCGGCGTAACCCGGGCCTACCGCGGCCACGATTTCGACGGCAAGGTGGCCCAGCGGCTGTACGGCGAGTACGTGTCCGGCAGCTACGGCGGCGAATCCGAATAAGCGTCTAGCCATACGAACCTTCAGGGCGCCGGATCGTCGCATCCGGCGCCCTTCTCTTTGCCTCCGGAATAGAGTATTTGCTGAGGATCGGAGTGGCCCCGAGCGCTCCGCTGCCCGGACAATGCCGCGGTGCACAACACAATATCGCCATTTTTCTGCAAAAAAGTCGGCAGGCTCGGAGCTTACGTCAACTTTGGTGTATATCCTTCGGGGACTCTGTTTGGAGAATCGCAGCGGCCGCCGTGCCAGGCATCGCGCAACCGGGATCCGGTGGATCGAAGCCGGCACGTTTGCTTGGTCGGGCGTATTCAGACAGGGGCTTGCAATGCGAGGATTGGGTGAATGGGTCTGAGAAAAGTTAAGCCCGAGGAGGTCGAGGCATACGCCATCGCCCGCGACATTTCCGGCTTCCAACTGCTGACCGAGGATCTGGACCGTGAGCTTTCGGGGCGGTGGACATCACTCGACCTCGACAATGCCGTTGCCTCGCTCAAGGCAGCGGCAGAGGCGGACCTGGAATTCGTCATCATCGCGGTGGCGGCCAGCGACGAAGGCGACCTGACGGCGGTCGCACGCACCATCAAGGTGGCGCGCGAGCTTGCGCTGAAAGTGCTTCTGGTGGCCAAGGACGTCTCGCCCATGGCGCTGCACCAGCTCATGCGGATCGGCGCCGACGACTTTGCCCCCTACCCGTTGCCGGAGGGGGCGCTCAACGATTCGATCATGCGCCTTCGCGCGATCCAGGTGCAGAAGGCCGACAACGACAAGAAGCAGAAGCGCCGCAACGGCGTCATCATGCCGGTATACGGTGTCGCCGGCGGCGTCGGCTCGTCCACCTTTGCGGTGAACCTCGCCTGGGAGCTGGCGCAGCTGACCAAGAAGTCCGACAAGCGCGTGGCGCTGATGGACTTCAACTTCCAATACGGCTCGGTCGCCACCTATCTCGACCTGCAGCGCCGCGAGGCGATCTACGAGCTGATCTCCGACCCATCGCAGATCGACCATGAGTCGCTCGCCCAGGCGCTCACGTCGTACAAGACCCGTCTCGCGGTCCTGACGGCACCGATGGATGCGCTGCCGCTCGATATCATTGCGCCCGAAGACATCCAGAAACTGCTGCAGATCGCCCAGTCGAGTTACGACTTCATCGTCATCGACATGCCGCAGGCGCTGGTGCACTGGTCCGACGACGTGCTGCGCATGGCCGAGACCTATTTCGCCATTCTCGAGATCGACATGCGCTCGGCCCAGAACTGCCTGCGCTTCCTGCGCGCCCTGAAGGCCGAGGATCTGCCCTTCGAAAAGGTGCAGTTCGCGATCAACCGGGCACCTGGCTTCACCGATCTCAACGGCAAGGCGCGGGTGCGCCGCATGTCGGAAAGCCTGGGCGTGGACATCAACATCCTTCTGCCCGACGGCGGACGGTCGGTTGCCTCTGCCTGCGACGAGGGCGTGCCGTTGGAGCTTGCTGCACCAAAGAACGCATTGCGGAAAGAAATCCGTAATATTGCCAATACAATTTTCGAGGCGGTCGCCGCCGAGCGCGCCGCCATCGCGTCCTGAGGGGTACTGAGCCTTGTTCAACCGCTTCCAGAAGCCATCCGCCGCCGTTCCACCGCCGCCCGCGATCGATCTGTCCAAGGCCGAGGCGGAGTTCAAGCAGCGTCAGGTCCGCGAAAAGGCGCGGAAGGTGGCAACCAATGAGGAACTGGCCGAGGCAGCGCGCGAATCGAAGCGCTCCGAGCGGCTGCTCGACCTCAGGATGGAGTTGCACAAGCGGCTGCTGGAGACGCTGAACCTCGCGGTGATCGACAAGGCGTCCGAAGTCGACCTCAAGCGCGAGATCGGCGCCATCGCCCGCGAAGGGCTGCGCGACATGGGTGTCGTGCTCAACAACAAGGAAGTGGAGCAGCTCAACCAGGACCTGTTCGACGAGGTCACCGGCCTCGGCCCGCTTGAGGTGCTGCTCAAGGACGAGAGCGTCAACGACATCCTGGTCAACGGCCCGCAGCAGATCTTCGTGGAGCGTGGCGGCAAGCTGGAGCTGACCAGCGTGCGGTTCCGGGACGAAAAGCATCTGACCCGCGTCATCGACAAGATCGTCAGCGCCGTTGGCCGCCGTGTCGACGAGAGCCAGCCCTATGTGGACGCGCGGCTTGCCGACGGGTCGCGTTTCAACGCTGTGGTACCGCCTTGCGCCGTGGACGGCTCGCTGGTCTCGATTCGTAAGTTCCGCAAGGACAAGCTCAGCGTCGACGAACTGATCCAGTACGGCGCCTTCACCGAGGAAATGGCCGCCTATCTGCAGGCCTGTGTCGCCACCCGGCTGAATATCATCGTCTCGGGCGGTACTGGCTCGGGTAAGACCACCACCCTCAACGCATTGTCGAGTTTCATCGACGATCACGAGCGCATCGCGACCATCGAGGACACGGCCGAGCTGCAGCTGCAGCAGATCCATATCGCCCGCATGGAAAGCCGACCGGCCAACGTCGAGGGTCGCGGCGAGGTTAACCAGCGCGACCTGTTGCGCAACGCCCTGCGTATGCGCCCCGACCGCATCATCGTCGGTGAGACCCGTGGCTCCGAGGTCATCGACATGCTGCAGGCCATGAACACCGGCCATGACGGGTCGATGACCACGATCCACGCCAACAGCCCGCGCGACGCGCTCAGCCGTATCGAGAACCTCCTGGCCATGTCCGGGGTCGAGATGCCGCTCAAGGCGATGCGGGGCCAGATCGCCTCGGCCGTCAATCTGGTCGTCCAGGTCAGCCGCCTTCAGGACGGTTCGCGCCGCATGCTCTCGGTGGCCGAGATGACCGGCATGGAGGGCGAGATCATCTCAATGCAGGAGATCTTCAAGTTTCAGCGCATCGGCCTCGGCGAGGATGGCAAGATCCAGGGCCGCTTCGTGGCCACCGGGCTGCGTTCGTCCTTTGCCGAACGGTTCAAGCAATGGGGCTACGATCTGCCGACCAGCATCTATACGGCGCCGGCGCCGTAACGCCGGCACCGAACGGAGGAGACCGCCTTGGGCATCACGCCGATCATCTACATCCTGATCTTCCTTGGTGTCCTCGCCATGGTCGAGGGCATCTACCTTGTCATGTTCGGCAAGTCCGTGCGGCTCGAATCGAAGGTCAACCGACGGCTGGAACTGCTCGAAAAGGGCGAGGATCCCGAGGAGGTTCTGAACACGCTTCGAAAGGAGCGCGAGCAGCACCGGGAAAACACCCGCATCCCCGTGATTGCGCCGCTGAGCGAGAAAGCGGCCCAGGCCAACATCGCCTTCACACCGACGGGGCTGTTCATCGTCATGGTGGTTGTGGGCGTCGTCAGCTTCCTGGCGCTGACCTTCTTCACCGGCGCCGGCCTCACCATCCGCATCGCCATCGCCGTCGCCATGGGCTACGGCGTGGTCTACGTCTGGCTGAACGGCAAGGCCAAGAAGCGCATGTCGCTGCTGGAGGAACAGCTTCCAGACGCGGTGGAACTGATCGTGCGGAGCCTGCGCGTCGGCCACCCCTTCTCCAGCGCCGTCAACATCGTTGCAAGCGAGTTGCCCGACCCGCTCGGGACCGAGTTCGGCATCATCGCCGACGAGTCGACCTATGGTGCCGACATCACCGAATCGCTGGCCAAGCTGGCCGAACGGGTGGACATGCAGGACATCAAGTTCCTCTCGGTGGCCGTGACCATCCAGAGCCAGTCGGGCGGCAATCTGGCCGAGATTCTCGACGGCCTCGCCAAGGTGATCCGCGCCCGCTTCAAGCTGTTCCGCCGGGTGCGTGCCATCACCGCCGAGGCGCGCTGGTCCGGCTGGTTCCTGTCGGTGTTCCCGATCATGGCACTGGTGGTGATCCAGGTGCTGCAGCCCGGCTACTACGATCAGGTCAAGAACAGCACGGTGTTCGTGCCCGCCGCCATCGTCGTCGGCATCTTTCTGGTCGTAAACATCATCTTCATGCGGATGATGGTGGATATCAAGGTATGACGGCTGCGATGCATATGGGTCGGCATCGGCGGACCATCGCAGGCCAGTCGAGGGTGTCGAGATGAACGCGCTTGCGCAAAGCTGGGAATTTCTGATCGCTGCCTTCGGGCCGCTCGGACCGCTCTACATGCTGGGGCTGATCGGCCTCATCATGATCCTGCTCTCGGCGCCGCTGGCCTTCCGCCACCGCCCCGATCCGCTCGACAAGCTCAAGGGCGCGGGATTTACGCGACCGGCCTCCGACAAGCCGACCGGCCCGCTGAAGCTGCGCTACGATTCCGGGGCCAGCGCGGGGCTGGAGAAACTTGCGCCCTATCTGGAGCCCAAGGACCAGAAGGAATTCTCGGCCACCCGGCTGAAGCTGATCCAGGCGGGCTATCGCTCCCGCTCGGCGGTCTCGACCTACCACTTCTTCCGGTTCGTCCTCGGCGTCGGCATGCTGACACTGGGGACGCTGTCGGTCTTCGTCTTCCGCGGCTCCAACCCGGGACTCTCGACCGTCATCCTGAGCGTGCTCATTCCCGGCCTGGCCGGCTATTTCGCGCCGAACTACTGGGTCGAACGGCGCAAGCAGCAGCGCCAGCAGGATGTCACCGACGGCTTCCCCGACGCGCTCGACCTGATGCTGGTCTGCGTCGAGGCCGGCCAGTCGCTGGACCAGGCGATCCTGAGGGTTTCCACCGAGATCAAGGCCTCCTACGCGACGCTTTCCGAGGAATTCGAGATCGTTGCCAACGAGATGCGGGCCGGCAAGGATCGCGTCACCGTTCTGCGCGACATGGCCGAGCGCTGCGGCGTGACCGATATCAGCTCCTTCGTCACCGTGCTGGTACAGTCGGCGACCTTCGGTACGCCGATCTCCGACGCGCTCAGGGTCTATGCCTCGGAAATGCGCGACAAGCGCGTGATGCGGGCCGAGGAAAAGGCCAATACCCTGCCGACCAAGTTGACGCTGGGCACGATGATGTTCACTGTGCCGCCGCTTCTCATCATTCTGGTCGGTCCCTCCATCTATGAGATGTCGAAGACCATCTTCTGACCTTCCGCCGCACGCGGCGCATCGCGCCGCAACCACTCGTTCGCGGCCGGCATGCCGTGCCGCCGGTCGCCCGCCGCGCGTGACATGCCGCGCAGCCACCGCCCTGCAACAGTTGCGTGGGTGGGTCGCCACCCTCCTCCGGCTGGCGTCACATTGTGGCGCTGGCCTTGTCCTTTTCGCACTGGCCGCCTGCGACGGCGGCGGCCTCGGGGCCTCCCGCGGCGCCGCGTCGCTCGAGGCCGGTCACGCCCTGATGGACCGCGGCGAGTACCAGGACGCGCTCGACGTCTACGAGGCGGCGGCCGGGCGGCTGGGGCTGACCCCGGATGTCCTTTCCGGCATCGGGTCGGCCAATCTCCAGCTCGGCCGCCTCAGTCAGGCCGAACGGGCGCTGCGTCTGGCGGTCGAGCGCGACCCGGATTTTGTGCCCGCCTGGAATAATCTCGGCGTCACGCTCTACCACCAGGGCGCGTATTTCGAGGCTCGCGAGGTGTTCAAGCTGGCCTTCGCGCTCGACAAGGGCAATGCCCCCGAGATTCGCGACAACTTGCGTCTGATCGACGCGAAAATCCAAAATATTGAGCCGGAAGCCGCCGGCGATGCCAAATTCCGGTTGGTAAGGCAGGGCAATGGGCGTTATCTTCTGCTTGGTCAATAACAAAACCGAGCAGAGGTGGCCACATGCAGAGCGGGTGCAAACGCCTGACAGGACTAGTCGTGCTCGCCGGCGTTGCACTGGCGGGCTGCTCAGATCCCGAAGCCGATCGTGCCGCGGTCAAGAACCTCGGCGACCTCAACGTCATCGACGAGAGCAACCTCAACGACATCATGCTGAACTTCGCCGACCCCAACGCGGCGGCGAACTACTTCCGCGACGCGCTGGCCCAGAACCCGGAACGCGACGACCTGCGCCGCGGGCTGGCAATCTCGCTGATGCGCGCCGGCCGTTCCGAAGAGGCAGTCGTGACCTTCCAGAAGCTGATCGCCGATGGCAAGGCAACGCCGTCGGATCGGCTCGGCTATGCCGAGGCGCTGATCCAGGACAACCAGTGGCCCGAGGCCGAGGCGCAACTGCACCTCATCCCGCCGACCCTGGAGACCTACGACCGCTACCGGCTGGAGGCGATGGTGGCTGACTACCGCAAGCAGTGGAGCCGCTCGGACAGTTTCTACGCGGCCGCCCTGGGGCTGACCACGCGGCCGGCGCCGGTCTACAACAACTGGGGAATCTCGATGCTGGCCCGCGGCAATCAGAAGGGCGCCGAGGAGAAGTTTCGCCAGGCGATCAGCTTCGATCCGGGCATGTTCAACGCCAAGAACAACCTCGCCATCAGCCGTGCCAAGAAGCGCGACTACGAACTGCCGGTGGTGCCGATGACCACCACCGAGCGGGCCCAGCTTCTGTACAACATTGCCCTGCAGGCGGTGCGCAACGGCGATGTCGACACTGCTCGCGGCCTCATGGAGGAGGCCATCGACACCCACCCACGGCACTTCCCCGAGGCCGTGGCCAGCCTTGAGGCGCTAAGCCGGCAGGTGGTCAACTGATACCGGCCCTCTATCCCGCAGCACCTTATCTGCTGCTTGTCGCCGCTGCGCCGTTCGCGGTCTGGGCAGCACTCAGCGACATGCGCGCCATGATCATCCCGAACCGGCTGAACCTGATGTTCATCGCCGTGTTTCTGGTCGTCGGGATCCTGGCGCTGCCGCTGGCCGACTACGGTCTGCGACTGGCGATCGGCGCCGCGGCGCTGGTGCTCGGCTTCGTCCTGAACGCACTGAAGCTCATGGGCGGCGGCGACGCCAAGTTCATCGCGGCCATGCTGCCTTATGTGAGCCCGCTGCACCTCGATCTGTTCCTGATGGTTTTCGCGGTGATGCTGATCCTCGCCTTCCTGGCCCATCGTCTGGCACGCAGCATCCCGGCGATCCGCGGGCTGGCACCCCACTGGAAGTCATGGACGGCCAGCAAGTTCCCCATGGGCCTGGCGCTTGGCAGCGCAATCCTGTTCTACTTGGCCTGGGTGGCGTATGTGGTGGCCACCTTCACTCCGCCGCCAGCCGCCTGAGCAGGATGAAGTGAGGATCGCGCGCAGCGATCTCCAGCGTCCAGCCCAACTCGTCGGTGATCACCTCAAGCTTGCGATGGCGCGCCTGCGGCGAAACCGGGCAGAGCGGCACGACAACGTACTGGGCCGCGTCGAACCCCCTGGCATCTCCATAGTACCACGGTGCCATGCCCCGGTTGCGCTGGAACGGGCCCAGAAGCCACAGATATTCGTTGAGATCGGCGTTCAGCACCGTCGTGCCGCGCACCTCCGGCATGGCGGCCAGTGTGTCGGCGACATGCTGGTAGATGCCCAGTAGCCCGCCCTCAAGCTGGCAGCTCGGCAGTTCCTCACCCAGCACGCTGGTCTTGAAGTAGTCGTCCGACTTCACCTCCTGCCCGTCGGCCGGGCCACCCAGCGGCGGCAGGAACGAGCGGCCGACCGCCTGATAGTTCCGCCCCACCGGCACCTGCACGTCGCCCGGCCAGGGCGCCGGCAGGACGGTGGTGTACTGTCCCGACTTCAGCGCCAGGTGCCGGAGCGGCGAATAGGCCATGTTGAGAAAGCTCGGCGCGATGATGACAAATGCCGCCAGCGCCATGCCGACGGCCAGCCTCCCGGCGGGCCAGCCATTCAACTCGTCCTGGGGCGCCAGCGGCACGCTGAGCAGCAGCACACCGAGCAGGAACAGCCACTTCGGGTCGTTGCCCCAGTTCTGGAAGGTGACGTAGTAAAAGCCCGGCGCCAGAACCAGAAGCATCAACCCGGCCCGCCGCGTCAGCGGGTTGGCGGACTGCCGCCACAACACGACCGTGGCGACAAGCAGCAGCGTCCCGATCAGGTAGGCGGGCGCTGCCAGGGTGTTGGCCAGCGTGCCGCCCGGCTGCAACTTGAACGGGCTGTTCAGGACCGAGACGAGATCGCTGAAATAGGCCGGCCACAGCGCCAGGCTGCCCATGGCGGCAGAGACCAGCGCCAGGACCGCCACACCGGCCACCAGCCCCGCCAGCACCTGGCCCCAGGCCCGCGAGGACAGCGCATAGACCACCAGCGCCGGGAAGAGCGCCAGCACGTAGGTGACCTTCAGCGCAAAGACCACGGCCATGGCAATGCCGATGATCGCCCCGTCCAGCCACGGATGCTCCTGCCCCGGGCGCGGCGGCAGCATGATCGTGACCACGACGACGAAGCCGAGCACCCAGGCCCAGCGGTTGTAGTACATGGACAGGGCGCTGGTGGCGCCGTCGCCGCCATAGACCATGGCGGTGGCCATGACGACACAGGCCATCCCGAGGGCGATCGCCAGCCGCCCGCCCAGCCGGCTGTGGGCGGCCCGCCAGATCAGCGGCAGGGCCAGCACGGCGAACAGTACCTGGGCCAGGATGAAGGCGTGGCCCGGGCCGACCCCCGCCCGCATCAGCCAGGCGATGGGCGCGAAGGTCAGCACCCCCAGCGGGGTCAGGAAATCCACGTGCGGCACGGCGCCCTCGGCGATGCGCGCCGACGCGTCGATGGTGTGGATCAGGTCGCCTTCATGGCCGTTGATCCTGAGCGCGCCCGGCGCAAGCAGCAGCACCGCCTCGACCAGCGTCAGGAGCGCCAGAAGTCCGAACAGCCGCAGCCCCGCATTCCGCATCACGAATGGTCCGTTCCCGTGAACAAAATTCTTGCGGGTCTGTTGCCAAGCATTCCGGGCCGAATTCAGGCAAGGTATCGTTATTTGGCCGTAATGTATTGCTTATGTGATTCCCGTCTGGCTGTGGAGGCTACGAGATGAACGATATGGCATTGCCGCGCCAGGGCGCCGTCATTCCGCCCCGGGCGCCGCTGCATGTCGAGGAAACCGGCCTCGGCATGGTGCTGATGCGCGACATCCTGATGAAGACGGCGTTCCGACGCTCGCTGACCGGTCTGGTCGAGATGTCGGACGCGCTCTGCGTCGCGCCACCCATCGTGCAGGAGCTGATCGAGAACTGCCGCGCCGACAACCTGATGGAGGTTCTGGGCAGCCGGGCCAACGCCGCCTCGGGCGAGGTGCGCTACCAGCTCACCGAAAGCGGCAAGGCGCGGGCGCTCGACGCGCTGGAACAGTCGGAATACTACGGCGCCCTGCCGGTGCCGCTGAAGGACTACTGGAAGCAGACGGCCCGCCAGTCCATCGGCGACGCGGTGATTACCCAGGAGCGGCTGGAAGGCTCGATGAAGCACCTGGTGTTGCCGGCCGGCCTGCTCGACCAGATCGGCCCGGCGGTGAACTCGGGCCGCTCGGTGCTGCTTTACGGCCCGCCGGGCAACGGCAAATCGTCCATCTCCAACGGCATTCGCGACGCGCTGGGCGATTCGATCTACGTGCCGCAGTTCCTCGAGGTTTCGGGCCAGGTGATCGGCGTCTACGATCCGATCGTGCACACGCTGATGCAGCCCAAGGCCGAGGACGGGGCCGAACCCGTCTCGTCGCTGCGCCGCGCCGGCCCGCACTATGACCGCCGCTACCTCTTGTGCCGCCGCCCCAGCGTGATGACGGGTGGCGAGCTCACGCTCGAGATGCTCGACCTCAACTACAACAAGGTGAGCCGCACCTATCAGGCGCCCCTGCAGCTCAAGGCCACTGGCGGCGTCTTCATCGTCGACGATCTCGGCCGCCAGCAGGAACCGCCGCAGGCACTGATCAACCGCTGGATCGTGCCAATGGAAAGCTCCTACGACATCCTGTCCCTGCAGTCGGGGCAGAAATTCACCGTGCCCTTCGACACGCTGGTGGTGTTCTCGACCAACTTCAAGCCGTCCGACATGTTCGACGGCGCCGCGCTCAGGCGCATCTACTACAAGATCAAGGTCGACAACCCGAACCGCGACGACTTCATCAAGGTCTTCGTCAAGACCTGCCGGCACTACAAGATCGAGCCGGACGAGGAGGTGCTGACCCACCTTCTGCGCAACCGCTATCCGGCCCATGGCAACCAGTTCGCCAACTACCACGCGCCGTTCCTGATCGACCAGATGCTGTCGATCGCCGATTACGAGGGGCGCGAGCGCAAGATGACCATCGAACTGGCCGACCGCGCCTGGGGCAACCTGTTCGTCGACGACGAGTAGGATCCGTCCCGGCGCGCTGACGCCGCAGCAGCTTTCGGATCGGCGACCGGCCCCAGCGGGCCGGGGCGCTCCCGCCCTCTCTCGCCGCCTGGCCTGACGGCCAGGCGCGCTCGCTCGGTTTGGGCCCGGCCCGCGCGCCCGCGGCCCCTAGCGGGGCCACCCTGCGCGCGGGTCCCGCCAGCCGCAATCGTCCGGCGCCCCGATCGCAACCGCTGCGGAATACCGAGGGTCGCAGTGCACCGGGCAACACCCTGTCGCTGCCGGGCGGCGACCGGTGGCCCCACTGCGGCGCGCCACCGCCGATCTGCCGCTTGCCCACCGCAGCGGCCTCGCCGTATCCATGCCGGCGATGCAACCCACCCTTCCGCAACGCTTTGGGGCCTGGTTCTCCTCCCGCGGCTGGTCGCCCCACGACCACCAGCTGGCGCTCCTCGGCGCCGCCGCCGCGCCCGCCGCGCTGCTGGTCGCCCCCACCGGCGGCGGCAAGACGCTGGCCGGCTTCCTGCCCAGCCTGGTGGCACTGGCCGATGATCCCCGGCCCGGGCTCCACACCCTCTATGTCTCGCCGCTGAAGGCGCTGGCCGCCGACATCCGCCGCAATCTCGAAACGCCCGTCGCAGAGATGGGCCTCACCATCCGCATCGACGATCGCACCGGCGACACCCCGTCCGAGCGCCGGCGCCGCCAGCGTGCCGACCCGCCGCACATCCTGCTGACCACACCCGAAAGCCTGGCGCTGATGCTGTCCTACGAGGACGCGGGGCGCACCTTTGCCGGCCTGACCCGCGTGGTGGTGGACGAGATCCACGCGCTGGCCGAATCGAAACGCGGCGACCAGCTGGTGCTCCTGCTCGCCCGTCTCCGCCGCATGCTGCCCGGGCTGACCGTGGTCGGCCTCTCGGCGACCGTCGACGACCCGCCGGCGCTGGCCGCCTATCTGGCGCCCACCGGCGAAGCGCCCCTGATCCTGCACGCCGATCCCGGCCCCGAACCGGATATCGGCTTTCTCGCCACCCCCGAGCCGCCGCCCTGGGCCGGCGCCAACGGCCGCTACGCCGCCCGCGCGGTGATGGACCGGATCCGCGCCGCCCGCACCACGCTGGTCTTCATCAACACCCGGGCCCTGGCCGAGCTGTTCTTCCAGGCGCTCTGGGCGGTCAACGACGAGGCGCTGCCCATTGCCATCCACCACGGCTCGCTGTCGCGCGAGGCCCGCGACCGGGTCGAGCAGGCCATGGTGCGGGGCGAACTCCGCGCCGTCGTCTGCACCGCCTCGCTCGACCTGGGCATCGACTGGGGCGACGTTGACCTGGTGATCCAGCTCGGCGCGCCCAAGAACGTCAAGCGGCTGGTGCAGCGGATCGGCCGCGCCAACCACCGCTACAACACCCCGTCGCGGGCGCTGATGGTCCCGGCGAACCGCTTTGAGGTCGTGGAGTGCCAGGCCGCGCTCGAGGCGGTCCGGGCAGGCGATCTCGACCGCAGCCTGGCCCGCGAGGCACCGCTGGACCTGCTCTGCCAGCACATCCTCGCCACCGCCTGCGCCGGCCCCTTCGCGGCCGATGCGCTGTTTGCGGAGGTCCGCACCGCGCAGCCCTACGGGGCGCTGGCGCGCGCCGACTTCGATGCCTGCCTCGATTTCTGCGCCACCGGCGGCTACGCACTCAAGGCCTATGACCGC
Organism: Paracoccaceae bacterium; assembly: GCA_050299555.1. Classification (GTDB taxonomy): domain Bacteria; phylum Pseudomonadota; class Alphaproteobacteria; order Rhodobacterales; family Rhodobacteraceae; genus JBNKWA01. The sequence continues at coordinate 43,925 of JBNKWA010000035.1, read as the reverse complement.
TGGCAGCGACTGGTGCTGAAGGACGGCCTGTGGCAGCTGCGCGACCCCCGCGCCGCCCGCGCCATCCGCATGAATCTCGGCACCATCGTCGGCACCGATCTCGTCCCGGTCAGGACCCGCGGCGGCGGCACGCCGCTCGGCGAGGTCGAGGAGGCCTTCGCCGCCACCCTCACCCCCGGTGACACCTTCCTGATCGGCGGCGAAACGGTGCGCTTCGAGTCCATGCGCGAGATGACCCTGATGGTCACCCGCCAGCCCGACCGCCGGCCGCGCATCGCCGTCTTCGCCGGCCAGAAGATGGCCACCTCGCTGGAGTTGTCGCGCCGGGTGGTCGAGATCCTCGCCGATCCGGCCCGGCAGCGGGCCCTGCCCGACCACACCCGGCGCTGGCTGGCGCTTCAGTCCGAACTGTCGCAACTCCCGCAGCCCGGCCGGCTGCTGGCCGAAAGCTTCCCGCGCGGCGACCTGCACCATCTGGCGCTCTATTCCTTCGCCGGCCGCAATGCCAACCAGACGCTCGGGCTCCTCGTCACCCGGCGGATGGAGACCGCCGGCCTCGACCCCGTCGGCTTCGTCGCCACCGACTATGCGGTGCTGATCTGGGGGCTTACGGCGGTGACTGATGTACGCCCGCTGATCGCCGCGGCCGACCTTCGCGAGGGGCTGGAGCTCTGGCTTGCCGACAACGCGGTGATGAAGCGCACCTTCCGCAACGCCGCGGTCATCGCCTGCCTGATCGAGCGCAACTTCCCGGGCCGACGCAAGACCGGGCGCCAGGCGACCTTTTCCTCCGACATCCTCTACGACACGCTCCGCCGCTACGACCCGGACCACCTGCTCCTGCGCGTCACCCGGCAGGAGGCGGCCCGCGGCCTGGTGGATTTCGGCCGCATCGAGGAGATGCTGGCCGAGACCGGCGACCGCATCGACCATGTCCACGCACCGCACGTGACGCCGCTTGCCGCGCCCCTGCTGCTCGAGGTGGGCAGCGTGCCCATTGCCGGCCGCGCCCGCGAACGGGCGATGGCCGAGGAGGCGGAGCGGCTTCTGGCCGAGGCCGGCCTGGCCTGACCTTGCCATCCTCGCCCGGGTCCGGATAGTGGCGGCCATGACCGGCCACGACTTCACCCTCAACGGTGCCGACCTGACCGCCCGGGCCTCCGGCGCGCTCTGGTGGGCAGGGCCCGGGATGCTGGTGGTCAGCGACCTCCATCTCGGCAAGTCGGTGCGGGCGGCGCGGCTCGGTGGCGCGCTCCTGCCGCCCTACGAAAGCCGCGCCACGCTCGACCGGCTGGCGGCCGAGATCGCCGCGACCGCGCCGCGCACCGTGCTTTGCCTCGGCGACAGTTTCGACGATCTCGACGCGGCGGGCGAGCTGGACGAGGGCGACAGCGACCGGCTCTCGGCGCTGATGGCCGGGCGGCGCTGGATCTGGATCGCCGGCAACCACGACGCCGCGCCGGTGGCGATCGGCGGCGAGCACAGGGGGGAACTGGTCGAAGGCCCGCTCACCTTCCGCCACATCGCCCGCACCGATGCCGGCCCCGGCGAGGTCTCCGGCCACTACCACCCGAAGATGCGGCTGGCGACCCGGGCCGGCCGTGTCTCGCGCCCCTGCTTTCTCGCCGACCGGCGCCGGCTGGTCCTGCCCGCCTTCGGCGCCTACACCGGCGGCCTGTCGGCCCGTGATGACGCGCTGGCGGGGCTTTTCGGTCCGGACGCCATCGCCATCATGACCGGCACCCGCTGCGCGGCCCTGCCGCTGGCCGGCTGATGACGCCCGCCCATCCCGACTGGGAGGCGCCGGTCCGCGACAGCTTCGCGGCCCAGGGCATGATGCACACGCTGAAGGCCGAGCTGGTGACGGTGACGCCGGGCTCGGTTGTCATCGCCGCGCCGATCCGGGCGGCGACGACCCAGCAGCACGGCTATGCCCATGCCGGACTCGGCTGGACCATCGGTGACAGCGCCGCCGGGTTCTCGGCCATGACCCTGGTGCCCGCCGGCGCCGGGGTGCTGACAGTCGAGATGAAGATCAACCTCATGACCCCGGCCGAGGGCATCCGGCTCCTGGCCGAGGGCCGGGTCCTGCGCGCCGGCAAACGGATCATGACCGTGGCCAGCGAGGTCTTTGCCGAGGCGGCGGGTTCGCGAATCCATGTCGCCACCATGCTCGGCACCATGCTGGTCATCGAACCACGAAGCTGACACGCCGACCTGACAGGGCATCCGCGCACGTGCCCGGATTGACATCCTCCAACGTTTATATAATCATGCAATTATATAACTTGAGAGTCACATGCCCACGCTCGACGCGACCTTCGCCGCCCTTGCCGACCCGACCCGCCGGGCGATCCTCGCGCGGCTGGCCGAAGGCGAGGCGACGGTGCTGGAGCTGGCGGCGCCCTTCGCCATGACCCAGCCCGCCGTGTCACGGCACATCAAGGTGCTGGAGGAGGCGGGGCTGATCCTGCGCCGGGTCGATGGCAGCCGCCGGCCCTGCCGGCTGGCGCCCGGCAGCCTCGATGCGCTCGAGGACTGGCTGGCCATGCTGCGCAGGGGACTTGAGGCGAACTATTCCCGGCTCGACGCCCTGTTGACCCGGCTCGAACCAGCACCAGAGGGAGACGACACATGACCGCACTTACGCTCGAACTCGACGGCGACAACCGGGCCATCGTGCGCCGCCGCTTCGCCGCACCACCCAGGACGCTGTACCGCGCCCATACCGAGCCCGAGCTCTTGCGCCAGTGGCTGACCGGCTATGAAGGCTGGACCCTGTCGCGCTGCGACATCAACGACGACGGAAGCTTCCGCTACGACTGGTCGGGGCCCGAGGGCGCGCAATTCCACCTGACCGGCGAGTTCCTCGAACGAGAGCCCCCGCACCGCATCCTGCATGTCGAGCGCATGTACCTGCCGGACCCGACGCCCGACAACCGCGTCGAGACCCTGTTCAACGACGACGGCAACGGCGGCACGCTGATGGTGATGACCATGACGCTCCCCGACGCCGCCACCCGCGAGGCGATGCTGGCCACCGGCATGGCCGACGGCATGGAATACAGCTACGCCCAGCTCGACGCGGTCCTCGCCCAGCCCCAGGCCGCGGCGCCCTGACCGCGGCACGCACCGCTGCAACGGGCACCCGCGCGCGGCGCGCAGGCCGGATGGCCGAAGCGCCGCTCCAGGGTCTTGCCGCGCCGGCAGGCGCGGCACCGAGGGATCAGGCGGTCAGCCCCTCGGGCTCGGGCAACCCGTTCACCCGGCAGCAGGCGGTCAGCGTGTTGGCCAGCAGGCAGGCGATGGTCATCGGCCCGACACCGCCCGGCACCGGCGTGATCGCGCCGGCGACCGCGCTGGCGGCGGCAAAGTCCACATCCCCCACCAGCCGGTCCTTGCCGCCCTCGACGGGTGTGCGATTGATGCCGACATCGATCACCGTGGCGCCGGGCTTGATCCAGTCGCCGAGGATCATCTTCGGCCGGCCGACCGCGGCCACCACGATATCGGCCCGCCCCACCACCGCCGGCAGGTCGCGGGTCCGCGAATGGGCGACCGTGACAGTGCAGCTTTCCCGGATCAGGAGTTGCGCCATCGGCTTACCCACCAGGTTCGAGCGGCCCACAACCACCGCGTCCAGCCCCGACAGGCTGCCCAGATGGTGGCGCAGCAGCATCAGGCAGCCCAGCGGGGTGCAGGACACCATCGCCCGCTGCCCGGTCGCCAGCAGTCCGGCATTGGCGACGTGCAGCCCGTCGACATCCTTGGCCGGGTCGATGCGCGCGACGATCGCCCGCTCGTCAAGATGCGCCGGCACCGGAAACTGCACCAGGATCCCGTGGACCGCCGGATCGGCGTTCAGCCGGTCGATCAGCGCATAGAGATCGGCCTCGGCCACGTCGGCCGGCAGCTTGTGCTCGAAGCTCGCCATGCCGACCTCGAGGGTCTGCCGGCCCTTGTTGCGCACATAGACCTGGCTCGCCGGGTCCTCGCCCACCAGAACTACCGCAAGGCCGGGGGTGATCCCCCGGCTCTTGAGGTCCGCGACCCTGGTCGCCACCTCGCCGCGTACCGTGGCCGCGAAGGCCTTGCCGTCGATGATCTCGGCCGTCATCCCGCCTCACCTCTACACCTGCGCCTGCGGGCGAAGCCCGCGCGGCCCGAGGGGGTTCGATGCCCCCGAGGGCCGCCGCCCTTCCTCAAGATCGGCCCAGACGGACCGCCACTCCCGGACCGGAACCCTCTCGAGGGCCCGGCCGGAACTCGACAACTTCAGCGAAATGCCGGGATCGGACCGTCTCGGTCCGACCCGGTTTCGCTTCAGAACAGCCCCTCGATCTCGCCCTCGGCGTTCATGCCGATGGCCTCGGCCGAGGGGACCCGCGGCAGTCCCGGCATGGTCATGATGTCGCCGCAGATGGCCACCACAAAGCCGGCCCCGGCCGCCAGCCGCACCTCGCGCACCGGCACCGAATGCCCGGTGGGCGCGCCACGCAGGTTCGGGTCGGTCGAGAACGAATACTGGGTCTTGGCCATGCACACCGGAAGGTCGCCATAGCCGTCCGCCTCCCAGGCCCGCAGCTGGTCGCGCACGGTCTGGTTCGCCAGCGCCTCGTCGGCGTGGTAGATGCGCTTGGCGATGGTGTCGATCTTGTCGAACAGGCTCATTTCGTCCTCGTAAAGCGGCGAGAAGGCCGCCACGCCGGAATCGGCCAGTTCGGCCACCCGCTCGGCCAGTTCCACCGCACCTTTCGAGCCATCCGCCCAGTGCCGGCAGACGATCGCCTCCGAGCCATGGCCCGCGACATAGTCCCGCAGCGCCGCGATTTCAGCCTCGGTATCGCTGACGAAGTGGTTGATCGCCACCACCACCGGCACCCCGAAACCCTTCACGTTGGCCACGTGCCGGCCGAGATTGGCACAGCCCTTCTTCACCGCCGCGACATTCTCGGCGCCGAGATCGCCGCGCGCCACGCCGCCATTCATCTTCATCGCCCGGACCGTGGCGACGATCACCGCCGCCGCCGGCTTCAGGCCGGCCTTGCGGCACTTGATGTCGAAGAACTTCTCGGCCCCGAGATCGGCGCCAAACCCGGCCTCGGTCACCACATAGTCGGCAAGCTTCAGCGCCGTCCTGGTGGCCGCCACCGAGTTGCAGCCATGGGCGATGTTGGCAAACGGGCCGCCATGGACGAAGGCGGGGTTGTTCTCCAGCGTCTGCACCAGGTTGGGCTGCATGGCCTGGGCCAGAAGCACGGTCATCGCGCCGTCGGCCTTGATGTCGCGGGCATAGACCGCCGTCCGGTCGCGGCGATAGCCGATGATGATCCGCCCCAGGCGCTCCTTGAGGTCGTCGAGGTCGGCCGCCAGGCACAGGATCGCCATGATCTCCGAGGCGACGGTGATGTCGAAGCCGGTCTGGCGCGGAAAGCCGTTGGCGACACCGCCAAGCGAGGTGACCACATCGCGCAGCGCCCGGTCGTTCATGTCCAGCACCCGCCGCCAGGTCACCCGCCGGGGGTCGATATCCAGCGCATTGCCCCAGTAGATATGGTTGTCGATCATCGCCGACAGCAGGTTGTGGGCGCTGGTGATGGCGTGGAAATCGCCGGTGAAGTGCAGGTTGATGTCCTCCATCGGCACCACCTGGGCATAGCCGCCACCGGCGGCGCCGCCCTTCATGCCGAAGCAGGGGCCAAGCGACGGCTCGCGCAGGCAGATCGCCGTCTTCTTGCCGATGGCATTCAGCCCATCGCCCAACCCCACGGTCGTCGTGGTCTTGCCCTCGCCCGCCGGCGTCGGGTTGACCGCCGTCACCAGGATCAGCTTGCCGTCCGGCCGGTCCTTCTGCGCGGCGATGAACTCGGCCGAGATCTTGGCCTTGTCGTGGCCGAAGGGCAGCAGGTGCTCGGACGGGATGCCAAGCGCGGCGCCCACCTCGGTGATGGGCTTCTTTTTTGCCGCACGGGCGATCTCGATATCGGACTTGTGGGCCATGACGGCAAGCTCTCCGGTTATGTGTCGCGGGCGGCTGACCAGCTGCCACGCGCAATAGGCACCGAGCCCAGCGCCCGCAACCGGATATTTCCGACCGCTGCCGGACCTTGGGCGACAGCGCGGTCAGACGGACGCACCCAGGCACGGCCTCCGCAGCGCTGCCGAAGAAAAAACCCCGCGCCGGCGGGCGCGGGGTTCAAATTCGCTTCAAGGCCGCCAGGGGCCCCGGCCGGGGCGGTCCGGCGTCAGGTCGGCTCCGGCTCCAGTCCCGGGCTGGGCGGGTTCTTCGGCTTCCGCCCCGCCTTGGGGATCGCCGCCACGCCGGCGGTGGCACCGCCGCTCGGCGGCGCCGGCGCGTCGTCGCCGTCGCTGTCACGACCAAGCGGCTCGCCGTTCATGACCCGCGTTATCTCCGAGCCGGTCAGGGTCTCGTATTCCAAGAGGCCCTTGGCCAGCCGGTCCAGATCGTCGCGCTTCTCGGTCAGGATTTCCTTGGCCTTGGCATAGCCCTGGTCGACCAGGGCGCGAACCTCGTCGTCGATCTGCTTCTGGGTCATCTCCGAGTGGGTGGTGCCGCCGTTGTAGGCGCCAAGATAGCTCTCCCGCTCGTTGGCATAGTCGACATAGCCCAGCTCCTTCGACATGCCGAACTGGGTCACCATGGCGCGGGCGATCCGGCTTGCCTGCTGGATGTCCGACGCCGCGCCCGAGGTCACGTTGTCGGCACCGAAGATCAGCTCCTCGGCGACACGGCCGCCCATCGCCATGGCGATCTTGGACCGGTACTTGGTGATGGTGACGCTCAGCTGGTCGCGCTCGGGAAGCGACAGGACCAGGCCCAGTGCGCGGCCGCGCGGAATGATCGTCGCCTTGTGGATCGGATCGTGCTGCGGCACGTTCAGCCCGACCACGGCATGGCCGGCCTCGTGATAGGCGGTCAGCTTTCTCTCGTCGTCGGTCATCACCATCGACCGGCGCTCGGCGCCCATCATCACCTTGTCCTTGGCGTTCTCGAAATCGTCCATGGTGACAAAGCGCTTGCCGGTGCGGGCCGCCATCAGGGCCGCCTCGTTGACCAGGTTGGCCAGATCGGCGCCCGAGAAGCCCGGGGTGCCGCGGGCGATGATGCGCAGGTCCACGTCCGGGCCCAGCGGCACCTTGCGGGCATGCACCTCGAGGATCTTCTTGCGGCCGTTGATGTCGGGGTTGGTCACCTGCACCTGGCGGTCGAAGCGGCCGGGGCGCAGCAGCGCCGGGTCCAGCACGTCGGGCCGGTTGGTGGCGGCCAGCAGGATCACGCCCTCGTTGGCCTCGAACCCGTCCATCTCCACCAGCAGCTGGTTCAGCGTCTGCTCGCGCTCGTCGTTGCCGCCGCCATAGCCGGCGCCGCGATGGCGGCCGACGGCGTCGATCTCGTCGATGAAGACGATGCAGGGCGCGTTCTTCTTGGCTTGCTCGAACATGTCACGCACACGGCTGGCGCCGACGCCCACGAACATCTCGACGAAATCCGAGCCCGAGATGGTGAAGAACGGCACCCCGGCCTCGCCGGCGATGGCGCGGGCGAGCAGCGTCTTGCCGGTGCCCGGCGGGCCCACCAGCAGCGCACCCTTGGGGATCTTGCCGCCGAGGCGCGAGAACTTCTGCGGGTCGCGCAGGAACTCGACGATCTCCTCAAGCTCCTCCTTGGCCTCGTCGATGCCGGCCACATCGTCGAAGGTGACCTTGCCGGAACGCTCGGTCAGCAGCTTGGCGCGGGACTTGCCAAAGCCCATGGCGCCGCCACGGCCGCCGCCCTGCATGCGGTTCATGAAGAAGATCCAGACCCCGATCAGCAACAGGAACGGCACCCAAAGCGTCAGCGTCTGCACCAGGCCCGACTGCTCCTGCGCCTCGGCCTGGATTTCCACGTTGCTGCCCTGCAGCTCCTTCACCACGTCGGTGTTGCGCGGAATGATGGTGAAATAGCTGGTGTCTTCCTTGGTGGTGATCAGCGCCTTCTCGCCATCCAGCCGCACCTCCTGCACCTGGCCGGCATGCACCCGCTTCAGGAAGTCCGAGTAGCTGATCATCTTCGACGAGGCCGAGGGGCCGCCGTTCGAGAAGACATTGAACAGGGCCACCATGAGGATGAACAGGATCACCCAGAAGGCAACGTTCTTGGAATTTCCCACGGGGGCGCTCTCCGCTATATCATGGCATCCTGGCGGCTGCCATCTGACACTCTAACATAAACCCTGTTGCCGGTCTTTCAACGCCGGATGAACGCGGCAAAAAAGCCCTCCGCGCCACCGTCAAGCACCGGTTTCGGGCCGTCCTCGGGCATCAGCCGGGCGTGTCCGACGATCCGGCCGTCCCGACAGAGCGCCGGTGTAGTCAAAAGTGCCTCCCTCGGCAAGCCGAGAGCGCGCCAGCCCGGCAAGGCAGCAAGGCCGTCGGCGCCCAGCGCCCGCACCGTCAGGCCCGGTTCCGCCGGGGTCACCCAGCGCCGGTCCCACAGCCCGCCCGCGGGGCGCTCGCCCTCCACCCGGGCCGGCTCGCGACGAATGGCCAGGGCACCGCCTTCGGCGCGGATGACGCAACCGTGAAGCGTTCGCCCACCCCCGGAAAGGCCGGCGGCGACGTCGGCATCCAGTTCGGCCAGCATCGCAAGGCGCGGCCGGTACGCCTCGCGGGCCACCCACATCAGCGAGGCCGCCAGCAGCCGGTGCCGCAATTCGTCGGGCAGTGCCGCCAGCCCGGCCGGGTCGAGATAGACCTCGCCCAGCTCGCTGGGCCGTGCGATCCGCCGCGCCGCGTCCAGCACCGCCGCCGACAGTGCCGCGCGCGCGGTGCCCATCCGCTCCGCCGTGCCCGCCAGCCGCTCGGCCGTCAGCCCAAGCGCCGCCAGTTCCGGCATCAGCCGCCGCAGCCGCACCCGATCGAACCGCTGGTCCTCATTCGACGGGTCCTCGGCCCAGCCCTCGCCCCGTGCCGCCAGATAGTCCCGCAACCCGTCCCGCCGCACCGCCAGCAGGGGCCGCAGCCACACCACGCCCGCGCCCTCGCTGACCGGCGCCATCGCCGCCAGCCCGTCGACCCCCGACCCCCGCGCCAGCCGCAACAGCACCGTTTCGGCCTGATCGTCCAGCGTGTGGCCCAGCGCCACCGCACCGATGCCGCGCCCGCGCGCCCACTCCGCCAGCAGCGCCCGCCGCGCCTGGCGCGCCCTGTCCTGCAGGTTGCCGCCCTCGCCTGTCCGCCGCCACCGCAAGGTATCGTGGCAAAGCCCCAGCCGCGCCGCCAGCGCCGCCACTTCGGCCGCCTCGGCGGCACTCTCCGGCCGCAGCCCGTGATCCACCGTGGCCACCGCCAGCCCACGGCCGGTCGCCCGCCGCCAGCAGTCCATCAGCAACAAGAGCGCGACAGAATCGCCGCCGCCCGAGACGGCGACGCCCAGGGGCCCGGCCGGCGCCGCGTCCAGCACCGGTGCCATCCGTTGCAGAAGCTCGGCCTCGCCGCCGTCAGCCGGCCCGGCGGCGACCGCGATCACACGCAGCCCAGCGTGCCCTTCTCGGCCTGCGCCTTGTCCAGCAGCGCCGGATCGGCCGAGGGATACCGCTTGCCCACCTCGTTGAAGGTCAGGCAGGCCTGCTCGGTCTGGCCGATCTTGCCAAGGCTGATGCCCAGCCGAACCAGCGCCTCGGGCGCCTTGTCGCCCTGGGGCGCGCCCGAGAAACTGTCCAGATAGCTGCGCGCCGCCTCGCGCCAGTCGCCCTGTGCCGCCAGCGCCTCGCCGCGCCAGAACGCGGCATCGCCCGACAGCGGCCCGCCGGGATAGTTGGTCACGAAGGCCTGGAACTTGTCCGCCGCATCGGCATAGCTGCCGGCCTCATAGGCGGCATAGGCGGCGTCGAAATCGGCCTGCTCGCTGACCGCTAGCTGAACGCCCCCGCCCGGCTGCGCATCCGGCAGTGCGGTGACCGCACCACCATCGCCAAGGCTCAGCTCGCCGCCCAGGGGCGGAGTGGCGCCGAGCTGCGAGACGTCGCCGCCCTCCAGCTCCACCAGCCGGAACTCCAGGTCGCCGATCCGCCGGGTGCCGTCCTCGACCACCTGCCTGACGGCGAACTCCACCTGCTCGACCTCGGCGGTCAGCTCGCGCTGCGCGGCTTCGAGCGCATCGAGCCGCTGCAGCAGTGGCCCGGTGTTGGCGATGCCCTGCTGGGCGGCCAGGCCCGGCGTCTGCAGCTCGGCCCTCAGCCGGCCGATCTCGGCGTTCAGCGCCCCCAGTTCGGCCCGGATCGCGCCCAGTTCCTCACCATCCCCCGATTGCGCCCATACCGCCGGCGGCATGAGGAAGATCAGGCAAAGCAGAACCGCACGCATGGCCACGCTCCTTTCCACACTGTCGCGAATGGCGCCCTCCTAGACCCCCGGGGCGCCGCTGACAACCGTCACCGCCCGCCGGTTCAGCGACCAGCAGCTTTCATCCGAGCAGATCGAGACCGGCCGCTCCTTGCCATAGGGAATGGTCGACAGCCGGCTGTCCGGGATGCCCTTGGAGACCATGTAGTCGCGCACGGCGGCGGCCCGGCGGGCACTCAGCGCGATGTTGTATTCCCGGGTGCCCTGCTCGTCGGCATGGCCCTCGATGGTGACCGGCAGGTTCGGGTGCTGCAACAGCCAGTCGGCCTGCTGGTTCAGGATCGCGATCGCCTCGGTGGTCAGCGTCGACTGGTCGACGACGAAATAGACCCGATCGCCGATCACCTGGTTGAAGTACTCCAGCGTGTTGGCGTCGATGGGCCCGTTGGCACCCTGGGTGCCGTCGATGCTGCCGCGGCGCCCGAAAAGGCCGTCCGGATTGTCACCCGACGAACAGGCCGCCAGCATGGCAAGGCCGGCGACGGCCAATATGGACTTTCTCATTGCTCTACCTCTTGTTGTGTTCTTGACCCACTCAAGGGCTTGATGTTGACACTAGCACAGACCTTGGGCGCCGGGAATCCCCTCACTCCAGCAGCCCCGACCAGGACGGATCGCTGGAAAAGGCCGGCGTCGGCACCCGCCGCAGGTTCAGCCCGGTGATGTCCACCGAATACAGCGCCGGGGCGCCGGCCTCGCCCGCGGTCTCGCGGAAGAACATGATGACCCGCCCGTTTGGCGACCAGGTCGGCCCCTCGTCGATGAAGCTCGCCGTCAGCAGCTTCTCGGCCGAGCCGTCGGTGCGCATCACCCCGATCCCGAAGCGTCCGCCGCCGATCTTGGTGAAGGCGATCAGGTCGCCACGCGGCGACCAGACCGGCGTCGCATAGCGCCCGTCGCCAAAGCTGATCCGGGTCGCCTCGCCGCCGCCGGCGCTCATGATGTAAAGCTGCTGGGTGCCCGAGCGGTCGCTCTCGAAGACAATGCGGCTGCCGTCCGGCGAGTAGCTCGGCGCGGTATCGATGGCGGGCGAATCGGTCAGCCGCCGGCGCTCGCCGCTGGCCAGGTCGATCTCATAGATGTCCGTGTTGGCGCCATCCGACAGCGACAGCGCCACCCGGCGGCCGTCAGGCGCGAAGCGCGGCGCGAAGGTGGTGCCGGAAAGCTGGCCCAGGCTGCGGGTCTCCAGCGTGTTGGTGTCCATCACGTTCACCTGCGGCACGCCGGTGGCGAAGCTGGTGTAGATGATGGTCTCGTTGTCGGACGCAAAGCGCGGCGCCAGCACGATCGCCCCGTCCGAGGTCAGGAACCGTACGTTGGCGCCGTCCTGGTCCATCACCGCAAGCTGCTTCTGGCGAGCGTTCTTGGGCCCGGTCTCCGAGACGAAGACCACGCGGCTGTCGAAATAGCCCTGCTCGCCGGTCAGCCGCGTATAGATCAGGTCGGCCACCTTGTGCGCCATGCGCCGCCAGTTGGCGGTCGAGCCGGCGAATTGCTGGCCCTGGCCAAGCTCGCGCTGGGCGAAGATGTCCCACAGGCGAAACTTCAGCACCACCCGCCCGTCCGAGCCCACCGAGGCGGCGCCGGTGATCAGCGCCTGGGCGTTCAGCGGCATCCAGTCGGCAAAGCCCACAGGCGCGTTGAAATCGCTGACCCGGGCGATATGCGCCTCCTGCGGCACCTCGACGAACAGTCCCGAGTTGACCAGATCGTCGCGGATCACCCGGGTAATGTCGGCGGCCATCTGCTCCGAGCCGGCAGCCTCGGCAACGAAGGTCGGCAGCGCAAACGGCATCGGCTCGATCCGCCCCGCGGTCACCTTCAGCCGCAGCACCCCGTCGGCGTCGCGGTTGGCGGCGCTGGGGTCCTGGGCTGCCGCCGGCAGGGCCAGCATCGCAACAAGCAGGGCGATCGCGGTCAGGATCCGGTTCGGGCACATCATCGTCTCACCATGTTCTGGGGGTCGAATTCGATCTCCACCCGCCGCCAGCTGTCGTATTTCTCCGGCGGCATGGAGTAGGGCTGGCAGCGCAGGATGGCGCGGCGCGCGGCCTCGTAGGCCTGCACATAGGGGCCTTCCAGCGTCGCCGGAACGACGTTGCGGGTGTCGCCGACCACGCTGCCGTCCACCGACAGCTCGAAGGCGACGGTGACCACCAGCGTTTCTGCGTTGGGCAGCCCCGCCGGCACGTTCCAGCACGATTCCACCGCCAGCTTCAGCGAATCCCGCTCGGCCCCGGTCAGGGGCGGTCCCTGCCGCCCGGCCGCGGCGGCCGGTTGGTCGGGCGCCGGCTGCTCGGGCGCCGGTTGCGCGGGCACCGCCGTCTCGGCCTGGCTGGCGGCCAGCGCCGCCGCGATTGCCGCTTCCTCGGCCTCGCGGGCCGCGTCCGCCTCCGCCTCGCGGGCCGCCTCGGCAATCGCCGCGGCCTCGGCCTCGCGCTCGGCGATCTCGGCCTCGAAGTTGCGCGGGCGCGAGCGTGGCGGCGCCATCAGCCGCTGCCCCGGCGCATCCTCGGCACCGCTGGCCGGGTCCGGAGTCACGGCGGTCGCCGTCTGCTCGGGTGCTGTCTCCTCCTGGCGCTCCTGGGGCGGCGCTTCGATCGAAGCCACCTCGCTGGTCGCCTGCTGCGCCGCCTCGGCCTCGGCGGCATCGCTGGGCGGCGCCGGCGCATCGGTGGTGTCGATGATCGGCGCCGACTGCGGCGCCGGCGGCGTCGCCAGGGTCGCCGCCCGGGGCAGCGCCGCCTCGGCCTCGGCCCCGGTCACATCCGGTACCAGCGGCGTCTCGTTGGGGCTGTCGGGCGCCGGCACCGGGCTTTCCACCTCCACCTGCGGCTCGGGCGTGTCGATGCGCGTCGCCGCGCTCGCCAGGTCCGCCGGCCGGTCGCGCGGGGTGGGCGGCGCCACCGCCTCGGTTGCCGCGGGTTCGGCCGGCGCTGCATCGGCGGCCGGCGCGGCCGGCGCCGACCCTGGCGCCTCGGGCGCGGTCAGCGCCGCGATATCCAGCGGCGCCGTCTCGGGGGCGCTCGACCGCAGCGCCTCGTATTCCTGCGCCGAAATCACGCTCACCTCGGCCACCTCCAGCGGCTCGGCCGCCTCGCGGTCATTGAACCAGGGCAGGTGCACCACGGCCACAAGGATCAGCGCCGCGTGCAGCGCGCCCGATATGACCCAACCGGTCCGCATCGCCACCCGTCAACCGTCGGTCCCGGCCAGCAGCGGGCCGCCCGAATCCGTCACCAGGCCGATATTGCGGAAACCGCCGGCGTTCAGCGCCCCCATCACCTGCATGATCTGCTCGTAGGGGATGGCGCCGTCGGCGCGCAGGAAGATCTTGGTGGTCTTGCGCTCGGCGGCGATCGCCTTCAAGAGCGTCACCAGCCGCTCGCGCTCCACCTCGGTCTCCTGCAGATAGACCGTGCCCTCGGCATCCAGCGTCACCGTCAGCGGCTCTTCCTCCTCCTCGGGCAGCGCCTCGGCCGCCGTCTCCGGCAGCTGGATCGGCACCCCCACGGTCAGAAGCGGCGCCGCCACCATGAAGATGATCAAGAGCACCAGCATCACGTCCACGAACGGCGTGACGTTGATCTCCGACATCGGCTTGCTGGCACTGCGGCGCGAGCGCCGGCCGCGCGCCGAGCCCCGCTCCATCAGCCCCGCTGCCATGTCAGGCCGCCTTGTCGAGCTGGCGCGACAGGATCAGCGAGAACTCGTCGGCAAAGGCCTCGTGCCGGGCGGTGATCTTCTCGGCATCGGTGGACAGCTTGTTGTAGAAGATGACCGCCGGGATCGCCGCCAGCAGGCCCAGCGCGGTGGCCAAGAGCGCCTCGGCGATGCCAGGCGCCACCACGGCGAGGTTGGTGGACTGCTGCAGCGCGATCTCCTCGAAGGCATGCTTGATGCCCCAGACGGTGCCGAACAGCCCCACGAAGGGCGAGATCGAGCCCACCGTGGCCAGCACCGTCAGCCCGGCATTCACCTCGTCCGCCTCGCGCCCGATGGCCGAATTCATCGCCCGGTCGATACGCGCCTGGGCGCCGGTCCCGAGGCCCCCGTCATTGCGGTGACTTCGTCGCCACTCGCGCATGGCGGCGGCGAATATCCGCTCCGAGCCCGAGCGCGGATCGGGCCCGATCTGGTCATAGACCTGGTCCAGCGGCCGCCCCGACCAGAACGCCTCGTCGAACTCGCGCGCATCCTCGCGGGCGCGGCGGAAGTTCAGGTGCTTCTGGATGATGATCGCCCACGACCAGACCGAGGCCATGATCAGCAGGACCATGACCACCTTGACCGTGAATGTGGCGCGCAAGAACAATGCGAACAGAGAGAAATCAATCTCCCTGGCCGCGGCCAGTGCCTCGGATTCCATGTTGCCTGCTCACGCTCGTTTCTACCGCATTACCGGTCGTTGGTGCCGGTTTGGCGGCACTCTATACCGGATCGGCGCGCTTGTGTCGAAAATCATTAACCCTGTAAAGCGCGGGCGGGATCACGCTTTCATCAAGATCAGGCGTTGGCGCAGGGGCCCGGGAATTCTGGCAGGCTTTCCAGCGGCATCCATGCACGCAATTTTTATGTCAGCCTGCAACAGCAGCGGCCCCGGCCCGTGATCCATCGGCTGTCCCGCCGCCCCGCCGGCTGCGTCCCCGGGTGCTTTTCGGGGCATTGCATCGGCGGACTGGCCGGCCGTGTCGCCTTGCACCGCCCCGCCTTGCACCGGGCTGCCTGGCGCCGGCCGCCGCCGGATCGCCTGGGCCAGGGTGGCGCTCGCCCCGCCGACGCCGGTCACATGCGTCTCCACCTGCAACAGATCGTCCAGCCGTGCCGGCGCCAGCCAGTCGATCCCGGCCCGCCTGACCACGAAGATCACCCCGTGCTCCGCCCGCACCACGCCCTGGTCGATGCCCGCCGCCCGTAGCGCCTCGGTGCGCCCGCGCTCCAGGAACCTCAGGTAGTTGGCGTAATACACGATGCCGCCGGCATCGGTGTCCTCCCAGTAGACGCGGATATCGAAGCGGTGGGTCATTGCGGCAACCTAGGGCCTGCCCCGGCCGATGAAAACGCCCACGCTCATCCCGGCCGGTCCCGCGCGCTTTTCTTGGGCCAGGCGCTGCCGATGTGGCGCCATTCCTGCCTGGGGACCGACCCTGCTACCCCCAAGGAACAGGCTCTCCAGGCAGCGCACGACCGAAGACGTTCTCGCGATGCCAGCGCAGGTTTTCCGGGTGCGGCGCGTTCCGCGGGTCCTCGGGCCTGACCAGCCTGCCGCCAGGCGCCAGCAGCCGCCCAACGACCTCGCCCGGCACCTTGTTGTGGGAGACCAGGATGGTTTCGCAATCGTCAGCGACCGAGATCAGGCCGCGGTCGAACATCCAGTGCAACGTGCCGGACAGAGCCAGACCGTTGCGCACCGAGTCGCTGCCGTGGCTCTCGACGGGACGGATATGCGCCGCCTGCACCTCGGGGCGCCCGCCGCCGTTTCGCAACATCAGTCCCGACATGGCGCAGCGATAGCCGCAAGCCTCGCGCACCTTCCTGCGGAACGCCACCTCGCGATAGGGCCTGCGGGTGAGCCGCTCCAGCACCGGGCGTTCGAAGGGCTCCGCCCCTGCGTCGAACTCGGCCCGCTGCGGGTCGTAGCGCGTCGCCTCGATACGCTCCAACTCCTGTGGCAGCCCAAGATTGACGAGGCGGGCGAATTCCGCCTCCGGAAGCCGCCTGACGGCAAGCTGCACCGCGCCGCCCTTCCTCGGTCGCCCATCTGGTTCGGTCAGGGCCGCTTCGATCGGGCGGCCGTCTACCAGCCGCGGCACCTCGCTGTCGAAGGGCAGGAAGCTGCCGGGCTCGATCATGGCGAGGAACCGCCCCTCGGCGCCCGGTTTCGGGATCACCCGATCGATCTTTGCAACCGCGAAATAGCCTCGGGGGCCCGCCCTGACCGGCTCGTAGTAGACAATCCAGTCACCCACCGCCTCCTCGACCGCCTTCAGGTAGGCGCGCGGGAAGTCATAGACCACGTCCGGCTCATCCTCGTAGATCGAGTCGGCCTTGTGCAGCAGGACAAGCTTCACCATGCGCACAGGAGAAGCCGCGACGTGCGTGAACGCAAGGTTTCACCAGCCGATGAAAACGCTCACGCTCATCCCGCGCCCGTCCCGCGCTCGTCCCGCGCACATCCTGCGCCCATCGACTTGGCCCAAGTACTCCCCCGGGTGACTTGGCGGCAGGCCAAGACGGGGCGGAGCCCCCTTCCAGCCAGCCGATCGGGAAAGCTCCCGCAGTTCGCCTCCGCCTGACGGCGTCGGCGTCCTTTGGGCCCGGCCCGGCGCCCTCGCCGCTTCGCGGCGACCTGCGCCGGGTCCCGACATCGGCACGCTCCGGCGCACCGGCCGACCGCCGCTCAGGCGTCGCGGGAATCGCACATGTAGAGGTCGACCCCGCCGGTGGCGAAATTGGCCAGGTCGCCGGCCGCCGCCTGCCCCTCGGGCGAGGCGAGCCCGGCCTGCAGCGCCGCCAGGCTGTCGAAGGCAAGGATCGCCACCAGGTGCACATCCGACGGCCCGGCCGGGGTCGCGACCGCGCCGTCGCTGATCTCGTAGCGCCGCAGCCCGGGGATCTGCTTGGCCAGCGGCACATGGGTCGCCTCGTAATAGGCATCGAATGCCGCCGTGTCGGTCGGCGTCTTGTAGAGCACCACGAGCTTGGCCATCACCTTTCCTCCCTGAAATGTCCCTCTCGGCGGGGACCGGCGCCGATGCTGGCGCCCCCGGGCACCGCCGTCAACCGCGCCTAAAGACTGCCTCCCGCCACGAAGCGCTGCAGCCGGAAGGGCAGCGCATCGACCGCGCCGCCAAAGACCCGGACGGTGTCGGCGCGGATCACCGCAAAGGGCTGCCCGTCCGAGATGCGCACGGCCCAGGCCCCCCTGGCGACATTGCAGGCATGCTGCTGGCAGCCCGAGCCGTAGAGGAAGTCGCCCTCGACGAAAATGCCATCGGGCACGCTGGTCACCTGCTGCAGCTCGAACACCTCGTCCCGCGACATGATCCGCTGCAGCCGCAGCCGCTCACCGGCATCGTTGAAATAGTCATAGACCTGCCCGCCGGCCCAGCGGGTCACCCCCGCCCCGGCACCGGCCGCAGCCGCGCCCGCCTCGGACTTGCCCACCGCCGCCACCGTCAGCCGCTCGCCGTCAAAGACATAGCGCTCGTAGTCCACCGCCACGTCGCCGGTCACCACGTCCAGCTCCACCTTGCCCGGCGTCAGCTTCAGATCGCGGATCGCCCCGCCGCATTCGGCAAAGGGCGCGGTCATCCTCACGCCCTCCGGCCTCACCTGGATCAGCGCGAACCGCAAGGGGCACATGTTGCCGCCATGGCCGAGGCTGACCACCACCCAGTCCTGCTCCTCGCCGGCCAGCGCGAAGGCGCCCCTCAGATGCACCACCGCATCTTGCAGAGCCGGCAGCGGCCGCCCCTGAAAGTACACCAGCTGGTCGGGATAGCGCCCCTGCACCGAAAAGGCGCCATACCGGGTGACGAGGCTGGTCAGGTAGGGGAACCGGCCCTCCTCGTTCTGCGCCAGGGCCGGCGCCGCCAGCAGCAGCAGGATCGCCAGAAACCGTCCCATGAGCGCCTCCCATCCGGGCCTTGATCCCCGATCATCGCCTGCCGGCGCGTCCGGTCAAGCCCCACCGGAGCGCCCCAGTGCCCGAGGCTCAATCCGACTTCACCAGCCCCGAGAACCCGGCCACCGCCAAAAGCGACAGCGCCCAGCCGGCAGCGATGTGAACCCACAGATAGACCCGCGCAAAGACACCGCCCGGGGCTCGTTCATCGGGGATCCAGTACCCCTGCATCTCCAGCGAAACCACCGGCAGGAACGTGTCCGCCGAATAGATGAAGGCGTTGAAGGCGGGATAGCCCCGCGCCTCCGGCTGTTCGCGATAGCAGGCAAGCTGCGTCGCCTGTCCGTTGCGCAAGGTGCCACCGTCGCGGCATTCCACCCATTCCGCGCTTCGCAACACCACCGGCGTGTTGGGCTTGATCGCGCCCTTCCCGGCGGCCATGCCGAAGATCAGCGCCCCGAACAGGATTAGGCCTGCGGCCCAGATCACGGCCAGCTCCGACCGATAGCCATACCCGATGGTCCAGGCGAGGATTCCGTCCCAGGCCTGATGCAGCCGCAGCCGCAGCCAGTGGCCGATCACCCGGTCCTCGAACGGCGCGAAGCCGAGGTCGCGCGGCGCCCGGTCACGCCGCCAGCGCCAGAATGCCAGCTCCCGGTCTATCCCGTCACGCTTCACCTGCCGCTGCAACCGCTCCTTTTCGATCAGCACCATGCGGGCGTCACTGCGATGGCCCATCTCCCGCAGGACCTTGGCGCATTGCTCATACGGCTGCGGCCAGAAATCCTTGCCCCAACGGCCCGGGTCCTGCCGCGATAGCCAGTCGATCCGCTCGCGCCCCGAAACTCCCTCACCGGTAAAGGCACCGTACCGGCATCGGTTCAGCATCAGATCCTTAGCCGGCCAGCATCTTGGGTCGTCATTGATGCTGCCAAAGCTTGCCGCCATCAGGTCCAGCGGCCCCACGGCGCTGGCGCCTGCCCGCCAGAACAGGCTGCCCGCAACATCGGCGCCGGCGACATCGAGCGCCCGGCCGCGCCGGCCGCTGTCTTGCCGGCAGCCCTCGAATGTCGCGCCCGTGCAACTCAGGTCCCCGCCCAGCGTCGCGCCCGCCAGCCGCACTTCTCCCTGTGCCACTACGCCGCGCAGGAACACACAGCCTCTCACCACCAGCCCGTCGGCCGCGAAGGCATGGCCGGGATTGCCTGCCCGGTTCGTCAGCGCGGTGAAGCGCGCGCCCGCGCAGTCAAGGTCCCCGCCCAGCGTCGCGCCCAGTAGCCGCACTGCTCCCTTGGCCACGACGCTTTCGAAGACCACATCACCCTTTGCCTCCAGCCTATCGCCGCTGAAGGCATCGCCGGGGTCGCCTGCCTCGTCCGTCAGCGCAGTGAACTGCGCGCCCTCGCAGTCGAGGTTTCCTCCCAGCGTCGCGCCCAGCAGCCGCACTTCGCCCTTGGCCGCCACACGGCGCAGGAACACGCCGCCCTTCGCCTCCAGCCTGTCGGCGGAAAGCCCCGCTTCCAGCACCGAGTCGTTCAGGTAAAGATTGGGCAGCGCGGCGCCGCGCAGCAGCGGCATCTCCGGAAA
Organism: Paracoccaceae bacterium; assembly: GCA_050299555.1. GTDB lineage: Bacteria > Pseudomonadota > Alphaproteobacteria > Rhodobacterales > Rhodobacteraceae > JBNKWA01. The sequence continues at coordinate 24,304 of JBNKWA010000035.1, read as the reverse complement.
GCGGCAGGCCAATAAGCCCAGGTCGCCCTTCAGCGTGCAGCCCTCCAGGTCGAGGCCTTGGGTCTCCGCCCTCGGGTCGCCATCGCCGACGATCAGCGCACCGCGAAGCTGCACACCCTTCTCGCCCGGGCGGCAGGCCTCGCAGCCGCCAAGGGCCAGGTAGCGGATGAACGAGGCCCGCACCCGCCGGTCGTCGCCGGCATCGCTCTCCGGCACCCCGTCGCCTAGAACAACCGGGGCGGCCCCGCCGACCCCGGCCCGCAGCCTTTCCTCGGCCTCGGTCAGGTCGCCGAACGCGTCAAGGGTGCGCGGAAACATCTATCCGGGCCCCGCAATCGGGGCGGGTCCGGCGCTTTTCGGGGCGCTTCCAACACCGCTTTCGGGGGCGTTTTCAGCCTGTCCCCACGCGTCCCCACCGGCGTGACCACTTTTATCGTTATAACTCAATGACTTGCCCATGCGTCCCCGTGGGGACGCATCCTCCGGGGCCCCGGACGGCATCCCCGTCACGCCGCCGCCCTTGCGGTGTCCCCGAAATGTCCCCACAAAAACCCTCGCAAAATCATCGCCTTGCGCGGCGTCCCCATGGGGACGCCCCCGAAACGCGGATTTCGGCACCGGCGCGGATGCTGCGGCCCCGCCGCCGGCGCCGCGCCCGTCCCCACAATGTCCCCACGAAATCGCGTTTGAAAACCGCATGTTGCAAGGCGTCCCCATGGGGACGCCCGGAAATGCCGGTCGGGACGCCCCTCACTTGTCCTCGAAAAGGTCGCCCTCGCGCCGCGGCGGGTCAAGCCCCAGATGCGTCCAGGCCTTCTCGGCCAGCATCCGTCCGCGTGGGGTCCGAGCGATCAGCCCGACCTGCAGCAGGTAGGGCTCGATGACCTCCTCGACCGCGTCGCGCGGCTCGGACAGGGCGGCGGCGATGGTCTCCACCCCCACCGGCCCGCCGCGATAGTTCTCGGCGATCAGCCTCAGGTAGCGCCGGTCGTTGGAATCGAGCCCGAGCGTGTCGACGCCGAGGCGGGTCAGCGCCCGGTCGGCGAGTTCCCGGGTCACCGTGCCGTCGCCCTCGACCAGCGCAAAGTCCGAGACCCGCCGCAACAGCCGCCCGGCGATCCTCGGCGTGCCCCGGGCCCGGCCGGCGATCTCGGCGGCACCCTCCGGCGTCGCCGCGGTGCCCAGCAGCCGCGCCGCCCGGGTCACGATCTCGATGAGCTCGCCCTGGTCGTAGTATTCCAGCCGCACCGGGATGCCGAAGCGGTCCCGCAAGGGCGTGGTCAGGAGGCCCATCCGGGTGGTCGCCCCGATCAGCGTGAACGGCGGCAGGTCGATCCGGACCGTGCGGGCGGCCGGCCCCTCGCCGATGACGAGGTCCAGCGCGAAATCCTCCAGCGCCGGGTAGAGGATTTCCTCCACCACCGGGTTCAGGCGGTGGATCTCGTCGATGAAAAGGACGTCGCGGGTGTCGAGATTGGTCAGGATCGCTGCGAGGTCGCCCGCCCGCGCGAGGACAGGCCCCGAGGTCATGCGGAAGCTGACGCCAAGCTCGCGCGCCATGATCTGGGCGAGCGTGGTCTTGCCGAGGCCCGGCGGCCCGTGGAACAGCGTGTGGTCCATGGCCTGGCCGCGGCGGCGGGCGCTTTCGAGGAACACTGCGAGGTTGGCCCGAGCCGCCTTCTGGCCGATGAACTCGGCCAGTGTCTGCGGCCGCAGCGCCTTGTCGGGCTCGTCCGGGCCGGTGGGTTCGACCAGCGGATCGCGGCTCATCGGCCGTCCTTCGGCGCCAGCTGGCGCAGCGCGGCGCGGATCAGCGTGGCGGTGTCGTCGGCATCCTCGACGGCAGCGATGGCCGCCGCCGCCTCACCGGGCGCGTAGCCCAGATGCAGAAGCGCCGACAACGCATCCGCCTGATGCCCACCGTCGCCGTTGGCGGGTTCGGCCGCCCCGGCCGCAGGCCGGGCCGCAGCCCCAGGCTGCGGGGTTTCGGGCCCGAGGCCCGAAACCGCGGCCGCTGCCCCCCGCTGCGAGCCCATCGCCATCACCACCGCCGCCTTGTCCTTGAGCTCCCGCACTACCCGCTCAGCTAGCTTCGGGCCCACACCGGGCGCCTTGCGGAACGCCGCCGCATCGCCCAGCGCGATAGCCCGCCCCACCGCCTCCGGTCCCAACGCCCCCAGCATCGCCAGCGCCGCCTTGGCGCCCACCCCCTGTACCGTCGTCAGCATTCGGTGCCACTCGCGTTCGAGCGGGGTCAGAAAGCCATAGAGCAGGATCGCGTCCTCGCGCACCTGCATCTCGGTGAAGAGCGCCGCCGCCTCACCCTCGCCCGGCAGTGCCAGCAGCGTCCGCTCCGAGCAATGGACCACATAACCAACGCCACCGACGTCGATCAGCACGTGGTCCGGCCCGCGGTAACCGACCCGTCCCGACAACCGCCCGATCATCCGCGCGCCCCGCCAGCACGGACAATGGCCGCCTCCAGCCGCCCGGCGAAACGGGCCTGGTGCGCGTGGCATAGGGCTATGGCCAGGGCATCCGCCGCATCCGGGCCGGTGATCGTCACCGCCGGCAACTGCCGCCGCACCATGTGATCGACCTGCGCCTTGTCGGCATGACCGACGCCAACGACGACCTTCTTCACTGCATTGGGGGCGTATTCAGCAACCGGGATGCCAGCCAGTGCCGGCACCAGCAGCGCCACCGCCCGGGCCTGGCCCAACTTAAGGGTTCCGGCCGCATCCTTGTTGACGAAGGTCTGCTCGACTGCCGCATCCTGCGGCGCCCAACGTTCCACAACCTCGGTCAGTCTTCGAAACAGGTTCGCCAGCCGGGTCGCCAGGTCGCCCGTGCCCGACTCGATCACGCCATTGGCGACATGACTGATTCGCACCGGCCCGACTTCGAGCACGCCCCAACCGGTCCGTCTCAGGCCGGGATCGATGCCAATCACCCGTCCGCCCGCCGCTCCGACTATTTCAATGCCGGTCATGCCGCCTGCCCGTAGCCGCTTTTTCGTTACAATTGTCTCTAGCACGAAAGGAGAACATTAAGGAAGCATACAATCCGGAGGCGGAATCCGACGGCGAAAACACCAAAAGCGGCATCAAAGGCCCCTTTGCCGAAATTAACCGTAACACCATGCGGTAAATGCATGGCCGACATGCGTTTTCGGCGATTGCCGAGCGTCGCCGCTCTGCCTAATTCATGGGCACAACGGCGCGAGAACCGGGCCGTTCCCCCACAGAGTTCGATTTTGTTTCGGAAAGGTGAGTGCCATGGCACTGCTCGACAACAACCAGTCCCTGCCCTTCGGGTCGGTCGCCATTTATCGCGTCGTCGCAACGGTCTCGTCCGTGATCGAGTACCTGCGCGCCTGGTACGTGGCCCGCCAAACCGAGAAACTACTCCGCTCGCTATCGGATCACGAGCTGAACGATATCGGCCTGAGCCGCAGCGCGATCGGGGAAACCTGCCGCGAGATGCTGCCGCGCCGCATCTGAGGCATTCCCTCGGCGTATCATTGGGCCGTCTCGGGCAACCCTGGCGGCCTTTTCTATCCGGACCCCAGTCTTCGCATGACGAGGATCACCCAGTCGCCGATCCGCCGCCGTTCGGCGGGACCGAAGCCATGGCTGCGGTAGACGGCCTCGACCCCGGGGGCCTGCCGGGCGAGAATGCCGGACAGGATCACCATGCCGCCTGGCGCCACGGCGGACGCCATCTGCGGCGCCAGCCGGCGCAGCGGCGCGGCGAGGATGTTGGCGAAAACCAGCCCGTAGGGCCCGGCCTGCCGCAACAGTGCATGCCGGAAGCCGGGCGCGCAGGCAAAGACGGTCCGCCCTCCGACACGGTTGGCCCGGGCGTTGGCCCGCGCCGTCGCCACCGCCACCGGGTCAATGTCGCTGGCAACAACCCTCGCTCCTGGGAAGGCACGGGCGGCGGCCATCGCCAGTACCCCAGTGCCGCAACCGATGTCGGCCACCCGCCGCGGCCGCACCCCCCGGAGCAGCAGACCGTCAAGTGCCAGAAGACAGCCAAGGGTCGTTGCATGGTGGCCGGTGCCGAAGGCCATCGCCGCCTCGATCTCAAGCCCGGTCCTGTTGAGCGCCACCGCCCCGCGATCGTGGCGTCCGTGAACCACGAAGCGCCCGGCATGCACCGGCGAGAGCTCACGCCTGACCTGGGCCACCCAGTCACGGTTCTCGACCCTGGATACCACGAAATCGCGTGCGCCGTGGATTGCGGCCAAAAGCGCCAACCCGGCAATGTCAGGTTTCCTGGTGAAGTAACCGGCCACCTCGAAGGTGCCGCGACCATCCTCGATCTCGATCACGCCAATCCCGACAGGCGGCGGCCGCAGCCGCTCCATCGCCGTCCCGAGGGCCTGGGCGGCGGCCCCATCGCCGAGCGTTGTGAAGGCTGAGTGCACGACTGGCATTGCGAACTCCGGCAAGGGCGGCATCGCCGCCTAGTTCAGCGGGCACCGGCCGTCAAGCGAACCTATGGACGCCTCACGTTCCAGCCGGCCCGGAGGCCATTTCCGAAGGGCTGTCGCCCAGCATCGCCTCAGCCGCGTCGGCCAGGGTCTCGGGCGGCTCAGCGGCATTGAGACGGATCACCGGCACGGTCAGGCGTGCCAGCCATTCCTGATGCTGGCGCAAACTGCGGCCGGTGAACTCGGCATCGTCATAGCTGAGGGCCCAGGTGATGAACGAACGATGATGCGCCTCCATTGACCCGCCAGCCTTGATCGCATCGCCATAGCGTCGCGCCTCACGGGCCCGAAGCCGGGCAATCCGCACCTCGGGATCGAGGGTCAGGAACACGACGTGGGTCAATCGCGGTACAACAGGCGCACCCCAACCCACCAACGCCCCGGCCAGAACCCAATCCGCACGGGGCAAGAAGATCTCCCGCATCAGGTCCAGCCGGTCGGGCACCGGGCGCTTTTCCATAAATGGCGGGTCGGTGGGCAGCCAATAGAAATCGTCGGTGTCGAACGCCTGGGTGCCCAGCCGATTGGCCAGATGACGCGCAAGCGTCGAGGTTCCGGTACCGCTGGCACCGAGGATGTGGATCCGGGCAGGCACGCGAACCGGCAACCGCCAGGCTCAGGCGGTCGCCACGCTGGTACCGATGGGGCAACTCACGCCGGTCCCGCCGAGGCCGCAATAGCCGCCCGGGTTCTTGGCCAAGTACTGCTGGTGATAGTCTTCGGCATAGAAGAACTCCGGCGCATCGACGATCTCGGTGGTGATCTCGCCATAGCCGCCAGAGGTCAGCTGCGCCTGATATGCGGCGCTCGTTGCCTCGGCCGCCTGGCGCTGCGCGGTGTCGTAGACATAGATGCCACTGCGATACTGGGTGCCGATGTCGTTGCCCTGACGCATGCCCTGGGTCGGGTCGTGCCCCTCCCAAAAGCACCGCAGCAGGTCGTCATATCCGATCTTGGCCGGATCGTAGACCACCAGCACCACCTCGTTGTGGCCGGTGCGCCCGGTGCAGACCTCGCGATACGTGGGGTTCGGCGTTTGCCCGCCGGCATAGCCGACGGCCGTCACCCAGACACCCGGAAGCTGCCAGAACTTGCGCTCGACACCCCAGAAGCAACCCATCCCGAACATCGCCATGGCCAGGCCTTCGGGGAAGGGCCCCTTCAGCGGCTGGCCGTTGACGAAATGCGCCTCCGCCGTCGGGATCGGCTCCGCCCGACCGGGCAGCGCATCATCGCGGGACGGCACCTGAAGTTTGCTGAACAATCCGCTGAGCATTGGGGGACCTCCTGTCTCGGGCGTCAGCGCCCTGAGATAGGCAAGCATGCGCCCGGACCCAAGCGAACGTCAATGAAAGCCGCGTTACTGGCTGAAACGCCCGTGCCGCAAGTTCAGTCGTTGCGCGGGATGCGCAGCACCTGCCCGGGGAAGATCAGGTCGGGATTGGTGATGAAATGCTGATTGGCGGCGCGGATCACGGTCCATTTGCTGCCGTCGCCATATTGTTGCTGGGCAATCCCGGTCAGGCTGTCGCCCCTCAGCACGGTGTATTCGCGATAGCCAGTGAAACCGGGCAGGATCAGCGGCCCGAACAGCACCGGCACAGTCACCATCGGCGGCGGTCCACCTTCGCCGCCGCCACCGTCGTCGGCCACGGTCAAGAACAACCGGTCGAGCTGGAAGGCGGTGGTGGGTGGCACGGCCAGCTCGCCCTGGAACTGGCGTATGGCCGTCGAACCGGCCATGGCGCTTCCGATCACTTCGTCATGGCCGTCGGTGGCACTGATTGTCAGGTGGCCCTCGAAACCGACAGCCAGACCTGAGACCAGGATCGTGCTGCCGACCAGATCGAACGGCTGCGGCTGCTGGATCTCGACGTTCATTGTCCCTCCCCCGTGCTCCCATGCGCAGGCACACGCACGCCCAGCAAACGCCCGCCGCCCCACCAGCGATGTGACAAATGTCACTGGCGGCATCCAACACCGGGGCCGATCGAACGGCACGAAAAAGGGCGCCGCATCGGGCGCCCTGAGAATTGATTGTCGTGCCGCAGGCCGGTCAGTTCTTGGCGTAGTACTCGATGACCAGATGCGGCTCCATCATCACCGGATAGGGCACGTCCGACAGCGCCGGCTTGCGCACGAACTTCACCGTCAGCTTGCTGTGGTCCGCCTCGATGTACTCGGGCACGTCGCGCTCGGCCATCGATGTCGCCTCGAGGATGGCGGCCATCTGCTTGGACTTCTCTCGCACCTCGATCACGTCGCCTTCCTTGCAGCGATACGAGGGGATGTTGACCCGCCGACCGTTGACCTTGACGTGACCGTGGTTGACGAACTGGCGTGCAGCAAAGACCGTCGGCACCAGCTTGGCGCGATACACGATGGCGTCCAGCCGGCTCTCCAGGAGCCCGATAAGGTTTTCGCCGGTGTCGCCCTTGATGCGCTCCGCCTCGGTATAGACGCGGCGGAACTGCTTCTCCGTAAGATCGCCGTAATAACCCTTCAGCTTCTGCTTGGCGCGAAGCTGGGTACCGAAGTCGGACATCTTGCCTTTGCGGCGCTGGCCATGCTGGCCGGGGCCATACTCGCGGCGGTTGACCGGGGATTTCGGCCGGCCCCAGATGTTCTCGCCCATCCGGCGGTCGATCTTGTACTTGGCAGAGGTGCGCTTGGTCACCGTCTGATCTCCTTCTGTCGCAGCCGCCCCGGGGGCGGCGGTTTGAAGGGCGTTGTCCTCTCCCGATGCCGGACCCGATCCGGCACCTTCGGGCGACAGGCATCCCCTTGCGGGGGCCGCCAACACCAATGATGTCAGGCCCTCGCGGGCCGGACGCGGGCTTATGGCTAGCTGGCAGGCCCCTGTCAAGCCCATGTTCTGGGCTTGGCGGCCTGTCAGCGATCGGCTAGCGGATGGCATGCTCTCCTACCAGCACGCCTATCATGCCGGCAATCCGGCCGACCTGCACAAGCACCAGTGGCTGGTGCGTCTGCTGGAAGCCCTGACCGTCAAGCCCCGTGGCATCACCTACATGGAAAGCCATGCCGGGCGCGGGCTCTACGACCTCTCCGGGCCCGAGGCGGAAAAGACCGGCGAGGCGGCCATGGGCATTGGCGCCGGTCCGCTGCCGCCGGGCCGCTATGGCGAGATCGTCGCGGCGGTGCGGGACCGGTACGGCGCAGCCGCCTATCCAGGCTCGCCACTGATCGCCGCAGGGATGCTGCGGCCACAGGACCGGCTGGTGCTGATGGAGCTGCACCCGGCCGAGCACAGGGCGCTGAAGGCGGCGCTGGCCGCTCCCAACATCGCCATTCACCATCGCGATGGCTGCGAGGGCGTACTGGCGCTGTCGCCGCCGCTGCCACGCCGCGGGCTGGTGCTCGTCGACCCGTCCTATGAGTTGAAGTCGGAATATGCCGCGGTGCCGCGCTTCGTGGGCAAGCTGCTGCGGAAATGGCCCGAGGCGGTGGTGGCGATCTGGTATCCGATCCTGCCCGAGGCGCGCCAGACGGCCCTCGTCGAGGGCCTGGCGGCGCTGCGGCCGCTCCGCGACGAGACCCGTTTCGATCTCGGCAAGGGCCGCGGCATGACCGGCTCGGGCATGCTCGTCGTCAACCCGCCATACGGCCTGTGACGTTGCGTCACCCGGGGCGGCGCCGAATGAATATGTGACTCATCGCACATCCTGACCGGGCCGATCAGCGCTATCACGGCTGCACTGCAACACGGGGACCGGAGCCGGACCTCATTTGCGGTGCATGACCCCCAATGCCCATGCCGGCGCGCCGCCTTGCGTGCGCGACCAACCGAGATTTGCCCGTGCAAAGGATCAGAGCCATGACCGCCACCCGCTTCTTCCGTCCCGCTTCTTCAGCGGCGCTCGCTGTTGCTGCCCTTTCGGCCGGATCGGCCCGGGCCCACGAGGCCTGGCTGCTGACCCCCGACGAGGTCGCCGCGCTTGCGGTCGCGCCGATGCCCGAGATCTTCCAGAGCCCGCTCTGGCTCGGCCTTGCGGCCGTGGTCGCGTCGGTCGTCGCTGCCATCGCGCTGACCGCCGAAGACCGCCTTGCCGGGTTCGAGACCCGCCTCTTTGCGCCGCTGCGCCGGCAGGCCGCTCAGTTCGGCCCGCTGATCCTGAGGATCGGCCTTGCAGCCATGCTGGCCCTCGGTGCTCTCGGCGCCCTGCCCCGTGCCGGAACCAAGATGCTGGCCGAGCCGGTACTCTTCGTGCCCGACATGCAGCTCGGCCTCGCCGCAGGCTGGGGTCTTGAATGGCATTGGCTGGCCGCGCCCGAACTGGGTCTGGCGTTGCTGCTGGTCACCGGCCTGGCGACGCGTGCGGCCGCCGGTGGCGTCATCGCGCTGGCGCTGGCGGGCTTCGCCGCCTTCGGTCTGCCGTTCATGAACTACGCAGCGCATTTCGTCGCTCCGGCCATGCTGCTGATGGTCTATGGCGGCGGCGCGCTCTCGGCCGACCGGCTGTTGGGTCGCAGCGACGAGAGCTTTGACCGCCAGCGTGCCGACACGGTCTACCGGGTTGCGCTGACCATCACTGGCCTGACCTTCGTCTGGCTGGGCATCACCTGCAAGCTGACCCAGCCGACGCTGCTGATCGCCATCCTGGAGCATGGCCAGGTGCCGCTCCTCGGCCTGCCGGTGGCATTCGCCGCACTGGTTATGGCCGGGGTCGAGATCGGTGCCGGTGCGCTCATCGCCTGCGGTCGCCTGACCCGCCCGCTGGCCTTGGTTCTGATGGGGGCCTTCACCTTCTTCGCCGTTACCTTGGGCGAAACACCGCTGCTGCACGCCAACCTCTACGCGCTGATGATGTTCCTGCTGATGGCCGGCCGCCGCGCGCCGCGGCCCGGCATGGCCCGTCGCAGCGTCCTGCGCCCGGCGCTGGTGTAGGAGAGGCGGCGATGTGGACCCTCTCATCGCGCAACGGGGCGGCCGGCTTGCTGGCCGCCCTCATGCTTGGCCTGACTTTGGTTCTTCCCGGGGTCAACGCCGCAGGCCGGCCGCCGAGTGCCGTGTTCCTGGTTCTTCCCGAGGAAGCGATCCAACCGACCGTCGATCTGGCTGCAACACGTGGCGACGACGGCCGCTGGCAGGTGCGGATCGGTACCACCGGCTTCACCTTCACCGAGGTATGCCGGACCGTTGCCACCGCCGAGCCTGTCGGCCACGCACACCTGATCGTGGACGGCGTCAAGGTTGGCAGCCCCAAGTCGCCGCTGGCCGAGGTCGGTCGGCTCGGCCCCGGCCGGCACGTCATCCGCGTCGTGCTGCGCGGCCAGGATCACCGGGCGCTGATCGGGCGCGACGGCCTGATCGAGACGGCGATCACGGTGACCGAACCCGACCCGAGGGCCTGAACTCCAACCGGTTCAGACCAGCCCGAGTGCGGCGTCGCGGGCAGCGGCGCCGTACTTGTCCCGCGGCGGCCAGGGTCGGGTCTTCCAGTGCGGCTCGAAACTGAAGCTCGATACCCGGCGCCCCTCCGGCAGGGCGCCGTTGCCGTACCCCAGCGCATAGTCGTAGTAGAGCTTCACGATCTGCTCGCGGCTCACCTGCCCCGCCTCCTGCCGGCCGAGGCAGGCGTCGCGCCAGCGCCTGACCCGGGCGAAGCCGGGCGTTTCGGGCAATTCGAACCCTTCGTAATAGTCGAGGAACCAGAACCGCGCGAAAAGCGGCGTGAACACCGCCTCAGGCAGGCCGAAGTCCTCGAACAGGAACGTCCCGCCAGGGCTGTGTTGCTCCAGAAAGCCGTTCAAGTCTCCATAGAGCGCCAGCAACCGCTTCTCGAACTCGGGCCGCGCGGCCCGGTCCCGGTTCATCACAAAGCTGTAGCCGGCGCCGGTGAACGGCCCCTCCAGGGCGATCAGCATCCGCTCAACCGCACGCTCATAGGGATCGCGGCGGGCGACCGGATCGCCCAGGGTCTCGTCGATATAGGCGAGGATGACGAGGCTCTCTTTCAGGATGCGCCCGTCCGGCAGTTCCATGACCGGCAGCGCGGTGGTGCCCCGGGTCTTGGTCAGCAGCGCCGGATCGCGCGGCCGGGTGATGTCGACCACCGAGAAATCGACCGCTCCGGTCATGCCCTTCAGCGCCAGCAGGATCTCGATCCGCTGGCAGAACGGACAGACCGGAATGTGATGGATCACCGGCCGGCCGCCGGCGCCGCTGCCTGGGGGCATCCTCACCGCTCCCGCTCATGGGTCCGGCCGGCGCGGTCCATCGCGGCTACCGCGCCGGCCGATGCTTCACTCCTTCTTGCCGGTACCCTCAGCGACCCGCTGCGCCAGGCCGCCGGTCTCTACCGGCTTGCGCTTTTCCTTCTTTGGCTTCTTCTTCTCGCGATGGGGCTTGTCCTTGCTTTTCGACATCTGGGTTCCTCCCCCGAAAGACCGGCACCACATGCGAGGGTGCCGCTCGCCCGAACCGGTGCCGGCTGTCGCCTGCCCCGGGTCAGGAACACTTCGAATGGCCGCATTCCATGCACGTCATGCACCCCTCGATCATCTGCATCGCGTACTGACCGCAATTCGGGCAGGCCGGCCCCGCCGGGCGGCCGCCCACCGCCATCACCTTGGCGCGCGGGTCCTGTTTCAATCCCATGCCTTCGCCGCCAAGAAAACCGATCTCGATCATGTGCCGCTCGATCACGCCACCGATGGCGGCCAGGATCGAAGGGACATACCGCCCCTCCATCCAGGCACCGCCGCGCGGATCGAACACCGCCTTCAACTCCTCGACCACGAAGCTGACATCGCCGCCGCGCCGGAACACAGCGGAAATCATCCGCGTCAGCCCAACGGTCCAGGCAAAGTGCTCCATGTTCTTGGAGTTGATGAACACCTCGAAGGGACGCCTTTTGCCGCCCACCACGATGTCGTTCAGGGTGATGTAGATGGCGTGCTCGCTCTCGGGCCACTTGATCTTGTAGGTGGCGCCCTCCAGTGCCTCGGGGCGATCCAGCGGCTCGGCGATGTAGATGACGTCGGCACCGCGGTCGGTCTGGGGGGCGGTCTCGGTCTTTTCGCTGACGCTCAGCACGGACCCCGTCACGGCGTTCGGCCGGTAGGTGGTGCAGCCCTTGCAGTCCATGTCCCAGGCGGCGAGGTAGACGTTCTTGAAGGCCTCGAAGGTGATCGTCTCGGGCAGGTTGATGGTCTTCGAGATCGACGAATCCACCCATTTCTGGGCAGCGGCCTGCATCTTGACATGGTCGAGCGGGGCCAGCGTCTGGGCGTCGACGAAATGCGCCGGCAGCGGCGCGTCGCCGAACTTCTCGCGCCACAGCGCAACCGCGTAGTCGACCACCTCCTCCTCGCTCCGGCTGCCATCCTTCTGCAGCACCTTGCGGGTGTAGCTGTAGGCGAAGACCGGCTCGATGCCGGACGAGACGTTGCCGGCATAAAGGCTGATGGTGCCGGTGGGCGCGATCGAGGTCAGCAGCGCGTTGCGGATGCCATGCCGCTTCACGGCATCGCGCACGTCCCCGTCCATCGCCTTCATGGTGGCGCCGGAAAGGAACTGCTTCTCGTCGTAAAGCGGGAAGGCGCCCTTTTCGGCTGCAAGCTGCGCCGAGGTCAGGTACGCCGCGCGCGCGACACGCTTCAACCAGCGCTCCGCCAGACGCGCGGCCTTGTCGGATCCGTAACGCTCACCGACCATCAGCAGCGCATCGGCCAGCCCGGTGACGCCGAGACCGATGCGGCGCTTGGCCTTGGCCTCGGCCGCCTGCTCGGGCAACGGAAAGCGGCTGGCGTCGACGACGTTGTCCATCATCCTCACAGCCGTCGCCACCAGCTCGTCCAGCGCCGCCTCGTCCAGCGTCGAGCCGGGCTCGAACGGCGCCGGCACCAGACGGGCGAGATTGATCGAGCCCAGCAGGCAGGCGCCGTAAGGCGGCAGCGGCTGCTCACCGCAGGGGTTGGTCGCGGCAATGGTCTCGGCATACCACAGGTTGTTGCGCCGATTGATCCGGTCAATGAAGATCACACCCGGCTCGGCATAATCGTAGGTGGCCCGCATGATGCGGTCCCAAAGGCCCCGGGCGTCAATGCTGCGGAACACCTTGCCTTCGAAGACCAGGTCCCAGTCGGCACCGGCCTTGACCGCATCCATGAAGGCATCGGTGACCAGCACGCTCAGGTTGAACATCCTCAGCCGTGCCGGGTCCTGCTTGGCAGTAACGAAGTCCTCGATGTCGGGGTGGTCGCAGCGCATCGTCGCCATCATGGCGCCGCGGCGGCTGCCCGCCGACATGATCGTGCGGCACATGGCGTCCCAGACATCCATGAAGCTCAAGGGCCCCGAGGCGTCCGCGCCGACCCCGTGCACCGGCGCCCCCTTTGGCCGGATGGTCGAGAAGTCATAGCCGATGCCGCCACCCTGCTGCATGGTCAGGGCCGCTTCCTTCAGCATCTGGAAGATGCCTTCCATGGAATCCGGAATGGTGCCCATGACGAAGCAGTTGAACAGCGTCACCGAACGTCCGGTGCCGGCGCCCGACAGGATCCTCCCGGCCGGCAGGAACCTGAACCCTTCCAGCGCGGCATGGAACCGCTCCTCCCAGACCGCCGGGTCGGCCTCCATCGCCGCCAGAGAGCGCGCCACCCGCCGCCAGCTATCCTCCACCGTGGCGTCGACCGGCGTGCCGTCGGCGGCCTTGAAGCGATACTTCATGTCCCAGATCTGTTCCGAGACCGGGGCAGCGAATGGCGTCATCGTGCGCATTGCCTTTCGTGACCTGCGGGGGAGTAGGACGCTACACCGCTTTCCCCGCCTTCACCAGCGCCGCGTAGGCGCCAAGGATCCGGACAATGCGACCGCTTTCGCATGATTTCGCCGCAGTCTGGGCATGTCGGCGCCGAAGTTCCTGCGCATCACCGAGCGGGCGGTGCGGCCAGGCAAGGGTGAGATATCCATGGCGAAATGGGTGAAGGCGCAGGTTCCGGCCACGACCGAGGAGCCCACCGGCATCGCGGAAACCGCCTCCGGCCTGATGACGCTCGAAGACGGCGGCGCCACCATCATCGCCGCCGGCGGCATCGGGCTGACGCTACTTGCCGTGATGACGCTCATGCAGCTCCGAAAGTCGCGACGCGAGGACTGACCGGCGGCAACGCCGACCATCCGCCCTTCCCGTCCTGCGCGGGCTTTGCTAGCACATGGGCGCCAGCGTTGGGGGGACGGAATGGCCGCAGGGCTGCAGGGCGCATTGCATCTCATCAAGCTTTCGGTCGGCACCGAGTCGGTCGAAGACCTAGCCGAGTGGCAAAAAGACGTCGCGCAGCGCAACCTGGCGGCGGGACATGGCGCGCTCGCCAGCCACGTGACCCGCATGCGTCCACGCCGCGAAGACGCGCTCATCCCCGGCGGCTCGATCTATTGGGTGATTCGCGGCCTCGTGCTGTGCCGCCAGCGGCTTGTCCGTCTCGACGAGCGCATCGGCGAGGACGGCATCCGCCGCTGTGCCCTGATGCTCGACCCGGAACTGGTCCGCGTCCGCCCGCAGCCGCGGTCCGCGTTCCAGGGTTGGCGCTACCTCAAGGCGACCGACGCGCCACCCGATCTTGAACGGAAAGAAGGACAGGACGACCTGCCGCCCCGTTTGCAGATCGCCCTGTCCGACATGGGCGTGCTTTGAAGTCTCGCGAAGCCCCCTACGCGATGCAACTTCAGGTTGCACGTGACACAACTATTGCGGGAACCTGGTTAACAAAAGATTGATGGTTGCCAACGTCCTGCAATCCGGGCGGGAATCCCAACCCATGGTATAACCTCGTCGCGCCGACAGTCGGCTCGCTTCGCACCTGAGCGGGTTGAGGCAGGATTTCCCAAGCCGGTCGACGCCATGCAAGAATCGAGGGAGACCTGAAAATGAACCGCATGAAGGCAACTGATTTTCACCCCCGCATTCTCGAGCTCTTCGACGGCTATGTGCACGGACGGGTCTCTAAGCGCGCCTTCCTCGACAATGCTGCCAAGTACGCCGTCGGCGGCGTAACGGCCGCGGCGCTGTTCGAACAACTCAAGCCCGACTACGCGCTGGCCCGGCAGGTGGCGCCCGACGATCCGGCGATCGCGACCGAGCGGGTGACCTATAATTCGCCTGAGGGCAACGGCGACATCAGCGGACTGATGGCCAAGCCCGCCGATGCCGAAGGCCCGCTTCCCGCGGTGCTGGTGGTGCACGAAAACCGCGGCCTGAACCCTTACATCGAGGACGTGGTCCGCCGCCTCGCCAAGGCCGGCTACCTGGCCTTCGGGCCCGACGGTCTCAGCCCGCTGGGCGGCTATCCTGGCAATGACGACGACGGCCGCGAGTTGCAGGGCCAGATCGATCCCACCAAGCTGATGCAGGATTTCTTCGCCGCCTTCGAGTTCCTGCGCGGTCACGAGAGCTCAACCGGCAAGGTCGGCGCAGTCGGCTTCTGCTACGGAGGCGGCGTCGTCAACGCGCTCGCCGTCGCCTACCCCGAGCTTGCCGCCGGCGTACCCTTCTACGGCCGCCAGCCCGAGGCCAGCGAGGTGGCCCGGATCGAAGCACCGCTCCTGATCCACTATGGGGGGCTTGATGAGCGCATCAATGCCGGCTGGCCGGCCTTCGAGGCAGCACTGAAGGAGAACGGCAAGACCTACGAGGTTCATATCTACGAAGGCGCCAACCACGGCTTCCACAACGACACCACGCCGCGCTACGACGAGGCCGCCGCGACACAGGCCTGGGACCGAACCCTGGAGTGGTTCGAACAGTATCTCAGCTAGGCTGGGTCAGTCCGCCTGCACGCGCGCGATCAGCGCCAGCACATGTGGTCCGATGTCGGCGACGATCCGGGCCACACCCTTGGTGTTGGGATGCAAGCCATCCCCCTGCATCAGATCGCGCAGAGCCGAAATGCTGCCGTTGGTGTCAAGACCGGCCAGGAAGTTGGGGTAGAGCAGCGCCCCGTGCGCCTCCGCCAGCGCCGGATAGATCGCCTCGAAATCGCGCATGTAGTCCGGGCCGAAATTGGCCGGCGCAGGCAGGCCGACCAGCAGCACCGGCAGGCCTTTCGCATCGATCTCGTCCAGGATCCCATCAAGATTGCGCCGGCTCAGCCCGGGGTCGAGCCCGCGCAAGAGGTCGTTGCCGCCCAGCGCCACGACAACCGCGTCGATATCGTCCGAAAGCGCCCAGCCGATACGCGCCAGCCCGCCCTGGGTTGTATCGCCCGATACGCCGCCGTTGACCACGACCGCCTCGGGCGCCCCGTTCTCGCGCAGCCACGCCTGAAGTTGCGGCACGAAGCCGTCCTGCTCGGGCAGGCCGAAGCCCTGGGTCAGCGAATCGCCGAAGGCCAGCACCGTGACCTGCGCCGACGCAGCACCCGCCAGCATGACCAGCGCCGCCAGCGTGGCGACAAGCTTGCGCATTCCGGCCCGCGCCCCATATGCCCCTTGTGTCCGCCCAAACCCCACCGGAGCGCCGATGTCCGAGCCCGTGATCGCCCTCACCGACGTCGCCCTGTCGCTCGACGGCAATGCGGGGCGGGTCGACATCCTCAATAACATCACGCTCTCCGTGTCGCGGGGCGAGACGCTGGGGCTGGTGGGGCCCAGCGGCTCGGGCAAGTCGTCGCTGCTCATGGTCATGGGCGGGCTTGAGCAGGCCACCGCCGGACGGGTGAGCGTTCTGGGATCGGACCTCACGCGCATGGACGAGGACGCGCTGGCCCGGTTCCGGCGCCACAATATGGGTGTGGTGTTCCAGTCTTTCCACCTGATTCCCACCATGACCGCGCTCGAGAACGTGTCCACACCGCTGGAGCTCGCCGGCGATCGCGACGCTTTCGCCAAGGCAGCGGCCGAGCTCGAGGCGGTCGGGCTCGGTGCCCGCGCCGACCACTACCCGGCGCAGCTGTCGGGGGGCGAGCAGCAGCGCGTGGCGCTGGCCCGCGCAGCCGTGGTGCGGCCGGCGGTGCTTCTGGCGGACGAGCCCACCGGCAATCTCGACGGCGCCACCGGCGAGCAGATCATGGACCTGCTCTTCGGGCTGCGCGACCGCCACGGCGCAACGCTGGTGCTCGTCACCCATGCGCCGGAGCTGGCTGCGCGCTGCGATCGCATCGTGCACCTGCGCGACGGCCGGCTGGAACACCTCGCCGAGGCGGCTGAGTGAACCTCGCCGTCGCCTGGCGCCTGGCGCTGCGAGAGCTGCGCGGCGGGCTTCGCGGCTTCTGGGTACTGATGCTCTGCCTCGCGCTCGGCGTGATGGCGATCGCCGCGGTGGGCTCGGTCCGCGCCGCCATCGAAGCCGGGCTTACCCGCGAGGCCTCGGCGCTCCTGGGCGGCGATGCCGAAGTTCGCTTCACCTACCGCCTCGCCACGGATGAGGAACGTGCCTGGCTCGAAACCAACGCCGCTCGCGTCTCCGAGATCGTCGACTTCCGTTCCATGCTGACCACCACCGGCCCGGGCGAGCCCGAGCGTGCGCTGACCCAGGTCAAGGGCGTCGACCATGCCTATCCGCTCTACGGCGCCGCCACGCTCGACCCGGCAATGCCCTTGCCGCAGGCGCTTGCCGGCTCCGGCGGCCTGCCCGGCATCGTCGCCGATCCGGCGCTGATCGACCGGCTGGGGCTTTCCATCGGCGACACCGTCAGGCTCGGCACTCGGGATTTCCGCCTGATGGCGGCGCTCGTCTACGAACCCGACGGCGCGGTCAGCGCCTTCATGCTCGGGCCGCGCTCCATCGTGCTGAAATCGGCCCTCGACGACAGTGGCCTGCTCACCCCGGGCACCCTCTACGAAAGCAGCTACCGCCTCGGCTTCGCACCCGGCACCGATATCGGCGCGCTGGAACGCCAGGCCGAGGCGCGCTTCGCGGAGTCCGGCCTGCGCTGGCGCGACGCACGCAACGGCACCCCCGGGCTCAGTAGCTTCGTCGACCGCATGGGCTCGTTCCTGATCCTTGTCGGGCTGGCCGGGCTTGCAGTCGGCGGGGTCGGCGTCTCGGCAGCGGTTCAAAGCTACCTGGAGCGCAAGACCGACACCATCGCGACGTTGAAATCACTCGGTGCCGACGGCGGCACCATCTTCGCCGTCTACCTGATCCAGATCGGCCTGATCGCCGCCGCCGGGATCGTTGCCGGCGTCGCGCTCGGCGGGGCCATCCCGGCGCTACTGGGCCCGTTGGCTGCCGGCAGCCTGCCGGTCCCGGCCGCGTTCGGCCTCTACCCGCGTCCACTGATCGAAGCAGCGCTGTACGGCGGCTTGACCGCGCTCATCTTCACCGTCTGGCCGCTGGCCCGCGCCCGCGACGTCTCGGCGGCGGCGCTCTACCGCGATACAGCCGCGCGCAGCCGCGGCCTGCCCCGCCCGCACTACATCGCGGTCACCGCGTTTCTCGTCGCTCTGCTGGTCGGCGCCGCCGCCCTGTTCGCCGCGGTGCCGAGGCTGGCGCTCGGCACCGCCGGCAGCATCGCCGGGGCGCTCGTCTTCCTGACCCTGGCGGCGCTCGTTGTTCGGCGGATGGCCCGCCACGGCGCCCGCAGCGCCTTCGCACGCGGCCGCCCCGCGTTCCGCCTCGCCCTAGGCGCCATCGGCGGCCCGGGGGGCGAGGCGGTCTCGGTGGTGCTCTCGCTCGGCCTCGGCCTGTCGGTGCTGGCGGCCATCGGCCAGATCGACGTCAACCTGCGCCACGCCATCAGCGAGGAGCTGCCCAAGGACGCGCCGGCCTACTTCTTCGTCGACATCCAGAACGATCAGCTTGACGAATTCCGGCGCATCGCCGCCGGCACCGAAGGCCAGGCCCGGGTCGAGACGGCGCCCATGCTGCGCGGCATCATCACCCGCATCAATGGCCGCCCCGCGCAGGAGGTGGCCGGCAGCCACTGGGTTCTGCGCGGCGACCGCGGCGTCACCTATCAGGACCCCGAACCGCAAGGCGAGGTGGTCGAAGGAACGTGGTGGCCGCCGGACTATGCCGGCCCACCGCTGATGAGCTTCGCCGAGGAGGAGGCCCGCGAGATGGGCCTGAAGATCGGCGACGAGATCACCGTCAACATTCTCGGCCGCGACCTGACCGCACGGATCGCCAGCCTGCGCAAGGTCGAGTTCCAGAACATGGGCATCAACTTCGTCATGACGCTGAACCCCGCGGCATTGGCCGGGGCACCGCACACCCACATCGCCACCGTCTACACCGATCCGGGCGACGAGGCGCGGCTGGCCCGCGCCGTGGGCGACGCCATGCCCAACGTCACCGCGATCCGGGTGCGCGACGGCATCGACCGCGTGGTCGCGGCGCTGGAAGGGATCGGCGCCGCCACCCGCTATGGTGCCGCGGCCACGCTTCTGACCGGTTTCGTGGTCCTGATCGGCGCCGCGGCGGCGGGCGAGCGGCGGCGGGTCTTCGAGGCGGCCGTGCTCAAGACCCTCGGTGCCACGCGGCGGCGGATCCTCGCCAGCTTCGCGCTCCGCTCGGCGATCCTCGGCGCCGCCGCCGGCATCGTCGCCATGGCCGCGGGCGGCATCGGCGCCTGGGCAGTGATGCATTTCGTGATGGAGGCGGATTTCAGCTTTGCACCGCTCTCGGCCGCGTTGATCGTCACTGGCGGCGCGCTGGCCAGCCTCGTCGCCGGGCTCGCCTTCGCTCTCCGGCCCCTGGGTGCCCGCCCCGCCCGCGTTCTCAGAAGCCGCGACTGAGCGCGATCCTGTCCGACCGGTGCACGCTAGCCTCCCTCCGCCAGCACCAGGATCGTGACATGGGTGTCGCCATAGCGTCGACGATCCCGCAGGACGAAGCCGGGCGGCACCGCCGGCTCCGAACCCTCTTCCCAGACCACCACCGCCCCCGGCGCCAGCCAGCCGCCCTCGCGGGCCGAGGCCAGCGCCCGCTCGCCAAGGCCCCTGCCATAGGGCGGATCAAGGAACACCAGCCCGTAAGGCCGGTCGCGGTTGTCGCCCAGCCGCACCGCATCACGGCGGAACAGCCGCGTCGCCCCTCCGGCCCGCAAGAGCTCGACGTTCTGGCGGATCAGCGCCCGCGACGCCGCACCGTCATCGACGAACACCACACGCTCGGCACCTCGGCTCAGCGCCTCCAGGCCCAGCGCGCCGGTACCCGCGAACAGGTCCAGCACCCGCGCGCCCTGCAGCGGCGGATAGTCGCCATGCTCCAAAAGGTTGAAGATCGCCTGCCGCACCTTGTCCGAGGTCGGCCTGAGCCGCGCCGCCTCGTCGCCGGCACCGATTTCGGCCAGCGCCCGGCCGCGATGGCTGCCACCAACTATCCGCACGCCCCGATCCCGACCGACATCGCGCCCCCTGTCATTCCGCCGGCCGAGCCTATATGACCCGCCAGAGCCCCGACAACGGCCCATCGAAAACGAACGGAGACCAGCCATGGCCATTGCCCCCGGTGACCGCCTGCCCGACGCCAATTTCCTCCAGATGGGTCCCGACGGCCCCGAATCGGTGGCGTTGAAGCCACTCACCTCAGGCCGCAAGGTGGTGATCTTCGGCCTGCCGGGTGCCTATACCGGGGTCTGCTCCACCGCCCATGTGCCAAGCTTCATCCGCTCCATGGACAAGCTGAAGGCGGGCGGCGTCGCCGGTGTCTACTGCGTCACCGTGAACGATCCCCATGTCACCCGCGCCTGGGGCGAGGTGACCGGTGCCACCGCTGCCGGCATCCGCATCCTCGCCGATGCCGATGGCAGCTTCACCAAGTCGATCGGCATGGACTTTGACCGCCCCTCGGCCGGCTTCATCGGCCGTTCCAAGCGCTATTCGATGCTGGTCGAGGACGGCGTGGTCAGCCGCTTCAACCTCGAGGAACAGGCCGGCGTCTGCGCCCTGTCCTCGGGCGAGGCGATGGTCGAGCAACTCGAGGACTGACGCGCACCGGCGGCTCCTGCCGCCGGCACCCGTCACGGGCGAGGTCCCGGGTCAGGCCCGGGACGGGATCCCTATCCCCCGCCCTTCCGCGCCGCCTCGGCGTGGATCTGGCACAGGCACATCACCGGCGCTGAATGGTCGCGCTGCACCTCCGCCTTGCCGGCAAACCCATCCATCAGCCCGGCCAGCTTCACGTCCAGCGCCGTCAGCCCATGGGAGTCATGGGTGGTCAACGTCACATCCACGGTATTGTAGACGTTGGTCCATTCCGGGTGGTGGTTCATCTTTTCCGCCGCCAGCGCCGCTCGCGACATGAACCCCCAGGCTTCGCCGAAATTGCGGAACTTCCAGATCTTGCGGATGGCATCGCGTTCGGGCACCGCCCCCCAGCCACTTTCGCCCAGCGCCGGCAGCGCCTCGTTCCGCTCGGCTTCGGTCAGCTTCTCAGGCATCGGCCCCCTCCTTCGCTTCGGCCAGCTTCGCCTCGCAGGCGGCATTGACCCGGGCCAGTGCGGGACGCCCCGCCAGCCGCTCCCAATAGGCGGTGAAGGCCGGCCGCGGCTCGATGGTGCCAAAGCGCATCCCCCAGCCGATCTGAGAGCCGGTCGCCACATCCGCCGCCGAAAAGCTCTCGCCGGCCAGATAGGGATTGTCGGTCACCGCCCGCTCCAGAACGTCGAGCGTGGTCTTCAGGTCGCGAAACCCGACCCGGCCGCGCATCTCGTCGGGGATGGTTAAACCCATGGAGGTGGCGATCACGATGGCCTCCAGCGGGCCGTTGCCGAAGAACAGCCAGCGATAGTAAGCGCTGCGATCCTCGGGCACCAGTCCGGCACCCGGAAAGGCATCGGCCAGATAGGCGCAGATCGCAGAATACTCGGTCACCACGCGCGGCCCGTGGGTCAGCGCCGGCACCTTGCCCATGGGGTTGATGGCCAGATAATCCGGCGCCTTCATCGTTGTGGTGTAGTCCAGCCAGACGATATCGAAGGGCTCGCCCAGTTCTTCCAGCATCCAGTGGGAAATCCGCCCCCGCGACATCGGATTGGAGTAGAGCGTCAGTTTCTCGGCCATCAGGCCCTCCCTGGATGCAAGACTAGTCCTCGGCATTGACCCTGCGAAACGGTCCGTAGCCGGTCATCACCTCGATCTCCTCGCCGATGGCGGCTCGCTCCGCCTGCAGATAGCGATCTACCGCATCGCGGAACCCCGCGTCGGCGATCCAGTGCAGCGAATAGACCGGCTGCGGCAGATACCCCCGCGCCAACTTGTGCTCGCCCTGTGCCCCGGCCTCCACCCGCGCCAGCCCATGGGCGATGGCAAAGTCTATGGCCTGATAATAGCACAGCTCGAAGTGCAGGCAGGGGTGATCTTCGACGCAGCCCCAATAGCGGCCGTAAAGCGTGTCGCGGCCAATGAAGTTCAGTGCCCCCGCCACCGGGCGCCCGCCGCGCAGCGCCAGCACCAGCAGCGCATCGCCCCGCATCGTCTCCTGCACCCGGTCGAAGAAGGTACGGGTCAGATAGGGCCGCCCCCACTTGCGGCTGCCGGTATCCTGGTAGAAGCGCCAGAAGGCATCCCAGTGCTCGGGCCGCAAGGCATCACCGGTCAGCATCGCGATCTCGCCGCCAAATGCCTGCGCAGTGGCCCGCTCCTTTCGCAGCGTCTTGCGCTTGCGCGACGACAAATCGTGAAGGAAGGCGGCGAAATCGGGATACCCCCGGTTTTCCCAATGGTACTGCTGGGTCTTGCGCTGGAGCAGCCCGGCCGCGCCGCCGGCCTCGTATTCGGCCTCGGTGCAGAAGGTGACATGCAGAGACGAGACGTCGTTCTGCAGAGCCAGCCTGGTCGCGCCCTCCACCAGAGCACCGCGGCCGATCGCCTCGAAACCCGGCCGGGTCAGGAACCGCCGTCCCGTCGCCGGTGTGAACGGCACCGCCGCCTGAAGCTTGGGATAGTAATTGCCGCCCGCGTTCTCGTAGGCATGGGCCCAGTTGTGGTCGAAGATGTACTCGCCCTGGCTGTGCGACTTGGCATAAAGCGGCATCACCGCGATCACCTCACCGGCCAGCCGTGCTACCAGGTGCCGCGGCGCCCAGCCCGTGCCCCGCCCGACCGAGCCCGAGACCTCCAGGGCGTCGAGGAAGCGATGGGTGGTGAAAGGATCGAACGGCCGCCCGCCATCGGCCGCCTCGGGCGCAGCGCAGGCATCCCACAGCGCGGCGTCGATCTCGGCGACCGTCCCCAGAACACTGATCTCGATGGTCGCGCCGTCGTCCATGGCTTCCCGCTTGCGCCTTCCTCACATGGGCCGCACCGGGGCCTCCGTCAACCGCTCCGGTCCGGCAACGTCGCCCGGTAACCCTCGAAGGTGATGCCGTCGGCAATCCGTCGCGCTCTGGCCTCGTCACGCTCGCTGCGGATCGTCCAGCACAGCACCGGAACCCCTTTCGCCTTCAGCGCCGCAACCGGAGCGCTGTCCAGCGCCTTGAAGTCATGCGAGATGAAGCTTGCGCCGACCCGCGCAAAATCTTCCATCGCCGCGCAGCGCGCACGGCGCACGGGCGGCACTGCCGGCCAGCCGGCGGCGGTGAAGGCATCGGTGGTCAGGCCGCGTGCCACGCCCGGCGCCGCCACCGCCAGAGCCGCCACGGCGTGCGGATTGAACGACATCACCGCCACCGGCCCGGCATAGGCCGAGACAAGCGCGCCGACTCGGCGTTCCAGCGGCCCGACATCGGGCCCGAGCGCGCCGTCCTGGTCCTTCACCTCAATGAGGATCGGCACCCGCCCCGCAACCAGCGCCAGCACCTCGGTCAGGGTC
The DNA here is from genome assembly GCA_050299555.1 of Paracoccaceae bacterium. Classification (GTDB taxonomy): domain Bacteria; phylum Pseudomonadota; class Alphaproteobacteria; order Rhodobacterales; family Rhodobacteraceae; genus JBNKWA01. The sequence continues at coordinate 1,090 of JBNKWA010000035.1, read as the reverse complement.
GGGATCGTCTCGCCACCACCTTTCAACTCCAGCCTGCACAAGGCCGCCGCGTCCCTGTCGCGCACCAGCCCGTCCGCCCCGGTCAACCGCCGCAGCGCCTCGTCATGGAACACCATCGCCTCGCCGTCGGCGGAAAGCTGTACGTCGATCTCGATGCCATAGCCGGCATCGATTGCTGCCCCGACCGCGCCGCGGCTGTTCTCGATCACACCCCGCCCGCGATCATGCAACCCGCGATGGGCCAGCGGCAGGGCAGTAAAGCCCGGGTCCAAGGCCGGTCCGACGGGCGGTTCCGCCTGCGACCCGGGCGACAACCGGTTAGGCAATCTCGAAGACCCCTTCCACCTCCACCGCCGTACCCAGCGGCAGCGAGGGTGAGCCGACCGCGGCACGGGCGTGGCGCCCGGCATCGCCGAAGACGGCCACCATCAGGTCCGAGGCGCCGTTGACCACCTTCGGCTGGTCGGTGAATTCCGGCGCCGAGTTGACAAAGCCGGTCAGCTTGACCACCCGCACCAGCCGCCCGAGATCGCCGCCGCAAGCCGCCTTGAGCTGGGCGATCAGGTTGATGGCGCAGACCCGCGCCGCCTCAGAGCCGTCCTCGACGCTCATCCCGGAGCCGAGCTTGCCGGCAATCACCGCGCCGCCGGTCATCGCCACCTGACCCGATATGAAAACCAGATTGCCGGACTGCACGAAGGGCACATAGTTCGCTGCCGGCGCCGGTGCGTCCGGCAATTCGATGCCAAGTTCAACCAGTCGCGCCTCGGCCGCGCCGCCGCCGGATCCCGCCATGCCATCCTCCCTGCGCCTGACGAAGCGCAGATTAGCCGCCAGCGGGCGGGCGTAAAGCCCGCCCGTGCGCGGCAGCGATCAGGTCTCGCGGAAGGCCTTGTTGAAGTAGTCCCTCACCGGCTTGAGCAGATAGCTCAGCGGCGTCCGCTCGGCAGTGGCGATGAAGGCCTCGACCGGCATGCCCGGGACCAGCTTCAGATCACCCAGCTTCTCGACCTCACCCGGGAGCGGAACCACTTCCGCGCTGTAATAGGTCTGACCGGTGCGCTCGTCGGTGAACACGTCCGGCGACAAC
>JBNKWA010000034.1:0-2624 GCA_050299555.1 Paracoccaceae bacterium | reverse complement strand
ATCGCGCCCGGGCGCTCCCCGCCCACCCACCCGCGCGCCCGGGCGCGATCTGGTGCGCCATGGCAAGCGTCGGTGCGGCGGCAAGGGCCAGGCCGGATCTCTTGGGCATGGACGCACGAGGATGAAACGGCCCGGACAACCCGGGCCATCGAAACCGTCATGTCATTCGCTGGCCAAGAAGGTAAAGTGGACCGGCCATTCAAACCTGCCGCAGCATAGCAGCATTGGGCTCAAAGCCGACTTCTGCAGCTGCCGCGACCCGCTCGAAGACAGCTCAAAACCACCGTCCCCACGCGTGTCCCCACCCGCGTTAACACTTTTATCGTTTGGAATCAGTGCGTTGACACCCCGTCCCCGTGGGGACGCCTGCGGACAGCCGGTTCTTCGCCCCCTTTCGGGGAGTCACTCCCATTCCAGCTCGGTATAGGCCACCGTCGCATTGCGCCGGTTGTGAAGCTCGAAAAGGGCCCAGTTGCCGGCCTCGGATGCAGCCACGGTCGCCACCGCCTCGGCCAGCCGTTTGCCGTCGGCCAGCGCGGCGCGGGTATCGGCGGCGAGGACCCCGAGATAGCGCTCCACCGGGCGCGCCGCGTCGGGCCAGGCCAGCAGCGGCCCGCCATGGCCGGGCACCACCTGCCGGTTCGGCAGGGCCGCGAGGTCGGCCAGCACCGCCTGCCAGCCCAGGAGCGAGCCGTCCAGCGCCGGCGCGTGCCGGTCGAACACGAGGTCGCCGGCGAACAGGATGCCGCTGGCGCTGTCGGTCACCGAAAGGTCGGTGCCGGTATGGGCCTCGGGCCAGGCGGTCAGGGTCAGCACCCGGCCGCCGAGGTCGATCTCCATCGTCGTCGTCACACCGACCGAGGGCAGGGCCACGGTCGTACCGATGAACCGTGCCTCGCCGATCAGGTCGCGGGTGTTCTGAAGATAGTCGGCGCCGCGGTCGGCCAGCGCGCGTTGCAGCCGGGCGTGGCCGACGATCCGTGTCCCCGTTCGGACGAAGCTGTCGGCACCCAGGACATGGTCGGGGTGCATGTGCGTCAGGATCAGGTCGCTGACCGGCAGCCGCGTGCGGACCCGGATCGCCCGCCAGACATCCTCGCCGATCCAGGCCGCGCCGCCGCTGTCGATCACCGCCACCGACCGCGTGCCGACGACGAAGGCGATGTTGGCGATGTCGCCGCCATTCTCCGCGTCCGCCTCGGCAACGGCGCCGCGGTGGACGAAGACCCCCGGCGCCACCTCGTCGAACCGGAGCCCCTCCGCCTGCGGCACGCAGGCGGGCTCGCTTGCCTGCAGCCCCTCGGCCGGATCGTAGGCGGTCGCCGCCAGCGAGGCCGCGCACGCCGCCAGGGTCTCCGCCTCGTGCCCCGGCACCAGCGCGGTACGGCAAAGCCCGGGCTCGGCTGCCAGGCAAAGCGCCACCACGGCCTCGAACATGGCACGTCCTCCCAACGCCTCACCCGCAGGTCGCGGTTCCTTTTCGGCCGGCGCCATGGCATCCTTGCTGCGTCCGAACATGGACCCGCGAGGAACCCGGATATGCGCCGCCACCTGACCGTTGCCGCCGCCGCCGCCCTGTCGGCCACTATGCTCCATGCCGGCGACAGGTCCAGCCCGGCAGCCCTGGTCGACAGCGAAAGCTGGCAGGCGATCCGCTACGACGTGCTCGGTGACACCGTCCCGGGCAACGGCAGCGGGCTGTTCTCGGTCGAGGCCCCGGTCCGGGCCGACGATGCCGCCACGGTGCCGGTCAGGATCGTCCAGACCGATCCCCTTGCGACGATCCGCGCGGCCACGGTCGTGATCGACGAGAACCCCGCCCCGGTCGCCGCCAGCCTGACCTTCGGCGAGGCGATGGGACCGCTCGACTTCGAACTCAGGGTCCGGGTCAACCAGTATTCCAACGTCCGGGTGATCGCCGAAACCGAACGCGGCAGCTTCATGGCCGGCCGCTATGTCAAGGCCTCGGGCGGCTGTTCGGCGCCGGCCTCCCACAGCCCCGAGGCGGCGCTCGCCGGCATGGGCGATATGCGGCTGCGGCGGTTCCCGGCATCGACCGCCGGCGACGGGCCGGGCAGGGCCGAGGCGCAGATCATGATCCGCCATCCCAACTATTCCGGGCTGCAGAGGGACCAGGTGACCCATCTGTTCATTCCGGCCCATTTCATCGACCATATCGAGGTGTACCAGGGGGACGCGCTTCTGTTCGCGCTCGACGGCGGCATCTCGGTCAGCGAGAACCCGGTCTTCCGCTTCCGCTACAGCGACGATGGCACGCCGGCGCTGACGGTCAGGGCCACCGATACCGAAGGCAATCGCTTCGAGGCCGAACTGGCGAAGGCCGCCACCGGCTAGAGCTCACGCTATCCAATCCGGCCCGAGTCGGGCGTCCCCATGGGGACGCGTCGCAAGTCGCTGATTCTGCACCGGTTTTCGTGGGGACAGTCCGGGGACGCAAGACCCGTCCGTGGCCGGCCAGCCGGTTCCGGCGGCCGCCCGACCCAGGCGTCCCCATGGGGACGCATATCTAACATATTGACTTACAATGACATTCCGCGGGGACGCATGATAGCGCCCGGGCGCAAGGGTGGGTGGGCGGGGCGCCCGGGCGCGATCACAACCCG
>JBNKWA010000033.1:0-62594 GCA_050299555.1 Paracoccaceae bacterium | reverse complement strand
GGAGCGCCCCGCGGCGCGATTGCGGGCACGACCGGGTCCGGCAGGGCCGGCCGGGATGGTCCCCTCACAGCAGCACCGCGCCGGCGAGGCCGAGGAACAGGAAGAAGCCGACGATATCGGTGGTGGTGGTCACGAAGGTGCCCGAGGCGAGGGCCGGGTCGGCGCCGAGGCGGTTCAGCGCCATGGGCACGGCGATCCCGGCCAGCGCAGCGGTCACGAGGTTGCCGACCATTGCGATGGCCAGCACCACCCCGAGCATCGGCTGGCCGAACCAGAGCGCCCCGGCGCTGCCGATGATGAGCGCGAAGCCGATGCCATTCATCAGCCCCACCACCAGCTCGCGCCGCACGACCCGCAGCGCGTTGGCCGAGGTCAGGTCGCGGGTGGCCAGGCCGCGCACCGCCACGGTCAGGGTCTGGGTGGCGGCATTGCCGCCCATGGAGGCGACGATGGGCATCAGCACCGCCAGCGCCACGATGGCCTCGATGGTGTCGGCGAAGCGGGAGATGACGAAGGACGAGCAGAAAGCGGTCAGCACGTTGATGAAGAGCCAGGGAAAGCGCCGGCGCGCGGTCTGCCAGACCCCGTCCCACAGGCCCTCCTCGGCGCTGACGCCGTTCAGGGCGCGGATATCCTCGTCGGCGGCCTGCTCCACCACCTCGACGGCGTCGTCGATGGTGATGACGCCCACCAGCCGGCCGCCGGCATCCACCACCGGCGCCGAGACCAGGTGGTACTGGCTGAAGGCATAGGCCACGTCCTCTTCGCCCTCGGTGGCGGGGATGGTGCGGAAGTCCGCCTCGGCGAGGTCGCGCAAGCTCGTGGCGCGGGCATTGGCCATGATCCGCCCGAGCGGCACCGTGCCCACCGGCTTCATCCGCGGATCCACCAGTACGACGCTGTAGAAGACCTCGGGCAGGTCGTCGCGGGCGCGCATGAAGTCGATGGCCTCGCCCACCGTCCAGTGCTCGGGCGCCGCCACCACCTCGCGCTGCATCAGCCGGCCGGCGGAGTTCTCGGGATAGGTGAGCGAGGCCATGACCGCGGCGCGGTCGGCCTGGTCCATGGCGCCGAGGAGCTTCTGCTGCTCGGGAGGGTCGAGGTCCTCGACCAGGTAGACCAGGTCGTCGGTCTCCAGCGCCTTGACCGCCTCGGCCAGTACCGCGTCGTCGATGTCGCGCAGCACCTGGTCGCGGACGCCTTCCTCGAGCTCGGCCAGCACCGGGGCGAAGAAGTCGCTGCCCCAGAGCCCCAGGAGCCTGCGCCGGTCGGGGGCGGTGATCTGCTCGAGAAGATCGGCGATGTCGGCGGCATGGAGCGGCTGCAAGAGCGCGATCAGCCGCGCGCGGGCGCCGGTCTCGACCGCGGCGAGGATGGCGTCGACGGTGGCCGCGTTCAGCGCGTAGCCGTCGGACTGGCCGGACGCGGCGGTGTCGGGCGTGGTCTCGTCCATGGGTGCCTCCGGCCTCGTGTCCGCTTCTCCTAGTGCAGATCGGCGCAGGACGGAACCGGCGGAATCCGGCCCGGCCCGGCCGGGGCAGCGGATCACGGCGTCGATGGGCGGCCGAACCCGCCGGAACGCCAGTGGGGAAGGGCGAAATCGCGCCCGGGCGCGAGGGTGGGTGGGCGGGGAGCGCCCGGGCGCGATTTTTTGGGCGCGATCGTTGGGCCAACGGGCGGTGCCGGCAGCCGATTGAACCTGCGCCGGTTCCGGGCGATGCTTGGCGCCGGCAGAGCGAGGCGCGGATGGCAAGGACGATCCTGCTTGGACAGACGCTGGCATTCACCGGCAACCCGTTCGGCGAAGGCCTGGCGGCGGCGCGGCACGAGGCCAGGGGTGCGGTGGCGATCGAGGATGGCGCGATCGTCGCGGTGGGGCCGGCGGCAGAGGTTACCCGCGCCTTTGCCGATGCCGCGGTCACCGACCATGGCCAGCGGCTGATCCTCGCCGGCTTCGTCGATGCCCATGCGCATTATTCGCAGACCGGGATCATCGCCAGCTGGGGCAAGCGGCTGATCGACTGGCTGAACCACTACACCTTTCCCGAGGAGATGCGCTTTGGTGACCCCGCCCATGCCGCGGCGGTGGCGAAGCTCTATCTCGACCTCAACCTTTCGAACGGCATCACCACCGCCTGCTGCTACTGCACCATCCATCCCGGCAGCGTCGATGCGCTGTTCGCCGAGGCCGGGGCGCGGGGGATGCGCATGGCCGCCGGCAAGGTGATGATGGACCGCAACGCCCCCGAGGGGCTGCGCGACACCGCCCAGGCCGGCTATGACGACAGCAAGGCGCTGATCGGGCGCTGGCACGGGCGCGGGCGGCTGAGCTATGCGGTGACGCCGCGTTTCGTGCCTACCTCGAGCGAGGCGCAGCTTGCGGCGGCGGGCGCACTCTGGGTCGAGCATCCCGACTGCGTCCTGCAGACCCATCTGTCCGAGCAGCGCGAGGAGATCGCCTGGGTGCGCGAGCTCTGCCCAGCCGATGCCGACTATTTCGCCGTCTACGAGCGCCACGGGCTGGCCGGGGCCGGCGCAGTGATGGGCCATGCCATCCACCTGACCGAGCGCGAATGGGCGGCGATCCGCCAGACCGGTACCGGCATCGCCCATTGCCCGACCTCGAACACCTTCATCGGCTCGGGGCTGTTCGACATGGAGCGGGCCCAGAGCGCCGGTATTCCCGTGGGGCTGGCCACGGATGTGGGCGGCGGGTCGTCCTTTTCCATGCTGAGGACGATGGCGGCGGCCTATGAGATCGCCCAGCTTCGCGGCCGCGCCCTGCACCCGGCGGAGCTGTTCTGGCTGGCCACGCAAGGCAGCGCCGAGGTGCTGCGGCTGAGCGAGAAGATCGGCAACCTTGCGGTGGGACGCGAGGCGGACCTGGTGGTGCTCGACCTGGCCTCGACACCGGTGATCGCCCAGCGGGCGGCCAGGGCCGACGATTTCTGGGAGGCGGTCTTTCCCACCATCATGCTGGGCGACGACCGCGCCATCGCGGCTACCTACGTCGCCGGCGAGAAGGTCTGATTGCGGCGGCAAGCCGGCAGACCTGCAACGATATCTTCAAATCCGCGCCGCAGATTGAGCGCAATTCGCCGCCACATCCCTGGTTGGGGTGTCGGATGTGGCGCGCGCGTGCGGGCGTGCCGGAGGAGGGGACGTGAGACAGACTGATCGGACCGGGGCGTTTCGGGCGGGTACCTTTCTGGCCATTGCCTTCCTGACCGGTACGGGTCCGGTTGCCGCGGCGGGCTGGACGCCGGTCGAGGTGGAACCGGCCGCCACCAACGGACCCGTCGGCGATTTCGCCAGCCCGTCGCTGGCACGGCTGGAGGATGCCGGGCTCGCCCCCGGCGAATGGGTTCTGGCCAGCCTTGGCGAGGCGCTGCCGGAAGAGGCGCGGCCGGCCATCGACAGCGGCATTCGCCAGCTTTGCGCCGAACTTGCCGCCCCCGGCGAGGAAAAGGCGGTGCGCGACTGCATCGTGCGGGAGCTGTCGCGGATCGATACGCCGATCCGCATCTCGGCGGTGCTGGACCTGACCGAGGATGGCTATCTGCACGACCTTGTGGGGTTTGGCGGCTTCGGGCTGATCGACGCGGGCGCCGGCTGGTACCGGGCATTGGCCGCGGCCCCCGGCGCCAGCGCGCAATGCATGGAAGGTCCGCAGATCGTTGCCTGCCTGGCCTGCTATGACAGTGCCGAGGCGGCGGCGATGGACAGCGGCACCCGTGCCTGTGCGCCCGGGGCCCTCGGCCATGTGCGGATCGAGATCGACTATACCCTGACCGATCTAAGGGCGGCGCTGGACGGCGATGCCGACGCGCTGGTGCTGCGCATGCTGCGCGGCGATGGCGGCTTTTTCGACTATGTGTTCCCGACGACCGGCCTTGTCGAGGCGCTTTCGCCGGTGACGCCGGTCTTCGACACCGCAGCGCGCTGAGCCACCGGGTCGCGCCGGCCTCCGACCTTCGCAAACCCGATCGCGCCCATCGCCTCCGAGGGCGCTCCCCACCCGCCCACCCTCGCGCCCCGGAGGCGATGGGCGTGATCGGAAGAGGCGCGACTTGCGGGTCTGCGGCGGTTGCCCTGCCCCTACTTGGTGCCGAACATGCGGTCGCCGGCGTCGCCGAGGCCGGGGACGATATAGCCCTTGTCGTTCAGCCGCTCGTCCAGCGCCGCGGTGACGATGGGCACGTCCGGGTGTGCCTCGTGCATCCGCGCCACGCCCTCGGGCGCCGCCAGCAGGCACAAAAAGCGGATGTCCTTCGCCCCCGCCTCCTTGAGGAGCGAGATCGCCTTGGCCGAGGAATTGCCGGTGGCGAGCATCGGGTCGACAGCGATCACCACGCGGCTGTCGAGCTCACCCGGGACCTTGAAGTAGTACTGCACCGGCTGCAGCGTCGCCTCGTCGCGGTAGAGGCCGATATAGCCCACCCGGGCCGAAGGGATGAGGTCAAGCACCCCTTCCAGAAGCCCGTTGCCGGCGCGCAGGATCGACACCAGCGCCAGCTTCTTGCCCTTCAGCACCGGCGCCTCCATCTCGGTCAGCGGCGTCTCGACCGTGGTGGTGGTCAGCGGCAGGTCGCGGGTGATCTCGTAGGCGAGCAGGTGGCTGATCTCGCGCAGGAGCCGGCGGAAGCCGGCGGTGGAGGTCTCGCGGTCGCGCATCAGCGACAGCTTGTGCTGCACCAGCGGGTGATCGACGATGGTCAGGTGCTCGGTCGCCGTGGCGGTCATTGCGGGGCCTCCTCGAAGCGGGCGCGGATGCGGGCGCGGGTGGCGTCGTCGCAGAAGGCCGCGTCCATGGCGGTGCGGTTGATGGCCCGGAAATCGGCCTCGGTCCAGCCGAAAGTCCGGGCCAGCATGGCATATTCGTGCACCATGTCGGTGTGCCAGTAGGGCGGATCGTCGGTCGACACGGTGACCTTGACGCCGGCGCGGCGCAGCCGGTCGATGGGGTGCGAGGGCCAGTCGTGGAAGACCTTCAGCGCCACGTTGGAGCCGGGGTTGACCTCCAGCACCACGCCTTCGTCGGCGAGCCGCCGGACCAGGCGCGGGTCCTCGATGGCGCGGACCCCGTGGCCGATGCGGGAGACCGGCAGGAAGTCGAGCGTGGCGGCGACGCTTTCGGCACCCACCAGCTCGCCGGCATGGGCGGTGATGCCGAGACCGGCCTCGGCGGCGATCGAGAAGGCGGCGACGAAGTCGCTGGCATGGCCCATGCGTTCCTCGGCCGCGAGCCCCCAGCCGGTCAGCCAGTGGCCCTTGTGGGCGACGGCGGTTTGGGCGGCGCGCAGGGCGGCCGCGCCGCCGAAATTGCGGATGGCGACGGCGATGAATCGCGCCTCGATGCCGTGGCCGTCGCGGGCTGCGGCGGCGGCCTCGGTGATGGCCGAAAGGAAGTCGGGGAACGCCTCGTGATCGCCGCCGGCGAAGATGTCCGGCGCAATGAAGATCTCGGTGTAAATCACGCCGTCTTCTGCGCTTTTCTCCAGTACAGCCTGGGTCAGGCGATAATAGTCCTGGGGTGTCTGCAGCGCCTGGCAGGCCGCCTGGTAGACGGTGAGGAAATCGGCGAAGTCGCGCCAGCGGTAGTGCCCGCCGGGGGCGAAGATGTTGCCCAGGTCGAGCTTCTTCTCGGCGGCGAGCACGCGGATGAAGTCGGGCGGCGCGGCCCCTTCCAGATGCAGGTGCAGTTCGGTCTTGGGGATGGCGCGCCAGTCGCTCATAGCCGGCTTGTCCCGTGGGGGCCCGGCGCAAGGCCGAGATGGGCGGCCAGGGTCTCGCCCACATCCGCCATGGCGATGAGGCCGAGGGCGGTTGGCCCCTGCCCCGGCGCGGCCACCAGCACCGGCACACGTTCGCGGGTATGGTCGCTGCCCTTCCAGGTGGGGTCGTTGCCGTGGTCGGCGGTGATCACTGCCAGGTCGCCGGGGCGCAGCCGGGCGAGGAATTCCGGCAGGCGGGCGTCGAAGCGTTCGAGGCAGCGGGCATAGCCCGAGACGTCGCGGCGGTGGCCGTAGTCGCTGTCGAACTCGACGAAATTGGCGAAGACCAGGTCGCCGTCGGCGGCGTCGCCGGCGAGCGTCACCAGATGGTCGAAGAGTGCCATGTCGTCCCTGCCCTTGTAGCGTTTCGTGATCCCCTTGCCGGCGAAGATGTCGCCGATCTTGCCGACGGCGTGCACGGCGCCGCCCGCCGCCTCGACCCGGTCGCAAATTGTGTCCTGAGGCGGCGTGATGGCGAAGTCGCGGCGGTTCGGGGTGCGTTTGAAGCCATCCGCCTCGGTGCCGAGGAATGGCCGCGCGATGACCCTTCCGACACGCATGGGGTGGACGATCTCGGCGGTGAGCCGGCAGAGGTCGTAGAGGCGCTCGAGGCCGAAGACCTCTTCGTGCGCGGCGATCTGGAAGACGCTGTCGACAGAGGTGTAGCAGATCGGCTTGCCGGTGCGGACATGCTCGGCCCCGAGCCGGTCGATGATGAGCGTGCCCGAGGCGTGGCAATTGCCGAGGATGCCCGGCAGGCCGGCGCGGTCGATGATCGCGTCGGTGATCGCGGCCGGGAAGGTCGGTTCGGTATCGGGGAAATAGTGCCAGGCGAAGGGCACCGGCAGGCCGGCGAGTTCCCAGTGACCCGAGGGCGTGTCCTTGCCGATGGAAACCTCGGTGGCGGCGCCCCAGGGGCCGGTGGGCTCGGCGCCGAGGCCGGGAGGTTCGAGCCCGCTTGCCAGCGCGATGGCACGGCCGAGGCCGAGCCGGTCGAGATTGGGCAGCCTGAGCGGGCCGGAGCGGCCTTCCTCGGCGCGGCCGGCAGCACAGGCCTCGGCGATATGGCCCAGCGTGTTGCTGCCCTCGTCGCCGAAATCGGCGGCATCGGGCGCGCCGCCGCAGCCGACCGAGTCCATGACGACGAGAAAGGCGCGCGGCATCAGCCGATCCGCCCGGCGATCAGCGGCCGTTCGGGCGGCGCCGCGTCGCCGATGGTGTAGGCCGCCAGCACCCGTGCCCTGGCGGCGGCCAGCCCGTCCATGCTGCTGGCGTGGATGCGGGCGATGGGGGTCTCACCGTCCACATGGCGGCCGAGGCCGGCGAGCCAGTCGAGGCCGACGGCATAGTCGATGGTGTCGCTGGCGCGGCGCCGGCCGCCGCCAAGCTCCACCACCGCGAGGCCGAGCGCCCGGGTGTCGATGGCAGTGACGAAACCGGCGGTCGCGGGCACCACCTCGTCGACGATACGGGCCTGGGCGAGATGGGCGGGGTAGTTGTCGAGGATGTCGGCGGGCCCGCCGAGCGCGGCCACCATGCGGGCAAAACGTTCGGCGGCGGCACCAGACTGGAAGGCGTCGCGCATCCGCGCTTCGCCGGCGGTGGCGTCGGCGGCGAGCCCGGACAGCGCCAGAAGTTCGCCGCCGAGCGCCACGGTCACGTCCCAGAGCCGGCCGTCGATCTCGTCGCCCTTCAGGAACTCGATGGCGTTTCGCATCTCGAGCGCATTGCCGGCGGCAGAGGCGAGCGGCTCGTCCATGTCGGTGATCAGTGCCGACGTGGGGCAGCCGGCACCGTTGGCGACGCTGACCAGCGACTCGGCAAGCGCCCGGGCATCCTCGGCCGTGGCCATGAAGGCGCCCGAGCCGGTCTTGACGTCGAGGACCAGCGCCTGGAGCCCGGCGGCGAGCTTTTTCGACAGGATCGAGGCGGTGATGAGGTCGATGCTTTCGACCGTGCCGGTGACGTCGCGGATGGAATAGAAGCGGCGGTCGGCGGGGGCGATCTCGGGCGTCTGGCCGATCACCGCGCAGCCGACCTCGCGGATGACCTTGCGCAGAAGTTCAAGATCGGGGGCGGTGCGGTAGCCGGGGATGGCGTCGAACTTGTCCAGCGTGCCGCCGGTATGGCCGAGGCCGCGTCCGGAGATCATCGGCACAAAGGCGCCGCAGGCGGCGAGCGCGGGGGCGAGCATCAGGCTGACATTGTCGCCGACGCCGCCGGTGGAGTGCTTGTCGACCACCGGGCCGGGCAGGTCCCAGCCGAGCACGGTGCCGGAATCGCGCATCGCGGTGGTCAGCGCCACCCGCTCGTCCATGGTCATGCCGCGGAAGAAGACCGCCATGGCGAAGGCGGCGACCTGCCCCTCGCTGATGGTGCCGGCGCTGAGGCCGGCGATGAACGTGCCGATTTCCTCGGACGTCAGCGCCTGGCCGTCACGCTTTCTGACGATGATCTCCTGGGGCAGCATTCAGTAGCCGTCGCCGGTTGCCGCGCGGCTGCCGCCGTCGAGGACGGCGAGCAGATCGGCCAGCACGCCGGAAGCGCCGATGCGGAAGGTCGCGGGGGTGGCCCAGTCGGGGCCCATGATCTCGTCGGCCAGCGCAAGGTAGATGCCGGCATCGGCGGTGGTCCTGACCCCGCCGGCGGGTTTGAGCCCGACCGGGCGCGGCTGGCCGTAGATGGCCTCGAGCAGCAGCCGGGCTGCCTCGGGCGTGGCGTTGACCGGCACCTTGCCGGTGGAGGTCTTGAGGAAATCGGCGCCGCCTTCCAGCGCCTCGGCAGCGGCGGCGCGGATGAGGCCGGGGTCGTTCAGCTCGCCGGTCTCGAGGATGGTCTTCAGCGTCGCCGCGCCGCAGGCGGCCTTGACCGCCTTGACGCGGGCGACGATGGCGCCGGTCTCGCCCGCCATCAGCGCCCGGTAGGGAACGACGAGGTCGATCTCGTCGGCGCCGTCGGCGAGCGCCTGGCGGGTGAGGGCAATGACCTCGGCCTCGGGGTGGTCGCCCTCGGGGAAGCTGACCACGGTGGCGATGCGGATGCCGGTTCCTGCCAGGCGCGGCCGGGCGCCGCTGACGAAGCGGGGCCAGATGCAGATGGCGGCGACGGGACCGTGCGGGGTTTGCGCCCTGCCGCAAAGGCTTGCCACCGCGGCATCGGAGCTGTCGGCGTTCAGGTCGGTCAGGTCGAGGCAGGCCAGCGCCCGCCGGGCCACAGGCTTGAGGTCGGTCATGCGCCCTCCATGTGGTCCTTGGCGAAGGCGCCGGGCAGGAGTTGGGCCACGGTCATGGTGACGCGGGGGCCGTCGGGGCCGGCCATGGTCACGGTGACGGTGCCGTCGGCGAATTCGGCCAGCTTCTGGCGGCAGCCGCCGCAGGGGGTGACCGGCTCGGGGCTGTCGGCCAAGACCAGCACTTCGGCGATGCGGGTCTCGCCGGCGGCGACCATGGCGGCGATGGCGCCGGCCTCGGCGCAGGTGCCCTCGGGGTAGGCGGCGTTCTCGACGTTGCAGCCGGCATAGACGGCGCCCGAGGCGCTGCGGATCGCCGCCCCGACGCGGAAGCCGGAATAGGGTGCGTAGGCGTTGCCGCGCACCGCCGTTGCCGCCTCGAACAAATCCATGTCGCCCCCGGAAATTCGCTGCCTCGGACTATGCGCCGGCCCGCGCGGAGGATGCAAGCGGTGGCGCCCGCCGCGGCAGTCAGGTTCCGGCGTAGCCGATGCTCTTCAGCGCCTCCCTGATCTCGTCGAGGATGGCCGGATCATCGATGGTCGCCGGCATCTTGAAACTTTCGCCGTCGGCGATCTTGACCATGGTGGCGCGCAGGATCTTGCCCGAGCGCGTCTTGGGCAGCCGGTCCACCACCACCGCGCGCTTGAAGTCGGCCACCGGCCCGATCTTGTCGCGCACCCTGGCGACGGCGGCCCTGACCACTTCCTCGTGCGGTGCGTCGTGCCCCTTGGACAGGCACAGGAAGCCCACCGGCACCTGCCCCTTGAGCGGGTCGCTGACCCCGACCACGGCGCATTCGGCAACCCCCGGCACGCCGGCCAGCACCTCCTCCATGGCGCCGGTCGACAGCCGGTGCCCGGCGACGTTGATGACGTCGTCGGTGCGGGCCATGATGTAGAGATAGCCGTCCTCGTCGAGCATGCCGGCATCGCCGGTCTCGTACCAGCCGGGGAAGGTGGTCAGGTAGCTCTTGATGAAGCGCGGCTCGGCGTTCCAGAGCGTCGGCAGCGTGCCCGGAGGCAGTGGCAGCCGGACCGCCACGGCGCCAAGTTCGCGCGCCGGCAGCGGATGGCCGTCCTCGCCCAGGATCGCCACGTCGTAGCCGGGCATCGCCACCCCCGGCGAGCCGCGCTTGACCGGCAAAAGGTCGAGCCCCATGGGGTTGGCGGCAATGGCATAGCCGGTCTCGGTCTGCCACCAGTGGTCGATCACCGGCACGCCGAGCTGGGTCTCGGCCCAGACGATGGTGTCGGGATCGGCTCGTTCGCCGGCGAGGAACAGCGCCCGGAAGCCGGAGAGGTCGTAGTCCCGGACCAGCTTGCCCTCGGGGTCGTCGCGCTTGATGGCACGGAAGGCGGTGGGTGCGGTGAAGAGCACCTTGACGCCGTGATCGCGGATCACCCGCCAGAAGGTGCCAGCGTCGGGGGTGCCGACCGGCTTGCCCTCGAAGACCACGGTGGTGCAGCCAGCGATCAGGGGCGCGTAGCAGATGTAGGAATGGCCAACGACCCAGCCCACATCCGATGCGGCCCAGAACACCTCCCCGGGTTTCACCCCGTAGATGTTTGACATGGTCCAGTTGAGCGCCACCGCGTGGCCGCCGCTGTGGCGCACCACGCCCTTGGGCTGGCCGGTGGTGCCCGAGGTATAGAGGATGTAGAGCGGATCGGCGCCGCCCACCGGCACGCAATCGGCCGGCTCGGCCCTGGCGGTAAAGGCATTCCATTCGACGTCGCGGGCGGGATCAAGCTCGCCCGGCCCCTGCTCGCGCTGCAGGATCACGCAGAAGGCGGGCTTGTGGCTGGCCTCGGCAATGGCGGCGTCGAGGAGCGGCTTGTAGGGGACGATGCGGTTCGGCTCGATCCCGCAGGAGCCGGCGATCACCGCCTTGGGCCGCGCGTCGTCGATGCGAACGGCAAGTTCGTTGGCGGCGAAGCCGCCGAAGACCACCGAATGGATGGCGCCGATCCGGGCGCAGGCCAGCATCGCCACCAGCGCCTCGGGCACCATGGGCATGTAGATCACCACCCGGTCGCCCTTGCCGACGCCGCGGGCCTGGAGCGCGCCGCCGAGCCTTGCGACCTGGTCCTTGAGCTCGGCATAGGTGATGCGGCCGACGGTGGCGGTGACGGGGCTGTCATAGATGATGGCGAGGCGGTCGCCGTGCCCTGCCTCGACATGGCGGTCGACGGCGTTCCAGCAGGTGTTCATCTCGCCATCGGCGAACCAGCGGAAGAGCGGCGCCTTGCTGTCGTCCAGGGCCCGGGTCGGCGGTGTTGTCCAGTCGATGGTCTTGGCCGCGTCCATCCAGAACGCTTCGGGGTCCGCCTTCCAGGCGGCATAGACTTCTCTGTAGCTCATGTCGTTCCTCCCCGCTCTGTCGGCCGTTCGAGGGGTTATAGCGGCGGCCGGCACGGCCCGGCAACGAGCCTGTTCGCCGCATGCCGGGCGCGGGTGACGGCAACCGAAGGCTGTGTCCATGAGCGCGCCCGGACGCGCCCCGCCCGCCTACCCTTGGCGCGTCCGGGCGCGCGGCGGCCCGCAGGCGGTATGAGAGGGGCGAGAAGGGTCGATTGGACCACCCGCGGCACTGACGGCCGGCGATGCCATCCTGCCTGGGAGGCGCCTGAGAAACAGGCTCCTTCTTCAGGCGCCTTTGTCGAGCATGGGGGCGAGTCGCCCGCAGTCAAGGGCAAGCGGGCTGGCGCCCGCCGCTGGCGCGGCCCTTGACCGCTGGCGTCTCGGCCCCGTGTGCGCGCAAGCTCGGCGCATGGATCGGCGTGACAGGGGTGGCGCGCAAGTTGGGAGAATGGTTCGAAAAGTTCGTTCAGTATATTGATTTTATGTGGCAAAAAGCTTTTGTCATCTTCTGGCTCTTGACTGCGCGACCAAGGGTTCGAACGCCGTCCCGAGCCGGGCGCCGTCGGGACTGTGTGCGGGTCAGGCTAGAGCCAGTCTGCGGTGGCCTCGGTCCCCATGTGGCCCTCGGGTGCGGCGGTGGCGAGGCGCATGGAACCGGCACCGCTGTCGTAGCCGAGCACGGTCATGTCGGCGCCGGCGAAGAGCGGATGCAGCCCGCGATAGGCAAAGCGGCTTGGCGGCCGGCCGCGATGGCGGGTCGCGGCCGCAGCGAGGTAGGTGGCCTGCATCGGCCCGTGGACGACGAGGCCCGGATAGTGCTCGACCCCGCGGGCGTGGTCGAGATCGTAGTGGATGAGATGGCCGTTGAAGGTGGCGGCCGAGTAGCGGAAGAGCCGCACGGCGTTCATTGCGACGGTGCTGCGCAAGACGGGCTCGGGCGGCGCTGGGCGCGGCGCGGGCGGCGCGTAGCGGTCGGGGATCGGCAGGTAGACGATCTCTTGCACCTCGTCGATGGCGGGCCCGGCCTCGCCCGATATGATGTGCGTGACGCCGACGATGGCCATGGGGCCGGAGCGGCCCTGCTTGTGCTCGACCCGGGTGACCTCGGAGTGGCGGGTCAGTGCCTCGCCCACGTGCAGCGGCGCGCGAAAGGTCAGCCGGCCGCCGGCCCACATGCGCCGGGGCAGGCCGAGATCGGGCAGAAAGCTGCCGAGGCGGCTGTGGCCGTCGGGGCCGAGGCCGGCCATGGGCGTGGTGGTGTGAAAGGCGGCCCAGTGCCAGAGCGGCGGCAGGACGGCGCCAAAAGGCAGCGCCGCCGGGTGCCAGTCATCGATGAGGGCCGAGCCAAGCATGTTGGCGACGACCGGGGTCACCGCCCCCTGCTCGGTTCGCACCGGGTTTCCGGCGGCGGTCACGGGCTCAGCCGTAATCGGTGACCGGCGTACCGGCGAGGGCGGCGATGTTCAGGAGCCCGCGCGCGGTGATCGAGGGGGTGACGATATGGGCGCGGTTACCCATGCCCATGAGGATGGGGCCGACCTCGAGCCCGCTGGCGGCCATCTTGAGCGTGTTCCTGACCGCCGAGGCGGCATCGGAATTGGCGAAGACCAGCACGTTGGCGCGACCCTCAAGCGTGGATTCGGGGCAGAGCCGCGCCCGCAGGTCGGGGTCGAGGGCCGAGTCGACGTTCATCTCGCCGTCATAGGCGAAGTCGCGGGGCGCCGAGTCGAGAATCGCCTTGGCCGCCCGCATGCGCTGGCCCGAGGCGCTGTCG
Organism: Paracoccaceae bacterium; assembly: GCA_050299555.1. Classification (GTDB taxonomy): domain Bacteria; phylum Pseudomonadota; class Alphaproteobacteria; order Rhodobacterales; family Rhodobacteraceae; genus JBNKWA01. The sequence goes on along the minus strand of JBNKWA010000033.1, from coordinate 49,453 downwards.
AGGTTGCCGAACTGCGAGGCCGAGCACAGCGCCAGCCTCGGCTCTACCCCGAAGCGGCGCACGTGGCGAGCCGACGCAATGGCGGTCTCCACCACCTGCTCGGGGGTCGGGATGTGGTTGATCTGGGTGTCGGCGACGAAGAGTGGCCCGGCCTCGAGGATGATCAGGCTGAGCGCACCCACCGGGTGGTAGTCCGGCCCCCCGAGCACTTCGTCCACGTAGCGCAGGTGCCACAGATACTGGCCGAAGGTGCCGCAGATCATGCTGTCGGCCTCGCCCCGGCAGACCATCAGCGCCGCGATGACGGTGGTGTTGGTGCGCAGGATCGCCCGTGCCAGATCGGGGGTGACGCCGCGGCGGGCCATGATGCCGTGATAGGTCTCCCAGTACTCGCGGTAGCGGGGGTCGTTCAGCGGGTTGATGACCAGGGCATCGGTACCGAGCTTCAGCGGAATGCCGGCCCGGGTGAGTCGCTGATCCATCACTTCGGGCCGGCCGATCAGGATCGGCTGGTCGTGGGTCTCCTCGCGCATGGCATAGGCGGCGCGGAGCACGCGCTCGTCCTCGCCCTCGGCGAAGACGATGCGGCGATAGGTGGCGCGGGCCGCATCGAAGACGCGGCGCATGAGGAAAGCCGAGCGGTAGACCGAGCCGTCGAGCTTTTCGCGGTAGGCCTCGATATCCGGCAGTGGCCGGCTGGCGACGCCGCTTTCCATCGCCGCGCGGGCGACCGCGGTGGCGACCACCGCCAGCAGGCGGGGATCGAACGGCTTGGGGATCAGGTAGTCGGGGCCGAAGATCAGCTGCTCGCCCTGATAGGCGGCCGCCGCCTCGGCACTGGACGTGGCGCGGGCCAGCTTGGCGATGGCCTCGACGCAGGCCACTTCCATCTCGTCATTGATGGTGGTGGCGCCGACATCGAGCGCGCCGCGGAAGATGAAGGGAAAGCACAGGACGTTGTTGACCTGGTTGGGGAAGTCCGAGCGGCCGGTGGCGATGATCGCGTCGGGGCTGACGGCACGCACCTCGTCGGGCATGATTTCGGGCGTCGGATTGGCCAGCGCCAGGATGATCGGCTGATCGGCCATCCTGGCGACCATGGCGGGTTTCAGGACACCGGGGCCGGAAAGGCCGAGAAAGAGGTCGGCGCCCTCGATCACGTCGTCGAGGGACCGAAGATCCGAGCGCTGGGCAAAGGCCGCCTTCTGCGGCGTCATCTCGGCGGTACGGCCCTCATAGACCAGCCCCTCGATGTCGCAGAGCCAGACGTTCTCGCGCCTGACCCCGAGCTTCAGCAGCATGTTGAGGCAGGCGATGCCCGCGGCACCGCCACCGGTGGAGACGACCTTGATGTCCTCGAAGTTCTTGCCCGCCACGTGCAGCGCGTTGGTGGCCGCAGCGCCGACGACGATGGCAGTGCCGTGCTGGTCGTCGTGGAAGACGGGGATGTTCATGCGCTCGCGACAGCGCTGCTCGACGATGAAGCAGTCCGGCGCCTTGATGTCCTCGAGGTTGATGGCGCCGAAGCCCGGCTCCAGCGCGGTGACGATATCGGCCAGCTTCTCGGGGTCGGGCTCGTTTACCTCGATGTCGAAGCAGTCGATATTGGCGAACTTCTTGAACAGCACCGCCTTGCCTTCCATCACCGGCTTGGAGGCGAGCGCGCCGATATTGCCGAGGCCGAGGACGGCCGTGCCGTTGGTCACCACGGCGACGAGGTTGCCGCGCGCGGTATAGAGCGGCGCGGTGGCGGGATCGGCCTTGATCTCGAGGCAGGCCTCGGCGACGCCTGGGCTGTAGGCACGGGACAGGTCACGGCCATTGGCGAGCGGCTTGGTGGGGCGGATCTCCAGCTTTCCCGGTCGCGGCAGGCGATGATAGTCGAGCGCGGCCTGGCGCGCGGTTTCCTTGCCCTCTGACATCGTCCCTCCCCTGGGCCGTACTTTTCTTTTGGTCGTGACACGGTCTTAGCGCCCTGCGCAAGGCGCGCCCACCGCTTTCCTCAGCATCGACCTTGAAAGAGGGTGCTGAATTGCCAAGTGGAGGGCCACCGTCGGTCTGGCAGGAGCAAGCGATGCAGTCAATCAACCGGATCTTCAACCACGAGGCAGCGCCGGGCGTCTTGTTGATGCTGACGGCGGTGGCGGCCCTGGTTGTCTACAATTCCGGCCTGTCGGGCAGCTACGATTCGGTCCTGAACTCGGTCCTGGCCATCACGCTGAACGGCGAGGGACTGGAAAAACCCCTGCTGTTGTGGATCAACGACGGGCTGATGGCGGTGTTCTTCTTCCTGATCGGGCTTGAGCTGAAGCGCGAGATCGTCATCGGCAAGCTGAAGCGGCCGAGAGACGTGCTCTTGCCCGGCGTGGCGGCAGTGGGCGGCATGGCCCTGCCGGCCATCTTCTACACGGCGCTGAACTGGGACGACCCGGTGGCGCTGCGGGGCTGGGCGATCCCGGCGGCCACCGACATTGCCTTTGCGCTGGGGGTGCTGGCGCTTCTGGGCAGCCGCGTCCATGCCTCGCTGAAGCTGTTCCTGCTGACCCTGGCCATCCTCGACGACATGGGCGCGATCCTGGTGATCGCGCTGTTCTACACAGAGCACCTGAAGATCGCCTATCTCGGGCTGGCGGCGTTGCCGTTGGCGGCGCTGGTGTTGTTGAACCTGCGCGGCACCCACCGGGTGGCGCCGGCGATCCTGCTGGGCATCGTGCTGTGGGTGCTGGTGCTGAAATCGGGGGTGCACGCGACGCTGGCGGGCGTGGTGCTGGCCTTCACCATCCCGATCAAGGACAGGTTCGGCAAGTCGCCGCTGCACGCGATCGAACACGCGCTGACGCCGTATGTGAACTTCGCCATCCTGCCGATCTTCGCCTTCGCCAATGCCGGCGTGGCGCTGGCGGGGCTGGGCCTGTCCGATTTGCTGAAGCCGGTACCGCTGGGGATCGCGCTGGGGCTGATCCTGGGCAAGCAGGCGGGCGTCTTCGGCGCAACCTGGGCGATGGTCCGGCTTGGGCTGGCGCGGCTGCCCGAGGGGATGGGCTGGGTCGAGCTTTACGGCATCTCGTGCCTTGCCGGCATCGGCTTTACCATGTCGCTTTTCATCGGCGGCTTGAGCTTTGCCGACCCGGTGCTGGCGGCGGATGTGCGGATCGGGGTGCTGGCCGGCTCGACCGTATCGGCACTTCTGGGATATGCGATCCTGGCCCGGGCATCGCGGCCGGCCGGAGAACCGGCCCCGGCCTGAGTGGCGGGCGCTATTTGCGGTGGCCGCCAAACGCCGCTGACAGCCCGAGCCCGACGAACAGCACGCCGCTGACATAGCGCTCGAAGGCGCGCCAGGCGCGGCTGTTGCGTAGCCAGCCACCGGCGGTGCCGGCGGCAATGGCGTAGCAGCCGTCGGTGACCAGCCCGACGCCGGTGAAGATCAGCCCCAGCACCGCCACCTGCGAGGCGACATGGCCGCGGGCGGGATCGACGAACTGCGGCAGGAAGGCGAGAAAGGACAGCGCCGTCTTGGGGTTGAGCAGGTTGACCACGAAGCCGTCCCGGTAGAGGCGCCGGTAGCCGGCGGGCTTGAGCGACAGGGCCTGGCCGCCATTGTCGCGGCCGAAGAGCTTTCTGAGGCCGAGCCAGATCAGGTAGGCGGCGCCGGCGTACTTGATCACGCCGACGGCGAGCGCCGAGGAGGCGAGGATGGCGGAGAGGCCCAGCGCGGCGGCCGTTACGTGGACCAGCGTCGCGGTGTGGATGCCGAGATCGGAGACGATGCCGGCGCGGCGGCCCTGCTCGAGCGAGCGGCCGACGATGTAGAGGACCGCGGGCCCCGGGATCAGCAGGAGCACCAGCGCCGCGCCGGTGAAGAGCCAGAGGTTGGCCGCGCCCGGTACAACGATTTCCATCAGTGCCCCCTGTGCAATCAAGCCGCCGATCAATCCACCGGCCGGGGCGGCTGTCAAGGGTCCGGTTGCTGCCGCCGTCGGGGCGGCTCGTGCGGCGGCTTCTCGTGCGGCGGCTTCTCGGGCGGCGAGCCCGCCTTCCAGGGTTCCAGCAGCGCCGCGATGGTGGCGCTGGCGGGCATGTCGAGGCCGAGGGCCGCCCCTCGCCGCGCCACCGCGCCGCAAAGGTGGTCGGTCTCCAGCGGCCGGCCATGGGCGAGGTCGTGGGCGGTCGAGGTACGACCCTCGGGCGGCATGCTGGCCAGGAACTCCATCATCCGGTCGACCACGTCGGGCGGCAGGGTGATGCCTTCGGCCCCGGCCAGCGCCACCACCTCGTTCATAAGCCGCCGCGCCAGCGCACGCAGCGACGGGTGTGCGAGAATGTGGCCAAAGCTGGCGCGGGTGCCGGCGGTGAGCCCCGACGCGGCGCTGAAAAGGACGAACTTGGTCCACAGATCGGCGCGCACATCGGTGCAGTCCGGAGCCTCGACGCCGGCCGCGCCCAGCAGTGCGCGCAGCGCCCGCACCGGCGCAATGTCCTGGCGCCCGTCGATATCGCCGATAGTGAAGCTGCGCACGGCGCCGTAGCGGGTGAGGACGCCGGGCGCGGTGATGTTGACGAAGATCCGGGCGACGCCGATCAGCGCCCGCTCGCGGCCGAAGGCGGCGGCCACCTGGTCCGGCGCGTCGACGCCGTTCTGGAACGGCAGCACCAGGGTCCGCGGCCCCACCGCAGGGGCGATCTGGTCGAGCGCCGCCGCGACCTGGTGCGCCTTGACCGCGATCACGACGATGTCGGGCTGCGCCAGCGCGGCAGCGTCGTCGGTGGCGATTGCCGGGTGCGCGGTCAGGCTGCCATCGGGTTCGTCGAGGCGAAGCCCGCCGGCACGGATCGCCTGAAGCTGGCTGCCGCGGGCCAGCACAGCCACCTCGGTTCCCGCCGCGGTGAGCCGGGCCGCAAGGTAGCCACCAATCCCGCCGGCACCCACGATAGCGATCCGCATGAGGCTCCCTCCTGTGCCGGGACCCGGCCCCGTGTTCGTCAGACCGGCCGCCGGCAGGCTGCAGGCCGGTGGTCGGCGGCAGCGTTTCGGAGGCGGCGCCTCACCCCGCGGCCCGGGAAGAGGCAGTGCGCGCCGAGCGGATCAGGCCAAGGATGTCCCTGGCCGCGGCGGGAATGTTGGTGCCGGGGCCGAAGATCGCCTTGACGCCGTGATCCTGGAGGAACCGGTAATCCTGCTGCGGGATCACGCCGCCGCAGATGACGATGATGTCACCGGCGCCATGGGCCTTGAGCGCCTCGACCAGCTTGGGCGCCAGGGTCTTGTGGCCGGCGGCCTGGGACGAGATGCCGACCACATGCACGTCGTTGTCGATGGCGTCCTGGGCAGCTTCCTCGGGGGTCTGGAACAGCGGGCCCACATCGACGTCGAAGCCGATATCGGCGAAGGCGGTGGCGATCACCTTGGCGCCGCGGTCGTGGCCGTCCTGGCCCATCTTGACCACCAGCATGCGGGGGCGGCGGCCTTCCTCGGCGGCGAAATTTTCGACGTCCCTCTGGATCGCGGCAAATTCCTCGTCGCCCTGATAGGCGGCGCCGTAGACACCGGCGAGCGTCCTGACCTCGGCACTGTGGCGGCCGAAGGCGCGCTCCATGGCGTCGGAGATCTCGCCGACCGAGGCCCGTGCCCGGGCGGCCTCGACCGCCAGCGCCAAGAGGTTGCCCTCACCTGAGGCGGCGGCCTTTTCCAGCGCCGCAAGGGTGGCATCGCAGGCGGTACCGTCGCGTTCCCGGCGGATGCGCTCCAGCCGCGCCACCTGTGCCTGGCGGACCTTGACGTTGTCGACGTCGAGAATGTCGATCTCGTCAGGCTCGCCAGGCCGGTAGCGGTTGACACCAACGATCACCTCGTCGCCGCGATCCACCGCCGCCTGTCGCCGCGCCGCGGCCTCCTCGATGCGGAGCTTGGGCATTCCGGATTCCACCGCCCGGGTCATGCCGCCAAGCCCGTCCACCTCCTCGATCAGCGCCCAAGCCTCCTCGGCCAGCCGTGCGGTCAGGCTTTCGACGTAGTAGCTGCCGGCGAGCGGATCGACCACGTGGGTCACACCGGTCTCGTGCTGCAGGATGAGCTGCGTGTTGCGGGCGATCCGGGAGGAGAATTCCGTCGGCAGGGCAATGGCTTCGTCGAAGGAGTTCGTGTGCAGCGACTGGGTGCCGCCGAGGACCGCCGCCAGCGCCTCGTAGGCGGTGCGCACGACGTTGTTGTAGGGGTCCTGCTCCTGCAGGCTGACGCCGGAGGTCTGGCAATGGGTGCGCAGCATCAGGCTGGAGGGCTTCTTGGCGCCGAAGTCGGTCATGATCCGGTGCCACAGAAGTCGCGCCGCGCGCAGCTTGGCCGCCTCCATGAACAGGTTCATGCCGATGGCGAAGAAGAATGACAGCCGGCCGGCGAAGGCATCGACATCCATGCCGCGCTCGATGGCCGCCTTCACGTATTCCTTGCCGTCGGCCAGCGTGAAGGCAAGCTCCTGCACCAGCGTCGCGCCGGCCTCCTGCATGTGGTAGCCGGAGATCGAGATCGAATTGAACTTCGGCATGAATTTCGACGTGTATTCAATGATGTCCGAGACAATCCTCATGCTCGGTCCGGGTGGGTAGATATAGGTGTTGCGGACCATGAACTCTTTCAGGATGTCGTTCTGGATGGTGCCGGAGAGCTGAGCCAGCGGCACGCCCTGCTCCTCGCCGGCGACGATGAAGGCGGCCAGCACCGGGATCACCGCACCGTTCATGGTCATCGAGACGCTGATCTTTTCCAAGGGGATGCCGTCGAAGAGGATCTTCATGTCCTCGACGCTGTCGATCGCCACGCCGGCCTTGCCGACATCGCCGACGACGCGGGGGTGATCGCTGTCATAGCCACGATGGGTGGCCAGATCGAAGGCCACCGAAACGCCCTGCTGCCCCGCCGCCAGCGCCTTGCGGTAGAAGGCGTTGGAGTCCTCGGCTGTCGAGAAGCCGGCATACTGGCGGATGGTCCAAGGGCGCCCGGCATACATGGTCGCCCGCGGGCCACGGGTGAAGGGCGCGAGCCCCGGCAGCGAGCCGAGATGGCCGAGCCCGGCCAGATCGTCCTCGGTGTAGAGCGGCTTGAGGGCGATCCCCTCGGGCGTCTCCCAGGTCAGCGTGTCGGGATCGGCGCCCTTCAGTTCGCGCGCGGCCAGCGCACGCCATTCGTCAGGTGTTGGATGGCCCATGCGGCACCTCCTTGAGCGGGTAGCGATGATTGCCACTGGCATCGGCGGCAATCCCGCATATCTTGAGGGGGATGAGTGGATTCTGGGTCAGGCGGGTTCTGGTGGGCGTCGCGGTCGCCGTGGCGGCGGGCGTCGCGCTTGCCACCGAGGCGACGGAGCCGGACCTCAGGAGCCTGGAATGGGTCAGCCGGCCGATCGTGCTTTTCGCCGATTCGGAGGCCGATCCGCGGCTGGTAAGCCAGCTTGCCGAGCTCGATGCGCGGATAGCCGAACTGGAGGACCGCGACGTGGTGATCGTGGTCAATACCACGCCGGGCGAGGAGAGCGCACTGCGCGACCGGTTCCACCCGCGCGATTTCCAGTTCCTGCTGGTCGACAAGGACGGCACCGTGCTGCTGCGCAAGCCGCGCCCGGTCACGGTGCGCGAGATCATCCGCGAGATCGACCGCACAACGCTGAGGCGGCAGGAGATCGGTCGGGATTTCCGCTGACCGGCAAGGCCGCGTGCGACCGGGCCCGGCGCCGCCACCGCGCTGTCTGGTGGGACAACCGGCATGTCAGTCGAACTCCATGATGATCTCGTCCACCGCCAGGCTTTGGCCCGGTTCGACGTTGATGCGGCTGACCCTGGTCTTGCGCTCGGCCCGCAGCACGTTCTCCATCTTCATCGCCTCGACCGTGCACAGGGCCTGACCGTCTTCGACCTCGTCGCCCTCGCCGACGGCGATGGAGACCACCAGCCCCGGCATCGGGCAGAGCAGCATCTTCGAGGTGTCGGGGGGCACCTTCTCCAGCATGTGCCCGGACAGCTCGAAGACACGCGGCGTCTGCACCCGCACATCGAGATCGGCGCCACGGTGGCGCATGCGGAAGCCCGAGGGGCGCTGGCCGACTTTCACGGTCAGGGTCTCGCCGTCGATCGCGAGAACGGCAAGAGGGTTGCCTGGAAGCCAGCCGGAGGTGACGCGGTAAGCGGTGCCATCGTCGAAACGCACGGTGGCGCCGTCACGGTCGGCGGCGATCACCACCGGCCAGTCGTTGCCGTCGATGGAGACCACCCAGTCGGCGCCGACCTCGCGTTCGTGGTTGCCGAGTCGGCCGGAGACGCGGGCATCGCGGATCTCGCGGACCCGGAACATCGCCGCGGCGGCGGCCGCGAGCCGGCGCAGGACCGGCGCGGGCAGCGAAACGCCGTTGAAGCCATCAGGAAATTCCTCGGCGATGAAGGCGGTGGTCATCGCGCCGTCGACAAAGCGGGGATGGTCCATGACCGCCGAGAGGAACGGCAGGTTGTGGCCGATCCCCTCGACCTCGAAGGCGTCGAGCGCGTTGCGCATGCCCTCGATCGCCTCGCCCCGGGTCGGGGCCCAGGTGCACAGCTTGGCGATCATCGGATCGTAGAACATCGAGATCTCGCCGCCTTCGAAGACGCCGGTATCGTTGCGCACCACCGCCGTGTCGCTGGCGCTTTCGGCCGGCGGGCGATAGCGGGTGAGCCGCCCGATGGAGGGCAGGAAGTTGCGGTACGGGTCCTCGGCATAAAGCCGGCTTTCGATGGCCCAGCCGTTCAGCTTGACGTCCGCCTGGCCGAAGCCGAGCTTCTCGCCCGCCGCGACGCGGATCATCTGTTCGACGAGGTCGAAGCCGGTAATGAGCTCGGTCACCGGGTGCTCGACCTGCAGGCGCGTGTTCATCTCGAGAAAGTAGAAATTGCGGTCACCGTCGACGATGAACTCCACGGTGCCGGCGGAGCAGTAGTCCACGGCCTGGGCCAGCGCCACCGCCTGCTCGCCCATGGCCTTGCGGGTGGCGGCGTCGAGGAAGGGTGACGGCGCCTCCTCGATCACCTTCTGGTTCCGGCGCTGGATCGAGCATTCCCGTTCGCCGAGATAGACGCAGTTGCCGTGCGTGTCGCCGAGCACCTGGATCTCGATATGCCGTGGCTGGGTGACGAACTTCTCGATGAAGATGCGGTCGTCGCCGAAGCTGGACTTCGCCTCGTTCTTGGACGACTGGAACCCCTCGCGCGCCTCGGTCTCGTTCCAGGCGATGCGCATGCCCTTGCCGCCACCGCCGGCACTGGCCTTGATCATCACCGGAAAGCCGATCTCGCCGGCGATCTTGACCGCGTGGTCGGCGTCGTCGATCAGCCCCATGAAGCCGGGCACGGTGGAGACCCCCGCCTCGGCGGCCAGCTTCTTGGACGTGATCTTGTCGCCCATGGCCTGGATGGCGCCGACAGGCGGACCGATGAAGGCGACGCCGGCAGCGGCCAGCGCCTCGGCGAACTCGGCACGTTCGGACAGAAAGCCATAGCCGGGGTGGACGGCATCGGCGCCAGTCTGGCGGATGGCGGCCATGATCCTGTCGATGACGATGTAGCTTTCCGAGGCCGGCGGCGGGCCGATATGCACCGCCTCGTCGGCCATGCGCACATGCAGCGCGTTGCGGTCGGCCTCGGAATGCACCGCGACCGTGGCGATACCCATGCGCCGGGCCGTCTTGATGACCCGGCAGGCGATCTCGCCGCGATTGGCGATGAGGATCTTCTTGAGCATCAGGCGCACCCCCGCTGAAGGCCGGGGATGCGCGCGCGGCTATTGCACCGCGACCCCGGCTGCCCCACCGACCAAGAGGCCGGCGACTGGATTGATATTCGCCGCCACCGCGACGCCGGCCCCGATGGCCGCGCCCGACAAGCCGCGTTCGACGGGCGTGTCGCCACAGCCGGCCAGCAGGCCAAGCACAGCGGCGAGACAAGACCCGCGCAAGATGGTTTTCCGCATGTGATACTCCCTGCCACAAAAGGACCGGAGCACCGCCGGAGCCAACCCCGGCAGCGCCGCGATCCCGTCAGACCACCGCGATCAGCAGCGCGATGGATATTGCTGGCAGTAGAGCGTGTTGCCCGCGGCCCCGACCGCCGCACCGGCGACGATGTCGCCGTCGAGCACCGCCGCAGTGGCAGCGCCGGCGCCGGCACCGATGAGGGCCTGCTCACCAACGGTATCGCCGCAGGCAGCGAGCATGAGTAGCGCCGCAAGCGCGGCAAATGACTTCCTGACCATTTTCTGGCTCCTTGAGAGAACTCTACCTCGTGGCAGGAAGAATAGAGTGCTGGCGGGGCGCCGTCACTATCTGTTGCCGGTTTGGCCACTATCGCGTGACCATGCGCGGAGAACCGCCAAGAGAAGCGCGGCGCCAGATCCCGGGCGCCGCGGCCGAAACCGGCGGACGCCCTACGGCTTGCCGGAGTAGGTCGGCTCGGGCTCGATGACCACCGGCCCGGGCTGCGGCTGCTGCGCGCAAGCCGCCACGGTGAGGATCGTTGCAACCGCCAGGACGGTCTTTGCAACTGCGGACATTCCACGTTCCTTTCCAAAGCTTCCCTGTTGTCGCGCCGGGTCGTGCCCGGCGCGCCGGCGGCGCCGGGGAAGCAGCCGACACCTTGCCGTACGGCAACGATATCGCAAGCCCGGCGGACTGCAACGGGTGCGGCTGTCAGTCCTCGCCGAGAGCCATCACCGCGACGCCGATTGCCACCCCGCCGAAGGTCATGGCCATCTGGAAGAACAGGATGAACGTGGCAAGGCCGGAGCTGTCGGCCTCGAGCGCCGAGCCGATCCCCCAGACATCGAAGCGGATCAGGGCCAGCGTCAGCACGCAGCCGATGACGATGCCGTTCAGGGCATGGCGCAGCATGAATCGGATCATCGGCGGCAGGTTCATGGCCGGCATTGTCGCGCATCGCTGGCGCGGCGCCAAGGCCCCTGCCCTGCGGCATTGATGCGCGGGCCATCAGCCGCCGGCCAGGGTCAGAGTGGAATGTTGTCATGCTTCTTCCACGGGTTCTGCAAGCTCTTGCCGCGCAAGGCGGCGAAGGCACGAGCCACCCGCTTGCGGGTGGAATGGGGCATGATGACCTCGTCGATGAAGCCCTTTTCGGCGGCGACGAACGGGTTGGCGAAGCGCCGCTCGTAGTCCTTGGTGCGGCCGGCGATCTTGTCGGCGTCACCGAGTTCGCCGCGATACAGGATCTCGACCGCTCCCTTGGCGCCCATGACGGCGATCTCGGCAGTGGGCCAGGCATAGTTGATGTCGCCGCGCAGGTGCTTTGAGCTCATCACGTCGTAGGCACCGCCATAGGCCTTGCGGGTGATGACGGTGACCTTGGGCACCGTCGCCTCGCCGAATGCGAAGAGCAGCTTGGCGCCGTGCTTGATGACGCCGCCGAATTCCTGCGCCGTGCCGGGCAGGAAGCCCGGCACATCGACGAAGGTCAGGATCGGGATCTCGAAGGCGTCGCAGAAACGCACGAACCGCGCCGCCTTGCGGCTCGATTCGATGTCGAGGCAGCCGGCCAGCACCATCGGCTGGTTCGCTACCACCCCGACGGTGGAGCCCTCGATGCGGATGAAACCGGTGACGATGTTGCGGGCGAAATCGGCCTGGATCTCGAGGAAATCGCCCTCGTCGGCGACCTTCAGGATCAGCTCCTTCATGTCGTAGGGCTGGTTGGGGTTGTCCGGCACCAGGGTGTCGAGGCTGTCCTCGATCCGTCCGGGATCGTCGAAGAAGGGCCGGAGCGGCGGTTTCTCGCGGTTTGACAGCGGCAGGAAGTCGATCAGCCGGCGCACCTCGATCAGCGCCTCGATGTCGTTCTCGAAAGCGGCGTCGGCGACCGAGGACTTGGATGTGTGGGTCTTGGCCCCGCCCAGTTCCTCGGCGGTGACGATCTCGTTGGTCACCGTCTTCACCACGTCGGGACCGGTGACGAACATGTAGGACGAGTCGCGCACCATGTAGATGAAGTCGGTCATCGCCGGCGAATAGACCGCGCCGCCGGCGCAGGGGCCCATAATGACGCTGATCTGCGGGATCACGCCCGAGGCGAGCACGTTGCGCTGGAAGACGTCGGCATAGCCCGCCAGCGAGGCGACGCCTTCCTGGATGCGGGCACCGCCGGAATCGTTCAGGCCGATCACCGGTGCGCCCACCTTCATCGCCATGTCCATGATCTTGCAGATCTTCTGGGCGTGGGTTTCGGAGAGCGAGCCGCCGAAGACGGTGAAGTCCTGGCTGAAGACATAGACCTGGCGGCCGTTGACGGTACCCCAGCCGGTAACCACGCCATCGCCGGACATGGTGGTCTCGGCCATGCCGAAATCGGTGCAGCGATGAGTGACGAACATGTCGAACTCTTCGAAGCTGCCGGGGTCGAGCAGCACCTCGATGCGCTCGCGGGCGATGAGCTTGCCCTTGCCGTGCTGGGCGTCGATGCGCTTCTGGCCACCGCCGATGCGTGCACCGGCGCGGCGGGTCTCCAGTTCCTCGAGAACCTGACGCATGGACTGCCCTCCCCGATGATGCGATGTGCCGGCCCTTGCCCGGCGTGCTGCAGCGCAACCTAACCGCGGACGGTTCATGTCAAAAGCATGAATGCGCGAATTTGCAAATCTGGTTGCAAATTCTCTTTGCAAATCGCAAAACTGCGAACACGAGAGGATGCCCGATGCCAACCCCGAAACTTTATGCCGGGACCAAGCTGCGCGAGGTGCGCACCGGGCGGCGCCTGACCCAGCTTGCCTTTGCCCGCGCATTGGGAATCTCGGTTTCGTACCTCAACCAGATGGAAAAGAACCACCGTCCGGTCTCGGCCACGGTGATGGTGGCACTGGCGCGCGACTTCGGCGTCGACGTGGCCGGGCTTGGCGCCGATGACAGCCGGCGGCTGGTGGCCGACATGCGCGAGGCGCTGGCCGATCCGGTCTTTGCCGGCAGTGACGTGCCACAGGCCGATCTTGACCTTGCCGCCAGCAACGCGCCGGCGCTGGCGCGGGCCTTCCTGACCCTGCATCGCGCCCAGCGCACGGCATCGGAGCAGGTGATGTCGCTGTCCGAGGCGATCGGCGACGAGGGCAGCGGCCTTGCCCCCCTGCCGTGGGAGGATGTGCGCGACTTCTTCCACTACTGCGACAACTACGTCGATGCCGTGGACCGGGCGGCCGAGCATTTCGCCGGCGGGCTGGGGCTGAAGGGACGGGCGGCAGGCGACCGGACCGGCGCACTGGCCGGGTGGCTGCAGCAGCACGGCATCACCTATCAGACCGTCGCCGACGGTCCCTTGCGCCACTACGACCGCGAGGCCGGACGCCTGACCGTCGCCGCCGAGGCGCCGGCCGCCACCCAGGCCTTTCAGATCGCCCACCAGGTGGCGCTGATCGCCCATGAGGGGCTGATCGACGCCACCCTCGACCTGGCCCGGTTCCGCACCGCCGCGGCGCGGGCCATCGCCCGGGTCGGGTTGGCCAATTATTTCGCCGGCGCGGCGCTGATGCCCTATCGCGCCTTTCTTGCGGCGGCGGACGAGGAGCGTCACGACCTGCAGCGGCTGGCGATGCGCTTCGGCGCCTCGATCGAGCAGGTGGCGCACCGACTGTCGACCCTGCAGCGACCGGGGGCGCGGGGGGTGCCGTTCTTCTTCGTCCGGGTCGATCCGGCGGGCACCATCACCAAGCGCCACTCGGCGACGCGGCTGCAGTTCGCGCGTTTCGGCGGCGCCTGCCCGTTATGGAACGTGCACCAGGCGTTCGAGCATCCCGGGCGGTTCCTGCGCCAGCTCGCCGAGACCCCGGACGGGATGCGGTATCTGTGCCTGGCCTTCGACATCTCCAAACCGGGGGACCGGTTCGGCGCGCCGGTGCGCCGTTATGCCATGGCGCTTGGCTGCGAGACCGCCCACGCGGCGCGGCTGGTCTATGCCGACGGGTTGGACCTGACCGACGCCGCCGGTTTTCAGCCCATCGGCATCTCGTGCCGCATCTGCCCCCGCGAGAACTGCCACCAGCGCGCCCTGCCGCCCATGGAGCGACGGGTGCGCATCGACCCAGACAGCCGCGGCGTGTTGCCCTACGGGCTGGAGTAGGGGCGAATTGGCGATTGCGGCGGCGACAGCCGTTGCCTAGCTTGCGCGGCAGAAAAAGGGGATCATGGGCATGGAACTGACCGGGGCGAAGACCATCGCCGCCGACCGCCAGACGGTCTGGGCAGCACTCAACAGCGCCGAGGTGCTGAAGGCGGCGATACCGGGCTGCACCGAGCTGGAAGGCTCGCCGGACGAGGGGTTCACCGCCACCGTGAAGCAGAAGGTCGGGCCGGTCTCGGCCACCTTCAAGGGTTCGGTCAGCCTGTCGAACCTCAACCCGCCGGAGAGCTACACCATCACAGGCGAGGGCAAGGGCGGGCCGGCGGGCTTTGCCAAGGGCGGCGCCGATGTCGCACTGAAGGAGGTACCGGGGGGCACCGAGCTCAGCTATTCAGTCAAGGCTCAGGTCGGCGGCAAGCTGGCCCAGCTCGGCAGCCGGATCATCGACGGCTTCGCCAAGAACATGGCCGACAAGTTCTTCACCAACTTCCAGGAGGCGGTTGAAGGCCCGACCGATGAGGCGCAGGCCGAGGCCGGCGGCGGCGAGGGCAAGAAGAAGGGCTGGTTCCGGCGCCTGGTGGGATGAGCGCCGGCTATTCCGGCACGCCGCTGGCCGGGAAGCTGGGACTGAAGGACGGCCAGCGGGTGGCGTTCTGCGACATGCCCGAAAGCGTGCGCGCCGAGATCGGGCAGGTGGCGGTCGAAGAATTCCCGGCCGAGACGCCGGGGCTGGATGTGGTGCATCTGTTCGAGACCGACGCCGGGCGGCTGGAGGCGGCGCTGGCGCGCCTCAGGCATACCATCGCGCCGGCCGGCATGGTTTGGGTGAGCTGGCCGAAGAAGGCGTCGAAGGTGCCCACCGACATCACCGAGGACGTGATCCGCTCGATCTGCCTGCCCATGGGCCTTGTCGACGTCAAGGTCTGTGCCGTCGACCAGATCTGGTCGGGGCTAAAGCTGGTGATCCGCAAGGAACTGCGCTGAGCCACGCCCGGGGGGGGGGCCGGATCAACGCGCCGAGTATTCCGTCTCGGGCCGGGTCGCCCGAAGCTCGTCGAGGATGTTGGCCCTGGCAGCGCAGTTGTTGGCGCGAATCCGCTGTGCGTCGCCCGGCTCGCTGGCGGTCGACAGGATGACGTCGCAGCCTTCGCTGCCAAAGAGGTCGGCGTCGATCCGGTCGAATGTCTGTCCGGACAGGAGCCAGCCGAGGGTGAACTCGCGGCGACGGTTGTCGAGCGAGACCGGCACCAGCAGCACGCGGTCGCCGGGCAGCGCCTCGACCCGGCGGCGGGCCGGGATGATCCGCGCCGAGCGGGCGTTGTTCAGCGCCGCCACCGGCGACGAGATCTCGCCCAGCCCGTATTCGCGCCGGGGCCGGTCGGGCAGCGGGAAGTCGAAGGCGATCACCGTGAAGCGGATGTCGTTCTCGCGCGCCACCCGGTCGAGCCCGGCAAGCAGATCGGCGATGGTGTCGAGGCCGGAATTCTCGAAATAGCCGCCATCGACGAAGCGGGCCTTGTAGTTGTCATGCGGCCTATCGGGGTCGTGGCAATAGGCCGGGCTGGTCACGCCCGGCTCGCAGGCCGGCAGCATCAACGTGCCCGCCGGCGTCACCACCGGGAAGCGGGCGCTGAGCAGCATTGCACCCGAAAGGCGCAGTGCGGCGCATTCCGTAGCGTTCTCGGCGCAGCCGGTGACCGTGCGGTAGCTGGCAACCTCGCCCGCCGCGATGTCGCGGAACGGCGTGGAGGCGATCATCCGCTGCCCGGTCGAGACATCGGTGACGTTCAGCAGCAGAAGCGGCGCGTCGCCGTCGGGACGCCAGTGATCGAAGATGGTCCGCCTGAGGCCGGCGCCGTCGGCGACGGCCGTACCGGTAGCGGCGGCGTAGTTTTCCTCGAACCGTGTCTCCAGCGCCCGGGCCCGGTCGGCCACGGGGATCGGCACCGGCGAGAACCGGGCGAAGAAATCGCGAAAGAGCAGCGCCCCGCCGACCGCCGAAAGGAAGTCCTGGCGCAGCGTGGCATCGACGGCGTTGCCAAAAAGGTGCTGGTCTCCGGGCGGCACCATCGGGCGGTCGCGGCAATCGCCGTCCCGCGCCTCGGCCCGGGGCGGCAGGTCGCGCATCATGGCGCCGAAGACGGTCACGCCGACAGCGCCGCCGGACACGCCGCTGGCGGCAAACAGGCGGCCGGCGAATTCCGGCGCCTGGTCCTGAAGCTCGCCCAGAAAGCGCGCCGAGTGATAGGCAGCATAGAGTCCACCGCCCTGCGCGGCCGCGAGATAGACGTAGTAGGGTCGGCCCGGTTCACGATCGGGGCGACAGGCGAGCCAGGCCAGGAACGCGGTTTCCAACTCGGTATAGGGCTCGGTCGCCGCACGGCTGAACGGCGACGCGGTGACGACCTGCCGCGTCATCGCGGCCGGTGCCTCGATGCGCGGAACCGGCACCATGGCGGTCCTGAGCTGGTGATTGTCGTTCAGATCGCAGGAGGAGAACAGGACCGGCGCGCCAATGAGCAGGAGCGTTGCGGGAAAATGCAGGCGATCCTCGGCCAGTGTCGCGGCGGCGCCGATGCTGGCCAGCATGGCGGCGAAGACCGACATCACCGGCAAGGCACCGAGATTGACGCCCCAGCGCACCGGATCGAGGGTCAGAAGCACGACAAAGACGGCAAGGACAGCGCCCGCAAGCCAGATCACCCGGGCCTGATAACGCCGGCTGATGGCCAGAAGAAAGGCGACCAGAAGGGCAAGGCCGAGCACCGGCTTGGTCCAGGCGATCAGGCCCCAGGCCAGAAATGCGGCGATCTGGATCAGCTGGTCACGGCCCAAGCCGGCCAATTGCCCGTGGTCGGCCTTGCTGAGAATCCGCCTGCCACCCTGCCAGAGCCATTCCAGCAGGTCGAAGATCAGATCGCCCGCCAGGCTGAAATAGCCGTCACGGATGGCAAGCGAAGAGAGAAAGAGGAGGAGGACGATTGCCGAGAGCGCCAAGAGCGGCACCAGCAACGAACAGGGCACGAGCTCGCCCTCGAGGAACCCGTTGCCCGGTTCCAGCCGACAGTGCGTCAGGGATTCGCGGGCCAGCTTGCCGAGCTGCCACAACATCGCGAGCTGCGGCAATGCGCAGGTGAACAGCAGCGCCGGCGATGGCGGGTCGCCGACCGGGTTGGCCGCGTGCTGATGCACCATCAGAAGCCGCAGGTAGAAGGCCAGGAAGGACACCGACAGCACCGGCAGGTAGAGCGACAGGAACCAGTCCAGCGAGGCGAAGGCGAAAAGCCCTGCCCCGGTTGCGTCGGCGCTTTCGGCGTTGACGAGAAACACCTCGCGGAACTGGCCGGCCACAAAGAGCGCCAGCGCCACGGCCAGCGCCACCGAGAGCGGCGCCCGGCAGGCCCAGGCCGAGCGCGTGAAGGCGGCGAGCGCCTGGCCGGTGCTGCGGTCGGCGGCACCCGGCGGCGGCGGGCCGAACAAGCGGACGATGATGTTCAACGAACCCCTCCATCGGTGTGCGGAACCAAGTTACACGGCCCGCCGCGCCGTTGATGTAAAAAAGTTTCACGCGCACTCTTGAAAGATGCCGGCGCGTGAGCCATCTCCCATCATGTAAATATGATTTACATTGAAAGGGACACCGATGCACACCGCCACCGACCCCGGCTTCCGGACTGGCCCTGCCCAGCCGATGCAATGGTTCGCCCGGGCCGAGGAATGGCTCGACGCCCGTGGCAAGGGCGCCTGGATCGCGCTGATGGTTCTGGCGTTCATTTTCGTCTGGCCGATCGGCCTTGCGTTGCTGGCCTTCATGATCTGGAGAAACAAGATGTCCTGTTCCCACGCCTCCCACCGTTATCGTCACGGATCGCATGGCTGGGGCCGCCACGGCCGCACCAGCTCGGGCAACACTGCCTTCGATGCCTACCGCGACGAGACGCTGAAGCGGCTCGAGGAGGAGCAGGAAGCGTTCAAGGACTTCCTCGACCGGCTGCGCCGGGCCAAGGACCAGACCGAGTTCGACAGCTTCATGGCCCAGCAGAAAAACCGTCGCTTCGACGACGGCGAGGCTTCGGCTGAAGACAAGCCGGCCTGACGCCGGCGCGCATGAGGACGCGACCGACCCCGGGACCGGGGCCGGTTCGCGCCCCGGAGCGGCGACAATGACAGGATCGAAGGACACCATACCGATGGCCTACGCCACCAACCTTCCCGCCGAACACGGTCTGCCCGACCCCGATCTCGACCGGCAGTTCTATGTCGGGGTGCCGGCACGGCGGCTGGCCGCCTGGTTCATCGACCTGGTGGTCACGCTGGTGATCACGGTCGTGGCCGGGCTCGCCATCGCCGTCCTGACGCTTGGGATCGGCTTCTTGCTGCTGCCGCCCATCGCCGCGACGGTGGCGTTCCTTTACCGCACGCTGACCATCGGCAACCGCTCGGCCACCTGGGGCATGCGGATGATGGGGATCGAGTTCCGCAACCGCTCTGGCGACCGGTTCGACATGACGACGGCGGCGATCCACACCGGCATCTACATGCTGTGCGTGTTCACGGTGGTGGGCTGGCTGGTGCACTGCATCGCCATCGTCGGCAGCCGCTTTGGCCAGGGCATTCCGGACCTGCTGCTGGGCACCACCGCCATCAACCGGCCGGTCAACTGACCCCATTCGGACGCAGCGCCGGTTGCCTTCTTGCAGCCGGCGCATCCTCGTTCGGTACTCCCCAAGAATAGTGATTGCACGCGCCGCCGCTCGGCTGCTAGCCTTTCAGTCGCACCGGACCGTCGGACACAGCAATGCGACACTCGTTACCACAGGCGCCGCAATTCTACGTGACAGCGCCTCAACCCTGCCCGTACCTGGAGGGCAAGACCGAGCGCAAGCTGTTCACGGCGCTGCACGGCGGCGGCGCCAACGAGCTGAACGACACGCTGTCGCGGCAGGGATTCCGGCGCTCGCAGAACGTGCTCTACCGGCCCTGCTGCACCGCCTGCTCGGCCTGCCTGTCGGCCCGCATCCCTGTGGCGCGGTTCGAGGCCAGCCGCTCGCAGCGCCGGGTCCTGGCCCGCAACGCCCACCTGGAGCGCGAGACCAGCAGCCCCTGGGCGACCGAGCCGCAATTCCGCCTGTTCCGCCACTATCTCGACCGGCGCCACTATGACGGTGGCATGGCCGACATGGACATCTACGAGTTCGCGGCGATGATCGAGGAGACGCCGGTCCGAAGCCGGGTGATCGAATATTACGCCCCGACGCGGACCGGACGCGAGCTGATCGCGGTGTGCCTCACCGACGTGCTTTCGGACGGGCTGTCGCTGGTCTACTCGTTCTTCAACCCCGACCTGACGCGCCAGTCGCTGGGGACCTACATCATCCTCGACCATCTCGACATCGCCCGGGGCGCGGGGCTGGAATACGTCTATCTCGGCTACTGGGTGCCCGGCTCGCGCAAGATGGACTACAAGGCCCGCTTCTCGCCCCTGGAGGTCTATCGCCAGGGCAAGTGGTCGGTGCTGGATCCCGATGCGCCGCCGGCCAGCCACGCACCGGCATCGGCGGCAGATCCGATCTCCGAGCAGGTGGCGGCGATCTTCCTGCCCGACCTGGCCGAACGGCCCTGATCCAGGGGCGCTGAGCGAGCGTTTTCAGGAGCGATTTCGGGCGTCCCCATGGGGACGGGGGGTCAAGCCGTTGAAAACGCTCCGGGACTTGTGGGGACACATGGCGGCGCAGACAGGCGGGCGCGGGGCTGCGGGCCCGCGCCCCGCGCCCAACCCCCCGAACCCGCACCCTGCCCCGCCCTTTCACCCCCGATTCAGGCGTCCGAACCGGTGTCCCCACGGGGACGCATGGTCAACTACCTGAAATAAAACAGTAAAAGTGTTAGCGGCGATGGGGACGGTGGGGACACCCGCCAGCAGGACCCAATCCATGCCCGCCGCCGGCACCCCGGCCCGCCGCTGCGCGCCGGATCGCGCCCTGGCGCGCGGGGTGGGAGGGCGGGGCGCGACAGGGCGCGATCGGGTGCGCGATCGGGTGCGGTACTAGCCCAGAAGGTCGGGCAGGATGGTGACGATCCACGGGAACAGCCACAGGATCGCCAGCCCCAGCACCTGGATGAAGACGAAGGGCACGACGCCGCGGTAGATATGCGCCGTGGTGACGTCGGGCGGGGCGACTCCGCGCAGATAGAACAGCGCAAAGCCGAAGGGCGGCGTCAGGAAGCTGGTCTGCAGGTTCACCGCGATCATGATCGTCACCCACTTGGGGTCCAGCGTGCCGCCATAGATCACCGGCCCGACGATGGGCACCACGATGTAGATGATCTCGAGGAAGTCGAGCACGAAGCCGAGGACGAACAGCACCGCCATGACGATCAGGAACACCAGCCATTCCTGATGGAACGAGCGCAGCCAGGACTGGATGAAGACCTCGCCGCCGAAGGAGATGATGACGAGGTTGAGAAGCTGGCTGCCGATCAGGATGGTGAAGACCATCGAGGTGACCTTGGCGGTCTCGCGCACCACCGGGGTCAGGATGCGGTCGCGCAGCAGCACCCAGCAGCCGAACAGCAACCCGATGACCGCCACGTGGTAGGCGGCGATGGCAGCAAGAAAGGCCACCCAGCGCTCGAAGCCCACCTGGCTGGTGGAAACGCGCAGATCGAACGTGAAGCCGAGCACGATCAGGATCACCACGGCGTAGCTGCCGATCAGGATCGGGGCGCCCGAGCGGCCGGTTTCGGTCAGCCGGCGATAGGCGGCCAGCATGATGGCGCCGGCGGCGCCGAGGGCGGCGGCCGGGGTCGGGTTGGTGATGCCGCCGAGAATCGAGCCGAGCACCGCGATGACCAGCACCATCGGCGGAAAGACGACGCGCAGCAGATCGTTGGTGGCGAGGCTGCGAAACGCCGCCCTGAGCCCGTGGAGGATCATCAGCAGCGGCACCAGAAGGATCAGGAAGCCGGTCCCCGGTGTCGCCGCCGGCGAGATCGCGATGGCATCGAGAATCAGCGCCAGCACGATGCCGGCGGTGCCGACGATCAGCGGTACCGGCGAGGCGCTGGGCTGCACGCCCCGGGCCCCGGCGAAGGCGAAGGCGGCGAAGAGCAGCGCGATGGCCAGGCCGCCCGAGACCGGGGCGAACCGGCCGACATTGGTGGCCGGTGCCTCGGCGGCCGCGGCGTCGTCGGCCGGCGTCTCGGCGGTCTCGGCGGGAGCCTCGTCCGCGGGGGCCTGGGCGGCGGTGGCCTGGGCCTCGCGGGCGGCCACCGAGCGGTCCCATTTCTCCTGCCCGTGGATCTCGATCATCGCCTCCTGGCACTGCGGCGAGACGCCGGTGCGCAGCTCGGGCTGGCCGGTGATGCGCGCCTCGGTGCCATTCTGCGATGCGTGCTGCGGCCCGGCGAAATCGGCCATGAAGGCCCCGACCGTCACCGCCAGCAGCAGGGCCGGCACGCCGACAAACCAGGTGAGCTGCTCGCGGCGGGTGACGAAATCGCCGCTGCCGATGTCCTCGGACACCACCGGCGGCGCCTTGTCGGGCCGGTAGAGCGCGAAGCCGAAGGCATAGAGCGCATAGACGCCGGCCAGCATGATGCCGGGCAGAAGCGCCGCCTGGAACAGCGTGCCCACCGACAGCACCGCCGGGCGGCCGAGCAGTGTCAGCGCGTCGGAACAGCCGGCGGCCTGGGCCCGTGCCTCCTGCGCCGAGGAGTAGATGTCGCCGGCGAGGTTGCCCAAGAGCACGATGATGATCGACGGCGGGATGATCTGGCCCAGCGTGCCGGAGGCGGCAATGACGCCGGTGGAGAGTTCCTTGGAATAGCCGTTCCTGAGCATGGTCGGCAGCGCCAGGAGGCCCATGGTGACCACGGTGGCGCCGACGATGCCGGTTGAGGCGGCGAGGAACGCGCCCACCACCACCACCGACACGGCCAGCCCGCCGGGCAGCGGGCCGAAGACCCGGGCCATGGTGGTCAGAAGGTCGTTGGCGATCCTGGAGCGTTCCAGCGTGATGCCCATCATCACGAACATCAGCACCGCCAGCAGGGTCTCGATGGACTGGCCGGCCAGCACCCGCTCGTCGATGCGGCTGACGATCAGCGACAGGGTGCGGTTCATCGCCTGCTGCCAGCCGCCATCGAAGAGCGGCTGGGTCAGCACCGGCAGATCGGGGAAGGAGAAGCGACTGATGGTGTCGCGCGCCACGCCGTCGGCGATGAGCTGGTGGTATTCGGGACTGCTGATGTCGATGACTTCGCGGCTGACCATGCCGCCGCTGTCGAGGGCGGCGAGGATGACGAAGGCGATCATCGCCGCGCCGCCGATGGCGAAGGCCACCGGGAACCCAGACAGGATGCCGCAGAACAGCAGCATGAAGGTGATGATCAGCGCCAGCTCAACGCCATCGAGGCCCAGAAACATTCAATCCATTCCTAGTGAACGTTGACGGATGCGCGGTCGGAACCGGTCTCGGCCATGACATCGGTGTCGAGGCCCTTGTCGGCCGAGTCGGGACCCTCGATGAACTCCAGCAGGTTGCGGTAGAAATACGCGATCGCCTGGATGAAGACCGAGGCGGCCAGCGCGATCAGCAGCACCTTGAACAGGAAGTAGCCATTGAACCCCGAGGGGCTGAAGCTGGTGGTCTGCACGTTCCAGCGGATGATGGACGCCTTGCGCATCATCAGTTCCAGCGAGTCGGTGGCGTTGATCGGCGGCGTCATCAGGTGGCGCCAGAGGTAGTACCAGCCGAAGAGCCAGGTCAGCACCATCATCGGCGCCATGAACAGGAGCGAGCCGATCATGTCGACCAGTCGCTTGGCGCGGTGGCCGAGATTGGCATAGACGAGATCGACCCGCACGTGCCCGCCCTGCACGAAGGTGTAGGAGCAGCACAGCGCCACCACGGCGGCATTGTAGAGCTTCAGCTCGTCCCCGAACCAGCCCAGCGACTGGTTGAAGGGGTAGCCGAAAGGGCCGATGGAGATCTCGGAGACCCTGAAGAATCGCTGCAGGAAGATCACCATGACCTGCTGCAGCACCATGATCAGGCCGGCCCAGGCGACGAAGCGGCCGGTGCCGTTGGCGAACCCTTCCATGACGCGGACCACGCGCCACAGGAACGGCCGCCAGATCAGCCCGGCAATCAGCACCACCAGGATGACGTCGAAGATGACAAAGAAGAATTCGACCGAGGCGCCGTAGTAGATGAAGGCGATGCGCCGTTCGGGATCGGAAAGATCGAGGGCTCCCGGCAGGCTGGCCAGGAAGCGGACGAGGTTGACAAAGCCGTAGGCGATGTTGCCCAGCAGCCACGCGATCGCGTCGAGCATCGTCGGTGCGCCCTATCCGATTGGCGGCCGCGCGCGGTCATGCGCGCGGCCCAGAAGCAAGCAGCTCAGAGCGTCGCCAGGACGCGGTTGCGCTCGGCGGTGTAGAAGTTGTCCGACAGGCCCATCCAGCCCGAGGAAGACCGCAGCGAGTCGTCCACCGAGGCCCGGATCTTGGCGAACAGCTCGTCGCCCATGTAGCCGTCCAGCACCTCCTTGGACGCACGGCCGAACGCATCCCACACCTCGTCGGGGAATTCGTGCGTGGTCACGCCGGCGGCCAGCAGGCGCTGCAGCGCCGGACCGTTATTGGCGATGAACAGCGAGTAGTTGTGCTGGTGGGCATCGGCGGCGGCCACCTCGATGGCGCGCTGGTGGGCCCGGCTGAGGCTGTTGAAGACGTCGAGGTTGACGCCGACCGACAGCGCCGCGCCGGGCTCGTGGAAGCCGGCGGGGTAGTAGTTCTTGGCGATCTCCTGCAGGCCGAGCTTCTCGTCCGACCACGGGCCGATCCACTCGGTGCCGTCGATGGCGCCGGTGGAGAGCGCCTGGTAGATCTCGCCGCCGGCCAGCGTCTGCACCGAGACGCCGAGCGTCGACAGCGCCTGGCCGCCGAGGCCGGGCATGCGGAACTTCAACCCCTGCAGGTCTTCGGCCGAATTGATCGGCGAGCGGAACCAGCCGCCGCCCTGGGCGCCGGTCTGGCCGGCGACGAAGCAGCGCAGGTTGAACACCTCGCCCACCTCATGGTGCAGCGCCAGCCCGTCCTGGCCGTAGTACCAGGTCATGAACTCGGGCGCCGTCATGCCGAAGGGCACGGCGGTGAAGAACGCCCAGGCCGGGTGCTGGCCGACCCAGTAATAGTCGGCGCCATGGTACATGTCGGCCTGGCCGGAGATCACCGTATCGAAGGACTGCAGGCCGGCACCGGGCTGATCCGAGCCCTTGGCGTCGATGGTCAGCTGCCCGTCGGTGATGTCGGCGACGTTCTCGGAGAAGCGCACGACGGCGTCCCAGACGCCCGACAGGCCTACCGGCCAGGTGGTGACCATGCTCAGCGTGCGGGCGCCTTGCGCGACGGCCGGCGCGGCCAGGGCCGTGGCGGCGGCGGCACCACCCGCGACGGTGCCTTTGGTCAGGAAAGAGCGGCGATCCATTGATACCTCCCGTTGTGCCGATGCCCGCGTTGAGCCCGGCGGATCGTTGAATGGGCGCCAAACTAACCGGAAGGCTGCAAAAGTAAACGGCAAGAACAGCCGCATTTCGGGCTCGGCCCCGGCCTGGCGCGGCAGGGCTCGGCAAGATTCGTAGGAAACGCCGCGGAACCGGGCAATTTTGTTGCAGATGTGCCGGCATTTGACGGTTGACCGCCAGCGGCGGCAGAACTAAGAGAAGCCCATGGCACGCATCGTCGTACTTGTCGGGCGCGGGGACTGGATGATCTAGGATCATTCCGGATTTCTCGCGCTGCCAGCCCCTAGACGGGGCTTTTTTTATGGCTGCGTGTCGGGAAGTAACTGAGGTCGCGGGCGGGCGGAGGCCCCCCGGGCAACGAATCGGAGATCGACCATGACCCGTCAGATGACAGGCGCACAGATTGTCGTTCAGGCCCTGAAGGATCAGGGTGTGGACACCGTGTTCGGCTATCCGGGCGGCGCGGTACTTCCGATCTATGACGAGATCTTCAAGCAGAACGACATCCGCCACATCCTGGTGCGTCACGAACAGGGCGCGACCCATGCGGCCGAGGGCTATGCGCGCTCTACCGGCCGGCCGGGGGTGGTGCTGGTCACCTCGGGCCCCGGCGCCACCAATTCGGTCACCGGCATGACCGACGCGCTGATGGATTCGATCCCGATCGTGGTTCTGTCCGGGCAGGTGCCGACCTTCATGATCGGCAACGATGCCTTTCAGGAGGCCGATACCGTCGGCATCACCCGGCCCTGCACCAAGCACAACTGGCTGGTGAAGGACCCCAACCGGCTGGCCGAGACCATTCACCAGGCCTTTCATGTCGCCACCTCGGGGCGGCCCGGCCCGGTGCTGGTGGACATCCCCAAGGACGTGCAGTTCGCCAGCGGCACCTACACCACCAGGGCCAAGTCCCGGACCGAGCATTATCAGCCGCAGGTCAAGGGCGACGCCGGCCAGATCGCCCGGGCGGTGGAGGCGCTGGAGGGGGCGAAGAAGCCGATCATCTATTCCGGCGGCGGGGTGATCAACTCTGGCCCGGCGGCCTGCCAACTGCTGCGCGAGCTGGCCGATGCGACCGGGTTTCCGCTCACCTCGACACTGATGGGGCTGGGCGCCTATCCGGCCAGCGGCAAGTCCTGGCTGGGCATGCTGGGCATGCACGGCACCTATGAGTCGAACCTGGCCATGCATGACTGCGACGTCATGCTCTGCGTCGGGGCGCGGTTCGACGACCGCATCACCGGCCGGCTGGACGCGTTCTCGCCGCACAGCCTGAAGATCCACATCGACATCGATGCGTCCTCGATCAACAAGAACGTGCATGTGGACGTGCCGATCATCGGCGACGTGGGCCATGTGCTGGAGCAGATGATCGCGGCCTGGAAGTCGCGCGGCCGCAAGACCGACAAGGCGGCGCTGCTGCGCTGGTGGGCCGAGATCGAGGCCTGGCGGGCGGTCGACTGCCTCGCGTTCCGCAATTCGGCCGAGGTGATCAAGCCGCAATACGCGCTGCAGCGGCTGGAGGCGCTGACCAGGGACCGCGACCGCTACATCTGCACCGAGGTCGGCCAACACCAGATGTGGGCGGCGCAGTTCATGGGCTTCGAGGCGCCGAACCGCTGGATGACCTCTGGCGGGCTGGGCACCATGGGCTATGGCCTGCCGGCCTCGATCGGGGTGCAGATCGCCCATCCCGAGGCGCTGGTCATCAACGTCGCCGGCGAGGCCTCGTGGTTGATGAACATGCAGGAGATGGGCACCGCGGTGCAGTTCCGGCTGCCGGTCAAGCAGTTCATCCTCAACAACGAGCGGCTGGGCATGGTGCGGCAGTGGCAGCAGCTTCTGCACGGCGAGCGCTACTCGCATTCCTGGTCCGAGGCCCTGCCGGATTTCGTCAAGCTGGCCGAGGCGTTCGGTGCCAGGGGCATCAAGTGCACCGACCCGGCGGATCTGGACGACGCCATCGCCGAGATGCTGGCCTATGACGGGCCGGTGATCTTCGATTGCGCGGTCGAGAAGCACGAGAACTGCTTCCCGATGATCCCGTCGGGCAAGGCGCATAACGAGATGCTGCTGGGCGATGCGGCGACCGAAGGCGCGATCGACCACCAGGGGGCCGTCCTGGTGTGACTTTGGGGCGCGTGGTGCGGGCCGCGTGGTGCGGGCCGCGCTGGCGGCCGGGCCCGCGGGGCCGGTCGGCCTCGGGCCAGCAGGATTGCCACCTGCCGCGCCCGCCGCTAGAGGGAAGCACGTTTTCAAGAGGGTACTACCGGACCGATGTCAGCCCTGAAGATCAAGAAAGGCGCCTCGAGCCATTCCGCCTACGACCTGCGCGACGGCCATGCCGAGGCGCTGGAGCGCCATACGCTGGCGATTCTGGTGGACAACGAGGCCGGCGTTCTGGCCCGGGTGATCGGGCTTTTCTCCGGCCGCGGCTATAACATCGACAGCCTGACGGTCGCCGAAAC
This sequence comes from Paracoccaceae bacterium, assembly GCA_050299555.1. Classification (GTDB taxonomy): domain Bacteria; phylum Pseudomonadota; class Alphaproteobacteria; order Rhodobacterales; family Rhodobacteraceae; genus JBNKWA01. The sequence goes on along the minus strand of JBNKWA010000033.1, from coordinate 22,328 downwards.
CGACCATCGTGGGCACCTGTCGCGGATCACCATCGTCACCACCGGCACACCGTCGATCATCGAGCAGATCAAGGCCCAGCTCGGCCGCATCGTGCCGGTGCACGAGGTGCACGACCTGACCAGCGAGGGGCCGTCGGTGGAGCGCGAGCTGGCGCTGTTCAAGGTCTCAGGCCAGGGCGAGAAGCGGGTCGAGGCGCTGAGGATGGCCGACATCTTCCGCGCCAAGGTGGTCGATTCAACGCTTCAGAGCTTCACCTTCGAGCTGACCGGCACGCCCGACAAGATCGATGCCTTCGCCGACCTGATGCGGCCGCTCGGCCTCACCGAACTGACCCGCACCGGCGTCGCCGCGATGTCCCGCGGCAGCTAGCGCGACGCCGGATCGGAAAGAGGAACCGATCCCGAGATTTCGCTCAGGCGGTTGAATCAGGGCCAGGACCCCTTTTCGAACCGAGTTCGACACGGATCCGGGCGCGAAACCGGACCGGGGCGGATCCGGGTTCGCGGCTTGCAGAAGAGCCGGCCGGCCACCGGGTATCGGGCACCGGCCGAGAGGCTTTCGGCGGTTGCGGGTCCGCCCGCGGGCCCGACCTGTGGCGCCGGGTCCCCCGGGCGGCGATCCGGGGTCAGGCGGCGCGCTTGCCGGCGCCGGCGATCTGGCGATCCGCCGCGGCGACCACAAAGCTGTCGGTCCGGTTGCGCAGCTCGGCGCTGGATGCGGCAATTTCGCGGGCAGCGTTGGAGGTGCGGTCGGCGATGATGGAGTTTTCCTGGGTGATCCGGTCGAGCTCGCCAATCGCCTCGCGAATCTCGCCGACGCTGCTGGCCTGATCGCGGCTGGCACTGGCGATCTGAGCGATCATCCCGGCGGCCGAGTCCACCGACTCGCGGATCGTCTGCAGCCCCTGCCCGGCCTCAGTGACCAGTTGCGCGCCGTCCTGGATGTCGGAAACGCTGGCACGAATGCGCTGGTCGATATCCTTGGCCGCGTCCGAGGAGCGCTGGGCCAGTGCCCGAACCTCGGAGGCAACGACGGCAAAGCCCGCGCCGGCCTGCCCTGCCCGCGCCGCCTCGACGGCAGCGTTCAGCGCCAGCAGATTGGTCTGGAAGGCAATCGCCTGGATGATGGTGATGATGTCCGAGATCTTGGCCGAGCTCTGCTCGATGCGTTCGATCGCAGCGACAGCGGAGGTCATGACGCCATGCGCCGAGTTCACGCTGGCCTGGGTCTGCTGCACCAGCTCGTTGGTGCTGGCGGCGGTATTGGCGTTGCCGGTGACGCTGCGGGTGATCTCCTCCATCGAGGCGGACGTCTGCTGCAGGGCCGCGGCCTGACTTTCGGTGCGGCTTGCCAGCTGGGTGGCGTCGTCGCTCAATCCGGCCGACAGCCGGTCAACCGCGCCCCCGGCCGCCTGGATGGCACCGATCAGGTCGCGCAGGTTCTCGATCGAACGGGCGGTATCCTGAGCGGTGCGCTGCAGCTGACCCTGGAACTCGCCCGACATTTCCACCGTAAGATCGCCACGTGCGAGGGCCTCCATGGCGCCGGCGATCTCGACGATGAAGCTGTCGACCATGCCGCAGAGGCGGTTCAGCCCATCGGCCATGGAATCGAGCAGCGGGTCGCCCGAATCGGCATCGACCCGCCTGGAGAAATCGCCGCGCGCAGCATCGGCCAGAAGCGCGGACAAGGCCCGCTCGATGGCGCGACGCGAGGTGACGTCGCGAAACTCGATGACGACGCCGAGATCCTCGCCATCGTCATCGATGGCCGGCGCCAGAAAGAGATCGTATTGATGGTTGCCGAATTGGAACTCGGCGGTGGACCTGCGCCCGCCGGCCTCGGTGAGCGCCTTGGTGACCACCGTCGACAGTTCGGCAAAGCCCGAAAGCCGGCCACCCACCGGCAGCAGTTCGCCGACCTCGCGCCCGGGGGCGGCCTCGTCCAACGACTTGATGAGGGTCGGGTTGATGTACTCGACGATACCCTTGGCCACGATCAGCACCTGAGCCGAGGTCGAGCGCAGCGCCGCGCGAACCCGTTTGCGCGCCAGCGAGGCGGAATAGACCTCGTTCATCGAGGTGGCCATGACGCCGATTTCGTCGTTGCGGTCACGATAGGGAATGTCGAGTTTTTCGTCTCGGGCGAGGCGCTGACAGATATCGGCGAGCACGACCATGGGACGGGTCACCAGCCAGCGGCTGCCGACCATCACGCTGACCATCGAGAACAGGGTGATCGCGGCAGCGCCAACGATGGCGACGATGGCGCCGGTGCGCGACCGAGACACACCCTCGGCCACCACCGCATCGATGTCTTCGATGACCTTGCCCTCGAACTCGACAAGTACGTTGATCCGCGCACTGGCGGCGCTGAACCATCCACCGACCGTCATGTCGCCAGGAACGGCGCCCTGGCCGTCCCAGATCGCGCGACGCAACCGGCGCAGATCGATGGCCTCCGGCATCTCGGCAATTGCCTTCAGTTGGGTCGCCAGCGCCGGCGGCAGGTCCTTCGCGGCCTCGCCGGTAAGAAACTCCTGCTGCTCGCCCAGGAACGTGAACTGCCGCAGCTTGTTGACATCAAACCCGCCAGACGCCACGCCGGCGGCGCCGGCGGCCCTCTCCAGCCCGGCCTTCTCGATAGTGATCTGCACAGCCGTCAGGCCGCGAAGCCGCAGGCCAAGGGACCCGTCGCGGACGATCGCGCCGCTTGAGCGGGCGAGGTCGAGGCTGTGCGCGACGATCTGGTTGTAGCCGTCGAGCACGGTGCCGCCATCAGCCGCGCGCTTGTCGACGATGTTGCGCAGCTTGGCGATATCGGTCTCGGCAGCGATCACGTGGCTCGCCTCCTCGCGGTACTCGGCTTCAAGCCGCGACTGCTCGCGGGCGAAAACCTCGCGAAAGGCCGCCAGCGCTGCATCCACTTCGGCACGCTGCTGGTCGAGCCGGGCCTTGAGCCCGGGCGTGTCACCGTCGGTCGCCGAGGCATAGCCAACCGACAACCCCCGCTCTGCCTGCACCGCGTGGGCCACGGTACGCGCCGGCGACAGCAGCGACATGACCCCCTGCAGTTCGCGCAGCGTCCGGTATTGCTGGAACTGCACGTACCCCTCGTAGATGCCAAGCAGCGCCAGCGCCGTGATCGGAACCAGTACGATGAGCATGAGTTTTTTTGCGATAGACACGGGTAGCGGCCTCCTGACAGCGACGACGCTGCCTATCAGGCCCCTATTTCGGCATTCTTAATGCCGCGCCGCAGAGAAATCGGGGGCGGCGCGAGGCCACCCCCAGGTCACGTCCATCAGGCTCTTGCTTGCTGCTCCAAGGTTCTGCCTGCGGCCTGATCTTGATTTCGCCCCGAACTGGCCGGGTGGCTAGCTGCAGCCGGTGGTTCCGCCGCAGGTGTTGCACTTCAGGCAGGTGCCGTTGCGGACCAGGGTGAAGTTGCCGCACTCGCCGCAGGGATCGCCCTCGTAGCCCTGCATGCGGGCCCGGCTGCGGCGATCGATCACCACCCCGGCGGCGGCTTCGGTCGAGCTCACCGCCAGCGCCACCGTCGAGGCGCCGCCGGCCGCCGGCCGGCCGCCACCCTGGAGCACCAGAAGCTCTTGCGGGAGGCGCTTTCTGAGATAGCCGGGCGAGGAGACCTGGCGCAGCATGGCAACGGCGGCGTCGCTGACCTCGGGCGCGGTTTCGGAAAAGTTGCGTTTGCCCTCTTCCTCGCCCCGGCCGACATCGTCCCAGCGCACGCCGTTCGGCTCGATATGGGCAAGGTCGGTCCGGTCGAGATAGCTCACCGCCAGCTCGCGGAAGATGTAGTCGAGGATCGAGGTGGCGTTCTTGATCGTCTCGTTGCCCTGGACCATCCCGGCCGGCTCGAACCGGGTGAAGGTGAAGGCCTCGACGAACTCTTCGAGCGGCACCCCGTATTGCAGGCCCACCGACACGGCGATGGCGAAGTTGTTCATCATCGCGCGGAAGGCGGCGCCCTCCTTGTGCATGTCGATGAAGATCTCGCCGAGGGAGCCGTTCTCGTACTCGCCGGTCCGCAGATAGACCTTGTGGCCGCCGACGATGGCCTTCTGGGTGTAGCCCTTGCGGCGCTCCGGCAGGCGCTCGCGCCCGCGCGCGCTTTCGCGGATGACCTCCTTGACGACCACCTTCTCGACAATCTTCTCGGCCAGGATGGCCGCGCGTTCGGCCGCCGGGGCCGCGATCAGCTCTTCCTCCAGCTCGTCGTCCTCGTCGTCGATCAGGCTGGCCGAGAGCGGCTGCGACAGCTTCGAGCCATCACGGTAGAGCGCGTTGGCCTTCACGCCGAGCCGATGACTGAGCAGGTACGCCGCCTTGCAGTCCTCGATCGAGGCGTCGTTGGGCATGTTGATGGTCTTGGAAATGGCGCCCGAGATGAAGCTTTGGGCCGCCGCCATCATGCGGATGTGACTGTCCACCGACAGGAACCGCTTGCCGGTCTTGCCGCAGGGATTGGCGCAGTCGAACACCGGCAGGTGTTCGGCCTTCAGGTGCGGCGCCCCTTCCAGCGTCATGGTGCCGCAGATGTAGCGGTTGGCAGCGTCGATCTGCGCCCTGGTGAAGCCGAGATGGCGCAGGAGGTCGAAGCCCGGGTCGTTCAGCAGCGCGGCCGGGATGCCCAGCGTGCCGGTGCAGAAGTCGCGGCCCAGCGTCCACTGGTTGAAGACGAAGCGGATGTCGAAGGCGGAGGCCAGCGCCGCCTCGACCTTGGCGATCTCGTCGGTATCGAAGCCGTGGCCGAGAAGTGCGGTGGCGTTGACATCCGGCGCCCCCTCAAGCGAGCCGCGGCCCACCGCATAGGCGACGATGTCGTCGATCTGGCTGGCGCTGTAGCCGAGCGTCTGCAGCGCCCGCGGCACCGAGCGGTTGATGATCTTGAAGTAGCCCCCACCGGCCAGCTTCTTGAACTTCACCAGGGCGAAGTCGGGCTCGATTCCGGTGGTGTCACAGTCCATGACAAGGCCGATGGTGCCGGTCGGCGCGATCACCGTGGCCTGGGCGTTGCGGTAGCCGTGCTTTTCGCCGAGGCTCAGAGCCTCGTCCCAGGCGGCCTGGGCAAGCGCGGCAAGGTTTCCATCGGGCACGGCGTCGATGTCGAGCGGCACCGGCGGCACCGCCAGCCCCTCGTAGCCTTCGGCCTCGCCGTGGGCGGCCCGGCAATGGTTGCGGACGACCCGCAGCATGTGGTCGGCGTTGCGCTTGTAGCCGGGGAAGGCCCCGAGTTCGCGCGCCATCTCGGCCGACGTGGCATAGCAGACGCCGGTCATCAGCGCAGTCAGCGCACCGGCCAGCGCCCGGCCCGCGTCGCTGTCATAGCCGAGCCCCATGTTCATCAGCAGCCCGCCGATGTTGGCGTAGCCGAGGCCGGTGGTGCGGAAGCGGTAGGACAGCTCGGCGATCCGGGGGCTGGGGAACTGCGCCATCAGCACGCTGATCTCGAGCGTCAGCATCCACAGCCGCGTGGCGTGCATGTAGCCTTCGGCGTCGAAGCCGCCGTCCCCGTCAAGGAAGCCGAGCAGGTTCAGCGACGCCAGATTGCAGGCGGTGTCGTCGAGGAACATGTACTCCGAGCAGGGGTTGGAGGCCCGGATCGGCCCGTCTTCGGGGCAGGTGTGCCAGCCGTTGATGGTGTCGTGATACTGGATGCCCGGATCGGCGCAGGCCCAGGCGGCATGGCCGATCTGATCCCACAGCTCGCGCGCCCGGACGGTCTTGGCCGGCTTGCCGTCGATGCGGTTGATGAGCGCCCAGTCGGCATCCTCCTCGACCGCCTTCAGGAAGGCGTCGGTGACGCGGACCGAGTTGTTGGAGTTCTGCCCGGAGACGGTGAGGTAGGCATCCGAGTCCCAGTCGGTGTTGTAGGTGGGGAATTCGATCGAGGTGTAGCCCTGCGCCGCGTATTGCAGGATGCGCTTCACGTAGGACTCGGGGATCGCCACTTTCTTGGCGGCGCGGATGGCAGCCTTGAGCCCGGGATTGGCGGCCGGATCGAAGGCATCCGCCTCGGCCCCGTCCCAGGACCGGATCGCGGCGAAGATGCCGTTGAGCTTTTCCTCGTGCAGCTTCGAGCCGGCGACCAGCGAGGCCACCTTCTGCTCTTCGACCACCTTCCAGTTGATGAAGCTCTCGATGTCGGGGTGATCCATGTCGCAGATCACCATCTTGGCGGCGCGGCGGGTGGTGCCGCCTGACTTGATCGCCCCGGCGGCGCGGTCGCCGATCTTGAGGAAGGACATCAGCCCGGACGACTTGCCGCCGCCGGCGAGGCGCTCGCCCTCGGCGCGCAGCGAGGAGAAGTTGGTGCCGGTGCCGGAGCCGTACTTGAACAGCCGCGCCTCGCGGGTCCAGAGGTCCATGATGCCGCCGTCATTCACCAGATCGTCGCGTACCGACTGGATGAAGCACGCATGGGGCTGGGGATGCTCGTAGGCCGACTGCGACTTGACCAGTTCGCCGGTCTCGAAATCGACGTAGTAGTGGCCCTGGCTGGGACCGTCGATGCCATAGGCCCAGTGCAGGCCGGTGTTGAACCATTGCGGGCTGTTGGGCGCCGCCATCTGCGCCGCCAGCATGTAGCGCATCTCGTCGTAGTAGGCGCGGGCGTCGGCCTCGGTCGAGAAGTAGCCGCCCTTCCAGCCCCAGTAGGCCCAGGCGCCGGCGAGACGGTCGAAGACCTGGCGCGCGTCGATCTCGCTGCCGGTGCGCTCGTCCTCGGGCAGATCGGCCAGCGCCTTGTCGTCGGGCACCGAGCGCTGCAGGAACGCCGGCACGCCCTTTTCCTTGACCCGCTTCAGACGTGCCGGCACGCCGGCCTTGCGGAAGTACTTCTGGGCCAGAACGTCGGACGCCACCTGGCTCCACCCCGCCGGAACCTTGATCCCGGTCAGCGAGAAGACCACCGACCCGTCGGGATTGCGAATCTCCGACGCGGTCTCGCGGAACTCGATGGCGCCGTAGGCGCCAGTCATTTCGGTGGTGTATTTGCGTTCAATCTTCATTTTAGACCCCTGTCCGGCGCTGTTTCGCGCCTTGCTCTGCCCGACAGTATTCACGCCCGTCCCCGAAGGCAGCACGCTGCCCCTCGCAGCCGAGGCTGCGTCCGAGACTTCAGTTTGTGATACTAGATTTAGTAGTCCGTTGGTGTGCCCCTACTGCCCGTAGAGGCTCAGTCAACCTGTCAGAGGAGGAGTCACCGGTCAACGGATTTTTTCGCAATTCCGTCACATTTTGTGGTTGACGGGTTCCCAGCTTACCACATGTAGCGGTCAGGCGATAGACTCAAAGATTAACACCATTGGACCAGCGGGCAACGTCCTGCCGCCTTCCGGTCGCTGCGGTCCTTGTTTTTCGGCGACTTACCCGTCGAGGCTGAGATCGGACGCGAGCAATGGCGCGTTAACCTTCTTCGTCGTTCGGCTCGTCCTCGGTCCCGCTGCTGCCATTGGTCCGGCCCGAGCGGTTGCGCGGCAACTCCCATTCGAAGCCCAGGAGCGAGACCAGGCGGGTGCGGGCGCGGTTCAGCCGGCTCTTCATCGTGCCCGGCGCGACCCCGACGATGTCGGCCGCCTCGGCATGGGTGAATCCCGACGCGGCCACCAGGGCCAGGGCCTCGCGCTGCTCGGCCGGCAGTTTCTTGAAGGCCTCGGCAAAGTCGGCGAAGTCGAGCCGGGCGTCGTGGTCGGGTTGCTGCACCAGGGTCGCGGCATAAGCGCCCCCGGGATCGTTGGTCTCGTATCGCCGCCGGCGGATGCCGGAGTAGAAGAGATTGCGCTGCACCGCAAAGAGCCAGGCCCGCAGATCGGTTCCCCGCTTGAAGCGGTCAAACCGCGTCCAGGCGCGAAGCATGGTGTCCTGCACCAGATCGTCGGCGCTGGCACGATCCTGGGTGAGGATCTGGGCGAAGTCCCGCAGCGCCGGCAAGTGCAGGATGATCTCGTCGCGGACCATCGCCGGCGGGGTGCTGTCGGCGGTTATGGCTTCGTCAACCTGCACCGCTCCGGGTCCCGGTCCTCCACCGGCGAGGGTTCGCCACAAGGGGTTGGCAATCGCCGGCGCCGGGTCGCGATGCGACCGGTATCAAGCCTACCGACCGGCGGCCGACAGTGACTGCGCCCCAAGGGGGGGCGTTGCGGCAATCCAGCATTCCGGATATCCAGACCTTTTCGGGCATCCTAGCCCAGATCTCGGTCGAAAGCACGCGGCGTTTCTCTCTCACGTTGTTTTCATCTTTAACACCACAACCTAAAGGCCGCGTCCACCCTGAACAACGGATTCGATACCCGCGCACCAACATGCATTGGGTGAAAAGGGTGGAGTGTGGTCGCAGTTCGCATGGCAGGGCCCGCCGCGCGGGTGCTCGCCCACCGGTCGGGACGCCGGAGTGGACAGGGGTGCGAGCTCAGCGGCGGATGCCAAAGCCGCGCAGGATGTCCGACGGGATGTCGAAGTGCCTGAGGACGTTGCCGTGGCGACGCAGACCGCAGGCCTCGCGCTGAACGATGTAGGCCCAAACCGCATGCGTCAGCGCGCGCCGCGTTGCCGCCGTGGGCTCGGCCGCGTAGCTGGCAGCCGCCGCCTCGATGCGCCGCCCGGCCCGGCCGAGGCTTGCCGCCCGCTCCTGGGCGATCTCGACCGTGAGCGGATCCGGGAAGGCCGTGTCGCGACCGGATTGGACCCCTGGCAACCGCAGCCTCAATGCGATGTCCTTTCAGACGGCGTTGGTCTCAATGCTGCACGTGCGGGCGTTCACGGCATTTTGGCGGTGATGCCCCCTCGCCCTGCTGGCAACCATTGTCTATAACCCCGCGCGACCCGGCGACAAACCCCGAAGGCAGCCCTCATGCTCAGCTCCCTTTCCGCCTCCGACCGGCCGAAACATGCCGCCGCCCGCGCGGCGCTCGACTTCGTTGCCCCGGGCATGCGGCTGGGCCTCGGCACCGGCTCGACCGCCGCCTTTCTGGTGCGGCTTCTGGGCCAGCGGGTACGCGCCGGACTGGATGTCGTGGGCGTTCCGACCTCCTCGGCCACTGAGGCGCTGGCCCGAAGCGAGGGCATCGCCGTGACCACGCTGGACGAGGCGGGGATGTTGGACCTGACCCTCGACGGCGCCGACGAGTTCGACCCCGGCTTGCGGCTGATCAAGGGTGGCGGCGGTGCCTTGCTGCAGGAGAAGATCGTCGCCGCCGCCTCCAAGCGGATGGTGGTGATCGCCGATCCCGGCAAGGAGGTCGCGGTGCTCGGTGCCTTTCCGCTGCCGGTCGAGGTGGTGCGGTTCGGATGGCGGACAACCAGGGCACGGATTGCCGAGCTGCTGGCCGGTGCCGATGTGGCCGGCCGCGAGGTGACGTTGCGGGAACGGGACGGCGCGCCCTTCGTCAGCGACGAGGGGCACCATATCCTCGACCTCCATCTTGGCAGGATCGGCGATCCCGATGCGCTGCACGACCGGCTGTTGCACCTGCCCGGCGTGGTCGAGACCGGGCTTTTCATCGGCATGGCCTCGGCGGTGGTGGTCGGCCAGGCGGATGGCTCGGCCCGCGTGCTCGATCGGGACGGCAGCACGCGCAACGTGGCCGCGCCGGCCGAGCATGGTGTAGCATGAGCAACTTCGACCTTGATCTGTTCGTCATCGGCGGCGGCTCCGGCGGCGTCAGGGCGGCGCGCTGGTCGGCGCAGGCCGGAGCCAGCGTGGCGCTGGCCGAAATGGATCGCTACGGCGGCACTTGCGTGATCCGCGGCTGCGTGCCCAAAAAGCTGATGGTCTTCGCCTCGTCCTTTTCGGAGGCGTTCGAGGATGCCGCCGGCTTTGGCTGGACCGTCGGCGAGCGCAGCTTTGACTGGCCGGCGTTCATCGCCCGCAAGGATGCCGAGATCGACCGGCTGGAAAGGGTCTATGAGGCCAACCTCGTCAAGGCCGGCGTTGCGGTCCACCGCGCCCGGGCAACGCTGCTCGACCCCCATACCGTGCAGCTTTCCACCGGCGAGACCCTGCGCGCCCGCCACATCCTGGTCGCGACCGGCGGCACGCCGTTCCGGCCTGACGTGCCCGGGGCCGAGCTCGGCATCACCTCGAACGAGATCTTCCACCTTCCGGCCCTGCCCGGTCGGATCCTGATCGTCGGCGGCGGCTATATCGCCTGCGAGTTCGCCGGCATCATGAACGGCATGGGCGCGCAGGTGACCCAGTTCTACCGGGGGGCCCAGATCCTGCGCGGCTTCGATGACGAGGTGCGCGGCCATATTGCCGAGGAGATGATCAAGAAAGGCATCGACCTGCATGTGGGCCGCGACGTGGTGGCGATGGCAAGGGCGGGTGACAGGATCCAGGTGAAGTGCACCGACGGCGCCACGACCGAATACGACGTGGTCCTGTTCGCCACCGGCCGGCGCCCGAACTCGGCCGGCCTGGGGCTGGAGAATCTGGGTGTCGGGCTGGCCCGCAACGGTGCCATCGAGGTCGATTCCTATTCACAGACGGCGGTGCCTTCGATCTTCGCCATCGGCGACGTGACCGACCGGGTGAACCTGACGCCCGTGGCGATCCGCGAGGGCATGGCCTTTGCGGACACGGTGTTCCGCGGCATTCCGACGCCCGTGGACCACGCGCTGATCCCCACCGCGGTCTTCACCCAGCCCGAACTCGGCACCGTCGGTCTGACGCAGGAGCAGGCGCGCGAAGAGTACGACGCGGAAATCTACCGCTCGACCTTCCAGCCGATGTTCCACAGCTTTGCCGATCGCGATCAGCGCATGCTAATGAAACTGGTGGTCGACAGGCCCAGCCGGCGTGTACTGGGTGTGCACATCGTCGGCCCCGGCGCCGGCGAGATGATCCAGATGGTGGGGATCGCGGTGAAGATGGGTGCGACCAAGGAGGACTTCGACCGCACCATGGCGGTGCACCCGACGGCAGCCGAGGAACTTGTGACGATGCGCGAGGCGCATCCGGCCTGAATTCACGCCGCGGGCGCGCAGGGGTTGAAAACCCTTGCTCAATGAACACGTAACGACGAACCTTGAACCGGCACGATCCGGGCAGGACAAGAAGGTGATCTGAGAACCCATGCCATATTCCAACAATTCCGGAGGTCCCTGGGGCGGCGGCGGCGGTCGCAAGGGCGGCGGCGGACGCGGCCCATGGGGCGGCGACGGCGACGACGGCAATCGCGGCGGTGACGACAAGCGACGGCCGGGCGGCCCGGGCAAGCAGGTTCCGGATGTGGAACGGCTCGTGCGCAAGGGGCAGGAGCAGCTCAAGGTCCTGATGGGTGGCGGTGGCAGCCGGAACGGCGGCCAGGGCCCCAGCGGCCCCGAGGGTGTCGGCCGCGGCGGCATTCTTCTGGTCGGCGTGGCGCTGATCGCCGGCTGGTTGCTGATGTCGTTCTACACCGTGAGGCCGGAGCAGAAATCGGTCGAGATGTTCTTTGGCAAGTTCAGCAGCATTGGCGAGCCTGGCCTCAACTTTGCGGCCTGGCCGGTGGTGACCAAGGAGATCCTGCCGGTCACCGAACAGCGGGTCGAGGAGATCGGCGTGTCGCGTGCGCGTGGCGGCGAGGATGGCCTGATGCTGACCGGCGACGAGAACATCATCGACATCAAGTTCGAGGTGGCCTGGAACATCTCCGATCCGGAGAAGTACCTGTTCAACCTTGCCGAGCCGGAGGAAACCATCCGTGCCGTGTCGGAGTCGGCCATGCGCGAGGTGGTCGGCCGGTCCGAGCTGGCGCCGATCCTCAACCGCGACCGCGGCCTGATCGAGGCCGAGGTCCAGGAGCTGATCCAGACGACGCTCGACAGCTATCAGTCCGGAGTGCAGGTCCTGCGCCTTACGCTGGACCGGGCCGACCCGCCCGAGGCGGTGATCGACTCCTTCCGGGACGTCCAGCAGGCCGAGCAGGAACGCAACACTTTCCAGAACCAGGCCGATGCCTACGCCAACCAGAAACTGGCGGGCGCGCGCGGCCAGAGCGCCGAGATCCTGCAGCAGGCCGAGGGCTATCGCGCCCAGGTGGTCAACGACGCCAAGGGGGAGGCCAGCCGCTTCGTCGCCATCTACGACGAGTACGCCAAGGCGCCCGAGGTGATCCGCAAGCGCATGTACCTTGAGACGCTGGAGCGGGTGATGAGCAACGTCAACAAGATCATGGTCGATCCCAATCTGGGCGGCGAGGGACAGGGCATCGTGCCCTACCTGCCGCTGAACGAGCTGCGCCGCAATCTTGACAGTGCCGGAGCCGGGACCGGTCGGACGGGAGGCAACCCATGAGCCGCGTCGCAATCGCTGCGGGACTTCTGTTCCTGCTACTGATCCTTGCCCTGTCGTCGATCTTCATCGTCGAAGAGCGGCAGAAGGCACTGGTGCTGCAGTTCGGACAGGTCAAGGCGATCAAGGAAGATCCGGGCCTGTCCTTCAAGCTGCCCTTCATCCAGGATGTGGTCTACTATGACGACCGCATCCAGTCGCTCGACACCTCGCCGCTGGAAGTCACCCCGCTCGACGACCGGCGGCTGGTGGTGGACGCCTTCGCGCGGTGGCGGATCGCCAACGTCCTGACCTTCCGCCAGGCCGTGGGCTCTGGCGGCATCGACACCGCCGAGCTGCGCCTTGCCGACATCCTGCGCGCAAAGCTGCGCGAGGTGCTGGGCTCGGTCGCCTCCGATGCCGTCCTGTCGCCGGACCGCGCCTCGCTGATGAACCGCATCCGCGATGCCGCGATCGTGCAGGCCCGCTCCATCGGCGTCGAGGTGGTGGATGTGCGCATCAAGCGTGCCGACCTGCCCGAGCAGAACCTTGCTGCCACCTTCGACCGCATGAAGGCCGAGCGCGAGCGCGAGGCGGCGGATGAGCGCGCCCGCGGTCAGGAAGCCGCGCAGCGGGTCCGTGCCCAGGCCGACCGGACCGCGGTCGAGCTGGTCTCGGAAGCGCAGCGCGACGGCGAGATCATCCGCGGCGAGGCCGATGCCGAGCGCAACGGGATCCTTGCCGAGGCCTTTGGCCGCGACCCCGAGTTCTTTGCCTTCTACCGGTCGCTCACCGCCTACGAGAAAGCCCTCGGCGGCAACAATTCGTCGCTGGTGATCTCACCGGACAGCGAATTCTTCGAGTACCTGAAGTCGGATACCGCGATCGTTGAGTGACCTGCTTTTCGGGCTTGGCTTCGTCGCGGTGGTCGAGGGACTGGTGCTGGCGCTCTTGCCGACGCGGCTGGAGAGCCTGCTTCAGGCGCTTTCCTCGATCCCGCCCGAGCGTTTGCGGGTGGTCGGACTGGGCATCGTGGCGGTCGGTGTCGCCCTCGTTGCCGTGGCGCGATCGTGACGCGAAGCGTGCAACGAGCGTCGTTTTGGCATAGTAGCTCACGCAAGCGTTATTCCGGCCCGACTCACCGGCACTTGCAGGCGGGGCCGCCCAACGCAGATTGTTCAGGCAAACCGGCACGGTGCGGGCCCGCCCCGGGCACCTTGCCGCACTAAGGAGGATCTCGTGACAGAACTCGTTCCTGCGCGGAGTGTACGGCACCTCGCTGGCGCGGCGCTTTTGGGAGCAGCCGTGGTTCTCGGAAGCGTCCCCCCGGTTGTCGCCCAGCCGATCCCGGCGGGCTTTGCCGATCTGGTCGAGAAGATCAGCCCCGCCGTGGTCAACATCTCCACCTCCACGGTCATCGCCCAGACCGCGCAGCCCGGGCCGATCGTGCCCGAGGGCTCGCCGCTGGAGGATTTCTTCCGCGACTTCATGGACCGCGAACGCGGACAGGAGAGGCAGCAGCGCCGCGGGTCGGCGCTGGGCTCGGGCTTCATCGTTTCCGCCGACGGCTACATCGTCACCAACAATCACGTCATCGACGGTGCCGACGAGATCACCATCGAATTCAACAACGGGCCGGGGAACATGCCGGCCAGGGTGATCGGCACCGACCCGCGCACCGATATCGCGCTTCTCAAGGTGGAACCGGACGATGCCCTGCCCTTCGTCGATTTCGGCGACAGCGACATCGCCCGGGTGGGCGACTGGGTGATCGCCATCGGCAACCCGCTGGGACAGGGCTTTTCGGTGTCCGCAGGCATCATCTCGGCCCGCAACCGGGCGCTGCAGGGCGCCTATGACGACTTCATCCAGACCGATGCCGCGATCAACCGCGGCAATTCCGGCGGGCCTCTGTTCAACACCGCCGGCGAGGTCATCGGCGTCAACACCGCAATCCTCAGCCCCAATGGCGGCTCCATCGGCATCGGCTTTGCCATGTCCTCCGCGGTGGTCTCCAAGGTGGTGGAGCAGCTTCAGGAATTCGGCGAGACGCGGCGCGGCTGGCTTGGTGTTTCGATCCAGAACGTGACCCCGGATGTTGCCGAGGCGCTGGGTCTGGACAAGGTCGCCGGCGCGCTGGTCACCGATGTGCCGGACGGACCGGCCAAGGACGGGGGCATCCTTTCGGGCGATGTCATCGTCAGCTTCGACGGCAAGGACGTTGCCGATACGCGAGAGCTGGTGCGCATGGTTGGCGACACCGAGGTCGGCAAGGCCGTCCGGGTGGTCGTCTACCGCGACAACGGCACCGAGACGCTGCTGGTCTCGCTGGGCCGCCGGGAAGCGGCCGAGGCGGCGATCGACAGCGTGCCGGAGTCCGATCCCGTGGAGCTGAGCGTCCTCGGCATGACGCTGTCGGCGCTGACGCCGCCGCTGCGCGAGCAGTTTGCCGTCGAGCCGGACACCACCGGTGTGGTCATCGTCGCCGTCGACGAGTCCTCGGAGGCGTTCGAGAAGGGCCTGCGGGAAGGCGACATCATTGCCGAGATCGGCCAGCAGAAGGTGGTCAGCGCAGCCGAGGTGAAGGAGCGTTTCAAGGCGGCGAGCGAGGCAGGCCGCAAGTCGGTCCTGATCCTTGTGCGCCGCGGCGGTCAGCCGCGTTTCGTCGCCCTCTCGCCCGAGGGCTGAGCCGGACCCAGCTGGCGGGCGCTGCCTTGCGGTGACCTTGGCATCTTGACCCCCGCCGCGCTGGCCCGCACCTTCGGGCCATGGGCTGGACCGATGCCATCGTCGCCACACCGATCACCTATGAGCCTGCGCGCGGTGATGACGCTGCGGCGCTCTATCCCGGTGCGCCGGCGGCGTTTCGTGACCTCGTGCGGGGCGCGGCCGGCTGCTCGAGCTATCTTGCCGGCCTGCTCGGTCGCGAGGCGGAGTGGTTGGCGGGTACCCTGGACCAGCCGCTGTCCGTGGCTCTGGCCGACGCCCGGGCATTGCCCCCATCCGACGGCATCGAAGCGCTTTCGGCCGCCCTTCGCACCGCCAAGCGGCGGACCGCACTTTTGGTGGCGCTGGCCGATCTCGGCGGCGCCGCACCGCTGGAAACCGTCACCGGCACGCTAACCGAGCTTGCCGACGCCGCCGTGCAGGCGGCGATCTCGGCCCTGGTTGCGGCCGAAGTGGCGCGGGGAAAGCTGCCCGACAGCGAGGCCCCCGATGGCGGGCTGGTGGCGCTGGCCATGGGCAAGATGGGCGCCGGCGAGCTCAACTACTCCTCGGATATCGACCTGATCATGCTGTTCGACGAGGCCGCCTATTCGGAGGGCGACTATCGCGATGCCCGCGCGGCGCTGATCCGCGTCAACCAGAAGCTGGTCAAGCTGCTCTCGGAAGTGACCGATGGCGGCTATGTCTTTCGTACCGATCTGCGGCTCAGGCCCGATCCCTCCGTCACGCCGGTCTGCATCGGCATCGACGCTGCCGAGCAGTATTACGAGAGCTTCGGCCGCACCTGGGAACGCGCGGCACTGATCAAGGCGCGTCCTGCCGCCGGCGACATTGCCGCCGGCGAGCGGTTCCTGGAAGCCGTCCGCCCGTTCATCTGGCGCCGGCACCTCGACTTCGCTGCCATCGACGATGCCCATGACATCCGGCTGAGGATTCGCGAGCACAAGGGGCGGCCCGGGCCCTTCCGCCTTGACGGCCACGATGTGAAGCTGGGTCAGGGCGGCATCCGCGAGATCGAATTCTTCACCCAGACCCGCCAGCTCATCTGCGGCGGCCGCGATCCGTCGCTGCGGCAGCGCGGAACCCTGGCAGCGCTCTCGGCGCTGACCGAAAAGGGCTGGGTGCCGGCGGCCACCTGCGCCGATCTCAGCGGGCAGTACCGCGCGCTTCGCCTGCTGGAGCACCGGCTGCAGATGCTGGACGATGCCCAGACGCACCGCCTGCCGACCACGCCCGAGGGTTTTGTGCGGCTTGCCGCCTTCATGGGCCAGAGCGATGTCGCGGCGTTCCGCACCACCCTGGAGGAGCGCTTTGCACAAGTCGGAGCGTTGACCGAGCCGTTCTTCGACCATTCGCGGCCACTCACCACCGTGGGCAGCCCCGAATGGGGCGGCTTCGCCGATCCGGAGCGGGCCGCCCGGATTGCCGAAAGCTGGCATGCGCTGCCTTCCATGCGCAGCGAACGGGCGCGCTCGATCTTTCTTCGCATCGAGCCGGAGATCGCGGAGCGGCTGGCCCGGGCGGCGGACCCGGATGCGGCGCTGGCAAGCTTCGATGCCTTCATGCGCGGGCTGCCGGCCGGCGTGCAGCTTTTTTCCCTGTTCCAGGCCAACCCGTCGCTTCTCGATCTGCTGGCCAGCATCTGCGCCACGGCCCCGAGCCTGGCGCGGTATCTCGGGCGCAACGCCGGCGTGTTCGACGCCGTGATCGGCCGGGGATTCTACGCGACGGCCGAATCCGCCTCGTCTCTCACCCGGCGCATGAAGGCGGCGATCGCTGCCGAGGCCGACTATGAAAGTGCACTCGATGCGCTGCGGCGGATCGCCAAGGAACAGCGCTTTCGCCTCGGTGTGCAGCTCCTGTCCGGCGTTGCCACGGTGGACGAGACGGCAGCGGCGCTTTCGGACCTGGCCGACGCCACATTGGGTGCGCTCTACCCGGCCGTGGTGGCGGAGTTCGCCACCCGGCACGGCAAGCCGCCCGGCCGCGGCGCGGCGATCCTGGCGCTGGGCAAGCTGGGGTCACGCGAGATGACGACTACCTCGGACCTGGACCTGATCGTCATCTACGACTCAGGCAAGGCCGAGCAGTCGAAGGGTCGCCGGCCCCTGCCGGTGCGCCAGTACTATGCCCGGCTGACCCAGGCGCTGGTTTCCGCGCTAACCGCGCCCACGGCCGAGGGCGATCTTTACAAGGTCGACATGCGGCTGCGCCCTTCCGGTCGCCAGGGGCCCGTCGCCGTGGCCCTGAACGGTTTTCGCCGCTATCAGCTCGAAGAGGCCTGGACCTGGGAGCATCTGGCGCTGACGCGGGCAAGGGTTTGCGGCGGCGTGCCGGCCGTCGGCAGGCAGGTGGCACAGGTGCTCGCAGAAGTGCGGGCCAAGCCCCGGGACCCCGTTGCAACCGCTGCCGATCTCGTCGACATGCGCCGGCGTCTGGCCGAGGCAAATGCCAAGGCCAACGCCGATCCGTGGGAGGTCAAGCTTGGATCCGGGCGCATGCTCGATGTGGAGCTGCTGTTGCAGGGCGGCGCATTGCTGGCGCCGGGTGTCGACGCCGTCTCGCCACGCGCCATGGCGCCAGCGCTGGCCGCGGCCGGCTGGCTGGCCGCGGAAGAGGCCGAAATCCTGGCCGCCGCGCTGACCCTGTACCACGTCATGCAGCAGGTCAGCCGGCTTGCCACCGACACCGCCTTCGATCCCGATACCGCCGGCGCCGGGCTGACCGCCTTTGTCCTGAAGCTGACGGAACAGCCCAGCGTTTCGGCACTTCAGGCCGCGCTCGCCCAGGCCGCGGACGGGAGCGCCGCGGTGATCGACGCGGTCCTTGCCCGGGCCGCCGGCCGATGAGCCCACCGGTCGTCTGGCACCCCGACTACGTGGCGCCGCTGAAGGCCCGCCACCGTTTCCCGATGTCGAAATACGGCTACCTTCGGCAGGTTCTGGTCGAGCAGCGCCTGTTGCCCGTCGAGGGCGGCACCATCGCGCCCGGGCCCGCCGGCTTTGCCCAGATTTCCGCCGTGCATGATCCTGGCTTTGTCGATCGGGTGTTCCATAATGCCTGCCGCCCGGAGGAAACCCGCGCCATCGGCCTGCCCGATACGCCCGCCGTGACCCGCCGCGCCCGGCTTTCGGCCGGCGGAACACTTCTGGCCGCTTGTCTGGCGTTGGACCATGGGCTGGCCCTGAATGCGGCTGGCGGCTCGCACCATGCCGGTCCGTCGGGAGGGGCCGGCTATTGCGTCTTCAACGATGTCGCCGTGGCTGCCCGGGCGCTTCTCGACGAGGGGCGGCTGTCGCGGGTCCTGGTTGTCGATCTCGACGTGCACCAGGGCGACGGCACGGCGGCCATATTCGCAGCCGAGCCGGGGGTTTTCACGCTGTCGGTGCATGCGGCGCGCAATTACCCGGCGCGCAAGGCCCGCTCGAGCCTCGATGTGGGGCTGCCCGACGGCACCGACGACGCCGGGTTCCTCGGCGCCGTCTCCGCCGCGCTGGAACGCGCCTTCGATGCCGCCCGGCCGGAGCTGGTCTTCTACAATGCCGGCGTCGACCCGCACCAGGACGACCGCCTCGGGCGGCTGGCGCTGACCGATGCCGGGCTTGCCGCCCGCGACCGGCTGGTGATTGCCGCCGCCCGCACACGTGGCGTGCCACTCGCCGGCGTTCTCGGCGGTGGCTACGATAACGACATTATTGCCCTCGCGCGGCGCCACGCGATCCTGTTTCAGGAGGCGCGGCGCGCTTTCGACGCCTGACAGGTCGCCTCCTTGTTTGTGGCGAGCGCCGCCGCCGCGCTATCTTCGGGTTCGGCGCGGCACAGGATCGCCTGCGTGTTCTGTTGCGTCCCCGGTGCAGGGCACCAGGGTTGGTCGGGAGTGGGCATGATGAAAGGCGGGCTGGCGGTCGATCCCAAGGGGCTGGTCTACGAATCCTACAGGATCGCCGGGATCAGCCCGGCGGAGTGCCGCACGATCTTCCTCGACTGGGCGTTGAGCCTGCCAAGCGAGGCCGATATCCGCGACGCGCTGACCCGGCTGATGGTGCACTACGGTGCCGACCATCCCGATCACCCCATGACCGCGGTACTGCGCGAGGGGCTGGAGCGGGCGGCACAGCCGGCGCGGCGCCGTGGCGGCAGCCGCCGGACCTCGCCAGACTGACAAGCGCGGTGATGCCGCTGCCTGCCGGCGATCAGCGCGCCGAACCATCGAAGGCAGCGCGTGCCGCCCGGACCATATCGGCCAGGCGCTGCACCGGCAGGATCAGCAGGCAGCCAGGCCCGTCAACGCCGATACGAACCTGGGGCCCGGTGGTCTGGTTGGACACGCCGCTGCGGCCCCCGGGGGTCAGGTGAAGCCCCGCGACCGGCCAGCGCAGCCCCTCGGAGAGGGTGCCGGTGACCGGCAGGAGCGGCATCAGGGACAGGCGCGTGCGTTTGGGCAGCCGCAGGCTGATCGGGCGGTCGAGATGCATCACCGCGTCGCGGGCGCCGATCAAGATCACCGGTGCCTCGCGGTGCGCGACCAGGGCACCCAATGCGGCGAGTTGATGGTCGATCCGGCCGCCGAGGAACCCCGCCCCGATGACCAGCGGCGCACGAATGGTATAAAGACATTTCTCGAAATCGGTCGTCTGCTGTTCCGAAATCCTTACGATTTCGGTGCCAGATTTCCGCCAAGTTTCAGCACTAGTCAGGGAGTCGAGGTCACCTATGACCGCACGTAATGGGTGGTGAAGTCCGAGCGCCTTGCGGGCGCCGCCGTCGGCAGCGAAAAGCGCCGGCGCAAGCGTCAGTGCATCGGCAATCAGCCGCCGCGATACCGGAGCCGCGCCGAGAATGGTCGCGCCGACGTCGGTTTCGAACATTATACGCGCCATTGGGGGCCTTGCTAACGACGTGGGGCGATTGTTGAGATTCGTTCTCTGGCGGTGCACTTGATGTACCCCGGGGGGGTGTGGCGTTTGTCCTCAACCGGCGAACCTGTCAAAGATGGTGGCGCAATGAACATGGTCTCGAATGCCCTCACGGTGTCCTTCGCATCGTACAGTTGCGAAGTGAGCGGATTCGACAATCCCTTCGCGATCATGCGGGGGCTGGTCGGCTATTTCCAGTCCCTGACCGAGGCCGCCGGCGCCGATGGCGAGGTGATCGCCGACGCCACAGACATGATCGAGACGTTGAACCCCTTTTCGGACGGCGTGGCGCTGGGCGTGGAGATCGACGGACATTCGATCAGGGTTCGCCCGGCACCGCGTCCGACGATGCAACTTGTCGCCGACGACGAAGCCGGGGCGGACCGGAACGACGAGGCCGAGGACGAGGACGGCGGCGAAGCGATCGCCACGGCGTCCATAGAGGGTGATGACGAGGCCGGATCGGTCGATCGTGCCGAAACTGAGGCTGAGGCCGAGATCGAGAGCGACGCAGAGGCAGAGGCCGCTGAGCTAGTGGCAGAGGCGGATTCAGATGCCGCCACCGAAACGGATGATGTTCCGGACAGCCCCATCGTCATCGAAGGCTTTGCCGACGAGGACGATTTCGAGATCACGCCCACCGATGACGTGCCGGCGCTGCTCCAGGCGGCCGCGGAGCACACCACCCCCGAGGAATCCCTGGCGCGGATCGCAGCCGAGGCCGGCGACGAAGAAGCCGATGCCACCTTCGAGCGAGACCTTACGGCACTGCCGGACACCGGGACCGATGATGATGTCCCGGTGATGATCGTGCCTGCGCCGGGCGATCGGACGCCGGATGCCTTGGACGATGCAGCCGACAAGGCGGCCGGCGAGGATGGCGACGATGCCGCGGCGGATGTCGAGGCGCTCCGGTCGGACCAGGCGGCGGCCGAGCCGGAGAGCCGACCGGAAGATGATGCCCCGCTCCAGGCCAGTGCCGGCCCCGCCGACCAGGAAACCGACACGACAGGCGAAGCCGAACTTCCGGTGACCGCGCCGGAGGTGGAGGTCGATGACGCCACCGCACCGGCCGACACGGCCACGTCCAACACCACCGATGAAGCCGAGCGCGCAGCACCCTACGTGGCGGCCGTGGACATGGAGGCCGAGACGGATATGGCCTCCGAGCCCACGGAAGACAGCACGGCCGCGGAGGCCTTCGAGGCCGAAGGCGATCAGACCGATGTCATCCAGGAAGCTCCCGCAGAGGCGGTGAATTCGCAGGATGAGCCCGAGGCCGACGCCAAACCGCAAGAGACCTTGGCCGACGAGGCGCCGGCCGCGGAAGTGCAAGCCGAACCGGTCGCCACGGCGGGTGCCGCCACGCCCAGCGAGGCAAGCGGCGAGATCGCGGCGCAGACCGGGGCGGGTGACACCGAACCAGGCGCCGTGGCATCCGAAGCGGAGGTCGCCGAAGACCCGGAGGCCGAAGCGACCGCAAAGAGTGCGGCCACGCCGGAACAGGCCGCCGCGGACGGTGGCGACGAACCCGCCGAAGCTCGGGTCGAGACATCCGAGACTGCTGCCACCGCGCCCGAGTCCGGTGCGCAGGAGACAGAGGCTGCCGCCGAGGAACCCCGGTCCGAAGAGCACGAACCGGACGGGGTCGAGGCGGACATGGCCTTGGCGGCGGATGCCGGCGAGCCAGACAAGTCCGCCGACGAAACATTCGCCGAGTCGGAGACCGCCAGCGGAGATTCGGAGGCCGAGACAGCGGCGGCGGAAGCATGTGCGGAAGAGCCTGACAGTGAAGCGGTAGCGGCGGAGGCTTTCGCGGCAGCACCTGAGGGCGAAGCGGCGGAGGCCGAAGCGGTCGCAGATGATCCGCAAGCCGACGACACGGCTTTCGAAGGCACCCAACCAGAGGCGGCCGGCGAGGATGTGTCCTCCGATGTGGCGGCTCGGTCGGAGAACGCCACGCAAGAGCGCGCGGTCGCGGATGCGACCGACAGGACCGACCGCGCCGGCGACGCCGCGGCTGTACCCGAAGACGCAATCGAGGCTGAGCAAGCCGGCACGGAACCGACCGCGAGAGCGGATTGGACGGAGATCGAAGCCGCCGACGCGGCAGCGCCGGAAGCGGAAAGCGCCGCAGAAGTGGCGCGCCCGGCTGAGGACGACGAGGTTGCCGACGCCGCTGCGCCAGCGGGCAATGCAGACGACGACGTCGAGGCTTGCGACGCCGTGGCAGAGAACGACGACAGTCCGGACCCGACGGAGGATGAGCAGCAACCGGCATCGCCGCAAGACGCTCTGGCGCTGCACGACACCGACGGGCAAGAGGATGACACCGACCCGGCCCCGGAGCTGCCTGAGACCCTGCACGCTCAATCGGACGTATCGGAAGCGCCCGCTGCCGAGGCCGT
>JBNKWA010000032.1:0-23044 GCA_050299555.1 Paracoccaceae bacterium | reverse complement strand
TGTCTGGGAGGTCCCGACCATGACCGACCTGCATGCCGACGGCAAGCTGTTCGAGTGGGGTGCGGTTGAACTGCCGGTGATCTTCGACCACCCGGCGACCTATTCCGACAGCCACACCTTCGCGATCCCCGCAGGCAGTGCGCAGGATCCGGCCAAGCGTGCCGCGGTGCTCGAGGTGATGTCCTCGATCCTCAAGAACTCGCTGTTCTGGGCCACGGCGGGCCATATCCCGGCCTACCAGCCGGTCACCCAGTCGGACGAGTACAAGGCGATGGAACCGAACGCGACCTACTCGCCGCTGACGGCCCATATGATCTACGATCCGAAGACGCCCAAGGCCGGCGTCGCCGGGCCGATCTTCGACGTGATGTCGACCTATTTCGTCCCGACCCTGAACGGCGAGATGGATCCGGCAGAGGCGGTCGACGAGATCAAGCTTGAACTGAACGACCTGTGACGTCATCCGGCGGGGCGGCCCTGGCCGCCCCGCACCGTCCCTTGGTACGCGGAGGCCCGCAGTGATCCGCAACACCAGAAAAGAGGCGCTGATCGCCTTTGCCCTGATCGCACCCTTCGTTGCGATCTATGCGCTGATCTTCATCTATCCCACCATCAACATGTTCATCCTGTCGTTTCAGGATGCGCCGCTGATCGGCAAGGGCGATTGGGTGGGCTGGGGCAATTACACCCGGCTGCCGCAGGATCGCCGGTTCGATACCGCCTTCTGGAACACGGCCTATTTCGTGGCCCTCTCGGTGGTGCCGGGCACGCTTGTCGCGCTCGCCATCGCGCTTGGGGTCAGCCGCCTTTCGGGACGGCTTCAGGCGTTGGTCCTGGCGCTCTTCTTTCTGCCCTACATCCTGCCGGTCTCGGTGGTCTACCGGATCTGGGACTGGACGCTGAATTTCCAGTTCGGCATCGCCATGCATGTCTTCGACATGGTCGGGCTGGCGCGGGTGCCGGTCTTCAAGGTCACCGGCTGGTTCATGCCCGCAGTCGCATTCGTCACCATCTGGTGGACGGCCGGCTTCTCGATCCTGCTGTTTCTCGCCGGGTTGCGGGCGATCCCGGCCGAGATCTACGAGGCTGCGGCGCTGGACAATGCCAACCGCTGGACCATGTTCCGTCGGGTGACCTGGCCGCTCCTGTGGCCGATCACGGCACTGGTGCTGACCATCCAGCTCATCCTGCAACTGAAGATCTTCGACCAGGTCTATCTCTTCTCCGTCGGCGGGCGGGCGAACGACAATCTGGTCATGGTATACTACATCTTCCAGCGCGCCTTCGTGAACGATCAGGGCGGGCGGGCGGCTGCCATCGCCGTTGTGCTGTTCGCGATGGTCATCGTGGTGTCGGTGCTGAACTTCCAGATCACCCGGCTCAGCGGGGGGCGCCAGCAATGAGCGAAGCCACCATCGGCCGGGCCACAATGACGGCCACCACGGCGCGCCGGATAAACGTTGCAGGGGCGCTGATCACGCTGGCAACCGTCGTCATTGCGGTCCTCTGGGCCTTCCCGATCTACTGGGGCGCGATCTCCTCGTTCAAACCCGAAGACGAGGTCGTCCGCCCCTATATCGAGCTCTGGCCCGACACGTTCACGTTGCAGCACTACTGGTTCGCCCTGACCCAGACCCAGATCGGCACCTGGTACATCAACTCGATCGCCACCGCTCTCGGCGTGACCTTCCTGACGGTCTCGACCTCGATGTTCGCGGGTTACGCCATTTCGCAGCTTCGCTTCCCGCTTCGCCGCCCACTGTGGTGGCTGATCCTGGCCAGCTTCATGGTCCCGACCCAGGTGCTGATCATCAACCACTTCGTGCTGATCGCCAGGATGGGGCTGCTGAACACCTGGGCCGGGATCATCCTGCCGCAACTCATCCATCCGGTGATCATCATCGTCTACAAGCAGTTCTTCGATCAGGTCCCCAAGGACTTCCGCGAGGCGGCGGTGATGGACAACGCCTCGGAATTCTCGATCCTGTTCAAGGTCTACATGCCGATGAACTGGGGGGTGACCACGGCGCTCTCGATCGTCTGTTTCATCTGGTCCTGGAACGCCTTTCTCTGGCCGTTCCTGGCGGTCACCAAGACCGAGATGATGACCATCACCGTCGGCATCACCCAGGTCAACGACTCCTTCGGCGTCTTCTACGCGCGCCAGCTTGCCTCGGCGGTCCTGGCGGGCTTCCCGGTGGCGCTGGCCTACCTTCTGTTCCAGCGAAGGGTGACCGAAGCGATCACGCTGTCGGCAGGGATCAAGGGATAAGGCGGCATGGCAGAGATCACCCTCAACAACGTCTCGAAAAGCTTCGGCACCGTCAACGTGATCAACGGCATCTCGCTCACCGTTGGCTCGGGCGAGCTTGTCGTCTTCCTTGGCCCGTCGGGGTCCGGCAAATCCACGCTGCTCAGGATGATCGCAGGGCTCGAGACCATCGACAGCGGGTCTCTCACCATCGGCGGCACGGAAAGTCAGGGCCTGGCGCCCGGGCAGCGCAACGTGGCGATGGTATTCCAGAACTATGCGCTCTACCCCCACATGACGGTGCGGGACAACATGGCCTTCGGGCTGAAGAACATCCGATTGCCGGCCGCCGAGATCGACCGGCGCGTCAACGACTCGGCCCGCATTCTGGAAATGGATGCGCTTCTCGACCGCCGGCCCTCGCAGCTCTCGGGCGGCCAGCGTCAGCGCGTCGCCATCGGCCGCGCGATCGTCAAGGAACCGGCGGCGTTCCTGTTCGACGAGCCGCTTTCCAACCTCGACGCCGCGCTTCGGGTGAGAACCCGGGTCGAGCTGGCCGAGCTGCACCAGCGCATGCAGTCGACGATGATCTACGTCACCCACGACCAGACCGAGGCCATGACGCTGGCCGACCGGATCGTCATCCTCAACAATTGCCGGATCGAACAGATCGGCTCACCGATGGAAGTCTACACCTACCCCGCCTCGCGCTTCGTGGCCGGCTTCATCGGCAGCCCGGCGATGAACTTCCTGAAGACCGAGATGTCGGGCCGGGGCGAAAGCGCCGTCGCGACGCTGGGAGACGGCTCGCGCATCGCGATGAACATCGCTGTGCCCGAGGCGGGCCGGTACGAGCTCGGCATACGGCCCGAAGCCGTCCGCGTCACGTCCGGTGACGGCGACTCCGCCGGCGTGGCCAAGGTGGTGGAACACCTGGGCGACCGGACACTGATCTATCTGCACCTGAGTGACGGGGCCGCGATCACCGCTCAGGACGGAGGCCGGTCGCAGGTCAAACCCGGCGACACGGTCAGGCTGGAATTCGACACCAGCCAGCTTCACCTCTTCGACGAGGCCGGCAAGGCGTATCACGCCCACTGACGCACACCGACCACCCGCCGAGCGGCGGCCGATCCGGTTCAGCCGCCAGCGGCCAGGGCGCGCGCCCGCCGATAGGCCGCGTCCACGCATTCCGGCACCAGGTCGGGCAGCCCGCCCGTCCGCTCCAGCACCGCCAGGCCGGCCAGCGTCGTACCGCCGGGGCTGGAAACCGATGCCTTGAGTTCGGCGGCGCTGCGTTTGTCCTCCATCAGCAGATGGGCGGTGCCAAGCAGCGTCTGCGCCACCAGTCGATCCGCCAGATCCGGCGCCAGACCCTGCGCCACCGCCGCCCTGGCCATCTGCTCGGCAAAGGCAAAGAGATAGCCCGGACCGCTGCCGGCAATTGCCGTGCACAGGTCGATCTCAGCCTCCGACCCTACCCAGTCAAAGGTGCCGACGCCCTGGAAGAGTTGCGCCACCCCGGCCCGCTCCTCCGCCGACAGCGCGTCGGGGGCGGCAAATCCGACACTCGCCGACAGGCCGACCTGCGCAGGCAGGTTGGGCATCACCCGCGCCACCCTGCCGGAACCCAGGCGCTCGGCAATGGTCGCGATGGCGGTGCCGGCCATGATCGAGATCGTGACCCCACGCCGCTGGCGGGCAAGGATCGCGTCTGAGAGGCTGGCAAATTGCTGGGGCTTGACCGCAAGCACGGTCAGATCGGGCTCGATGTCGGGGATTTCGTCCGGGCTTGTGAAGAACTCGACCGGCGCACCCTCCGGCAGCAGTCCCCTGGCCCGTTCCACCTGCGGCTCGACGGCGACAAACCGCGCCGAGGCGAAGGCGTTCAGGGCGCCGCCCAGGATGGCGGCCCCCATATTGCCGCAACCAACAAAAAGCAGGGTGGGATTTTCGGTCATGTCGATCTCGCGATTTGCGGCTTCAGGGCCGCAGCTTTAGCCGAACCGGCCGGGAACAGAAACCGCCCCGAACGGCGCTCAGTACCGCGCATCCGGCGCACCCGAGAACGGATCGACCGGGCTGGTCCGGTTCCACTCGTGCCGACCGAGCAGCAGGTCGCGCACCGCCGCCTGCATCTGGTCGAGCGTCGAATAGGCGTTGATGTAAGTGGGCACGCGCGGCGCATCGTAGAGATAATACGGATAGCCGAATGAAATCATCGCCGTGGGAATGTCATGCCAAAGCCGCTGCATGGCGCCCACGAAATCGCCCGCAAGCCCCAGCCAGTCGAGGAAGATGCGGCCCCGGGTCAGCAGCGTCTCTTCGCCGAACAGGTAAAGCACCAGGTCGAACGCGTTGCGCTCGATCGCCATCCCCGGCGTGAAGTCGGTCACGGCAAAGCCTTCCTCGCGCAGAAGGTCGGGCAGCACCAGCGGCATTCGGGCCGAGCGCAGCGGCTCGACGATGCCGCCCGAGATCACCAGCACGCGGCGGTGACGCTCGGGGTCGAGCGGCAGAAGGTTCTGCACGTCCTTGACCAGCGTCGGCGCCCGCAGCATCGCCGCTTCGGCCAGGCGGCGGTCCTCGGCGGCACCGATGGCATGGGGCGCGGCGGCGCGGTCGCGGTGCAGGCCGAGGGCCGCCTTCAGCCCCAGCACCCGGCTCAGCGCATCGTCGAACCGCGCCGGCGAGATCTGGCCGCTGTCAAGGGCAGCGAGAATCGACGCCATCTCGGCCTCGGGATCGGACGAGAACAGCACCATGTCGCAGCCGGTGGCGATCACGTCGGCCTTGGCGACCCGCGGCGGCTCCCATGCGGTCAGCCCGGCCATCTCGCTGGCGTCCGACACGATCAGACCGTTGAAACCAAGCTCCTCGCGCAGCAGCCGCTGGTTCAGAAGCGCGCTGATCGACGCCGGGCGGAACGCCTCGACCCCGGGCGCGGACAGATGCGCCCGCACATAGGCCGGAAAGGCGATATGGGCGGACATCACCGCCATGACGCCGGCATCGATGGCTGCGCCGTAGAGCTTGCCGAAGCTGGCCTTCCAGTCGCTGATCGACAGCGGGTTGATCGTGGTGACCAGATGCTGGTCGCGCTCGTCATAACCTTCGCCCGGCCAGTGCTTGGCCGTCGCGGCCAGGCCGTGTGACTGGAAGGTCTCGATCTGGGCAAGGGCATGGCGGGCGATCCGCTCGGGGTCCGAGCCATAGCCGCGGGTGGCCACGATCGATGACCGGAAGGCCGCGTTGATGTCGAGCACCGGCGTGAACGACCAGTTGACGCCAACGGCCCGGGCCTCGCGCGCCATGATCGCCGAAATCTCGCGGGTCAGCTCGACATCGTCGACCGCCGCCAGTGCCAGTGGGTTCGGCACCGCCGTGCCGAAGGGCAGGCTCATGCGCGAGCCCTCCAGGTCCGCGCTGACCAGAAGCGGCACCTTCGCCGCATCCTGCAGGGCCGCAAGCCGGGCCTGCTCGGCCGCACCGTCGGGTCCGAAAAAGCGGGTGATCCCGCCCGGCGCCAGGCGCACGAACCGCTCGACCGCGCCGGGATCCTCGCCATGCCAGCCGAGGTTGAAGAGCTGGGCCACCCTCTCGGGCTGGCTCAAGCCGGCGGCGGTGGCCTCGACCCAGGCCAACGCCTCGCGATCCAGACCAAACGGTGCCCGGGTCAGGTGATCGAGCTTCATGGGGCATTCCCTGGCTGAAAGCGGGGGGGCGGCTCGGATCGGGCGCCGCCCTGCACGGGCGGCGCGGGTTCAGCGATAGGGGCCGCTACTCGGCCGCCTTCATCTCGGTCAGCGCACCCACCGGATGATGCACGATCTCGGTGCCGAGCACGGCCAGGAACTCGCGAATGAAGGCCGCAAGCGCGGTCCAGCCCTCGGCGGTGACCAGATTGCCGTCGCGCAGCGCCGCCTTGGGCCCGATCTTGACATAGGTCGCCTCGGTCAGCGCCGCTTCCGGCTCGACCGTGAACAGCCCCGCCACACGCTTGCCGGCAATCACCTCGGGCACCGCCACCAGCACCTGCAGGCCGTGGCAGATCGAGGCGATCGGCTTGCCGGCGGCGTGGAACTCGCGGACGATCTCGCGCACCCGCGGATAGGTGCGGATGTATTCCGGGCCGCGACCGCCGGCGATATAGACCGCGTCATAGCCATCGGTCTTCGTGGTATCGAAATCCTGCGTGACCTCGATGGCATGGCCCTTGTGCTCGGTCCAGGTCAGCACCCCGGGGCCGAAATCGTGGACACTGGTGGTCACCCGATCGCCCTTGCGGGTCTCGGGGCAGATGATGTCGACCGTGTGCCCCACGGCCTCCAGCGCCTGCTGGAAAACATAGATCTCGTATTCCTCGCTATACTCACCGATCAGCATCAGTATGGACTTGCCAGGCATGTCTCTCTCCCTTGTCGCTTCTCTTCGTGCTTCTTGCTGAACTGCGGCGCCGCAGGAAGGCAACTTGCCTTCCCGGGCGCAATTGGATGCTCAGGCGGTGTGATGCACCTCCTGAAGCCCGTAAACGGGTGTCGCGAGGCCCTCCATGCGCGCCTTGAGCTGCATCGCCAGGAACTGCGAATAGTGCCGCGACTGGTGCAGGTTGCCACCGTGGAACCACAGCCCCTCCTGCTGCGTCGGTTTCCACATGTTGCGCAGCTCGCCCTCCCACGGGCCCGGATCCTTGGGCGTGTCGGACCCCAGTCCCCAGACCTTGCCGACCTTGTCGGCGACCTCCTGGCTGATAAGCTGTGCCGCCCAGCCGTTCATCGACGAATAGCCGGTGGCGAAGACGATCAGATCGGCCGGCAGTTCGGTGCCATCCTCCAGCCTGATGCCGTTCTCGGTCACCTCCGTGACCTGTCCATGCGCCAGCTTGATCTTGCCGTCGGCGATCAGCTCGGACGCGCCCACATCGATGTAATAGCCCGAGCCTCGCCGCAGGTACTTCATGAACAGGCCGCTGCCATCCGGGCCCCAGTCGAGCATGAACCCCGCCTTTTCCAGCCGGTCGTAGAAGTCCGCGTCCTTTTCCTTCATCTGCTGATAAAGCGGCACCTGCAGTGCCGGCAGCACCTTGTAGGGGACCGAGGCAAAGATCAGGTCGGCGACGTCATGGGTGATCCCGTTGGCCACCGCCTGCTCCGAGTAGAGCGCACCGAGCCCGATTTCCATCAGGGTGTCGGACTTGACGATGTGGGTCGTGGACCGCTGCACCATGGTGACGTCGGCGCCGGCTTCCCACAGCGCGGCGGCGATGTCGTGGCCCGAGTTGTTCGAGCCCACGACCACGGCGCGCTTGCCGGCATAGGCGTCCGGCCCCGGATGGCGCGAGGAATGGTGCAGGTCGCCCTTGAACTTCTCCATCCCCGGCAGCTTGGGCATGTTCGGCACTGCCGACATGCCGGTGGCGAGCACCAGTTGCTTGGGCCGCAGCACCACCTCCTCGCCATCGCGATCCACGGTGACGGTCCATTCCTTTGTCGCCTCGTCATAGGCGGCATGCTTGCAGGTGGTCCTGGTCCAGTAGTTCAGCTCCATGATCCGGGTATAGCTTTCCAGCCAGTCGCCGATCTTGTCCTTGGGGCTGAACACCGGCCAGTCCTCGGGGAACGGCAGGTACGGCAGATGGTCGTACCAGACCGGATCGTGCAGGCAGAGCGACTTGTAGCGCTTGCGCCAGCTGTCGCCCGGGCGCTCGTTCTTCTCGATGATGATCGTCGGCACGTCGAGCTTGCGCAGCCGCGCGCCCAGCGCGATGCCGCCCTGACCACCGCCGACGATGACCACGTAGGGCTGCGTGGAATAGCCCAGTTCCTTTGCCTCGCGGGCCCGCTTCTCGGCCCAGGTCTCGCGATCCCTGATCGCGCCATGCGCGACACCCATGGCGCGGCGCGGACCCTTCTTCTCCTCGAAGCCCTTCAGCTCCTGCGCCGTGGTCAGAAGCGTCCAGCAACCCTCGTCGTTCAGCCGCACCAGCCCCTTGCCCCGAACGGCATCGGTCTCGAAAGTCAGCCAGGCCTCGACGATGCCGCCCGACTCGGTTGGCTCGCCCACGATCTGCCAGTTGCGCGGATGCACGTCGCCAAGGACCGACCCGGCCATCGCCGCGATCGCATCGCGACCTTCCATCGTCTTGATATTCCAGGTGAACGAGACGATGTCGCGCCAATAGCAGTCGTTGGCGAACAGCGCCTTCAGCGCGGCGGTATCGGCGCTTTCCAGCGCGTCCGCGAATTTGGCCAGCCATGTGGAAACGCGGCCTGTGGTCGATGCGACGTCCATTCGGTTCCTCCCTTGGCATGTTCCGCCCGTTCTTCGCGGGCGGTCGTCAATCCTATGCGCTCAGCGCGCGGGCCAGATGCTCGAAAAGCAGCGCCACCGCCTCGGCCCCCGGATCGTTGTGGCCTTCGAGGCTGGCGGCGGAGACATAGCTGGCACGACCGGCGCGGGCGCGGGTGATCGCGGCCGTCGCCCCGGCCCCGGCGCGCGCGGCCCTCGCCGCCTTGTCCAGTCCCATCGGCAGCGCCTCCAGCGCCGGCAACAAGGCGTCGATCATCGTGCGGTCGCCCGGTCCGGCGCCCCCCACCTGCTGGATGCGGTCGAGCCCGGCCTTCAGCGCTTCGACCGGGTCCACGCCGCCCGCCGCGGCCTCTCCGGCCGCCGAGAAGAAGATCGCCAGCAGCACCCCAGAGGAGCCGCCCATCGACTGGCTGAGCTCGCCGCCAATGGCCCGCAGCAGCGCCGCCGGCTCGGCCAGCGGCAACCCGTCGAGCGCCCCGGACAGCGCCCGCGCCGCGCCGGCCACGGTCGAGCCGGTGTCGCCGTCGCCCGACTTGGCATCGAGCGCGTTCAGCTTGCCCTCCGCCGCGATCAGCGCCGTGCAGCACTCGGCGATCAGCGCCCGCATCCCGGCATGGGCCGACGCGGCATGAACCGGCGGGCTCATCCCCGCGGGCATCGCCATGACGGCAATCCCGCCCACCGCATGGCAGCCCGGCCAGGCAACCGGCGCCGCCGGCACCTGCAGCGCGTCGACCTCGGCGCCCTCGACCGGCAACAGCGACAGCGAAAAACCGTGCATGTCCAGCGAGGTCATCAGCGGCGCCGGCCCGATCATGTAGGCCACCCGGTCGCCGATGCGCGAGCGGCACAGCTCTTCGGCCAGCACCGACATCTCCAGCGGCGTCGTGCTTCCAAGGTTGTTCAGAAGCGCCACGTGCGGCCCGGGCTTCAGGCGTGGCGCAAGCCGGTCGACCACCATCCTCATGGCGTCCCGCGCGCCGGTGAACTCCACCTGCTCCACCCCCGGCTCGCCGTGGATGCCAAGGCCGAGCTCGGCCTTGCCGGCGCCGATGCGGTTCTCCTTCTCCAGCCCCGGGACGGTGCAGGTATCCAGCGACATGCCGATGGACACCACGTTGCCGATGACCCGCCGGGCGGCGCGCGCGACGGTTTCCAGATCGGCGCCGCTTTCGGCCAGCGCACCGGCAATCTTGTGCACGAACAGCGTGCCCGCGACACCGCGCGGCTGGGCGATGTCGGGCAGCGCCACATCGTCATCGACCACCACCATCTCGACCTTGCGGCCCAGCGCCCGGGCACGTTCCGCCGCCAGGCCGAAATTCAGCCGGTCGCCGGTGTAGTTCTTGACGATCAGCAGGCAGCCGGGATCGCCGGTCACCGCCAGGATCCCCGCCAGCACCGCGTCCACGGAAGGCGAGGCGAAGACCTCGCCGCAGACCGCGGCGGTCAGCATGCCGCGCCCGACGAAACCCGCATGGGCCGGCTCGTGCCCCGACCCGCCGCCCGAGACCAGGGCCACCCGCGACCGGTCCCAGTCGCTGCGGACCACCACCTTGATGTTGGGATAGCCGTCCAGGCGCGCCAGCCGTGACCCGGCGCTGCGCAGCAGCCCGTCAATGGCCTCGGGAACCAGCGCCTCGCGGGTGTTGATGAATTGCCGCATGCTCCCCCTCCCCCCGTTCGCCGGCTCAGACCGCCCCGGCCATCGCCCGCAGCAGGATTGCCGCCGACACCGCACCGGGGTCGCGATGCCCCAGCGACCGCGCGCCCAGCCGCGCCGCGCGTCCCAGCCGCGCCTCCATCCCTGCCGTCGCCTCGGCGCCCGCCTCCGCCGCTTCGGCGGCGCCTGCAAGAACCTGCGCGAACGGCTCGCCCGCACGGGCCGCCGCGGCCTCAGCCGCCGGAACCCATGCGTCGATCATCGTCTTGTCGCCCGGCGCCGCCTTGCCGCGATGGGCGATGCCTTCGGCCATGGCCCCGATCAGGAGCGGCGCATCCGCATCGGCAAGCGTGTCCTTGCCCTTCACCGCGGCACCGGCGCGCATGAAGGCGGTGGCATACAAGGGACCGCTCGAGGCGCCGACCGCGTTCAGGAACGACTTTGCGGCGGTGTTGAACACCTCGGTCGGCGTCCCGCCGTCCATGTCTGCAAGAACCTTGCGCACCGCGCCGAAGCCGCCGGCCATGGCAAGCCCGTGATCGCCGTCGCCGATCTCGCCGTCGAGCGCGCACAGCGCATCGCGATGGGCATCCATGGCATCGGCCACCGCGTTCAGCATCGCCTTCACCGTCACGCCGTCCACGCCCATCTCAGATCACCCGGAACATCGCGCAATCGCAGGGGCGGTCGATCAGCCGGGTCAGCTCCGCGTCGAGATGCATCACCGTGATCGACGCCCCCGCCATCTCCAGCGAGGTGCAGTAGTTGCCGACCCAACTTGCATGGACCTCGAGCTCCGCCTCGGCCAGCCGCGCCCGCACCCGCCGGTTCATGATGTAGAGCTCCATCAGCGTCGTCGAGCCCAGTGAATTGACCAGAAGCGCCACCCGGTCGCCCCTGCTCGCCGCCATCTCGCCCAGGATCCCGTCCATGATCTCGTCGACGATGGTGTCGGCGGGCTTCAGCGGGCCGCGTTCGATCCCCGGCTCACCATGGATGCCCATGCCGATTTCCATCTCCTCCGGGCCAAGCTGGAAGTTCGGGGTCAGCGTCTGCGGCAGCGAACAGGGCGACAGCGCCACCCCCATCGTAAACGTGCGGGCATTGGCGTGCCGGGCCACCCGCTCCACCTCGTCGAGGCTCATCATCTCGTCGCAGGCCGCGCCCGCCGCCTTGAAGATGAAGAAGTTGCCGGCCACCCCGCGCCGTGTTTCCTTGCGGTCCGGCGGCGCCGAGGCGATGTCGTCGGTGGTCAGGACCGTGCGCACCTCGATATCGTCCATCGCCGCCATCTCGGCGGCCATGTCGAAATTCATCACGTCGCCGGCATAGTTGCCATACATGAACAGGACGCCGGCGCCGCCGTCGACCTCCTGCACGCAGGCCAGTGCCGGGTCGGGCGGCGGCGAGGCGAAGACGTTGCCGATGGCGGCAGCATCGGCCAGCCCCTGCCCCACGAAGCCGACGAAGGTCGGCTCGTGCCCCGAACCGCCGCCGATCACCAGCCCGACCTTGCCCGGGCGCGGCCCCTGCCGGGCGATGATGGCGCGGCCCGAGCGATCCGACCGGCGCAGCACATCACCATGGGCCAAGAGGATGCCGTCGAGCATCTCGTCGACCGCGTCGTCGCCGGCATTGATGATCTTCTTGGTCCTGGTCACCGCCTTCTCCCTCGCCCTCCGCGGGATTAGAAACCCAGCCGGCAGGTCAGATCAATCGTCGTCCTCAACCCGGCGCCACCACCCCCTTGGACAGCATGATGTTGCCGTAAAGCCGGGTCTCGGATGTCTGCACGATGCAATATGCCCGCCGGGCCTCGTCATAGAAGGCGTGGCGCTCGACCCCGCGCACCGGCGCCGGGTGGTCGGCGACCTCGTCGATGATACGCTGGAACTCGCTGACGATCTCGGGCACCGCTTCGGGATCACCCACTACCTGCATCGTCCGCGCCGGCGCGTCGACATAGGTGTCGAGCGGCATCAGCGCCAGAATCGCCCGCAGCGCCTCGGTGGCCGAGACCCCGGCAAGGCGCTCGATTCGCCGGGCGCAGGCCTCGGCCGGAAAGTTGGCGTCGGCGATCACCAGGTCGTCGCCATGCCCCATGGCGCCCAGGTGCCGCAGCAGGTCCGGCGTAAGGACCGTCGGTATCCCGATCAGCATCTTGCATCACCCCCCGATCACTCCTCGGGCTCGATCTGCCCGTAAAACTGATTGACGTACGTCAGTCTCTACCTCAATCTTTTCGTCAAGGGGAGGAGAATGAGCCGCATCACCGCACAAGATGTCGCCCAGGCTGCGGGTGTGAGCCTGGCCAGTGTCGATCGGGTCCTGAACAACCGAAGGGGTGTCAGCGAGTCGACGGTGGAGCGGGTCGTTGCCGCGATGGAGCGGCTGAATTTCGTCCGCGACACCACGGCGGCGAATCTCGCCCGCGGGCGGTCGTACGTCTTCACCTTCATCGTCTCCGCCGGCGAGACGGCGTTCTTCAGCGACGTCCGGGCCGAAATCCAGGCGGCCAAGTCCCAGGTCGGAAGCGAGCGCATCGAGATCAACCTGATCGCCGTTCCGCCGCTCGACCCGCAGGCCATTGTCGACGCCATCGAAGGCCTCGGCGAGCGCATCGGCGACGGCGTCGCGCTGGTGGCGGTTGAAAGCCAGATCGTGCGCGACGCGATCAGGGACCTGCGCGCGCGGGGGGTGCGGGTGGTGACCATCATCTCCGACAGCCCCAATTCGGCCCGCGAACGCTTCGTCGGCATCGACAACGTCGCCGCCGGCCGGGTGGCCGGAAGCCTGCTGAAGCGCTTCATCGCCCCGCGGACCGGCGATGTCGCCGTGGTCGCCGGCTCCGGCACCCTGCGCGACCATGTCGAGCGGCGCATGGGGTTCGAGCAGGTGATGCGCGCCGAGTGCCCCGACCTCAACGTCCTGCCCTGGATCGAGGGCGAGGAACTCGCCGGGCTGGTCGAGGAAAAGCTTTCGCGGCTGCTGGCCGACAACCCCAACATCGTCGGGCTATACAGCCTGGGCGGCGGCACCCGCGGCGTGATCGATGCGATCGAGGCGGCGCACCAGGACATCCGCGTCGTGACCACGGAGCTGTCAGGGCACGCCCGCGCGGCGCTGATTTCCGGCACCATCGACGCGGTCCTGGTCCAGGATCCCAGCCACGAGGTTCGCAGCGCAATCCGGGTGCTCAGGGCCCTGGCCGACGGGGCAACGATCAACGAGAAACAGGAACGGATCCGCATCGAGATATTCGTGCGCGACAACCTGCCATGACGAACATCATCGGGAGCATGACATGAAGACCATAAAGGGACCTGCGCTGTTCCTGGCGCAGTTCGCCGGCGACGAAGCGCCGTACGACACCTGGGATGGGATCACCCGCTGGGCCGCATCGGTGGGTTACAAGGGGGTACAGGTGCCGTCCTGGGACGGGCGCCTGTTCGACCTCGACAAGGCGGCATCCTCGCAGGACTATTGCGACGAATTCAAGGGCGTGGCCGAGGCAAACGGGGTCGTGGTGACCGAGTTGTCGACCCACCTGCAGGGCCAGCTTGTCGCCGTCCATCCCGCCTATGACGCCGCCTTCGACGGCTTCGCGGCGCCGGCGGTGCGCGGCGATCCCGCCGCCCGGCAGGCCTGGGCGGTCGATCAGGTCAAGAAGGCGCTGACCGCCTCGAAGAACATGGGGATCGGGGCCCATGCCACCTTCTCCGGCGCGCTCGCCTGGCCCTATGTCTATCCCTGGCCGCAGCGCCCGCCAGGGCTGATCGAGACCGCCTTCGACGAACTCGCCCGGCGTTGGCGGCCGATCCTCGACCACGCCGAGGAAATGGGCGTCGACGTCTGCTACGAGATCCATCCCGGCGAGGACCTGCATGACGGGGTCAGCTACGAGATGTTCCTCGAACGGGTCGGCGGCCATGCCCGCGCCTGCATGCTGTACGATCCCAGCCACTACGTGCTGCAGCACCTCGACTACCTGGCCAATATCGACATCTACCACGAGCGCATCGGCATGTTCCACGTCAAGGATGCCGAGCTGAACCCGACCGGCCGGCAGGGCGTCTATGGCGGCTACCAGTCCTGGGTCGACCGGGCCGGGCGGTTCCGCTCGCTCGGCGACGGGCAGGTGGATTTCGGCGCCATCTTCTCCAAGCTTTCGGCCCATGATTTCGACGGCTGGGCGGTGGTGGAATGGGAATGCTGCCTCAAGCACCCCGAGGATGGGGCTCGCGAAGGCGCCGCCTTCGTCCGCGACCACATCATCCGCGTCACCGAAAAGGCCTTCGACGACTTTGCCGGCGCCGGTACCGACGAGGCCGCCAACCGAAAGATGCTGGGAATATGACCGCCGCGCGGCCAGCGGCACAGCGGGGAGTCCGGCTTCGTGTCTGACCTCAAGGTCCAGAACCTGCGCCGGCTCTTCGGCTCGGTGGTGGCGCTCGACGACGTCAGCTTCGACGTCGCCGAGGGCGAGTTCTTCTGCCTGCTCGGGCCGTCCTCATCGGGCAAGACCACCACCCTGCGGGCGATCGCCGGGCTTGAGGAACTGACCCGCGGCGAGGTGCTGTTTGCCGGCAGGAACGTGACCCGCGCGCCTGTCCAGGGGCGCGGCATGTCGATGATCTTCCAGACCTTTGCGCTCTATCCCCATCTCAGCGTCGAGGCCAACCTGGCGCATCCCCTGCGCCGGGCGGGCGCCGGCGAGGCGGACGTGAAAAAACGGGTCGGCGAGGTGGCGGAGCTTCTGCGCGTCACCCATACGCTGTCGCGAAAGCCCACGACCCTGTCCGGCGGCGAACAGCAGCGCGTCGCCATCGGCCGTGCCATCGTCGGGCGGCCGAAGATGCTGCTGCTGGACGAGCCGCTGACCAATCTCGACGCCAAGCTGCGCCACGACATGCGGGCCGAGTTCAAACGCCTGCACCGCGAGCTCGGCATGACCATGCTCTATGCGACGCCCGACCAGCTCGAGGCGCTGACCATGGGCGAGCGGGTCGGCGTGATCCGCGACGGCAAGGTGGTGGCCATCGGCGCGCCGCGCGACCTCTACCGGGCGCCGACGGATAC
This sequence comes from Paracoccaceae bacterium, assembly GCA_050299555.1. Taxonomy (GTDB): domain Bacteria; phylum Pseudomonadota; class Alphaproteobacteria; order Rhodobacterales; family Rhodobacteraceae; genus JBNKWA01. The sequence continues at coordinate 7,742 of JBNKWA010000032.1, read as the reverse complement.
CTTCGTCGCCCAGATGGTCGGCTCGCCGCCGATGAACTTCGTGCCCGCCACCGGCAGTGCCGACAACCAGATCGAGCTGCCGTTTCTGGGTCTGCCCGTGGTGGCGCCCGGCGTCGCGGCCGGCCAGGCGGTGACCGTCGGGTTGCGCCCGCATGATCTTGAGATCGCCGGCGGCGGGGCCACGCGCGCCACCCGGTTCTCGGCGCGGATACGCCTGACCGAACCGCTTGGCGACATGACGGTGATCGATGTCGCCGCCCGCGATGCAACGATGAAGATCGTGCTGCGCGAGGAGGTGGCGGCCGGGTACGACGTCGGTCAGGATATCGAGATCGGCTTCGATCCCGATGACCTGCACATCTTCGATCGCGAAACCGGTGCCCGGCTGGGGCCGGTACCGGAAGAAAAGTCCAGGCGAGCAGTGTGAACTGAGAAAACAGAAGCAGGCGTAACAGTGGAGGAAAGAGACATGAAGACGCGCAACATTCCGGGTGGTTTGGCCGGCGCAAGCCTGCTTGCCATCTTTCTTGGAAGTACGGCCGTTCAGGCCGCCGACATCACCATCACCATGGCCGCGCCGGACTGGCCGCCGACCCGGTTCATGAAGGAGCACTTCGACAACACCTACAAGTCGCCGGCCGGCAACAACACCACGCTGGAGATGGACTTCATCCCGTGGCCGAGCTTCTACGAGCGGGTCGCGGCCTCGCTGACATCGGGCGAGCAGAAGTACCAGATGATCGTCACCGACAGCCAGTGGCTCGGCGCCTTCGTCGAGGGCGGCTACTATCTGGACCTCACCGACCGGATCAAGGCCGATCCCGAGCTGACCGCGATCATGAAGGACCTGCATCCGGCCCTGGTCTCGGCCTATTCGACCTATCCGCACAAGACCCGGGCGCAGCTCGAGGAACTGGGCGAGGCGCCGGCCGAGGGCGTGCACTACTACGGCTTCCCGCAGTTCCCCGACACCTACGTCACCTACTACCGCAAGGACATCTTCTGCAACGAAGGCGAGATGGCCGCCTTCCAGGAGAAGTACGGCACCAACCTGCCCTGCACCTATGAGGAATGGCAGGACACCGACTGGGACAAGTTCGCCCAGATCGGCGAGTTCCTGACCCGGCCCGCCGGGGCCGAACTGGCCGGCGAGACACTGACCGAGCCCTTCTACGGGATCGCCTATCAGGCCGGTAAGGGCTACGACTTCTCCTCGATGCAGATCAACGCCTTCGTCTGGCAGTACGGCGGCGACATCTGGAACGAGTCGGTCGAGGGCGCGCAGGCCGAGGGCGTGGTCAACTCGGACGTCGCCGTGCAGGCCTTCGAGCACTACCTGTCGATGCTCAAGTACATGCCGCCGGTGGCCCAGACCGGCCAGCTCGACATCTTCGTCGAACAGGACCTCTACATGCAGGGCAAGGTCGGCGCGATCATCGACTGGGTCGGCCTCGGCGAGCCGGTGCTCGACCCCAGCGCCTCCACCGTCTCCGACAAGTCGGCCTTCGGCCCGGCGCCGGGGCTGAGGAAGGCGGACGGCTCCATCGACCGCACCGGCAACATCGGCGGCCAGCCCTTCGTGCTGACCACCTGGAACTCCGACGAGGTGGTCGACGAGGCGCTCAACGTGGTCAAGTGGTGGCTGTCGCCCGAAACCCAGCTCGAGGCGGTGAAGAACGGCGGCCAGTCCGGCCTGATGAGCGTCATGGCGATGCCGGAATACAACGACCTGCGGCCGTGGAACCGCGCCCATGTCGAGATGATCGACTGGCAGAGGGACGTCTGGCACACGCCCGAATTCTTCGAGCTCCTGACCCAGCAGCAGGAAGAATTCGACAAGGCGATCACCGGCCAGATCTCGGCCAAGGAAGCGCTCGATTCAGTGGCCGCATTCCAGCAGGACCTGCTGGAGGACGCCGGCTACATCGAGTGATCGCAATCATCATGCAGGGTCCGGCCTCGGCCGGGCCCTGCCCCGGCTCTCCAATCCCCTTCATCGACTGGACCACGTGCAGATGAGCGATGCGACATCCCACCAAGGCGGTTTCGGCGCTTGGCTTCTCGACCCAAGGCGCCGGGGCGCGCTCCTGGTGACGCCGGCCATCGGCATCCTGTTCGTCATGAACATCTTCCCGCTTCTGTGGTCCTTCGGCCTGAGCTTCTTCAACTACCGCGCCAACCGGCAGAACGTGCCCAAGTTCCAGGGCCTGGAGAACTACGCCGACACCCTCGCCGACGAAAAGGTGTGGGAACGGTTCCAGACCACGGCGGTGATCGTCGGCTCGTCGGTGATCCTGCAGCTGATCGTCGGCTTTCTGCTGGCGCTTCTGTTCGCCAAGGAATTCCCCCTGCGCCGCATCGTGCTGATGCTGGTGCTGACGCCGATGATGCTGTCCTTCGTCTCGGTCGGCGTGTTCTTCAAGCTCTTCTACGAACCCACCTTCGGCATCGTCAGCTATGCGCTGAACTTCGTCACCAGCGAGCCCTTCGTGATGCTGGCCACACCGGCCAGCGCCATCTTCGCCATCGTGATCGCCGATGCGTGGATGTGGTCGCCCTTCGTGATGCTGCTGGTGCTGGCCGGCCTCGTCAGCGTGCCGAAGTACCTCTACGAGGCGGCCGAGATCGACCGGGCGTCGAAGTGGCGGACCTTCTGGACGATCACCTTTCCCTACATCAAGTCGCTGCTGCTGCTCGCGGTGCTCTTCCGCACCATCGAGACCTTCAAGCTCTTCGACATCGTCTACATCATCACCGAGGGCGGCCCGGGATCGGCCACCGAGACCATCGCCGTCCATCTCTACCGGACCGCCTTCCAGTTCTTCCGCACCAGTCAGTCCTCGGCGCTGGCCTATATCGTGCTCTTCATCGTGATCGTCATGACCAACCTCTACCTCTACGCGGTCAACCGCCGGGCCGAGGAGGTAAGCTGATGGCCCGCAAGCATCGCGAAATCGGCAAGGCCGGCTGGGGCTACACCGCGTTCACCAGCGTCGTGGCGCTGATGTACTTCTTTCCGGTCCTGTGGATCATCCTGACCGCCTTCAAGACCCGTACCGACGCGCTGGCGGTCCCGCCGAAGCTGATCTTCACGCCGACGCTCGAGAACTTCCAGTCGGTGTTCTTCCGCGCCTCGATCACCACCGGCACCAGCCAGGCCACCGACATGGGGCTGTATTTCTTCAACTCGATCTTCATCGCCTTCAGCTCGGTGGGGCTGGCGCTCATCGTCGGCACGCTCGCCGCCTATGCCTTCAGCCGCTACCCGCTGCGGGGCAACGACACCTACCTCTTCATCATCCTCACCACCCGGATGATGCCGCCCATCGTCGTGATCATCCCGATCTTCCTGATGTTCCGCCTGTCCGGGCTGGCCGGCAGCTACTGGGGGATCATCCTGCTCTATACCGCCTTCAACATCCCGTTCTCGGTCTGGCTGGTGAAATCCTTCTTCGACGAGCTCAACCCCGAGATCGAGGACGCCGCCCGCATGGACGGGGCGACCGAGCGCCGCGTCTTCTTCAACTTCTGCATCCCGCAGGTTCTCGCCGGCCTCTCGGCCACCTTCGTCTTCGGGCTGATCCTGACCTGGAACGAGTTCCTGTTCGCGCTGCTGCTGACCGGGGTCGAGACCCGGACCGTGCCGGTCGCCATGGCCCGCACCCTCGGCGGCGAGGTCGGGGTGGATTACGGGCTGCTTGCCGCCATCGTCACGCTGTTCCTGATCCCGATCTTCTTCGTGACCTTCATGCTGCAGAACCAGCTCCTGCGCGGCGTCACCTTCGGCACGGTGAAGAAATGACCATCGAGCTCAAGCAACTCACCAAGCGTTTCGGATCGCTCACCGCCGTCGACGCCATCGACCTCGACGTGGGCGACGGCGAGGTGCTGTGCCTGCTTGGCCCCTCGGGCTGCGGCAAGACCACCACGCTTCGGATGGTCGCCGGGCTGGAAGGCGCAAGCGGCGGCGACATCCTGCTCGACGGCAAGCGCGTCAACGGGCTTGGCGCCCGCGAACGCAACGTGGCGATGTCGTTCCAGTTCTACGCCCTCTATCCAAGCCTGACGGTGGCCGAGAACCTTGCCTTCCCGCTCCACGCCGAGGGGCTGTCCCGCACCAGCATCGCCGAGCGGGTCGCCAGGATCTCCGATACGCTCCAGCTCGGCGGCATCCTGAACCGCAAGCCTGGCCAGTTGGCCGAGGGCGAGAAACAGCGTGTCGCCGTCGGCCGGTCGATCATCCGCGATCCCACCTGCTTTCTCTTCGACGAGCCGCTTTCGCGCCTCGACGTGCAGCTCCGCGAGGAGATGCGTGGCGAGATCAAGGAGGTGCTGCAGCATCTCAGCCGTCCCACGGTGATCGTCACCCATGACCAGCTCGAAGCGCTGACCATGGCCGACCGCATCGCCGTGATGCGCGACGGCCGCATCGAGCAGGTGGACACGCCGCACGCGATCTTCCGGCATCCGGCCAACCTCTTTGTCGCGGGCTTCATCGGCACGCCGCAGATGAACCTTCTGCCGGCCACGCTGACGGCCGCCCGCGACGGCGGCATCGCGCAATTCTCCATCGAAGGCGGCCAGACCATGACCATCCAAGTCGACCCGCGCATCACCGAGCTTGCCCCCGGCGCCCAGGTCACCCTCGGCGTGCGGCCGCGCAATCTCGAGATCAGCCACGAGCCGGTCGAGGACGGGATTTCCACCAGGATCGACATCGTCGAGCCCATGGGGGCCGAGACGCTGGCGCACATGTTCGATGGCCACCACGACCTGCGGCTGGTGGCCGACTGGCGGGTGCCGCTGGCCGAGGGCGACCAGATGCATACCCGCTTCCCCCCGGGCGCCACGCATGTCTTCACCGGCGATGGCCACGTGTTGAGGAGTGCGCCATGACCGCAACCCAGGCAAAGTGGATCGAACGGACGATCATCGCGCTTTGCGTCCTGTCGATCCTGTTCATCTTCCAGCCGTTCTCCATCCATCTCTTTTCCATCGGCTGCGTGACCGTGGTCATCGGCGCGCTGGCCTTCAACCTCGTGCCGCTCTGCCGCGAGGGCGTGACCGTGGCGTCTCTGGCCAAGGTCTCAGCCATCATCCTGGTGATCCTGCTGGTGGCGGCCTCGCTCGGCGTCGGCACGGCGTTCCTCTACGTGGGCTATCTGGAGTCGCTCAGGTGACCCGCCGCTTCGACGTTTCGGTGGTGGGGCTCTACATTCTCGACATTCTCGGCCGCCCGGTGACCGCCATCCCCGAGGGCGGCAATGTCGGCTTCATCGAGGAGATCCGGCTGACCGTCGCCGGTACCGCCGGCGGCACCGTGATCGACCTCGCCAAGCTGGGGCTGAACTGCCAGGCCGTGGGGGCCGTGGGCGATGACGAGAAGGCGGATTTCGTCATCGCCCGCATGCAGCATTTCGGCATCGACTGCCGGCTGATGCAGCACGTCGCCGGCATCGACACCTCGGCCACCATTCTCAACGTCCGCCCCAATGGCGAACGCCCCGCCCTGCACGCCCGCGGCGCCTCGGACCATTTCGAGGTCACGCCCGGGATGCTGGCCGAGGTGCTCGACTGCCGCTTTCTGCATCTGGGCGGCACCGGCCTGCTGGCCCGGCTCGATGGCGAGCCATCGCGAAGGCTCCTGCAGGCGGGGCAGGAGGCGGGCTGCGTCACCACCTGGGACCTGGTCGGCGCCGGCCCCGGCACCTGGGCCTTCGTCGAGCCGCTCTTGCCCCATATCGACTACTTCATCCCCTCCATCGAGGAGGCCGAGATCCTCTCCGGTCTCAAGGGGGTGGAGGAGAACATCCGCTTCTTCCAGTCGCGCGGCGTCAAGTGCCCGGTGCTGACCATGGGCGGCGACGGCTCGATCGTCGCCATGGGCGACGAGCGCATCCACGTGCCCGCCTATGCCATCGAGGTGGTGGACACGACCGGCTGCGGCGACGCCTTCACCGCCGGTTTCATCGCCGGACTGGCCGACGACCGGCCGCTTGCCGAATGCGCCCATCTCGGCACCGCCTCCGCCTCGCTGGTGGCCGGCGGGCTCGGTTCAGATGCCGGCATCACCGACCGCGCCCAGGTCGAGGCGGCGATGGCCGGCTGGCGGGCATGATCGCCGCGGTCGCCGGCACCTTCGACACCAAGGGCGACGAGCTTCGCTACATCGCCGGGCTGATCCGCGCCGCCGGGGTCGAGGCGCGCACCATCGACCTCGGCACCACCGGCACCGGCCGGGCTGACATCCCCGCCGCCGAAATCGCCGCCTGCCATCCCGATGGCGCCGACGCCGTCCTCGGTCAGACCGACCGGGGCGCCGCGGTCGCCGCCATGGCCGTGGCCTTCGAGGCCTATGCCGGCCGCGCCGACTGGATCGGCGGCATGATCGGCGCCGGCGGCTCGGGCGGCACGGCGCTGATCGCCCCGGCCATGCGGGCGCTCGCCGTGGGGGTGCCCAAGGTGCTGGTCTCCACCGTCGCCTCGGGCAACGTGGCGCCTTATGTCGGCCCCTCGGACATCGCCATGATGTATTCGGTCACCGACGTGCAAGGCCTGAACCGGATCTCCCGCCGGGTGCTCGGCAACGCCGCCCATGCGCTTGCCGGGATGATGCTGCGATCCCCGGCCATCCCCGCCGGCGACGACCGGCCCGCCATCGGCCTGACCATGTTCGGGGTGACCACCACCTGCGTCAGCCACATCGCCGAGGCGCTCTCGTCAACCCACGACCCACTGGTCTTCCACGCCACCGGTACCGGCGGCCAGTCCATGGAAAAGCTGGTGGACAGCGGCCTTGTCGGCGCGGTGATCGATCTGACCACCACCGAGATCGCCGACATGATCGTCGGCGGCATCTTCCCGGCGACCGCCGACCGCATGGGCGCGGTCATCCGCGCCGGCGTGCCCTATGTCGGCTCGGTCGGAGCCCTCGACATGGTCAATTTCGGCGCCCGCGACACCGTGCCCGAGAAATTCGCCGGCCGCCTCTTCCACGTCCACAACCCGCAGGTGACGCTGATGCGCACCACACCTGCGGAGAACCGCCAGTTCGGCACCTGGATCGCCGCGCGGCTGAATGCCATGACCGGGCCGGTGCGGTTCCTTTTGCCCCAGGGCGGCGTCTCGGCCATCGACGTCCCCGGCCAGCCGTTCCACGACCCTCAGGCCGACGCAGCGCTTTTCGCCGCCATCGAGGACGGCGTCGACCAGACCCCGGACCGCCGCCTGATCCGGGTGCCCGACAACATCAACACCACCCAATTCGCCGAGGCCGCGCTGGCCGCCTTCCGGGAGATCGCCTGATGCCCCGCATCCCCCGCGCCGACATCCTCGCCCGCCTCCGCGCCAGGATCGCCGCCGGCCGCCCGATCATCGGCGGCGGCGCCGGCACCGGCCTTTCGGCCCGCTGCGAGGAAGCCGGCGGCATCGACCTCATCGTCATCTACAATTCCGGCCGCTACCGCATGGCGGGCCGGGGCTCGCTGGCCGGCCTTCTGGCCTATGGCAACGCCAACGAGATCGTCGTGGACATGGCGCGCGAGGTGCTGCCGGTGGTCCGCGACGTGCCGGTCCTGGCGGGCGTCAACGGCACCGACCCGTTCCTGATCCGCGACAAGTTCCTTTCCGATCTCGCCGCGCTCGGCTTCTCGGGCATCCAGAACTTCCCCACTGTCGGGCTGATCGACGGCACCTTCCGCGCCAATCTGGAAGAGACCGGCATGGGCTATGGCCACGAAATC
>JBNKWA010000031.1:0-53644 GCA_050299555.1 Paracoccaceae bacterium | reverse complement strand
TGGTAGTCGCGATGCAGAAAGCCGATCAGGATCTCGGCATAGACCCGCCGCGTATAGGCATCGATCCGGCCCATGATGCCGAAATCCATGGCGACGATATCGCCCGACGGCGCCAGCTTCAGGTTGCCCTGATGCATGTCGGCGTGAAAGAACCCGTCCCGGAGCGCCACCGCGAGGAACACCTGGATCGTCCGCCGTGCCAGCGCCGGCAGGTCGGCCCCGGTGGCGGCCAGCGCCGCCACGTCACCGAACTTCACCCCCTCGGCCCATTCCAGCGTCATTACCCGGCGTGCGCAGAACGGCCAGATCACCGCAGGCACCGAAAACCCCTCGTCGCCTTCGGTATTGGCCCGGAACGCATCCGCCGCCGCCGCCTCGGTCCTGAGGTCGAGCTCCTCGAACACCACCCCCTCGAAATGCCGGATCACCGCCCGTGGCCGCAGCCGCCGCGAGGCGGGGGCCAGCGTCTCGATGATCCAGGCGGCGAGATAGAAGGCGTCGACGTCGCGCAGGAACGCCCGTTCGATCCTCGGCCGCAGGATCTTCACCGCCACGTCGCGGCCGTCCGCCGCCAGCCGCGCCCGGTGCACCTGCGCCAGCGAGGCGGCCGCGACCGGCGGCGAGAGCTCCGAGAACAGCGCCGCCACCGGCTGGCCGAGCTCGGCCTCGATGGTCGCCCGGGCGACGGCATCGGGGAACGGCGGCAGCGCGTCCTGCAGCATCTTCAGCTCGTCCGCCAGCGCGTCGCCGGCAATGTCGGGCCGGGTCGAAAGCAGCTGGCCGAACTTGATATAGGCCGGGCCCAGCGCGGTCAGCGCCCGGCTGACCGGGGGCTGCGAGGGGTCGCCCTTCAGCCCCAGCCACTTGAACGGCCAGCCCAGCACCCGCGCGGCGATGCGCAGGCTCTTCGGCGCGTCCAGCGCCTCCAGCGCCACGTCCATGGCCCCGGTGCGTTCGAAGGTCGCGCCGGTGACCACCAGCCGCCAGATATTGTGCGGACCGCGCATCGGTTCAGATCTTCCACCCCGAATGCAGCGCGGCGACGCCGAAGCTGAGATTGCGGTAGGCGACCTGCTCGAACCCGGCGGCGCGGATCATCGCGGCGAAGCTTTCCTGATCGGGAAAGCGGCGGATCGATTCCACCAGGTACTGATAGCTGTCCCGATCGCCGGTGATCGCCTTGCCCATGGGCGGGATGACGTTGAAGGAATAGCGGTCGTAGAGCCATTCCAGCCCCGGATTGGTGACCCGGCTGAACTCCAGCACCATCAGCCGCCCGCCCGGCTTCAGCACCCGGAACGCCTCCGACAGCGCGTCCTCGATCCGGGTCACGTTGCGGATGCCGAACGAGATCGTATAGGCGTCGAAGCAGGCATCGGCGAAGGGCAGCGCCATGGCATCGCCCGCCACCCATTCCATGCGGCCGCCAAGCTTCTCCGCCTCGGCCCGCCGCCGCCCCTCGTCCAGCATGTCTGGGGTCATGTCCAGCACCGTCGCATGGCCGTCGCCCTTCAGCCGCCTGAGGAACCGGAAGGCAATGTCGCCGGTGCCGCCGGCCACGTCGACAAGCCGCATCCCCGGCCAGGGCGCCAGCCAGTCGATGGCCGCGTCCTTCCATACCCGGTGGACGCCGAGGCTCATGGCGTCGTTCATCAGGTCGTATTTCGAGGCCACCGAGGTGAAGACGCCGCGCACCAGCCCCGCCTTGTCCTGCTCGGGCACGGTGCGAAAGCCGAAATGGGTCGTCCTGTCCTGGTTGCTCATGCTGGCATCCTCGCTGCGCCCGATGCTTATATAGAGTGAGGCGCCCGACACAATTCGCGATCGGATGTCGCGGGCGGCACTTCGGGGATCAGCGTCATGCCGGAACTGCCAGAGGTCGAGACGGTCAGGCGCGGGCTGTTGCCGGTGCTGGAAGGCGCGGTGATCGCGGCGGCCGAGGTGCGCCGGCCGGACCTGCGCTGGCCGCTGCCCAAGGGCCTGGCGGCGCGCCTCACCGGCAGCCGGGTGGTCCGGCTGCGGCGGCGCTCGAAATACATCCTCGCCGATCTCGACCCCGGCGACGGAACGGCCGAGACGCTGATCCTGCATCTCGGCATGTCCGGCCGCATCCTGATCGGCGATGTCCGGCAGGGCAGCTTCGCCCATGTCGCGGGGCATCTGCCGCAGCACGACCACATCGTGCTGACCACCGATGCCGGCGCCCGCATCGTCTTCAACGACGCCCGCCGATTCGGCATGGTCGACCTGACCCCCACCGCGACGGCCGAAAGCCACCGGCTGCTGGCGGGGCTGGGGCCGGAACCGCTCGGCAACGGCTTTTCCGACACCTATCTGGCGGCAGCGTTCCGGGGCAGGCGCGCGCCGGTCAAGGCGGCGCTCCTCGACCAGCGCCTTGTGGCCGGCCTTGGCAATATCTATGTCGCCGAGGCACTGTGGCGGGCGGGCATCTCGCCCCTGCGCCAGGCCGGCCGCATCGCACAGGCCCGCGTGGCGGCACTGGTGCCGGCGATCCGCGGGGTGCTGGACGAGGCCATCGCCGCCGGCGGCTCGTCGCTGCGCGACCACCGCCAGGCCACCGGCGAGCTCGGCTACTTCCAGCACAGCTTCGCCGTCTACGACCGCGAGGGCGAGCCCTGCCGCACCGACGGCTGCCACAGCACGATCCGCCGCATCGTCCAGTCGGGGCGGTCCAGTTTCTATTGCCCCCACTGCCAGCGCTGAACCATCGCCTGCGCTTGCATCAGGGTTGCGCGCCGGGGCGCCGGTGCTATGAGTCGCCGCCTGTGCAACGGTGCGGAGACCCCAAATGGCTTACGAGAACCTGATCGTCGAGATCGACGACAGTGTCGGCGTGATCCGCTTCAACCGGCCCGAAGCGCTGAACGCGCTCAATGCTGCACTCCTGGGCGAGCTGGCACGGGCACTGGCCGCCTTCGACGACAACGACAAGGTCCGGGTCATCGTGCTGACCGGTTCGGAAAAGGCCTTCGCCGCCGGCGCCGACATCAAGGAAATGTCCGGCAGGGGCTTTGTCGAGATGTTCGGCGCCGACCACTTCACCGGCGAGACCGAGGCGATACTGAGGGTCCGCAAGCCGATCATCGCCGCGGTGTCGGGCTATGCCCTGGGCGGTGGCTGTGAGCTGGCGATGATGTGCGACTTCATCCTGTGCTCGGACACCGCCAAGTTCGGCCAGCCCGAGATCAACCTCGGCGTCATGGCCGGGATCGGCGGCACCCAGCGCCTGACCCGCTCGGTGGGCAAGTCGAAATCCATGGAAATGCACCTGACCGGACGCATGATGGACGCCGACGAGGCCGAGCGCGCCGGGCTGGTCAGCCGGGTGATTCCGGCCAAGGACCTGATGGCCGAGACCATGAAGACGGCGCAGAAGATCGCCGAAAAGTCGACGCTGACGGCGATGGCGGTCAAGGAGGCGGTGAACCGCTCCTACGAGACGACGCTGCGCGAGGGCGTGCTGTTCGAGCGGCGGCTGTTCCACGCGCTCTTCGCCACCGAGGACCAGAAGGAAGGCATGGCCGCCTTCATGGAGAAGCGCTCGCCCCAGTTTCGTGACCAGTAGCGCGGCGGACGGATTGGCCATTGACTCGCGTCGGGTGCGAAGCTAGAGACGCGCCTCAATCTGCAGACAGACAAGCGGAATTTCGTGACATGGCCAATTCGGCACAGTCCAAGAAGCGCGCCCGACAGATGCTGCGCCGGACCGACGTAAACAAGGCGCGGCGCTCGCGCATGCGGACCTTCATTCGCAAGGTCGAGGAGGCCATCGCCGGCGGTGATGCCAAGGTGGCGGCCGAGGCCCTGCGGGCAGCGCAGCCGGAAATCATGCGCTCCGCCTCGCGCGGCATCCTGCACCAGAACACGGCCAGCCGGAAGGTTTCCCGCCTCGCCGCACGGGTCAGCGCCCTGGCTCGCTGATTCGCCTCAAGGTTGAAATTTGAAGTTGAAGTCGCCCCGGTTTTCCGGGGCGCGTCATTTTTTTCGACACCCGAACGTCGTGTTCCGCATCTGGACCGGTTGTCCGAATCTGACGACGGACGTATGGTTCTTCCCGCCCCTTCCATCCGGCGAACGGGGCCTCATAACCAACGCCAAAAGTAGAAATTTGACGGTCCTAAAGTAATTTAGGGCCGAAAGCTAAGTTGTTAACAAATATTAATGTTGCTAATTATCCACGCCTTCGGCGATTCATTGCTGACGTTGTTAGGAATCGTGAAGTCAAGCGATCGTTACTGTTGAACTGGGGGCGTCCTTCTGGCTAACGTCCGCCTCGGTGTGATGGACGGCAGAGAGATTCTGGGATGAACCCTGACGGGCAGGGCAGCGTCGGCGAATGCCGACCGGCCGAGGCGTGGCAGCGCCTGAGCGAACAAGAAACGTCTGCGCTTGTGGATGTTCGAACGAGACCCGAGTGGAGTTTCGTCGGCATTCCGGACCTGAGCGGCGTGGGCCGCGAGGTCATCCTGCTGGAATGGCGCACATTTCCCGACATGGCCGTCGATCCCGAATTTCCCGGGCGCCTTCGCGAACGTTTCGAGGCGGTGCCTGACACCATCTTCTTCATCTGCCGGTCCGGCGCGCGCTCGATGGAGGCGGCGCGAGCGGTCTCCGCGGCCTTCGGCGCGGCCGGGCAGCAGGTTACCTGCGTCAATGTGGCCGAGGGATTCGAGGGCGTGCTCGATGACCAGCGCCACAGGGGGAACCTGAACGGCTGGAAGGCCGCCGGCCTGCCCTGGCGGCAGAGCTGACGGAGAGTGCCGGGGCACCCGATCGCGATGGGTGTCCTCGGCCGGTGGAGGCAAGCAAGCCGGGCCCTCGTTCCGGCGGATCGAAAAGAACAGGTGGGGTGGAATGGATACCACGTACTGGTCGGACGTTTGCGAACGCTTGCGGAAGTCCATTGGACGCGATTCGTTTCACAACTGGATCGAGCCGATCGTGTATCTGGGCTGCGAGGGCGGTAGCGCCCGCCTCGAGGTGCCGACCGCCTTCATGGGCAAGTGGATCAACGACCAGTTCGGCGAGCAGATCCTGAAGCTGCTGCGGGAAACCGAGGCGCGGGCGCGGCGGCTGGAGTTCACCGTCGGCACCCGGCGACGGCCCGCCCCCGCCTTCCCGCCCGAGGCTTGCGTCGCCGCAGCGACCCCGGCACCGGATGCAGCCGACGGCCGGGCGCGGCCCGAGCCGGCGCGCAAGGTCGGACGCAGGCCCGAACCTGCGCCCGAACCCAGATCCGCCGAGCCGATGCCTGCAGCGAAGGGGGTGGCGATGCCGACCCAGCCCGAGACCGAGCTTCCCGGCGCCAAGATCGAGCAGCGCAACAAGTTCGAGACCTTCGTGGTCGGCAAGCCGAACGAGCTGGCCCATGCCGCGGCGCGGCGCGTCGCCGAGGGCGGCGGCATCAGCTTCAACCCGCTCTTCCTCTATGGCGGCGTGGGCCTCGGCAAGACCCACCTGATGCACGCGATCGCCTGGGAATGGCTCTCCCGCGACCCCTCGGCCCGGGTGCTCTACATCTCGGCCGAGCAGTTCATGTACCGCTTCGTCCAGGCACTGCGCTTCAAGGACATGCTGGGCTTCAAGCAGCTTTTCCGCTCGGTCGACCTCTTGATGGTGGACGACGTCCAGTTCATCGCCGGCAAGGACAGCACCCAGGACGAGTTCTTCCATACCTTCAACGCCCTGGTCGACCAGTCCAAGCAGATCGTCATTTCCGGCGACCGCGCGCCGGGCGAAATCGACGGCCTCGATGAGCGCATCCGCTCGCGGCTGCAATGGGGCCTGGTGGTCGATCTGCACCCGACCGACTACGAGCTGCGCCTTGGCATCCTCCAGTCCAAGACCGAACAGCGCTTGCAGTCCGGGCCTAAGATCGAGATCAAGCCCGGCGTGCTGGAATTCCTCGCCCATCGCATCAGCTCGAACGTGCGGGTGCTGGAGGGCGCGCTCAACCGGCTCTTCGCCCATGCCGAGCTTCTGCGCGGCGATATCGACCTCGACATGGTGCAGAACTGCCTGGCCGACACGCTGCGGCAATCCGAGCGCAAGGTGACCATCGACGAGATCATCCGCAAGGTGGCCGATCACTTCAACCTCCGGATGAGTGACCTGTTGTCGGAGCGGCGATCGCGGTCGGTTGCACGGCCGCGCCAGGTGGCGATGTATCTGGCCAAGACCCTGACGTCGAAATCGCTGCCCGAAATCGGCCGGCGAATCGGCGGACGCGATCACACAACCGTGATCCACGCCGTGCGCAAGATCGAGGAACTGCGCATGACGGACAGCCAGATCGCCGACGACGTCGAGATTTTGCGGCGTATGCTCGAGGCCTGACCGCACAACCACAGAATGAACCCGCTGCGCCCGACACGCAGTGGCGCCGCATTTCGTTCACCTTCGATTTATCGAGGTTGACGTAAGGTTGACGGAATCGTGGCCGGTTTCCGACAGGTGTGTGGCGGACCGGCAACGCGACCACTCGAAGCGGTTGGGGTGGGGGCTATCTGACCGCATCGCATGTGTATCCGTCGCTGTTTGCGCGCGGAGTAGCGACCAGCCTCCCGAGGCCATTACGGCCGGAGTAGCGAGTGACCCAGTACGGGGAGGCGTGTGTTGTTTACTCACGGCGCGCGAGTTGCGCGACAAAGAAGGTGCGAACGCGAGACCGGCGGCTGCCATGCGGCAGATACCGAAAACGTTGTTCCACCGCCGAGTTTTACGGGGGTGCCTAGCCCGCAGTTGAGTAGCCGAGGCGGCGCGTTGCGTTCCATCCGCCGCTTTGCCCGGGATGCCGAGGGCAGCATAGGCTGGTCGCTCGGCTGGCTGATGATCTTCCTGGTTTTTGGTGGTCTGGCCGTGGATGCCAGCAACGCCTGGCGGGTGCGGGCGATGCTTCAGGCCACGTCCGATTCCGCCGCTCATGCCGGAGCGCTGCAACTGCCTGATGCGGCCGCCGCCGTGGGCGAGGCGATGCGCATTTCCCAGGCCAACCTGCCGGCGGCGCGGTTCGGCATGGTGACGCCCCAGGCCGCGGTCGACGTCGGCCGCTGGGACCCGGCGACCCGCACGCTCGACACCACCAGCCCGGTCCCCGACGCGGTCCGCGCCCGCGCCATGCGCACCGCGGCCAACAACAATCGCGTCGACACCTTCCTGCTCAAGCTGGCCGGTTTCACCTCGTGGGACATCAGCACCTACTCGACGGTGCAGATCTTCACCCCGGACTGCATCCTCGACGGCCTGGTCGCCAGGGGAACGGTCGAGGCCTCGTCCCAGAACGACTTCCGCAACACCATCTGCGTGCACGGGCAGCAGGGGGTGAAGTTGTCGATCGGCAACACCTTCGGTGACGACGTGATCGTCTCGATGCCCGATCTGGACGACCTGCAGGTGCCGTCGGGCGATACCTCGGCCAATCCGGGGCTCGCCGAGGCGTTGCGCGAGAAGCCCTTGCAGCCGCGCCTGGTCAGCCGCCTCGACGAGATCCTGCCGGCGCTGAAGGATTACAACTCCGACTGGCAGCCGAGCTACATCCAGTCCGCCGTGGGGTCGGTCTACACCGTGTCCGAAAGTGCCTTCGACGCCTCGACCCTTGTCGCCGGCAACGTCTACGACGTCACCTGCCATGGCGGCAACCCGCTGAAGATCGAGGGGCCGATCGATGTGCACGACGTGGTGATCGTGACCAACTGCAAGGTCCATCTCGGCACCGGTGTCGTCGTCGAGAATGCCACCATCGCCACCTCCAGCACCTCGGGCCAGTCCTTCACCGGCGCCGAGGGCGTCCAGCTGGGCCGCGCCGACAACTGCGCGCCGGGCGGCGGGGCACAGCTCCTGACCCTCGGCGGCGTCCATTTCGCCGCCAAGATGGCGTTCCAGGGCTCGCAGATCATCGCCGCCGGCGACGCCATGATAACCGCGCAGGCCGAGGGCATTCTCGGCACGTCGGTGCAGGCCGGCGGCGACATCAAGCTGACAAGCCAAAGCTCCTTCGGGACCTGCGATGGCCAGGTGGATGAGGAATATGCAGCACGCTACTTCCGCATTGTCGAATAGCGGCGGCACCCGTGGCCCCAAGGGTGCCCGCAATGTCGTCGACACTTCGCCACAAAACCGGCGCATATCGTCCTTCGCCGATTTCGGCATAGCGTCTATAGTGCCCACTCTTGCGCGGTCCGGACGCCAGGCTCGGTTGGGTCTGACGTTAAGGATTGGA
Source organism: Paracoccaceae bacterium (assembly GCA_050299555.1). Taxonomy (GTDB): domain Bacteria; phylum Pseudomonadota; class Alphaproteobacteria; order Rhodobacterales; family Rhodobacteraceae; genus JBNKWA01. Next base: position 45,405 of record JBNKWA010000031.1, on the reverse strand, counting down.
CAAGGAAAGAGGTCTTACCTTGCTGTCGCAGGGACGGGCCTCCGGTCGAGGGTGCGGTTCATGGCCGGCGACATTCGCCGGCAGTGGTTCGGCACAGAGGGGGCTGCCTCGGGTTGTAGTTTGCGGGTCGTAGCCCCGCTCCGTAGCAGGCGGCAAGCGTTTGGTGCCGCGACGAACCGTATTTTTGAGCGTAATCCGGGCATGAACCAGTCGAGGCAGTTGCAGCGAGTGAATGACGAGGAAGGCGGGGTCACGGTCGAATTCGTGATCTGGCTTCCAGTCTTCCTTCTGGTCATGATGCTGACGGTCGATGTCAGCATGGTGTTTCTGGCACAGTCACGCATGTGGGACGTGGCGCGCGACGCGGCGCGGCGGATGTCTCTCGGCCTCATGGACGAGACCGAGGCGGAAGCCTTCGCAGGCGACGGCGCACGCTTCAAGTCCTCGGCGATACCCACTGTCGACGCGACCGTGGGCTCGACCGAGGTCTCGATCGTCATCACCATACAGGGGCAGGACGTCAATCTCTTCGGCGTCTTTCCCTTCTCGGCCAGCCAGCCGATCACCGCCCGGGTCGTTCAGCTCAAGGAACCGTCCTGATCGGAGGTGACGCAAATGGCCTATGGGAGTGGCGCCGATTTCCTCGGCGATGAACAGGGTGGGATGGGGTGGTCCCTGGTCTGGACGGTGGTGTTCCTGATCAGCGGCGGCCTGGCAATCGACGCGTCCAACGCCTGGCGCGTGCGCTCGATGTTGCAGGCGACCGCCGACTCGGCCGCCCATGCCGGCGCGATGCAACTGCCCAACGGCACCACCGCGGTGAACGAGGCCATGCGGATCGCGCAGTCGAACCTTTCGGTCGACAGCAACGGCGAGGTGACCAAGGCCGACGATGTCGAGGTCGGCCGCTGGGACATGGACAGCCATACCCTGATCGTCGGTCATCCCTTCCCCGACGCGGTGCGGGCCCGCGCCCTGCGCACCGCCGAGAACAGCAACCGCGTCGATACCTTCCTGCTGCGGCTGGCCGCCTTCGGCTCGTGGGACGTCTCGGCCACCTCCACGGTGCAGCGCTTCACCCCGGGCTGCCTCAAGGACGGGCTGATCACCCGCGACATGGTCGAGCTTTCCTCGGGCAACAACTTCCTCAACGGCATCTGCATCCATGGCGAACTGGGCGTGAAACTGTCGATCGGCAACAGCTTCGGCGACGATGTCGTGGTGTCGATGGAGGACCTCGACACCCTGCAGCTTCCGGCCGACCAGTTCGACTCCAACCCCGGGCTGCTGGATGCGCTGACCGAAGGCTCGATGGAACCGCGCCTGGTCAGCCTCCTGCCCGAGATCATCAATGCGCTCGATGACGCCAGTTCCGACTGGCAGCCCTCGTATATCGACAAGTCCACCGCCAGCGTCATCTCAGTCAACCAAATGAATTTCGACGCCTCGACGCTGGTCTCGGGCAACATCTACAACGTGCATTGCAATGGCGCCAACCCGCTGATGCTCGACAACATCACCCTGGAACGCATGGTGATCGTGACCAACTGCAAGGTCCAGCTCAACAGCGGTGTCAGGCTTTACGACACCACCATCGCGACCTCCAACACCTCGGACCTGTCCTTCACCGGCAGCGAGGGCGTGATGCTCGGCCGCGCCGACGACTGCGCCCCCGGCGGCGGCGCTCAGCTTCTCACCCTCGGCGGCGCATTTTTCGCGGCCAAGATGCAGTATCATGGCTCGCAGATCGTGGCCCAGACCACGGTGACGATGGCGGCGCAGGTCGAGGGCATCACCGGCACGTCGGTGCAATCGGGCGGCGAGATCAAGCTGACCAGCGAAAGCTCGTTCGGCACCTGCCTGGGCGTCGCCGACGAGGAATACGCGGCCGACTACTACCGCATCGTCGAATAACCGCCGTAAGGTTGTCGACCTCGGGCGCCCCCATCGGGCGCCCGTCGCCGCGCCGGTGCCAGATGCCGGCCCCAAAAGTCGGCCCCCAAAATCCGGCCCCCAAAATCCGGTTTGAATCCCCGGTCGTTTTCGCTAGGGTCGCGGTCCAATCTGGCGCCAGGCACCAGGCGCGACCGGGGACATCGCGATGAAAGTGAGCATTGAGCGCAGCGCGCTTCTGAAGGCGATGAGCCGCGCACAATCCGTCGTCGAACGCCGCAACACCATCCCGATCCTGTCCAACGTGCTGATCGAGGCCGGGGGCGAGCAGATCAGCCTGCGCGCCACCGATCTCGACATCGAGGTCATGGACAAGGCGCCGGCCACCGTTGTCCGGCCCGGCTCCACCACCGTCGGCGCGCACCTGCTGCACGAGATCGTGCGCAAGCTGCCCGACGGGGCGATGATCGAACTCAGCGACGATGGCGCCTCGGGGCGGCTCGACATTCAGGCCGGCCGCTCGCATTTCGAGCTTGCGACCCTGCCCCGCGACGATTTCCCGGTCATGGCCTCGTCGGAATACGAGTGCAACTTCGCCATCGACACGCCGGTGCTCCGCCGGCTGTTCGACAAGACCAAGTTCGCCATCTCCACCGAAGAGACGCGGTATTACCTGAACGGCGTCTACATGCACGCCGCCGACGGGCAGAGCCTGCGCTGCGTCGCCACCGACGGCCACCGGCTGGCCCGGGTCGATGCGCCGCTGCCGCCCGAGGCAGCGAACCTGCCGGGCGTGATCGTGCCCCGCAAGACGGTGGGCGAGCTGCGCAAGCTCCTCGACGATGACGGCACCCAGATCGCCGTCTCGGTCTCGGAAACCAAGATCCGCTTCGCCACGCCCGAGGTGACGCTCACCTCCAAGGTCATCGACGGCACCTTTCCCGACTATCAGCGGGTGATTCCGCAAGGCAATCCGCACCGGCTCGAGGTCGACGCCGCCGAGTTCGCCCAGGCCGTGGACCGCGTCTCCACCGTCGCCTCCGACCGCACCCGCGCCGTCAAGCTGTCGCTGGACGAGGATCGCATGACCCTGTCGGTCAATGCCCCGGACAGCGGCACCGCCGAAGAGGAACTGGCGGTCGCCTATTCCGCCGACCAGCTCGAAATCGGCTTCAACGCCAAGTACCTCTTGGAGATCGCGGCGCAGATCGACCGCGAGAATGCGGTGCTGTTCTTCAACACCTCCGGCGATCCGACGCTGGTGCGCGAGGGCGACGACGAAAGCGCCATCTACGTCGTGATGCCGATGCGGGTCTAGGCCCGCCCGCGCCTCGTGCTGGCGGTCACCCAACTCGACATCTCGCATTTCCGCTCGTGGAAGGCCGCCCGGATTGCGCCCGGCCCCGGCCCGGTGGCGCTCCATGGCCCCAACGGCGCCGGCAAGACCAACATCCTCGAAGCACTGTCGCTGTTCTCCCCCGGCAGGGGGCTGCGTCGCGCCGCGCCCGAGGATCTGGCGCGCCAGCCCGAGGCGATCGGGTGGAAGCTGACCGCGCATGTGGAGGGGCCATCCGGCCGCCACGAGATCGCCACCTGGGCCGAGGCCGGTAGCGGCCGACAGGTCGAGATCGACGGCAAGCCGGCGCCGCAACTGGCGCTGGCGCGGCTTCTCAGGCTGGTCTGGCTGGTGCCGGCCATGGACCGGCTCTGGACCGATACGCCGGGCGAGCGGCGGCGCTTCATCGACCGCGTGGCCATGAGCCTGGAGCCCGGCCATGCCGAGGCGGCGCTGGCCTACGAGCGGGCGATGCGCGAGCGCAACCGGCTGTTGAAGGAAGGCGCGACCGACGCCGCCTGGTATGATGCGCTGGAGGCACAGATGGCCGTCGCGGGCGCGACCCTTTCGGCCAATCGCGGTGCCGCCGTGGCGCGGCTCAACGCCGCCCAGCAGGCGCATGGCGACGACACCGCCTTTCCGCGCGCCGAACTGGCCATGGTCTCCGGCGACGACTACCCGCCCGAACACAGCACCGACAGCCTCGCCGGCGCATTGCGCGAAGGCCGCCGCCGCGACCTGGCCGCCGGCCGCTCGCTGACCGGGCCGCACCGGGCCGACCTCCTGGCGGTCTACGCCGCCAAGCAAACCGAGGCGCGGCTCTGCTCGACCGGCGAGCAGAAGGCGCTGCTGATCGCCGTGATCCTGGCCAATGCCCGCGCCATCGCCGCGGATTTCGGGGCGCCGCCAGTGCTGCTCCTGGACGAGGTGGCGGCGCATCTGGACGCAGGCCGCCGCGCCGCGCTTTATGCCGAGATCGCCGGTCTGGGGGCCCAGGCGTGGATGACCGGCACCGGCGCCGAGCTTTTCGCGGCACTCGACGCCTCGGCCCGCCGCTATGCGGTGCGCGAGGATGGCGGCGCCTCCGCACTGGCCCAGGCCGAAGGCGCCTGAGCCGCGGTTCCGCCCTGCCGGGCGGGAGTATTTGCCGCCAAGAAGACAGGCGCGATGCCCCGCCCCGATCGGAAAGGAACCGCGAGACGAGGCATCGTCTCCTTGGACGGTCATCGGCGCTCCCGCCTGTACCGTGCCCGAACGCTGCCCGAGAAGGCGTTTCTTCTTGGTTAAAATACTCCCGCCCGGCAGGGCGGAACCGCATCTGGATGTGCAAGCTATCGGAGCTTGCGCATCGCCATCGCATGCGGCACGCTCGGCGAGGAACAAAGGAAGAATATCATGACCCCGCAGCGTATCACCCTGATCACCCTCGGCGTCGCCGATCTCGACCGCGCCCGCAGTTTCTACGCGGCGCTGGGCTGGACGCCCCATCCCCAGTCGCAGGAAGGCGTGGTGTTCTACCAGATCCATGGCGCGGTGCTTGGCCTTTTCGGCCGCGACGCGCTGGCCGCCGATCAGGGACGACCGGGCGCCGCGCTGGGAACCGGCGCGGTGACGCTGGCGCAGAACTTTGCCACCGAGGCCGAGGTCGACGCCGCCTACGAAGCGGCGCTCAAGGCCGGCGCCACCGGCCTCAAGAAGCCGGAAAAGGTGTTCTGGGGCGGCTATTCCGGCTATTGGTCCGACCTCGACGGGCACGTCTGGGAGGTCGCCATGAACCCGTTCTGGCCGCTGGCCGGCGATGGCTCGCTGACGCTGCCCTGAGCTTCCGCCGCCGGTTTTCCCGCGGCCCCCGGCAGGGCCCGGCCGCCACTGACATGACTGCCTTGTAAGTTATTGATAAAAAACTGGAATCAGCGCCGGCTTTTTGCCCGTTTTGCGTGACATTCCAACCTTGGCACATTATGTTGTCGCCTGGGCAAAAAGGGCAGGGAAATGTCGGCAGAACCGCTCGAAAACGGGCCGCCGGACGGCGACTACAGCGCGGATTCGATCAAGGTCCTGAAGGGGCTGGAGGCGGTGCGCAAGCGCCCGGGCATGTATATCGGCGACACCGATGACGGCACCGGACTGCACCACATGGTCTACGAGGTGGTGGACAACGCCATCGACGAGGCGCTGGCCGGCCATGCCACCCGCGTCGAGGTGGTGATCCATGCCGACGAAAGCGTCAGCGTCACCGATGACGGCCGCGGCATCCCCACCGGCATCCACGAGGGCGAGGGGGTCAGCGCCGCCGAGGTCATCATGACCCAGCTCCATGCCGGCGGAAAGTTCGACCAGAACAGCTCCAAGGTCTCCGGCGGGCTGCACGGCGTCGGCGTCTCGGTGGTGAACGCGCTGTCGGACTGGCTGGAGCTGACCATCTGGCGCGACGGCAAGGCCCATCGCGCCCGCTTCGAGGGCGGCGACACGGTCGAGCACCTCGCCGTCATCGGCGATGCCGGCGGCCGCCGCGGCTCCAGCGTGCGCTTCCTGGCCTCGACCGCCACCTTCTCCGACCGCGACTACCAGTTCCGCACCCTGGAGCACCGGCTGCGCGAGCTGGCCTTCCTCAACAAGGGCGTCCGCATCACCCTGACCGACCAGCGCCCGGCCGAGCCGCTGCAGGTCGAGATGGCCTACGACGGCGGGGTGATGGAGTTCGTGCGCTTCCTCGACCGATCAAAGACGCCGCTGATCCCGAACCCGATCCATATCGAGGGCAGCCGCGACGGCATCGGCGTCGAGATCGCCATGTGGTGGAACGACAGCTACCACGAGAACATGCTGCCCTTCACCAACAACATCCCGCAGCGCGACGGCGGCACCCATCTGGCCGGCTTCCGCGGCGCGCTGACCCGCACCATCAACAGCTATGTTGGCTCGTCGGGCCTCGCCCGGCGCGAGAAGGTCGCGCTGTCGGGCGACGATGCCCGCGAGGGGCTCACTTGCGTCCTCTCGGTCAAGGTACCGGACCCGAAATTCTCCTCCCAGACCAAGGACAAGCTGGTCTCGTCCGAGGTGCGCCCGGCGGTCGAGAGCCTGGTCAACGAGAAGCTGGCCGAGTGGTTCGAGGAGAACCCCGCCGAGGCCCGCACCGTGGTCGGCAAGATCGTCGAGGCGGCGCAGGCGCGCGAGGCGGCGCGCAAGGCGCGCGAGCTGACCCGGCGCAAGACCGCCATGGACGTGGCCTCGCTGCCCGGCAAGCTCGCCGACTGCCAGGAACGCGACCCGGCGAAATCCGAGATCTTCCTGGTCGAGGGCGACAGCGCCGGCGGATCGGCCAAGGGCGGGCGCAGCCGCGCCAACCAGGCGATCCTGCCGCTCCGGGGCAAGATCCTGAACGTCGAGCGGGCGCGCTTCGACCGCATGCTGTCGAGCCAGGAGATCGGCACCCTGATCACCGCGCTGGGCACCGGCATCGGCCGCGACGAGTTCGACCTCGCCAAGCTGCGGTACCACAAGGTCATCATCATGACCGACGCCGACGTGGACGGCGCCCACATCCGCACGCTGCTGCTGACCTTCTTCTTCCGGCAGATGCCCGACCTGATCGAGGCGGGGCACCTCTACATTGCCCAGCCGCCGCTCTACAAGGTCAGCCGCGGCCGCTCCGAGGTCTACCTCAAGGACCAGGCTGCGCTCGAGGACTACCTGATCGAGCAGGGCATCGACGGCGCCGCGCTGAGGCTCGGCAACGGCAGCGTCATCACCGGCGCCGACCTCGCCCGTGTGGTGCGCGAGGCGCGCGGCGTGCGGGCCATCCTCGCCGCCTTCCCGACCCACTACCCGCGGGCGATCCTCGAACAGGCGACCATCGCCGGCGCCCTGGCGCCGGGGGCGCTGGACGGCGACCTGCAGCCGGTGGCCGACCGGGTGGCGGCGCGGCTCGACCTGATCGCGGTGGAATACGAGCGCGGCTGGCAGGGCCGCCCGACCCAGGACCACGGGCTGAGGCTGTTCCGCACCCTGCGGGGGGTCGAGGAAGTGCGCACCCTCGACGGCCCGGTGCTGCGCTCGGGCGAGGCGCGCAAGCTCGGCCGGTTCACCGGCGCCCTTCAGGAAACCTACGGCTCGGGCGCGATGCTGGAACGCAAGGACAAGTCGGTGCCTGTCCAGGGACCGCTCAACCTGCTCGACGCGGTGCTGAAGGAGGGCGAAAAGGGCCTCGCCATGCAGCGCTACAAGGGCCTGGGCGAGATGAATGCCGACCAGCTCTGGGAAACCACGCTCGACCCCGAGGCGCGGACGCTGCTGCGGGTGCGGGTCGAGCAGATGGACGAGGCCGACGAGGTCTTCACCAAGCTGATGGGCGACGTGGTCGAGCCCCGCCGCGCCTTCATCCAGGACAACGCGCTGAGCGTCGAGAACCTCGACTTCTGACCGGCCGCCGCGGACGGCCGGCGCCAAACCGTGCCGATGCTGCCGGCACCTGCCCCGCGCCGCCAAAGCCCGTGCGCCCTCACCGGTCTCGCGATCGCGTCCGGGGCGCGAGGGTGGGTGGGCGGGGAGCGGCCCGGGCGCGATCCCGAGATGCCCACACGGTCACCGCCAGGGCGGGCTACAAAGCGAACGCCCGCCGGGCTGCGGCGGGCGGCATGGCACGGGGGTATTCGCCTGTGCGGTCAGGAGACCAGCAGCTTCTCCGGCGCCGGCTGCTCGCTCCCGGGGACCACCTGTGGCGCCGACAGGCCGCGGTTCACGCGCTGCACCGGCAGGCCCACGTGATAGCTGGAACCGACGCGGACCATCACCCGGCCGTCCTCGAACCGGCGCACGAACTCGCCCTGTACCGAGATGCACGTACTGGTCATGACTGTCTTGAGCATTGCCGGTCCCCCCAAAAGACCCCAATTGCCGTGCGACTGGTCCGTCAATTGCCGACCCTTTCCCGATAGGTTATCGACAATGCGACCGAAGGTGTAAAGAAGTTGTTAACCCTCAGAACCAGTCGCGGATCACCGGGATCAGCGGCAGGTCCGCCGGCGGCATCGGATAGTCCCGCAGTTCCAGAGGCTTGACCCATTTCAACCGCTGCCCCTCGCGGCCCCGGGGGGTGCCCTGCCACTTGCGGCAGGCGAAAAGCGGCATCAGCAGGTGAAAGTCCTCATAGCCGTGGCTGGCGAAGCTGAGCGGCGCCAGGCAGCTCTGCCAGGTGTCGATGCCCAGTTCCTCCGAAAGCTCGCGAATCAGCGCCGCTTCCGGCGTCTCGCCCGGCTCCACCTTGCCGCCGGGGAACTCCCACAGGCCCGCCATCGCCTTGCCTTCGGGGCGCTGGCAGATCAGCACCCGGCCATCGGCGTCGCCCAGCGCCACCGCCGCCACCAGGACGATGGTCACGACCGATAGTCGGCGTTGATCGCGATGTAGCGGTCGGTCAGGTCGCAGGTCCAGACCGTGGCCCGGCCGCTGCCGACGCCCACATCCACCGACAGGGCCAGCTCGGCGTTCTTCATGTAGGCCGCGGCCTCGGCCTCGCGATAACCCGGGGCGACATAGCCCTGTTCGGCCACCAGGATGTCGCCGAAGCGGATCGCCAGGGCATCGCGGTCGGCGGGTTCGCCCGCCTTGCCCACGGCCATCACCACGCGGCCCCAGTTGGGGTCCTCGCCGGCGATCGCGGTCTTGACCAGCGGCGAGTTGGCCACCGCCAGCCCGATCTTCCGGGCCGAGGCGTCGCTGGCGGCGCCGGTCACCGTGATCTCGACGAACTTCGTCGCCCCCTCGCCGTCCTTCACCACCAGATGGGCAAGCTCGGTCAGCACCTTCCTCAGCCCGTGCAGGAAGCCCGGGAACCGCGGATCATAGCGGCTCTCCATCAGCTCCATGTCGGCCGCGCCGGTGGCCGCCAGCAGGAGCGTGTCCGAGGTCGAGGTGTCGCTGTCCACGGTGATGCAGTTGAAGCTCGGCGCCACCGCCTGGGCCAGCGCCTCCTGCAGCACCGGCTGGGCGATCCTGGCATCGGTGAAGACGAAGGCCAGCATGGTCGCCATGTCGGGCGCGATCATGCCCGACCCCTTGCAGAAGCCGGCGATGGTCACCGTGGCGCCTTCCAGCTCCACGGTCGCGCTGGCGCCCTTGGGGTAGGTGTCGGTGGTCATGATCGCCCGGGCCGCGGCCTCGCCGGCATCGGGGCTCAGCCCGGCCTTCAGCTCGGCCAGCTTGGCGGTGATGCGCTCGGCCGGCAGCGGCTCGCCGATGACACCGGTGGAGGCGATCCAGACATGCGCCGCCGGAATGCCGAGGGCCTCCGCCGCGGCCCGCGCCGTCGCCTCGACCCCCTCTCGTCCGCGCCGGCCGGTAAAGGCGTTGGCATTGCCGGAATTGACCACGATGGCATGGCCGAGACCGGCCCCGGCGCCGCCGCTGGCCAGGCATTCCTCGCACCAGACCACCGGTGCCGAGCGGGTGGCCGAGGTGGTGAAGACGCCGGCCATGGTGGTGCCGGGCGCCAGTTCGGCCAGCATCACGTCGGTGCGGCCCTGATAGCGCACGCCGGCGGCGGCGGTGGCGAAGCGGACGCCGGCAATGGCCGGCAGGTCGGCAAACCGTGCCGGCGCCAGCGGCGAGACCTGGGTGATGGTGGCCAAGCGGCTACTCCGTCAGCAGCATCTGGTCGCGCATGGCACCCGGTGCCAGCCCGGTGTCGGGGATGTCGATGGTCGCCGCCTCGCGCAGCGATTCCAGCTCGGCCTGCACCCGCGCCTGACGGATCTCGTTGACCAGCCCGTCGCGCACCTCGTCGAGCGGCGGCACCGGCTTGTCGCGGGTCTCGTCGAGCCGGATCACATGCCAGCCGAACTGCGACTGGATCGGCTCCGAGATCGCGCCCGGCGCCAGCGCCGCGACCCCGGCCTCGAACTCGGGAACCATGTCGCCCTGACCGAACCAGCCCAGCGAGCCGCCGCGCTGGCCGCTGCCGGTGTCCAGCGACTTCTCCTTGGCGACCTCGGCGAAATCGGCACCGTCGGCGATCTCCTGGGCGATCGTCTTGGCCTCGTCCTCGCTGCCGACAAGGATATGCGAGGCGCTCCATTGCGGAACCGGCTCGGCGTCGACGAACTCCTTCTGATACGCCGCCTCGATTTCGTCGTCCGGGATCGGCTCGGCGGTCAGCGCGTTCAGGTGCCGGCTGGCGAGCTGGCCCCGGGCCTCGTTCTCCACCGCCGCGCGGGCGGCGGGCGGCAGGCTGCCGTCGGGGCTCTGCGCCGTCGCCATCAGCTGCTGGTCGATCAGCTGTTCCAGGATGCCATTGTAAAGCACCTCGTCGGGAAGCTGCTGGTACTGCTGCGGCAGGCGGGTCAGCATCTGCGCCACATGGCCCAGCGTGATCTCGGTGCCATCGACCGTGGCCAGCACCGTGGTGGCGTCATAGTCGACCGCTGCGGGGGCCTCGGGCGCCGCCTCGGCGGCTTCGGCCGCCGGTGCCTCGGACTCGGGCGCCGCGCTCTCCTGCGCCAGGGCCATGCCGGCCGTCGCCAGAGCGAAAAGGGTGGTCGCCGCCAGCCGCGGCAGTGCAAGGGATGTCATCGGCCTCTCCGTTGCGGCCGGCCGGGCAGTGCCGGCCATGCCATTAATCCGCCGTTTTGGCGGCGTTGACAGGGGCGCACGTGCCGCTTACATCGAGGCGGCCCGCAAGGGACCCTATGTGCATCGGCCCCACTTATCGCCTGCCGGGCAGGCAAACAAGCCCGGCTTCCGCACACAATGGCGAGAGTGCGTCGGGCCCCTGCACCCATTGAAACGAGACTCTGTCCATGCTCGGTATCGGCGCAATCTCCCGCAAGGTCTTCGGCACACCCAATGACCGCAAGATCAAGGCGCTTCGGCCACTTGTGGAACGCATCAACGCGCTGGAGCCGGAATTTCAGGCCCTGAGCGACGACGGGATAAGGTCCAGGACCAACGATTTCCGCCAGCGTATCGCCAATGGTGAAAGCCTCGATGCGCTCTTGCCCGAGGCGTTCGCCAACGCCCGCGAGGCGGCGGTCAGGGCGCTGGGCCTGCGTCCCTTCGACGTGCAGCTCCTGGGCGGCATCTTCCTGCACCAGGGCAACATCGCCGAGATGAAGACCGGCGAGGGCAAGACCATGGTGGCGACGCTGCCGGCCTATCTGAATGCCCTGACCGGCAAGGGCGTCCATATCGTCACCGTCAACGACTACCTGGCCAAGCGCGACAGCGAGTGGATGGGCCAGATCTATGCCCAGCTCGGGCTGACCACCGGCGTGGTCTATCCGCAGATGGACCAGACGGTGAAGAAAGAGGCCTACGCCTGCGACATCACCTATGCCACCAACAACGAGCTGGGCTTCGACTATCTGCGCGACAACATGAAGTCCGACGTCGCCGAGATGTTCCAGCGCGAGCACTACTACGCCATCGTCGACGAGGTTGACTCGATCCTGATCGACGAGGCGCGCACGCCGCTGATCATCTCGGGCCCGACCGAGGACCGCTCCGAGCTCTACGTCAAGATCGACGCCATGATCCCGGAACTCGCCCCCGAGCACTACGAGGTCGACGAGAAGTTCCGCCAGGCGACGCTCAGCGATGCCGGCAACGAGTTCGTGGAGCAGCGGCTGCATTCGGCCGGCCTGCTGGAGCCCGATGCCTCGTTCTACGATCCCGAAAGCGCCAGCCTGGTGCACCATGTCGGCCAGGCGCTCAGGGCGCACAAGCTCTTCACCCGCGACAAGGACTACATCGTCCGCGGCGGCAAGGTGGTGCTGATCGACGAGTTCACCGGCCGCATGATGGAAGGCCGGCGGCTGTCCGAGGGCCTGCACCAGGCGATCGAGGCCAAGGAAGGCAGCGAGATCCAGCCCGAGAACGTCACCCTCGCCTCGGTGACCTTCCAGAACTACTTCCGGCTCTACGACAAGCTCGCGGGCATGACCGGCACCGCGATGACCGAGGCCGAGGAGTTCCTGGAGATCTACCGCCTCGGCGCCGTCGAGGTGCCCACCAACCAGCCCATCGCCCGCATCGACGAGGACGACCAGGTCTACCGCACGGCCAAGGAAAAGGTCGACGCGGTGACGCGCCACATCGCCGCCGCCCAGCGCAAGGGCCAGCCGGTGCTGGTCGACACCACCTCGATCGACAAGTCCGAGCAGCTTTCCAACATGCTCAAGGACGCCGCGACGCTGAACCGCATCGCCGACCGCGCCGAGGCCGACATCGAGGGCGCCGGCAAGAACGAGAAGCTCAAGCAGGACTTCGCCGACCTCGCCGCCTACCTGCGCGACCGCGCCCGGAACGGCGGCATCGAGCACCAGGTGCTCAACGCCCGCTTCCACGAGCAGGAGGCCGAGATCATCGCCCAGGCCGGCATGCCCGGCGCGGTGACCATCGCCACCAACATGGCCGGCCGCGGCACCGACATCCAGCTCGGCGGCAACCTCGACATGCGCATCCTGCATGCCATCGAGGCTCAGGAGGCGACGGGCGAACAGACCGACCCGGCGGCGATCCGCGAGCGCATGCAGGCCGAGGTCTCGGACCTCAAGAAGAAGGCGCTGGATGCCGGCGGGCTGCTGGTGATCGGCACCGAACGCCACGAAAGCCGGCGCATCGACAACCAGCTTCGCGGCCGGTCGGGCCGTCAGGGCGACCCGGGCAAGACGCATTTCTTCCTCAGCCTCGAGGACGACCTGATGCGCATCTTCGGGTCCGAACGGCTGGATTCCATGCTCAAGCGCCTCGGCATGAAGGAAGGCGAGGCGATCATCCATCCCTGGGTGAACAAGGCGCTGGAGAAGGCGCAGAAGAAGGTCGAGGCGCGCAACTTCGACATCCGCAAGAACCTCTTGAAGTTCGACGACGTGATGAACGACCAGCGCAAGACGATCTTCGAGCAGCGCCGCGAGATCATGGAGGCCGACGATCTGTCCGAGGTGGTCGGCGACATGCGCCACCAGGTGATCGACGACCTGGTGTCCGAGCACATCCCGGCCAAGGCCTATGCCGACCAGTGGAACGGCGAGGGTCTCTATGCCGAGGCGATCCGGCTTCTGAACCTCGACCTGCCGATCATCGACTGGACCGCCGAGGAAGGCGTCGACGACGAGACCATCCGCGAACGGCTGCTCAAGGCCGCCAACGAGGCGATGGCCGCCAAGGTCGCCACCTACGGCCCCGAGACCATGCGCGCGGTGGAAAAGCAGATCCTGCTGCAGACCATCGACCAGCACTGGCGCGAGCACATCCTGAGGCTCGAGCACCTGCGCACCGTCATCAACTTCCGCGGCTATGCCCAGCGCGACCCGCTGAACGAATACAAGAACGAAGCCTTCATCCTGTTCGAGAGCCTGCTCAACCGCCTGCGCGCCGACGTCACCCGCAACCTCGCGCACGTCAAGCTGATGACCGAGGACGAGCGCAACCAGATGATGGCCATGCTGCAGTCGCGCGCCGCCGAGGCGCAGGCCGCTCAAGGCCAGGCAGCGGCGGCGCTGGCCCCGGCCGGGGCGGGCGGCAACGGTGCCGAACCGGCCGCGGATGCGGGCGCCGACGCGAGTGCCGGGCGCGACCTGCCCGCCGGGGTTGATCCCGACGATCAGGCGACATGGGGGCGCTCGGGTCGCAACGATCCCTGCCCCTGCGGCTCGGGCAAGAAATACAAGCACTGCCACGGCCGCGCCTGACATCCGGGGCTCGCGCCTGAGTTGATCCGACACTCGTCCGGCGGGTGAAAGGATCAATTTTTCAAAGCGTTCACCATAATTGTGCCGCATATTGGCATCAACGACGGTAGCTGGCATTATCGGCGTCTCGGAGGCTTGAGGGGGAGCTCTTCGGGGCCGGCGCAGCGCCAGACCTGACGGTCTGGAGTGTGTGACGGAATGCCAGAAAGGCAGGCGTCCGCCACAGGACGCGAGAGCTGGAGGGACGCTCGGGTGCGCCTTGACGACCGCTTCATGACCCTGATGACAGGGCTCGTGCTGGTGATTGGCATTGGCGCTCTGGTTCAGGGCACCGGCGGCGGCCAGTCGATCCTCAAGGGCGGCAGTTTCGAGCCCCGCGACGACAACTTCACCGTGCTGGCCGGACGTACCCAGGACCTCGATGTCCTTCTCAACGATGCCAGGGCCGACAAGATCGACACCGCGGCGCTGACGATCATCAGCCGACCGGCCTGCGGGCGGGCCGTGCTGGTGGACGGAAAGATCAGGCTGGACGGCACCGCCGGCTGCTCGGAACCGCTGCGGATCGCCTACTGCGTCCAGGTCGGCGACGAATGCGCCATCGCCAATGTCAACGTCACCATGCTGGAGTCCGACCGAAAGGACGCGGCCGAGGTCGAGGCGCCCGCCGTCGCGGCGGCCGAGCCGGCCGAATCCGGGCCCGTGACTAAGGCCGTTACCGGGGCCGTCACCGTGGCGTCCGCCGCCGATGCCGCATCCGCCGATGGCGACATGCTGGCGGCGGCACCAGCCCAGTCCGATCCCCTGGCGCCCGCCGATGCAGCGCCCGGACCCGAAGCAGCAGGCACACCGGTCGTCGCCAGCGCGACCGAGGGACTGCCCGGCATCGTGACGCCCGGAACGGCGCCGACCCCGGCGGCACCGGCGGTGCTCGATGACGATCTGCCGATCATCGCCGATGCCTCCTCGGCGACCGCACCTCAGCCCGATCCCGGTCCGCAGGCACCCACCTTGTCGCTGAACCTTCCCGAACTGCCGGTGGAAAGCCTGTCGGCCTCCGCCGATACCCGCATGCCGGCCATCACCGCCGACCGCATCCTCGACCGCGCTGCCACCTTGCTCGCCGAAAGCGCCGATGCGGGGGATCGCGCCGTGTCGGTGGCCGCCCTGGCGCCGGCGCTGCCGCGGCAGGCCGCAGTCCCGGCCACGCCGGCGGCGACCGGCGTCGCGGCCGAACCGGCGGCCGAGGAGATCGTCGTCGCGCGTACCAGTGCCCTGCCGCAGATCGGCGTGCCGTCACGGCTGGAGGCGCGCATCGACACGGCGAGCACCGCCGGCGATCTCGGCCGCGAGCTTGGGCCCAGCGTGATCGAGGACAGCCCGGCCGCGCTCACCGCCCCGGCCGCCGAGGCCGAGGCCGAAGACATCGCCCTGGCCACCGGCCCGACCTGGATCACGCTGCCGGCGGACAGTGCCGGCGTGTCGGCGCGCAGCCTGCCCGCGGCGGCCCCGGCCCCGGTGGAGGCTGCTCCGGGCGCGGTGGAAAAGGCCGAGCGCGCCAGCTTCGTGCCGGCGCCCGTCGCCATCGCCGTGGCGGCCCCGGCCGGCCTTCAGGCGGAACTGGTGCAGGAACCGGCGCCGGACCTGACCCTTGGCCATCGCCATGGTGTCGGCGATGCCCTGCCAGCGTACGACCAGCCGATCCAGCTTGCCGCGCTCGATCTTGGCGGCAGCCTGGCACTGGCCGATTTCGTCACCGACATCCCCGCCGCGCCGGCCGCGTCGGTGGAAAAGATCGCCGCCAACGATGCCGCCGCCAATGCTGCAAACGCCAGCGATGCGGCGGTGGAACTGGCGCGGCTGAACCCCACCGAAAAGCCGCAGGCCCCCGCTCGGCCCATCACGCCGCCGGCCGCCGCCAACTGCGACAGCGGCCTCACGGTGACGGCCGAAACCGGCGCTCACCTCGCGGTCACCATCGACTCGCCCTGCCGCGCCGGCACCGAGGCCGTCGTCAGTCATGGCGGCATCGCTTTCACGATCACCCTCGATCAGACCGGCGCTGCGGCTTTCACCTTCCCGGCGCTGACGCCCGAAGGTGATGTCGAGGTCGCCTTCCCCGATGGCGCCGCGGTGTCCGGCCAGGCGCCGGTGCACGATCTGGACGGCGTCACCCGCGTCGCCGTCACCTGGACGGCCCCCATCGACATCGACCTGCATGCCCATGAATTCGGCGCCCACGACCAGGACGACGGTCATGTCTGGGCCGGCCACAGCCGCGACTATCGCACCGCCCGGCGCCAGGGCGGGGGCTATCTGACCGCGCTCGGCCCGGCCGGCGACGCGCCGGGCGCGCGGACCGAGATCTATTCGCTGCCGATGAATGCGCGCACGCCCGACGGCATGGTGGACCTGGCGCTTGTCGCGACCAGGCCCGGCGCCCTCTGCGGCGACGTGGTCGGGCTGCGCACCGTGCGCAGCGACGAAAGCCGGGACCGCGACCTGGCGGTGCGTCTCGACGGCTGTTCCGGCGATGCGCCTCTGACGATCAACAACGTAGTGCACGGCATTCGGGTAGCACGCAACTAAGAGCGCACCCGCGGGCGGCAATGGCACCCGGGCGCTGAATACAAGGGCACGAGCATGGGCATGGGCGGATCGACGAAAAAGTTCATCTGGGCGGCGGCACTGGCTGCGGCCACGGGAACGGCCGCCACGGGGACGGCAACCGCGGGAACGGTGACGCTGAAATCCTTCGACGGCTCGATCAGCCTCACCGGCGAGCTGCTGTCCTTCGACGGCACCAACTACACGCTCAAAAGCGCCATCGGCGAGATGACCATCGACGCGCTGCAGGTCTCCTGCGACGGCGCCGACTGTCCGCCGCCGGAATTGCTGCAGTCCGAATTCACCATCTCGGGCGCGCGCACCATCGCCAACGGGCTGATCCCGGCGCTGTTCGAGGCCTACAGCTTCTCGGTCGACGGCGACATGACCATGTCCACCGGCAGCGATCAGGACACCCTGCTCGACCTGTCCGATTCCGACGGCGAGAAGCTCGGCGAGGTGGTGCTGGCCAAGGTCGGCTCGACCGGCGGCATCCGCGCGCTGGCGGCAGGCGATGCCTCGCTGGCGGTGACCACGCGGCCGGTGCTGCCCTCCGAGGTGTCCGATGCCGCCGGCGCCGGCGCCGGGGTGCTGAGCGATCCGGGGCTGGAGAACGTGCTGGCGCTGGACGGCATCCTCATCGTCACCTCGCCCGACAACCCGGTGCGCGCCCTCAGCGAGGAAAGCGTCGCCGGCATCTTCTCCGGGCGGATCAGCAACTGGGCCCAGGTCGGCGGCTTCGACGCGCCGATCCACCTCTACGCGCCCGAAGAGGATTCCGGCACCGGCTTCGTCTTCAACAGCCTGGTCATGCGCCCGGCCGGCACCCGCATGTCCGGCAATGTCAGCAACCTTGAATCCGATGCCGCCGTGTCCGACGCCGTGGTCGACGACCCGCAGGGGATCGGCATCTCCAGCTTCTCGAACGCCCGCAACGCCAAGGCCATCGCCATCCAGGGCGTCTGCGGCATCCAGACCCCGGCCAACGCCTTCACCATCAAGACCGAGGAATACCCGCTGACCCGCCGGCTCTACCTCTACAAGCCCGCCCGGCCGATCCCGCCAATGGCCTCCAAGTTCGTCGATTTCATCGCCTCGGACGAGGCCCAGGGGGTGATCGCCGATCTCGGCTTCGTCGATCAGGGCGTGTCCTCGCAGCCGGTCAACGAACAGGGCCTGCGCTTCGTCTCGGCGGTGCTGCCCACCGATGCGGAAACGACGCTGCCGCGGCTGCAGGAGATGATGCGCGAGCTGATCGCGGCCGACCGGATGTCGATCACCTTCCGCTTCGAGCCGGGCTCGGCCAATCTCGACACCCGCGCCGCGGCCGATATCGACCGCCTGTCGGCGATGATCGCCCGGGGCGACTTCGACCGCAAGGAAGTGCTGCTGATCGGCTTCACCGACTCGGTGGGCCGCGCCGATCTCAACGAGAACCTCAGCCGCGCCCGCGCCCGGCAGGTGATGGACGCGCTCGGCGCGACGGCACCGGCCGGCAGCCTCGACGATGTCAGCTTCCAGGTGCTCGGCTATGGCGAGATGTCACCGCTCGGCTGCAACGAGACCCTGACCGGCCGGCAGATCAACCGCCGGGTCGAGGTCTGGGTGCGCGACCGGGTCGGCTAGACCGCGGCCCGCCCCGGCGCCCTCACAGCAGCCCCAGAGCCCGAAAGCTGGCCTCTGACGCCTTGCCGATCACCACATGGTCGTGCAGCGTGATGCCCAGCGGCTCGGCCGCCTGCACGATGCGGCGGGTCATGGTGATGTCGGTCTGGCTCGGCTCGGGGTCGCCCGACGGGTGGTTGTGCACCAGGATCAGCGCCGAGGCGTTCAGCTCCAGCGCGCGGCGCACCACCTCGCGCGGATAGACCGGAACGTGATCGACGGTGCCCTTCTGCTGGGCCTCGTCGGCGATGATGACGTTCTTGCGGTCGAGGAACAGGATCCGGAACTGCTCGGTCTCGCGATAGGCCATGGCGGCGCGGCAATAGCCGATCAGCGCATCCCAGGACGAGATCGCCTCGCGGTTCATCACCCGCGCCTGGGCCAGGCGCACCGCCGCCGCCTCCACGATCTTCAGCTCCTGAATGGCGGCGTTGCCGATCCCATCCACCTCGGCCAGGCGCCGCGGCGACGCCGCGATGACATGGGCAAAGTCGCCGAAGGCGGCAATCAGGCGCTTGGCCAGCGGCTTGACGTCCTGCCGCGGGATGGCGCGAAACAGCACCAGCTCCAGCAGCTCGTAATCGGCCAGCGCCCCGGCACCGGCATGCATGAACCTCTCCCGCAGCCGGTCGCGATGGCCGGTGAGGCCTTCGGCGTCGGATGACGTGCGCCCCTTGCGGGCCGGCCGGCCGGCATCGGGGGGGCGCACCGGCGCCACCGGCACGATCTGCCGCGCCAGCAGCGGAAACTGCGGTGCTTCTGCGAATCCCGCGGTCTTCTTGGGCGTGCGCGACATGGGCCGCATGCTGGCGCCGCTTGGTTAAGGCAGCCTTAAGCGGCGCCCTCAGTCCGTCCAGGTGGGGTGAAAACGCCCGGCCGGCGACAGGGTGAAAATCTCGCACCCGTCGGCGGTTACGCCCACCGAATGCTCGAACTGCGCCGACAGCGAGCGGTCCTTGGTCACCGCCGTCCAGTCGTCGGACAGGACCTTGGTCTCCGGCCGGCCAAGGTTGATCATCGGCTCGATGGTGAAGAACATGCCTTCCTCCAGCCGCGGCCCGGCACCGGGCCGGCCGTAATGCAGCACGTTCGGCGCGGCGTGGAACACCCGCCCCAGCCCGTGGCCGCAGAAGTCGCGCACCACCGAGCAGCGCTCACCCTCGGCAAAGGTCTGGATGGCGTGGCCGATATCGCCAAAGGTGTTGCCCGGCCGGACCTGCTCGATGCCCCTCATCAGCGCATCATGGGTGATCTGGATCAGCCGCTCGGCCTTGCGCGGCGGCTTGCCGGCCACGTACATGCGGCTGGTGTCGCCGTACCAGCCGTCGAGGATCACGGTGACGTCGATATTCAGGATGTCGCCGTCCTTGAGGCGCTTGTCGGACGGGATCCCGTGGCAGACCACGTGGTTGACCGAGATGCAGGTGGCGTGCTGATAGCCCTTGTAGCCGATGGTGGCCGAAACCGCGCCGCCCTCCTCGACCTGGCGCTGGACGATGGCATCCAGCTCGCGGGTCTCCACTCCCGGCACCACATGCTCGGCGATCCTGTCCAGAACCTCGGCGGCAAAACGCCCGGCACGGCGCATGCCGGCGAAATCCGACTCGGAATGAATGGTGATCCCGTCACGGTTCACTTGCCGCGGAATCTCGCGGCTGGCAATTGTCTCCACCGTCTCTCTCCGGCTCGTCTGGCGGCGGGCTCCGCGTGGCTCCACCGCCGCATTCCGACCCGGATATAGGAAGAATCAGCCGCGAAGTCCAACCGGCAGCGCCGCGCCAAGGGTGATGCCGCCCAGGGTGAGGCGCGCGGCGAAGGCCATCGTCTCGACCCCGGCCTCCGCCGCCCGCGCGGCGGCGGCGCCATAGCCGGCGTCGATATCGCTCGCCAGCGCCATCCGGTCGCAGTCGCTGCGCTGCACCAGATAAAGGATCACCGCCCGCGCACCGCCCCGCGCCACGGCCGCCAGCTCATCGAGGTGCCGGGCGCCGCGGCTGGTGACGCTGTCGGGAAACTCGGCCAGCCCCGGCTGCCGGCTGAGATGGGCATTCTTCACCTCCACATAGCAATCGGGCAGCCCCGGTTCGCTCAGCAGGAAATCCACCCGGCTCCGCTCGCCATAGCCGACCTCGGCCCGCACCGCGCCATAGCCCGCCAGCGCCGGGATCGCCCGCGCCCTCAGGGCCTCGCCGACGACCCGATTGGGCACCGCGGTGTCGATGCCGGCTAGGTGGCCTCCCGGCAGTTCCGCCAGCTTCCAGCTATAGCGCAGGCTGCGCCTGGGGTTGTCGTTCGGCTCCAGCCAGATGCGCATGCCCGGCTCGGCCAGCCCGGTCATGGCGCCGGGATTGGCGCAATGCGCGGTGACCTCGCGGCCATCGTCCAGCGTGACGTCGGCCAGAAAGCGTTTATATCTGCGGATCAGCCGGGCACCGGCGAGGGGCGAGTCGAATTGCATCGCCCTCCGCCTAGCCCGGCCGCGGCAGGGTCACAACCCCCGCGCCGCCGCGCCCTTGTCTTGCCTGCCTGCCCGGAGCCCGCCCATGCCGAACCCGACCGCCGCGATCCTGATCATCGGCGACGAGATCCTGTCCGGGCGCACCCGCGATTCCAACATGCACTACCTCGCCGGGCGGCTGTCGGACCGTGGCATCGACCTGCGTGAGGTGCGGGTCGTGGCCGACGATCAGGCCGCCATCGTGGCGGCGGTGAACGCGCTCCGGGCGGCCCACGACCATGTCTTCACCTCCGGCGGCATCGGCCCGACCCATGACGACATCACCGCCGACGCCATCGCCGCGGCCTTCGGGGTCGGGATCGACGTGCGCGACGACGCCCGCGCCATCATGGCAGCGCATTACCCGCGCGGCGCCGCCGACCTGAACCCGGCGCGGTTGCGCATGGCGCGCATCCCCGACGGCGCGGCGCTGATCGAGAACCCGGTCTCGCGGGCGCCGGGGTTCAGCCTCGGCAACGTGCATGTCATGGCCGGGGTGCCGGCAGTGTTCGAGGCCATGGTCGAAAGCCTGCTGCCCGGCCTGACCGGCGGCGCGCCGCTGATCAGCGAGACCGTCCGTCTCGACCGGCCCGAGGGCGACATCGCCGGACCGCTGGCCGGCATCGCCGCGCGTTACGGCGCGGTGCAGATCGGCTCCTATCCGTTCATCCAGGACGGCGCCTATGGCTGCCGGATCGTGCTCAGGGCCAGCGATCCGGCGCCCCTGGCCGCCGCCACCGAGGAGGTGCGCGCCCTCGCCTGAGCCCTCATCAGGCTCCGCGCCCGCGCGCCCCGCCCAAGCCCTCCGGCCCGCGCCCCGGGCCCCGGCCCTCTACTGCCCCATCACCCTCGGCCCGGCCCCACAAGAACCGCCCCACCTTCGCCGCCATCCCCTGCCGGCCGCACGGTTCCCTTTCGCCGCGAAAGGCTCTAGATCGGCGTCGGCGCGGACGTGGCGGAACCGGTAGACGCAACGGACTTAAAATCCGTAGCCCGCAAGGGCGTGTGGGTTCGACTCCCACCGTCCGCACCAGATGATCGGAGCGGCGCCGTCCGCCCACCCGCTCGCGAGGCCCGGCCATGCGCGCCTTCGTCGCCATCCACCCGCCCGATGCCGTCACCGAGGCTCTTGCCGAGCTGCAGCTGCGCCTGCCGGTGGGCCGGCCGGTACAGCCCGAGCAGATGCACCTGACCCTGGCCTTCCTCGGCGAGCAGCCGGACGATCTGATCGAATCGGTGCATTTCGCGCTCCAGGGCATCCGGGCGCCGGGCTTCACGCTGCAGCCGGGCGGGCTCGGCAGCTTCGGCAAGCCGGTGCCGCGGGTGCTCTGGGCCGGTCTCGGCGACAGCGCGGCGCTTGCCGCGTTGCGGGCCCGCATCCGCTCGGCCGCCCACGGCGCCGGGCTGGAACTGGACCGCAGCCGCTTTCGCCCGCATCTGACGATTGCCCGCCTCGGCCGGCTGTCGGGCGAGGAGACCGCCCGGCTGGCGCGGTTCCTGACCCTCAACGCCGGCTTCTCGGCACCGTCCTTCCAGGTGCGCCACTTCGCGCTCTGGCGCTCGACGCTCACCCGCGCCGGCGCGCTACATGAGGAATTGGCGCGCTATCCGCTGCAGGCGGGCTGATCCCCCTCGCCGGACCCGGCCTGGCACGGACGACCCCGGGTCGGCTGCCTCCGGTCAGGCCGCCCGCCTGGCGGCACCGGCCGCGGTCGCCCCGGCGTCACCGCCGCCCGAGAACCGGGCGATCAGCCCGCTCAGCCGGTCGGCCTGATCCTGCAGCGCCGTTGCCGTCGCCGCACTCTGGGACGACAGCGAGGCATTGCGCTGGGTATCGCCATCCATCCCGGTCACCGTGGTGTTGATCTCGCCGATGACCTTGGCCTGGCTTTGATTGGCGCTGGACAGATCCGCCAGCGCCTTGGCCAGTTCCTCGATCCCGTTGTGGATGTCGGACAGCGACTCGCCGGTGGCCTGGACCATCTCGACGCCGTCGGCCACGCAGGCCGAGCTTTCCCCGACCAGCACGGTGATGTCCCTGGTCGCATCGGCGGCGCGCTGCGCCAGGCTGCGGACCTCGGAGGCGACCACCGCAAAGCCCTTGCCCGACTCGCCGGCGCGGGCGGCCTCGACGGCGGCGTTCAGCGCCAGAAGGTTGGTCTGGAAAGCGATGCTCTCCACCAGCCCGACGATGTCCTTGATCTTGGCGGTGCTCTCGTCGATGCGCCGGATCGCCTCGATCGCCCGGCCCGCCACCTGACCGCCCTCGCCGGCCTTTCCGGCCACATCGCGCGAAAGGCGGTCGGCGTTGGTGCTGTTCTCGGCGTTGACCTCCACCGTCCGGGTCATCTCCTCGATGGTCGCGGCCAGCTCCTCCAGGGCCGCGGCCTGGGACTGGGAGCGCCCGGAAAGATCGTCGGCGCCGGAGACGATCTGCCCGATCGAGTCGCCGAGCTCGCGCGCCACCGCCCGGATATCGCCCACCAGGTTGCCAAGCTGGCGGCCGGTGGCGTCGGCATCGCCGCGCATCTCGGCCAGAACCCCGCCATAGGTGCCGGTCATCTGCGCCGAGGTGTCGCCGGCGGCCAGCGCCCGCAGCATCTGCGACATGTCCGACACCGCCCGCTCCATGTTCGACAACAGCGAATTGATCGCCGCGCTGGCCGGGTCGGAGGCCGCCATCGGGCTGTCCTTGACCCGCGCCCGGAAATCGCCGGCCGAGGCGGCCTCGACCACGGTGCGGATTTCCGCCTGCAGGGCGGCTTCGGCGGCGGCCGTCCGCTGCGCCTCGGCGGCCTCCTCGCGCTCGCGCTCGACCATGCGGTCGCGCTCGGCAAGACTCTCGGCAAGGATGACCATGGCCGCACGCATGTCGACGATCTCGTCCCGGTTGCCGGCAGGATCGGTGCTTGCACCGTCCGAAGAGGCCAGCGCCCTGAGATCGCGGGACACGTCGCGCACCGGTCCGGATATCCGGCCGGCGCTGCGCATGGCAAAGACCAGGGCCAGCGCCATGATCGCCAGCATGCCGCCACCGCTGGCGGCGAGCGAGGCCAGCGTCCCCGCCGTGGCAGCCTCGGCGGCACGCTCGGCCTCGGCCCGCGCCTCGTCGCGGATATGGTTGGCCAGCGCCGCCGCCTCGCCGACGTCGCGCGCCAACAATTCCGCCGTGGGAACACTGGCCGCCGGATCGGCGCCCAGCACCACGCGCACGTGTCCGTGCCAGACCGCCAGCGCCTCCTTCAGTCCGACCACGGCCCCCGACACGGTTTCGCTGCCCAGCGCCAGATCGATCCTGGTCGCGGCGTCATCGACTTCGGCAACGGTCGCCTCGAATTCACCGAGCGCGGCCGCGGGATCGGTGAAATCGGTCATCTGCAGCACCTGGTCGACGGCCTCCTCGGCGCCCCTGATCACGCCGGCCATGGTTGCCGATGCCTCGACCGCGTCCATGGTTCGCTCCATCGACACCACGTCGGCGCGCACCGACCGAAGGGCCACGAAGCCGATCCACGCGGCGCCGGCGGTGGCAACCAGGCAGACCAGCAGAACCAGCAGGAAGATGCGCTTTCGGATCGACATGGGCGGGCCTCAGTTGGTCGGCAGGACAGGGGAAGGCACCGAGCTGTTCGGCGCGCTGAGCGTCGCCATGAAGGCCAACAGATCGTCGACATCCTGCTCTTCGAGGCTGACCGCCTGCATCTCGGACGATCGGCTCGGGCGGTCGATGCCGCCGGACATGTAGTGCAGGATCACCGCCCGAAGGTCGGGCATCTGGCCAGCATGCATGTAGGGCGCCCGATAGGCGATGTTGCGCAGGCCCGGTGTCTTGAAGGCGTGCTGCAGTTCCTCGCCGCCGGATTCGATGTCGGCCCGTCCCATGTCCTCGGTGTCGAGCCCGATATCGTGGAACCGGTTGTCGCTCATGTTCCACCCCGAATGGCAGGCGCTGCAGCGGGCCTCGCCGACGAAAAGGCGGAAGCCGCGCTTGGCGCTTTGCGAGATCGCCTCCTCGTCGCCCTCGACCCAGCGGTCGAACGGCGACCAGCCGGCGACGATGGTGCGCTCATAGGTGGCGATGGCCCGCACCATGGTGTCGGCGGTGACGCCCTCGCCCGGGAAGGCGGCCTCGAAATGGGTGCGATAGCCCTCGAGGCTCTCGAGCCGGGCCACGATCTCGTCGAGATCGCCGTTCATCTCCAGCTCGGCGGTCATCGGCCCGAGGGCCTGTGCCTCCAGATCCGGGGCCCGGCCATCCCAGAACAGCGGCGCCGTCCAGGCGGCGTTGATGGTGGTCTGCGCGTGGCGGCCGAGCGGCACATTGGCCGCGCCCACCGCGGTCTCCACCGGCGTCTCCCACCCGAACGAGGGATTGTGGCAGCTGGCGCAGCTCATGTTCTGGGCCCCGGACAGCCGCGGATCGAAGAACAGCATCTTGCCCAGCGTCGCCACCTCGGGCGAATAGGGCGCGCTTTCGGGAAACGGGATGGTCAGCGGCCGGCGGAACTGGGCCCGCTCGTCTTCGGGCAGGGTAGTGGCCGCGGACAGTGTCAGAACCGCCAGCGCTGGAATGGCAAGTCGCATGCCCGAGCCTCCCGTTACGTGCGGCATCGGGCCGCAGCACTACGGGAGGCAGGTTAAGGTGGTGTGACCCGGCCCGGAGCGGCACCAGGCCCCGGACCAGCCGCCACGCCCGGACCGACCGCCACACCGCTATCGCGACAGGAGTGCCGCCACCTCCGCCGCGTCCGGCATCGACGGCGCGGTGCCCGGGCGGGTCACCGAGATGCCCGCCACCGCGCAGCCATAGCGCACCGCCGCCAGCGGGTCCTCGCCCCTTGCCAGCGCCGCGGCGAAACCGCCGTTGACGGCATCGCCGGCGCCGGTGGTCTCCACCACCGGCCCGGCGGCAACCGCCGGCACCAGCTCCTGGCGGTCACGGCCATGGAACCAGACGCCGCGCTCGCCCAGCGTGATCACCGGCGTGCCGACGCCCTTCGACAGGAACACCGCCGCCGCCCGGGCGGCATCCTCCACGCTCGCCACCGCCACCCCGGTCAGCGCCTCGGTCTCGCTTTCGTTCGGGGTGACATAGTCGCAAAGCGCCAGCACCGCGTCGTCCAGCGGCGCCGCCGGCGCCGGGTTGAGGATCGTCGTCACCCCCGCCCCGCGGGCGATCTCAAGCGCCCTCACCGCCGCCGGCAGCGGCTGCTCCAGCTGGGTGACGAACACCTTCGCGCCCTCGATCAGCGCCCGCTCGGCCTCGATATCGGCCTCCGAGATGGTCGCCGCCACCCCCGGGCAGATGATGATCGCATTGTCGCCGGTGGCATCCTCGACGAAGATATAGGCCGCGCCGGTATAGCTCGACCCATCCTGCGTGACCCGCGGCGTCACCCCGGCATCGGCCCAGGTCTTCAGCGCCATCTCGGCGAAGGTGTCGCGGCCCAGCTTCGACAGGAACGCCACGTCGCCGCCGACCCGCGCCGCCGCCACCGCCTGGTTCGATCCCTTGCCCCCGGGGCCGAGCGCGAACCGCTTGCCCATGATGGTCTCGCCCATGCGCGGCGCCCGCTCGGCGCGATAGGCGGTGTCGGCGACAAAGACGCCGAGGATGACGATATCGGCCATGGCTCAGGCGGCGTCGGGCGCGATCACGCCCTTGCGGAAGGCGAAGCAGCCGTAGAACCGCCGCTCGTGGGTCTGGATCACCGCATAGGCGTTCTTGGCCCGCTCGTAGAAGGCATAGCGCTCGACGCCGATCATCGGCCAGCTCTTGCCCTCGGCGGCGTCGATCTCGGCCTGCACCTCGGCGGCCACCGGCTCGATCCGGTCCGGCTCGCCCACCACTTCCATCCGCGCCGCCGAGTCGTCGACGAAGGTGTCGAGCGGGTAGACCGACAACACCGCGCGGGCCACCCGCGGCGCCGGCGCGTCGATCCTGAGGAGCTTGCCGATCACCGTCTGGCGCGCCACGCTGTCACTGGGAAAGTTGGTGTCGGCGATGATCAGGTCGTCGCCATGGCCCATGGCCCGCAGCACCCGCAGCACATCGGCGTTCAGAAGCGGGTCGATCCCCTTCAGCATGTCCCTGGTTCCTCCCGGTATGGTGTTGTCATTGTCCGGCGCTCATTCCACCCGGTCGCCGGTTTCGGCATCGAAAAGATGCGCCGCGCCCGGGCGCGGACTCAGGTGCACCGTCTCGCCGGGGCGGAAATCATAGCGTTCGCGGAACAGCACCGTGACCTCCCGGCCGTCGAAGCGCAGGAAGACCAGGGTCTCCGAGCCGGTGGGCTCGACCACCGACACCGTGGCCGGAAACCCCGCCTCGTCCAGGGCCAGGTGCTCGGGCCGGATGCCGTAGATCAGCTTGCGTCCCTCGATGCCCGGCACCTCGGCGGGCAGCAGATGGCCACCCGTGCGCACCCCGCCGGCCTCGCCCACACCCTCGATCAGGTTCATCGACGGCGCCCCGATGAAGGTGGCGACGAACAGGTTGCGGGGGTGGTCAAACAGCTCCAGCGGCGTGCCCGCCTGCTCGATGCGGCCGGCCTGCATCACCACGATGCGGTCGGCCAGCGTCATCGCCTCGATCTGGTCGTGGGTGACAAAGACGGTGGTGGTGGCCAGCCGCTGGTGCAACTCCTTGATCTCGGTGCGCATCTGGATGCGCAGCTTGGCGTCGAGGTTCGACAGGGGCTCGTCGAACAGGAACACCGCCGGGTCGCGGACGATGGCGCGGCCCATGGCCACGCGCTGGCGCTGGCCGCCGGAAAGCTGCCGCGGGTAGCGGTCGAGATAGGCGGTCAGCCCGAGGATCTCGGCCGCCTTGGTGACCCGCTCGGCGATCTCGGGCTTGGGTCGCCCGGCCACCTTCAGCGCAAAGCCCATGTTGGCGGCCACCGTCTTGTGCGGGTAAAGCGCGTAGGACTGGAACACCATGGCGATGTCGCGCTCGGCCGGGGGCAACCCGTTCACCACCCGCTCGCCGATGGCGATCCTGCCGGCGGTGATGTCCTCGAGCCCGGCGATCATCCTCAGCAGGGTCGACTTGCCGCAGCCCGAGGGGCCCACCAGCACCACCATCTCGCCGTCGGCGATGTCGAGATCGACACCATGGATGACATCGGTGGCGCCGTACGACTTGCGCAATTCCCTGATCGTGACGCCCGCCATCCGCCCCCCGTGCCCCGCGCTTCACCCGCCCTTTTGTCCAACAGGTAGCCGAGGCCGGGGCACCTGTCCACGCCGCCCGGGCCCGGCCACGGCAAAACCACCCCTGGCCGGGCGCGCGGATGGTGGCGGAGGGGCCGGGTCAAGCCCGGCCCGGGGCGCGCCCTAGGGCTGGGCGTCGAACATGATCGCCGTCGAGCGGCTCAGCGTCTTGCCGGTGACCGTCAGGTTCACCGTCGCCTTGCCGGCCGCCTGATAGGTGACGGTGAAGGTGGCAAGGCCCATCTTGTCGGTGGTCGCCGTCGCACTTGTGCCCGCCGCGCCGGCGTCGCCCTGAAGGCTGACCAGCGGCCCGGCGCCGCCCACCGGATGCGCGGCGGTGATCCGAAAGCCGTCCACGCTGAAGCCGGGGTCGCAAAGCTGCACCTTGATCTCGATCTGCTGGCCCGGAACGATGGGGATCGGCTTGCCGGCGGGCGCCTGGCCGTCCATCTCCTTGAGCTTGATGGTGGCGATGATCAGGCTGACGGCCACCGGTTCCTCGCCCGGCAGCGCCGGCCTCTCGCCGCCGGTATCGTCCCCCGATTCCGTATCGGGCAGCGCGCGGGTGACGATCCGGCCGAGGTCGATCCGCCCCGCCACATCTGCGAACCGCGCCGGGTTCAGCGCCTCTATGGATGCCTGCAGCCGCGCCATGGTCGCGCCCATGGCGTCGAGCCGGGCCACGATGGCGCGTTCCGCCTCGCTGGCCGCTGCGGTGTCGAATTCACTTCTGACTGTCGGCTTCATGTCAAATCTCCTTATCTGGACAAATGCACCCCTTGGGGCGCGGCCGGCCGTATAGCGGCAAATCGTCCTACAGGGGGTCAAAAGCCGGTGTGCCTTGCGTGAGCGGCCGGCCACCACCACCCGCGTTGACTAAAGCACGGCATGGCCCATACTTCGCTGGTCGGGGGGATGACCGGGTGGGGTCGCCAGGCGACGCGTCGCCGCGCACGCACCGCATTTGCCCGCACGCACGACCGCCGGACAACGGGCGGAAAAGACACCAACATCGGCCCGCGGGCCGGGGAGGAGTTCTGATGAAAGTCGACATCTACAACCGCCTGATGGCCGCGCAAATGTCGCGCCGCAGGCTTCTGGCCACCTCGGCCGCCGCGGCCGCGGTCTCGGCCACCGGGCTGCCGCGCGCCGCCCGTGCCCAGGACAACGTCCGCGCCGAGATCCTCAAGATCCCCGGGGTCGGCGCCGGCTCGCCCACCGATGCCGACTGGCAGAAGGTCGGCGAGATGTGCCTCGGCGCCACCAAGGCCAGCGTCGCCGAGGGCGAGTTCGCCGGCGTCGAGCTGACCTTCATGGGGCTCAACAACCAGAACCTGCACAACTTCCTGTTCCGCGGCTTCCTCAAGCCGTGGGAGGCCTATACCGGCGCCACCATCAACTGGATCGACCTCGCCCAGGCCGACTACAACGCCCGCCTGCAGCAGTCGATCGCCACCGGCACGGTGGATTACGACATCATCGAGATGGGCGCGCCGTTCGAGGGCGACACCGCCGGGCGCGGGCTGCTCGACGAGATGCCCGACTGGGTGGCCGCGCAGATCGAGGCCGACGACCTCGTCGACTACCTGAAGGCGCCGGTGGGCACCTGGGACGGCAAGACCTACCGCATCACCATCGACGGCGACTGCCACACCTTCGCCTACCGCAAGGACTATTTCGGCGACGGTTCGATCTCGGGCATGGCCGAGGCCCCGACCTTCTGGGAGGATGTCGACGCCGCCTCCAAGGCGCTGGTCGGCCAGACCGATCCGCTGACCGGACTGCCCGCCTACGGCTTCCTCGACCCCTTGAAGGGCTGGGGCGGCTTCGGCTTCTACTTCCTCGAGGATCGCGCCGCCGCCTATGCCAAGCACCCCGACGATCCGGCCTGGCTGTTCGACCCCGACACCATGAAGCCGCGCGTCAACAACCCCGCCTGGGTGCAGGCGATCCAGGACGTGATGGACCTCAACGCCGCCGGCGCCTATCCGTCGGACCAGATCAACGCCGATCCCGGCACCACCGCCTTCCAGCAGTTCCTGGCCGGCACCGGCTCGATGATCTGCTGGTGGGGCGACGTCGGCTCCAACGCCCGCACCTCCGACACCTCGGTGGTGGGCGACGTGGTCGGCTTCTCCATCAACCCCGGCGCCAAGCGGGTCTACAACGCCCAGGCCGGCGCCTGGGAAGAGACCGAGAACTTCGCCCCCAACATGGCCTATATCGGCTGGGGCGTCTACGTCACCAGCCGGGTCTCGGGCGACGAGAAGAAGCGCAAGGCGGCCTGGTCTGCGGCGGCCCATCTGGGCGGCAAGGACCTCAGCCTCTGGTGCGCGGCCTACCCGTCGGGCTTCCAGCCCTACCGCCACTCGCACTTCCAGTACGACGAGTGGGAAGCGGCCGGCTACGACCGCGCCTTCATCGAGGACTATCTCGGCTCCAACGCGGATTCGTACAACCACCCGAACGCCGCCATCGAGCCGCGCATCCCCGGCATCTTCCAGTACTACTCCATCGCCGAGGACGAGCTGGCCAAGGGCTTCGCCGGCCAGTACGGCTCGGCGCAGGAGACGGCGGACGCCATCGCCGCCGCCTGGGAGAAGATCACCGACCAGATCGGCCGCGAGAACCAGATCGCGCTCTACAAGGCCTCGCTGGGGCTGTGACCGAATGGCGGGACGGGGGCCTCGCCCTTCGTCCCGCAAACACCACGGGCGGGCCCCGCCGGAACCGGCGGCGGGGTCACCCTGACCGGACCTTGGGCGCGCAGCCGACGAGGCGGAATGGCCGACCAACCCAGGCGCGACGATACCGGGGCTAAGCCCGCGCCCGCCATGCCCGCCGGGCCGGCCGCCGGCGAGACGGCGAACACCCCGCCGCCGGGCGGACTCTGGCCCGACGCGAAAAAGCTCGCGCTCGCCACCTTCTCGATGCCCGCCGCGGTGGGCATCCTCGACAAGTACGAGCAGAACCTCGGTCTCTCGGCGCTCCTCAAGAAGATCGTCCGGCACTACGATGCCATCACCGCCGCCATCTGGGGCCGGATCGGCGAGCTGATCCCGCTGCCGCCCGACTTCGACGTCAACTTCTACTCCTTCTTTGCGCTGATCCTGGCGCCGGTGGCCTTCGAGTTCCTGCGCCGCCGCGTCGCCGGCAGGCGGATGACCCTGTCCAGGCCCGGCTTCTGGGGCATCGCCTCGACCATCGCCTTCGCCGGCTACTGCATGGCCTTCTCCACCCAGGGCATCGTCGCCGCCACCATCGCGGTGTCGCTGGTCAACCTTTTCGCGGCCGCGGTCTTCGCCCTCGCCCTGCTGATCGGCTGGCTGGTGTTTCGCCACCATGCCCGCCAGCCCGGGCCGGTTGCCAGGGCCATCGCCTGGCTGCGGGCCCCCGGCCGCCGCTGGCCCGGCCTCGTCCTTGCCGGCATCGGCATCGCGGCGGCCATCATCGCGTGTCTGTGGTGGTCCGACCTGCTGACCGCCGCGACCACCGGCCTGATCCACCGCACCTTCGGCTTCGTGCCCGAGCAGGGCAGCCTCAAGGCCGGATTCCTCTTCGGGACCCTGATCCTCCTCTTCATCATCCTGTTCGGCAACCTGCGCGCGCCCGCCTATGCCTTCTTCTGGGCGTTCGGTGTCTTCTTCATCGACTACCTGGCCACCGACCTGGTGCCGGCGCTGAACCAGGCCATCGACGCGGCGACATGACGCCGGACCGGCAACACGGGCGCCCGCCAAATGGGCCGCGCACCCGCCAGCGGGCCGGGCATCCGGAATCGGCCGGCCGAAACTTCCAGCACCCCGCCAGGCAAAGGAGAATACCCCGTGATCGCCGCCATGGATGCCCTTGAGGTCATCTCGCTCTTCGTCGAGGACCTGCCGGCCAGCCGCGCCTTCTACACCAGGGTCTTCAGCCACGAGATCGTGTTCGAGGACGAGGTGTGCTCGATCCTGCGGATCGGCAATATCGTGATCAACCTGTTGCAGGCCGACAGCGCCGCCGAGCTGGTCGCGCCGATGCAGGTCGCCGGCCCCGCAGCCGGCGCTCGGGCGCTCTACACCGTCAAGGTAGCGGATGCCGACGCCGTGTGCGCCGATCTCGCCGCGCTCGGGGTTCCGCTTCTCAACGGACCCATGGACCGCCCCTGGGGCAGGCGCACCGCCGCCTTCGCCGACCCGGCGGGACATGTCTGGGAGGTTGCGCAGGAACTGGCGGACGGCTGATGGCAGGGCAGCCGCATCATCCGCTCGCGCCCGGGCGCTCCCCGCCCACCCACCCTCGCGCCCGGGCGCGAGTTGGCGCATCACCTCAGTCCGGATGCTCCCGTGGCAAGCCTGCCACCCCCCGCGCCCCGGCACGGACTGGCGCTGCCCGAGGAGGAGGCACCAGGGCGGCGCCATGGCCTCCCCAAGGGCGTCCCCACGCGCGTTAACAATTTTATCGTTTTAAAACAGACACTTGCAATCCGTCCCCATGGGGACGCCACCCTCGCGCCCCAAGTGGCGCCTGTGGGCGCGGGGGGAGCGACCGAGGCGCGATCACCGGCGTCCCCAGACCGTCCCCACGGGATTTCTCACGATTCCAGCACATTGACCCCCCGTCCCCATGGGGACGCCTGTCCTCTGGGTCTAGTCCCGCAGGGTGCCGAGCGGCATGATCCGGTTGATGTGGCCCATCTTGCGGCCGGTCCTTGCCTCGGCCTTGCCATAGAGGTGCAGGCCGTCCGCCGTCACCCCGGCCCAGCCTGCCGCCGCATCGCCGATCAGGTTGGTCATCACCGCGTCCGAATGGCGACGCGGGTCGCCCAGCGGCCAGCCGGCCACCGCCCGCACGTGCTGCTCGAACTGGTCGATCACGCAGGCATTCTGGGTCCAGTGGCCGGAATTGTGCACCCGCGGGGCGATCTCGTTGACCACCAGCCCGTCGCCGGTGACGAACATCTCCACCCCGATCACGCCCACATAGTCGAGCGCCGTCAGGATGCGCCCCGCCATCGCCTTGGCCTCTTCGGCCAGCGCCGCCGGGATCGCCGCCGGCACCGTGGTGGTGTCGAGGATGCCGTCACGGTGCACGTTCTCACCGGGATCGTAGGCCGCCACGCTGCCGCCCCGCCCGCGGGCGGCGATGACCGAGATCTCGCGCTCGAAGGTCACGAACCCCTCCAGCACCGCCGGTGCGCCGGCCATCGCCGCCAGCGCCGCCCCGGCCTCACCCGGTGTCCGCATGCGGACCTGCCCCTTGCCGTCATAGCCGAGCCGCCGCGTCTTCAGTATCGCCGGCAGGCCGACGCGGTCGACCGCGGCCGCCAGCTCGTCGGCCGTTGCCACGGCTGCATAAGGAGCGACGGTCAGCCCGATCCCGGCGAGGAAGTCCTTCTCGGCCACCCGGTCCTGGGCCACCGCCAGCGCCTGCCGTCCCGGCCGCACGGGGACCAGCGGCGCCAGCAGGTCGACGACCGCCGCCGGCACGTTCTCGAACTCGTAGGTGACCACGTCCACCGAGCGGGCAAAGGCGGCCAGCGCCGCTTCGTCGTCATAGCCGGCGGTGGTCGTCGCCGCCGCGACCTGCCCGGCGGGCGGCGCCGCACCCGGCTCGTAGATGTGGCAGCGAAGCCCCAGCCGCGCCGCCGCCAGCGCCAGCATCCGCCCCAGCTGGCCGCCGCCGAGGATGCCGATGGTGCTGCCCGGCGGCAGGGCGGCCGTCTCAGCCATCGGCCGGGGTCTCGGGCACCGCCTCGCTCTGGGCCGCGCGCCAGGCTTCGAGCCGCGCCGCGACGCCCGCGTCGGCGGTCGCCACCAACGCCGCCGCGAAGAGGCCGGCATTGGCCGCCCCGGCCGGGCCGATGGCAAAGGTCGCCACCGGCACCCCCTTGGGCATCTGGACGATGGACAGCAGCGAGTCGAGCCCGCTCAGCGCCGCCGACTGCACCGGCACGCCGAGCACCGGCACCCGGGTCTTGGCCGCCAGCATCCCGGGCAGATGCGCGGCGCCGCCGGCCCCGGCGATGATCGCGACCAGTCCGCGTTCGGACGCCGCCCCGGCATAGGCGAACATCCGGTCGGGGGTGCGGTGGGCGCTGACGATCCGTACCTCGTGCGGCACCTCGAGGGCGTCGAGGATCGCCGCCGCCTCGCGCATGGTCGCCCAGTCGGACTGGCTGCCCATGACGATTCCGATCTTCGGCGCACCCATTGCCTGCCCCCGCTGCCCAATTCGAGGCGGGCACTATAAAGGGGCCGGCGCGGGCCGCAAGCCGGCGGCCGCCATGCGGACCTCTCAGGCGATGATGTCGGGGGTAAGCTCGTCCTCGACGCGGCTGATCTCGTCCTTCAGCGCCAGCTTCTTCTTTTTCAGCCGCCGCACGGCCAGGACATCGGCGCGGCCGGTCGCCTCCATCGCCTCGATGGCCGCGTCGAGGTCGCGGTGCTCCTGGCGCAGCAGCTCAAGCCGCTGTCGCAGCATGTCCGCCTGGCTCATCATGGTCGGTTCGTTCATGTCGACTCGCCGGTCGCCTTTCTGCTCGCCCCCTTGAGTTATCCGCTTTCCGCACCCATATTTTCAAGCATCAAGGTTGCCGCCTGCGGGGCCTTGAATGCAGGTCGCTTGGACAAGGGCTGGCGGAGGTATGACGCAGATGACCTATGGCTCGCATCCGTTTCTTCTCGGTTTCGAGCAGCTCGACCGGCTGGTGGAGCGCACGGCCAAGTCGGGGAACGACGGCTACCCGCCCTACAACATCGAGCAATGCGACGAGGCCAGCTATCGCATCACGTTGGCGGTGGCCGGATTCAGCGAGGATCAGCTCGCGATCACCGTCGAGAATGCCCAGCTCATCATCAGGGGCCGGCAGGAAGACGACAGCGCGGGCCGCCAGTTCCTGCATCGGGGCATCGCAGCCCGGCGCTTCCAGCGCAGCTTCGTTCTGGCCGAGGGCATGGAGGTGGTGGGTGCGGCGCTCGAGAACGGGCTGCTGCATGTCAGTCTGACGCGCCAGGCGCCCGAGGCGGTGGTGCGGACGATCAGGATCAGAAAGGGTACCGAGTGATGGCAGACTTTCCCTCCTTCAAGGACCATGCCGGCAAGCAGATCGTCTACGTGCGGCCGGTTGCGGTGAGCGACCTGCCCGAGCAGGTGCGCAGCCAGGTGGGCGACGAGACCGAGCTGTTCGCGATCCACGACCAAAACGGATCGCGGCTGGCGCTGACCAATAGCCGGGACAATGCCTTCACCCTGGCGCGGATCAACGAGTTCGTGCCCGTCTCGGTGCACTGATCCGGGCCGCCGGCCCGGCGGTTTTCCTGCGTCCCCATGGGGACGGGGGGTCAAGCCTCTGACTTGAAACGATTTCCCGTGGGGACACCTCGGGGACACGTCGCGGACACCGGCCAGCCGGACGCCCGATCGCGCTCAAGATCGCCGTCGGGGCGCGAGGGTGGGCGGGCGGGGAGCGGCCCGGCGGCGATTTGGGCGCGATCGGGCGCTGCCGCAAGGCGTCCCCATGGGGACGCCACCTTAACTCATTGATATACAACGCCTTTCCGTGGGGACGGTTGCCGCGGCCCGGCTGATGCCGGTTCGGGGTGGCAGGCCGGCCACAGGCCGGCGGCCGCCCAAATCCGCTCAATTTCGTACAATTTTTCGCCATAAACCAAGGTTAACGACCGCTTAACGACGGGAAAAATGATCCCCCGTCCCAAGTGCGTCACCAGTTTCCACCCAGTTCCTCGCCAATGAAAAAAAGAACAGGCCGGAATTCGGCATGGCAAGCTTTCAGTACATAACCGTAACTGGTGATCCGTTACTTCATCGGCCGATCAATGCCATCGCGACGGGTACGGCAACGATTGTCGACGACGATCCGAATCTCGACCTGAACGAAAGCTCGGGTCAGTTCCAGATCGGCAGTACGGTGTTCGAGGACACCGCCTATCCCTACTGGTTCACCCCCGGCGTGGAGATCTACACCGCCAAGATCCGCGGCCGCGACGTCAAGTTCGCGTATCTGTCGGCCAAGTATGACGGCGTCGCCGACGCGGTGGACCGGATCGTGGTGCTGGAGGGGTATATCGATGTCGGCGACAAGCTGACGGCGCTCAAGCTCTATTCCACCACCACCAGCATCCCCTATGCCTCGATCCCGTCCTATGTCTGCTTCACGCCCGGCACGCTGATCGAGACCGATGCCGGGCCGGTGCCGGTGGAAGACCTGGCCGTGGGTGACCGCGTCCTGACCCGCGACAACGGCTATCAGGTGGTGCGCTGGACCGGACGGCGCAGCTTCTCGGCAGGCGAGTTGACCGAGAAGCCGGCGCTGAGGCCGGTGCGCCTGCGCGCCGGGGCGATGGGGCAGGCCCGGCCCGCCGCCGATCTGGTGGTCTCGCCCCAGCACCGGGTGCTGGTGGCGGACGCGCACATGGCGATCCTTTACGGCGAGGCCGAGGTGCTGGTCGCCGCCGAGCACCTGATCGACGGCCGCGGCATCACCCGCGAGCCGGCCGGCGCCGGCGTCACCTACATCCATTTCATGTTCGACCGCCACGAGGTGGTGCTGTCGAACGGCGCGTGGAGCGAGAGCTTCAACGCCGACGAGCAGTCGATCGGCCTGGTTGGCGAGGCCCAGCGGGCCGAGATCCTGGCCATCTTCCCCGAACTTGCCCGCGCGGATGGCGGCATCGAGCGCCGAGCGATGGTGCGACCGGTGATGAAGGGCTTCGAGGCGGCGGCCTTTGCGCCGGCGCTGCAGCCCTCGCCGGCCTACGCCTGAGGCGCGAGGCAGGCCCGCGCCCACGCCGGAACGGGGGGCGCGGACGGGGATCGGTGCATCGACCATGGGGTGCCGCGGTCCATGCCGCCGCGCACCCTGGCGCGGCGCCTTGCCGCGGCAGGACTCAGATCAGGCCCCAGAGGTCGGCCTCGCCAAGGCGCGCGGCCAGTTCCAGATCGCCGAAGCCGGCACGGTCGTCGAGGAACACCACGTCCTCGACGCCGACCAGCGTCAGCCCCAGCGTGGCGCTGTGGTGCACGTGGCGGCCGGCGGCAAGCTCCGCCTCGACCGCAGCGCGGTTGTCGTCGCCGACCACCAGATAGGCGGTGTCGTGGCCCGAGCCGCCGAAGAAGACATCGTGATCGGCGCCGGTTGCGCCACCGATCAGGGCGGCATCGACATGGAGGAAGGCGTCGTCGCCGCCGCCGCCAAAGGCCCGGTCGGAGCCGAGGCCGTCGATCACGACGTCGTCGCCGGCGCCCGCCAGCAGGATGTCGTCGCCCAGGTTGCCGGCGACCACGTCGGCACCCTTGCCGCCGCCGATCCGGTCGTCGCCCGAGCCGCCGGCGGCAATGTCATCGTCGCGGCCGGCGAAGATGAAGTCGTCGCCGAGACCGCCGAAGACCGCCGCCTCGCCCTTGAGCAGCACCAGCCTGTCGTTGCCGGCGCCGGCGAAGACCGTGTCCCAGCAGGCGCCGAGGCGCGAATCGTTGCCGTCGCCGAGGAACTTGACGCCATCGGTCAGCGAGGCGGCCTCGAAGGCGGCCAGCACCCCGTGCAGGGCGGCGCTGGGGTGCAGCAGGTCCCAGAACGGGATCTGGTCGGGGTCGAGCGCCGCAACGGCGGGGTTCTCGGGGAAGAACGGCACCGGCCCGGCGGGCGTGTCGACGATCGCCGGATCGGCCCCGGTTCCGAACAGCTTCTGCTGGCCGATGGGCGCGACAAAGCCGAAGCTGGTGGTGTCGGCGGCCACCTCGGCGGCCATGGCGGCGAAATCGACCACGGTGGTCGATATGCCGGCCAGCGAGAGCGCGCCGGCGCCCAGCTTGAGCGCGTCGTTGATGCCCGCGATCAGCGTGTCGCCGAGCGAGACCAGCACCGGGTCCTGGAACTGCGAGCCGGGGAAGAACGAGGCCCCGGGCAGGGTGTGCAGGATGATCTCGTCGACGCCGCCGACGGTCGCCAGCGCCCCGGCCGTGCCGAGCGTGGTTTGGACCAGCGCAGCGGCCAGTGCCATGGCCTCGGCCTCGGTGGTGGCCGGGTTCATGGGCGTGAAGTTGTTGAGGTCGTTGAGCCCGATCAGGATCGAGGCGGCGGTGGGCGTGTCGTCGGGGTTCAGGGCCTCGGCGGCGAGGAAGCGCTGCAGCTGGCCGCCGAGATTGACGTCGAGCGCCAGCAGCGCCGGATCGGCCCCGGGCCTGAGCAGCGACGCGCCGGCGCCGGCGGCGGTAAAGTCGCCGAGGGTGCGCACGCCCAGCGCCCGGGCGCCGCCGATGGCGTAATAGTCCACGTCGCCGATGCCGAGGAGCCCCGGAACCAGCCCGGAATAGGTCTCGCCGTTGGTGAACTTCTGCTGGTAGCCATAGGCTTCCGGCGGCAGCGGCAGGAACAGAAGCTGGGAGGTGAGGTCCCAGACCGCGCCGTGATCGCTCAGGCTGTCACCGAAATAGACGATACGCCCGATGT
Source organism: Paracoccaceae bacterium (assembly GCA_050299555.1). Taxonomy (GTDB): domain Bacteria; phylum Pseudomonadota; class Alphaproteobacteria; order Rhodobacterales; family Rhodobacteraceae; genus JBNKWA01. Next base: position 7,051 of record JBNKWA010000031.1, on the reverse strand, counting down.
CGTCGCCCAGGGCCATGGCGGATTCTCCCCTTGGTTGTTTCGTGGCAGTCTAGGGCAAGGCAGGCGGGGCGGCAAACGACAGCATCGTGACCCGGGTTCGGGTCAGTAGGTGGTGCGGCCGCCGGAGAGATCGAACACCGAGGCGGTGGTGAAGCTGTTCTCGGCCGAGACCAGCCAGGCGACCATGGCGGCGGCCTCGTCCACCTCGAGGAAGCGGCCGCGGGGGATGCGCACGCGCATGTATTCGATGAACTCGTCGGTCAGGGTGTCGAGGATGCGGGTCTTCGCAGTGGCCGGGGTGACGGCGTTGACGGCGATGTCGTAGCCGGCGAGCTCCTTGCCGAGCGACTTGGTCAGCCCGATGACGCCGGCCTTGGCGGCGGAATAGGCCGAAAGGTTGGGGTTGCCCTCCTTGCCGGCGACCGAGGCGATGTTGACGATGCGGCCGTAGTTCTGCGCCTTCATCGACGGCACCACGACGCGGTTGACGTAGAAGGTGCCGTTGAGGTTGACCTCGACGACGCGGCGCCATTCGGCGGGGTCGTATTCGTCGAGACTGGCGTTGTTGCCGGCGATGCCGGCGGAGTTGACCAGGATCGCCACCGGGCCGAGCCGCGCCTCGACCTCGCCATGGGTGATCTCGAGGCCGGGCAGGTCGGTGATGTCGACGGTCTCGGCCGAGGCCTGGTCGCCGAGCTCGGCAACCGCGACCCCGAGCGCCGCCTCGTCGCGGTCCCAGAGGCTGACGCGCGCGCCCGAGGCGATCAGCCGCCGGGCGATCGCGAAGCCGATGCCCTGGGCGCCGCCGGTGACGACCGCCACCCGCCCGCCGAGGTCGATCCGGTTCATGACGGCTACTCGGCGGCGACGGGCTGAAGGTTGCCGGCGGCCTCCTCGGCGGCGAGATAGCGCTCGGCGTCGAGCGCCGCCATGCAGCCCATGCCGGCCGAGGTCACCGCCTGGCGGTAGACGTGGTCGGTCAGATCGCCGGCGGCGAACACGCCGGGCACCGAGGTGCGGGTCGATCCGGCCACCACCTTGACGTAACCGCCGTTGTGCATCTCGAGCTGGTCGCGCACCAGTTCCGTCGCCGGGGTGTGACCGATGGCGATGAAGACGCCCTTGGCCGGCAGCTCGGTGACCGCACCGGTATCCACGTGCCTGAGCTTGACGCCGGTGACGCCGAGGGGGTCGTCCTCGCCCACCACCTCGTCGAGCACATGGTGCCAGACGGTCTCGATCTTGGGGTGCTTGAACAGCCGGTCCTGCAGGATCTTCTCGGCGCGGAGCTCGTCACGACGATGCACCAGCGTCACCTTGGAGGCGAAGTTGGTCAGGAACAGCGCCTCTTCCACGGCGGTGTTGCCGCCACCGATCACCACCACCTCGAGCCCGCGATAGAAGAACCCGTCGCAGGTGGCACAGGCCGAGACGCCAAAGCCCTTGAACCGTTCTTCCGAGGGCAGGCCGAGCCATTTCGCCTGGGCGCCGGTGGCCAGGATCAGCGCATCGGCGGTATAGGTCGTGCCGGTCTCGCCGCTGGCACGGAACGGCCGCGCCGAAAGGTCGAGGGCCGAGATGTGGTCGGAGACGATCTCGGTGCCGACGGCGCGGGCATGGGCCTCCATCCGCTCCATCAGCGCCGGCCCCTGCACCTCGGTATCGCCGGGCCAGTTCTCGACCTCGGTGGTGATGGTGAGCTGGCCGCCCGGCTGGATACCCTGGATCAGCACCGGATTCAGCATGGCGCGCGCGCCATAGACGGCGGCGGTATAGCCGGCCGGACCCGAGCCGATGATGAGAAGGCGGCTGTGCTTGACGTCGGACATCACGGAATTCCCCTCGCGAGACGCCCGTATATAGCCACGCCCCGAGGCGATATCAAACCGCCCGGCCGGGTCGGCCCCGGACGTGATTGGCGAAGAAAATTGCCGGATCGGGAAACAATGTTGCGCCCCTCGGCGCCGCTGCGATAGAAGTGCAACTGCACGCTGAAGCGAAGCCGGATCGGCACCGGTCCCGGCATCCCGCTTCAGGTTTTGAATCCGGACCCGGAGCCTTGCCGGTTTCGGTCCGGGGCGAGGGGCCATGCCACGAATCAAGCTCGATCCCATCGACATGCACATCCTCGCCGAGCTGCAGGCCGACGGCCGGATGACCAATGTCGAGCTGTCGCGGCGCGTGGGAATCTCGGCGCCGCCCTGCCTGCGTCGGGTCAGGGCGCTGGAGGAACAGGGCCTGATCACCGGCTATCACGCGGTCATCAACGCGCGCGAGTTGGGCTTCGAGGTGCAGGTCTTCGCCATGGTCAGCCTGAAAAGCCAGGCCGAGGCGGACCTCAAGGCCTTCGAGGCGTTGGCCCGTGGGTGGCCACTTGTGCGCGAATGCCATATGCTGAACGGCGAAATCGACTTCATATTGAAATGTACCGCGCCGGATCTTTCAACTTTTCAGAGTTTCCTGACCGAGGCATTGACCGCCGCGCCGAATGTGGCATCGGTCAAGACGTCGCTGGTGATCCGCTGCGCGAAGGTCGCGCCGGGCGTACCGTTCGAGGTGCTGTCCGCCGAACCAGCCTGACAAGGAGGTGCCGGTGAGCGTCGCCGAACAGACCAAGCCGCCAACTGTCGCATCCAGGCGCGAACGCAAAGCCGCCACCGCGGACGCCGGGCCGGAGAGCCAGCCGGGCCGGCGCCCGATGGTCTGGATCGCCGTCTGCACCCGCGACCGCGAGGCGCAGTTGCGCACCGCCATGGCCTCGCTGGCAGAGCTGGACCCGCCCGACCATTTCGACATGGGCTTGCTGATCGTCGAGAATGCGCCCGAAGCCAGCCTGCCGGAGAAGCTGAAGGACGTGCAGATGCCGTTTCCGGTCGCCTTCGCACTGGAGCCGGAGCCGGGGTTCAGCTCGGTCCGCAACCGGGCGGCGAGCGAAGCCGTGCGCCTGGGCGCCGAGTGGATCGCCTGGTTCGACGACGACCAGACCGCGCACCGCGGCTGGCTGAAGCGGCTGATGGCGGTGACCGAGCTTTACCCCCAGGACCGGATGTTCACCGGCCGCCAGCGGCTGCTCTACAGGGATACGCGGGAGCTGGCCCAGCGCCGCAGCGTCTGGGACAACCCGGTGACCGGCTCGGACGGGCGCCGGGGCGGAACCTGCAATGCGCTGCTGCATCGCTCGATCTTTGCCGAGGACGGGCTTGGCTGGCGCTTCGATCCCGATTTCAACCTGACCGGGGGCGAGGACACCGAGCTGTTCAACCGCTATCACCGCCATTGCGGGCAAGTGGTCTGGGTCGAGGACGCGGTGGTGTTCGAGGAAGTCGTGCCGGATCGCGACAGCGAGGACTTCCGGCTGGTCCGCGAGGCCTCGGTGCACTGGACCGTGGGCCATATCGCGGTCAAGCACCTGGGTCAGAAGGAAGGCCGCATCGAGTGTTTCCGGATGTTGGTCAAGGCCGGGTACAGGGCGGTGCGGGACCTGTTCATCGGCATCATCACGGCACCGATCCGGCCGAGCGTTTCGACCGCACGGATACGCAACGCCCGCTTCGCCATTGCCCGCATGCGCGGCTATTTCGCCGCCATGACGGGGCGCAAGGTGTCGCGCTATCCGGCGCTGAAGAAGGCGGCGGCCCAGGGCTGATCCGGGCCGCCGGAAACCGTCAGGCCACCTCGGCTGCGGTGGCAACCACCTTCGACACGATGCCGTAGTCGATGGCCTCCTGGGCGGTCAGCCAGTGGTCGCGGTCGATATCCTTGATGACCCGGTCGAGCGGCTGGCCGGTGGCATCGGCGATGACCCTTGCAAGGCGCTCGCGCATCTTCTCGATCTGCTCGGCCTGGATGTTGATGTCGGTGGCCTGGCCGCCGACGCCGCCCGAGGGCTGGTGGATCAGAAAGCGGGTGTTCGGCAGGCACATGCGATCGGCCTTGTCGGCGGCGAGGTAGATGTGGGTACCGGCGCTGGCCACCCACCCGGTGCCGATCATCTTCACCCGCGGCGTGATGTAGCGGACCACGTCGTGGATCGTGTCGCCCGACTCCACGTGGCCGCCCTGGCTGTTGATGAAGACGGTGATCGGGTCGTCGGATTCGTCGGCCATGGCCAGAAGCTGGGCGATCACCCGCTTGGCCATCTTCTGGTTGATCTCCTCGCAGATGATGATCTGGCGGGATTTCATCAGCCTCGAGGCGACCGGATCGGGACCGCGGCCTTCGTCTTCCTTGCTGTCGTCTGGCTTGGGATCGTCGGCCACGGGGGCACCTCCGCTTGGGCTTGGTCTCGGGCGTTTCGGGTTCCCGGGGACAACCCCGGGGCGTGTCGCCTATGGCTTATGCGCTGCGAGGTTCGTCTTCAAGCGCGCTGCGCGGTTGTCGTGCTGGCAGCGATCCGCCGATGGATTCGCCGATTCCTCGCCTTTTCGGTGCCGCGACCCAGATGTGGGCCAGGCGGGGCGTTGTCTCTGCCTGGCGGTGGACCGTCAAGACGAAGGAGGACGACATGAAACGCCTTGTATCGACAACCGCTGTACTGTTGCTGATGTCCCCGGTCGCGTTTGCGCAGACCGTGACCGCACCCGCGGAGTCGGATCCCCTGGCCTTGCCGGCGGAAGGCGACACCGGCGGGGCAACCATGGCGCCCGAGGCCGCGGTATCTGAGACTGTGATACCCGGGAAGCCGGCCACCGAGATGGCCGGAATAGCGCCGCAAGACGTGACCGCCGAGGATCTGATCGGCCAGCCGGTCTATGGCCCCGATGAGCAAAAGGTCGGCAGCATCAGCGACATCGTGTTCACCTCGAGCGGCGAGGTCGATGCCGCCGTCGTGAAGTTCGGCGGCTTCCTCGGCATCGGGGCGCATCGCGTGGCCCTGCCCCTGGACCAGTTCGACATCACCAGGGAGCCGGTGCCAGAGGCCGCCTATCCCGAGGCCGGCGGTGACCTGACGGCCGCCGATCCGGCAACCGATCCCGGTGCCGGCCAGGCCACCGATCCGCTGGCACAGCCGCCCGCCGAGGGGCCGATCAGGCTCAGGGTCGCAATGACCGAGGAAGAGCTTGAGGCGATGCCGGAATACGAGCCGGTGGCGCCCGAAGGCGGAGAAGCGGCCCCGGCCGCGCTGCCGTCGCAGTAGATTCCGAGCGGCGGCCCCGGTCCGGCCCGTGTGCCTCACCGACGCTGCCGCAGCGGGTGACCAGCCGGAAGGGCTGCCCGCCACCTGCAACCGGGCCGGACCGGCCCGGGAGCGCGCCCGCCACCCCAAGGGCAGGCGGGCGCTGCCTTTCGGCCAACCCGCATCCCGCGCGAACCCGCAGTCACTGCAAATGCGTCTTTCCTCTTGAGGTAGGCGCCGCCTGCCGTAGTCTCCCGTGGCAAGAACGCGGGGGAGGAGACAATGGCCAACTATCTCGGGCTCGACATCGGCACGTCGGGGGTGAAGGCGGTGCTGATCGGCGAGGATCAGGCGCCCCTGTCGGAAGCGCATGCGGCGCTGGAGGTGTCGCGGCCCCATGCCGGGTGGTCCGAGCAGGACCCCGATGACTGGTGGCGGGCGGTTGAGTCGGCCCTCGACCAGCTTGCCGCGGCCGAGCCGGCGGCGGTTGCCGCGGTGGCGGCGATCGGTCTTTCGGGGCAGATGCACGGGGCGACGCTGCTGGGCGCCGACGACCGTCCACTGCGCCCGGCGATCCTGTGGAACGATGGCCGCTCGGGCGCGGAATGCAGGGCGCTGGAGGAGCGGGCCGACTTCCGCGGCATCGGCGGCAACATCGTCATGCCGGGCTTCACCGCGCCCAAGCTGGAGTGGGTCCGCAGCCACGAGCCCGATATCTTCGCCGCCACCGCCAGGGTGCTGCTGCCCAAGGACTATGTGCGGCTGAAGCTGACCGGCGACTACATCTCGGACATGTCCGACAGCGCCGGCACGCTATGGCTCGACGTGGCGGCGCGGGCCTGGTCGCCGGCGCTGCTGGCCGCCACCGGGCTGGACGAGGCGCAGATGCCGGCGCTGGTGGAGGGCTCGGCTCCGGGCGGCACGCTGCGGCCCGAGCTGGCCCGGCGCTGGGGCATGACCGGGGCGCCAGTGGTGGCCGGCGGCGGCGGCGACAATGCCGCCTCGGCCTGCGGGGTGGGCGCCATCGCGCCCGGCAGCGGGTTCCTGTCGCTCGGCACCTCGGGCGTGCTTTTCGTCTCCACCCCCGCCTTCATGCCCAACACCGCCAACGCGGTGCACGCCTTCTGCCACGCGGTCCCCGGCACCTGGCACCAGATGGGGGTGATCCTGTCGGCCACCGACAGCCTGAACTGGCTGGCCCGGATCACCGGCAAGTCGCCGGCAGCGCTGGCGGAGGCGGCGGCGGACGCCAGCACCGACGGGGTGTTCTTCCTGCCCTACCTCTCCGGCGAGCGGACGCCGCACAACAATCCCGACGCCAGGGGGGCCTTCACCGGCCTGGCCCAGGTCTCGGACCTGGGTGCGCTTGCGCGCGCCGTGCTGGAAGGGGTTGCGTTTGCCTTTGCCGACTGCCTGACGGCGCTCAGGGAGGCCGGCACCGAGGTGGAACGGGTCTTTGCCATCGGCGGCGGCGCCAACTCGGATCTGTGGCTGCAGATCATGGCCGATGTCACCGGGCTGGTGCTGGACCTGCCCGAGAAGGGCGATTTCGGCGGTGCCTTCGGCGCGGCGCGGCTGGCGATCGCCGCCGCCACCGGGGCCGAACCGACCGATGTCTGCACCGCGCCCAGGGTCGAGCGCAGCTTTGTCCCCGACCAGGGGGCCCATGCCCGCTACCGCGAGGCGCTGGAGCACTACCGGGCGCTTTACCCGGCGCTGCACCGTTAAGCCCGAAGGCCGGGGTCCGGGGGCTCCCGCAGTCCGCCTCCGCCTGCCGGCGTCGGCGCCCTTTGGGCCCGGCCCGCGCGCCCGCTTGGCCCTGGCGGGCCTGCGCCCTGCGCGCGGGTCCCGCCAGCGGCACCGTCCGGCGCTCCGCCGAAAACCCGCGCCGCCTGCAACGCTGCCTGAAGATCGCGCCCGGCCTCGGGTCCGGGG
>JBNKWA010000030.1:0-71820 GCA_050299555.1 Paracoccaceae bacterium | reverse complement strand
CCTCCCACCCGGCGCCCGGAGCGTCAGCGACCGCCGCCGAGGGCCCTCGATGGGCCCGAAGGCGGCGCCTCCCCCGCCTCAGGGCTCGGACCACCAGACATCGGGCAGGAACCCCAGCCAGTCGCCATAGATCGGCAGCCGCTCGGGGTAGTGCAGCTCGGCCTTGTGCGCCAGCAAGCTCTTGTCGGAATACCACAGCGGCACGACATAGCGGCCGGCCATCAGGATGCGGTCGAGCGCCTTCACTGCGGCGGTGAACGTCTCGGGCTCGCGGGTGGCCAGCATGGTGTCGATCATCGCCTCGGCGGCGGCCGAATCCATGCCGAAATAGTTGCGGGTCCCGGGTTCGGTCACGCCCTTGCGGCCCCAGTAGAGATACTGCTCGTTGCCGGGTGACAGCGACAGGATCCAGATGTTGATGAACATGTCGTAGTCGTAGGCGTTCTTGCGCTCGGTGAACTGGGCGCTGTCGACCATGGCGACGTCCATGGTGATCCCGAGGCCCTTGAGCGCATCCGCATAGAGGTTGGCCACCGCCTCGTGCGCGGGAGAACTGATCATCAGCGTGAAGGCAAAGGGCGTGCCCTCGGCGTTCTTCAGCACCCCGTCCTGCAGGGTCCAGCCGGCCTCCTCAAGCAGCGCCGCTGCCGAGCGCATGTTGGTGCGGTTCCTGTCCGACCCGTCCGACACCGGCAGACTGTACCCTTCGAGCGTGCCGGGCAGCAGATCGGCCGCAAAGGGCTCCAGAAGCTCCCGCACCTTGCCCTCGGCAGCCCCTTGATCCATGCCCAGATACGAGTTGCCGAAAAAGCTCTGGATCCGCGGCAGGATACCGCCGTTCAGGGTCTGGTTGACGAACTCGAAGTTGAACGCCTCGATCAGCGCCTGACGCACCCGCCAGTCGGCAAACAGCGGCCGGCGCGAGTTGAAGACGAACCCCTCCATGCCCGAGGGCCTCTGGTGCGGGATCTCGGATTTCACGATCTCTCCTGACCGCATGGCGGGGAAATCGTACTCGCTTTGCCACCGTGCCGGGTTGGTCTCGCGCCAGGTCGAGGCCTCGCCGGCCTTGAATGCTTCGAAGATCACCCCGGAATCGGCATAGTAGTCGTAGCGGATGACATCGAAGTTGTGCTGACCGCGGTTGAAGGGCACATCCCTGCCCCAGTAGTCCGGATTGCGGTTGAACTCGATGAAGCGGCCAGGCTCGAAACCGCCGACGACGTAGGGTCCTGAGCCGGTGGGCACGTCGAGCGAGCTTTCCGAAAAGTCCCGGCCATCCCAGTCGGCCTTCTTCAGCACCGGCCGCAGGCCGATGATCAGCGGCAGCTCGTTATCCTCGGCGTTGAAGGTGAACCGCACCCCGCGCTCGCCCACCGGCTCGGACGAGGCAACCTTGGCCCACGCGGTCTGATAGCGCGGCACACCCTTCTCGGCGAGGGTCTCGAACGACCAGATCACGTCCTCGACCGTGACCGGCGTGCCATCCGAGAATGCCGCCTCCGGGCGGAGGTGGAACTCCACCCATTCGCGATTCGGCCCCACCTCGACCGATTCGGCGAGCAACCCGTAAAGCGTGAAGGGTTCGTCGTAGCTACGCCCCAGAAGCGACTCGTAGACATGCACCCTGACCCCCCAGGGCGCCTTGCCCTTGAGGATCCAGGGGTTCATGGAATCGAAGCCACCAGCCTCGGCGAACACGATCTTGCCGCCCTTGGGCGCGTCGGGGTTGGCATAGGGGAGTGACACAAAATCAGGTGGCAGCGCCGGTTCGCCATACATAGCGATGCCATGCTTCGGCTCGGCCAGCGTCGAAAATGGCGCGGTCGACGCCATCACCACCGCCGCCAACGCCAACAATCCTCTGCGCAAGCGCATGCCTCAGCCCCCCGTCGGTACGAAACTGCCTCAACCGATCATAGCTAGCCCTTGGGGACACACAAATTTTATCTTGGCGGCAGGCGGCCGATTGCGTATAAATGACCCACTGCTCGATAGGTTTCTTGCCTGTATGAAACCTGCCTCAATAACTGAACGCCCTCCATCCGGAGGGCGTTTTTTTGTGCCCGGCCCGGGCCTGCAAGGGGCCTGTCCGGCGCTGGGTCCCACGGCTGCCAATTGCGTGATCTTGCTGTCATTTCGCATCCGCAGCACATATGTTGCGTCGCGAGGATCGCAGCATGGGGAATAATCCAATGGGCATAGCGGGCAAGACTGCCGTCATCACCGGCTCCAACTCGGGCATCGGGCTTGGTATCGCCGAGGCCATGGCGGCGGCGGGCATCAACGTGGCGCTGAACTCGTTCACCGACCGGGCCGAGGACCACGCCCTGGCCGAGAAGGTCGCCGCCGAGCACAATGTGAAGGCGGTCTACATCAAGGCCGACATGTCCAAGGCCGACGAATGCCGGGCGCTGGTGACGACGGCGGCCGAGAAGCTGGGCAGCGTCGACATCCTGGTCAACAACGCCGGTATCCAGTTCGTGGCGCCGATCCCCGACTTTCCGATTGAGAAATGGAACGCCATCATCGCCATCAACCTCAGTTCCGCCTTTCACACCACTGCCGCGGCCCTGCCGCTGATGCGCAAGGAAGGCTGGGGCCGGGTCGTCAACATCGCCTCGGCCCACGGGCTGACCGCCTCGCCTTTCAAGGCGGCCTATGTGGCGGCCAAGCATGGCATCGTCGGGCTGACCAAGGTGACTGCGCTGGAGACCGCCGAGGAAGCCATCACCTGCAATGCCATCTGCCCGGGCTACGTGCTGACGCCGCTGGTGGAGGCGCAGATCCCCGACCAGATGAAGGCCCACAACATGGACCGCGAGACGGTGATCCGCGAGGTGATGCTGGACCGCCAGCCGTCGAGGACGTTCGCCACTGTCGAACAGATCGGCGGCACCGCGCTGTTCCTGTGCTCGGACGCGGCCGAGCAGATCACCGGCACGACGATCAGCGTCGACGGCGGATGGACGGCACTGTGACCGGGGCCTGCCTGAATCTCGCCCTGCAGGGGGGCGGCGCCCACGGCGCCTTCACCTGGGGCGCGCTGGAGCGGCTGCTGGACGAGGACGACATCGAGATCGAGGGTATCTCGGGCACCTCGGCCGGGGCGATGAATGCGGCGGCGTTGAAGTCGGGCTGGGTGCGCGGCGGCCGCAAGGGCGCCGTCAAGGCGCTGGAGACCTTCTGGGACGGTATCGCCGGGCGCCTGGCCCAGGGCGACGACCGCATCCTCGACTGGCTGACGATCTTTTCGCCGACGCCAGACCTCTATTCGCGCATGGTCGAGAACAGCCCGGCCTATCTCGTCGGCGACGCGCTCAGCCGCACCTTCTCGCCCTATCAGCTCAACCCGCTGAACTATCACCCGCTGCGCTCGACCGTGGAGACGCTGGTCGACTACGAATGCCTCGACCGCAGCGAGGGCCCGAAACTGTTCATCTCGGCCACCAACGTGCGCACCGGCAAGATCCGCGTGTTCCACGGCTTCGAGATCACGGCGGACGCGATCCTGGCCTCGGCCTGCCTGCCGACGCTCTATCAGGCGATCGAGATTGACGATCACACGACCGGGCGGCGAGAGGCGTTCTGGGATGGCGGCTACATGGGCAATCCGGCGCTGTTTCCACTGTTCTATCATACCGTTTGCGACGACATCCTCATTGTCCACATCAACCCGATCGAACGCGACGAGGTGCCACGCACGGCGCAGGACATCCTGAACCGCGTGAACGAGATCAGCTTCAACGCCGCGTTGTTGTCGGAAATGCGCGCCATCGAATTCGCACGCCGGCTGATCGATGACGGCATCATCGAAAAAGGCATGATGAAGCGGGTGAACCTGCATTCGGTCGCCGATGACGAGTTGATGACCCAGCTCGGCGCCGCCACCAAGCTGTTCCCCGACCCGCTGTTCCTCAACCGGCTGCGGGCGGCGGGGAACGCGGCGATGACACGGTTCCTCGACCGCAATCGGGGCGACATCGGCAAACGCAGCACCATGGACCTGCGCCGGGCCTTCTCGCCCAGTGGGCCGGGCGGCGAAACCCGTCCGGCCTGAGGCATGGCTGGCCTGTCCCTGGCTGACCGCGGACAACCGCCCGCGCCGCCTGCGGACTTCAACATCGGCGCCTATGTCACCGCGAGGGCGTCGGCCTCGCCGGACAAACCGGCGCTGGAGTTGGTCACCGCCAAGGGTGTCACGGAACGCTGGACATACGCAGAGCTTGAGGGCCGCATTCGCGCCGCGATCACCGGTCTTCGGCAGGCCGGGCTGGGGCGCGGCGACCGCGTGGCGCTGAGGCTGCCGAGCACACCCGAATTGCCGGTGCTGTTCTTCGCGCTGGCGGGCATGGGTGCCCTGCCGGTGCCGCTGTCGGCACAACTGACCGATGACGAGGTTGCACGCATCCTCGACGACCTGCAGCCGGCCGGATTGTGCCTCGGCCCCGGGGTATCGGCACCGGCGCAGCCGGGCATGAGGGTGATCGAGGCCTCGGAATGGCGCGGATTCGCGGACCTGCCGACCGGCGAGTTCGCCGCGACGCGCGCCGACGACCCTGCCTATATCGTCTACACCTCGGGCACCTCGGGCCGCGCCAGGGGCGTGGTGCACGCCCATCGCGCCGCCTTTGCGCGGCAGATGATGTGGCGGGGATGGATGGGGCTGACCCCAGGCGACCGCATGCTGCACGCGGGCGCCTTCAACTGGACCTATACGCTCGGCACCGGGCTGACCGACCCCTGGGGCATCGGCGCCACCGCGCTGGTGCATGACGGACCGGCCAGCGCCGAGGACTGGGCCGAGGTCATCCGACGCCACCGCCCCACCATCTTCGCCGCCGTCCCGGGCATCTTTCGCCGTCTGGTCGACCGAGGTCACGCCACCGCCGAGGCGTTCCATCACCTGCGCCACGCTCTGTCTGCCGGCGAGGCGTTGCCGGACAGCCTGCGCCACGGATGGGAAACGACAACGGGACGACCGCTCTACCAGGCACTCGGGATGTCGGAATGCTCGACCTTCCTGTCCTTCGGCCCCGACAGCCCGCCAGTCGACGGCATGGCCGGCCTACCGCAGCCAGGAAGGCGCATCGCACTTCTGCCCGAAGAAGGCGGCGACGAGCCGGTGCCTCTGGCCGAACCGGGGCTGATCGCCATCGACCGCCGCGACCCGGGGCTGATGCTGGGCTACTGGAACGACCCGGACGGAACCGCTGCCTGCATGCGCGGCGGCTGGTTCGTCACCGCCGATCTCGCCACCATGGATGACGCCGGGCTGGTGGCCTATCTCGGCCGCGCCGACGACGTGATGACGGCGGGCGGCTATCGCGTCTCGCCGACCGAGGTCGAGGATTGCATCGCCCGGCTGCCCGGGGTTGCCGACGTGGCGGCTGTCGACCTGCCGGTGCGCGACGGTGTGCGTGTCATCGCCGCCTTTGTCGCGGGGGATGGCCGGGTGGATGCTGAATCGGTCAGGGACCATTGCACCCGTCATCTGGCGGCGTACAAGTGTCCCAGAGAAATCCGCTTCCTCGACACCCTGCCCCGCGGCGCCAATGGCAAGCTGTCGCGCCGGGCGCTTGTCGCGGCCCACGGCTGGAGGCAATCATGATCACGCTCGACATCATCTCCGATCCGATCTGCCCCTGGTGCTATATCGGCAAGGCGAACCTGATGCAGGCGCTGGAAGCGGCGCCGGACCATCCGTTCCTGCTGCGCTGGCGGCCGTTTCAGCTCAATCCGGACATGCCCGCCGAGGGGATGGACCGGCGGCAGTACCTTGAGGAGAAATTCGGCGGCCCCGAGAAGGTCGACCAGCTCGACGCCCATGTCAGGGAGGTGGCCGCGAAGGCAGGGCTGACGATCGACTATGCCCGCATTCCGCGCACGCCCAACACCATCGACGCGCACCGGCTGATCCGTTGGGCCGGGCATGAGGGCAAGCAGACCGCGGTGGCGCAGACACTGTTCACGGCCTTCTTCGAGGGAGGTCGCGACATATCCGACCACGCGGTGCTGGCGGATGTGGCCGAGCGCGCCGGCATGGACCGGACGATGGTCGAACGCCTGCTGGCATCCGACGCCGACCTCGAAGAGGTGCGGGCCGAGGATGCCGAGGCGCGGCGGATCGGCGTCACCGGCGTGCCCACGTTCATCGTCGCCGACCGCTATGCGGTCGTGGGCGCGCAGCCACCCGAGGTCTGGGCGCAAGCCATTGCCGAGCTGAAACAGGCCGAAGACCAGTCATGATCGGCCAGCGCATCGGGCGTGTGGAGTTTGTGGCACTGATTGCGATGCTCTTCGCGACCATCGCGTTTTCCATCGACGCCATGCTGCCTGCCCTGCCCGAGATCGCCCGCGAACTGACGCCGGCCGCCCCCAACCGGGCGCAACTGATCCTGACGACGTTCCTGTTCGGCATGGGCGCCGCGACGCTGATTGCCGGGCCGCTTTCGGATGCCATGGGCCGCAAGCCGGTGCTGCTCTGGGGTATCGGGCTTTACCTCGTGGGCGGTCTGGTCGCCAGCGTCGCCCAATCGCTGCCGCTTTTGCTCGCCGCGCGGATCGTCCAGGGGCTGGGGGCCGCGGGACCGCGGATCGTCTCCATCGCGGTGGTGCGCGACCTTTATTCCGGGCGCGAGATGGCGCGCATCATGTCCTTCGTGATGCTGGTCTTCACCATCGTGCCGGCGGTCGCGCCATCCGTGGGTGCGCTGATCATAGCCGGCTTTGGCTGGCGGACGGTATTCGCCGCCTTCATCCTGTTCGCCGCCATCTCGGCGTGCTGGCTGTGGCTGCGGCTGAACGAGACGGTGGCGATCGAGGCGCGGCGGCCGATGCGCATCGCCACGCTTCGGACCGGCCTGGCCGAGGTGCTGTCGCGGCGCGCAGTGGTGATCTACATCGCCGTCCTGACGCTGGGATTCGGGCAGATGTTCGCCCTGCTCTCTTCGGCGCAGCCGGTGTTCGACATCAGCTACGGCCGCGCCGCGAGCTTTCCGCTGTGGTTCGCCGCCATGGCGGTCCTGTCGGCCGGCGGTTCGGTGACCAATGCGGCCCTGGTCATGCGGCTGGGCATGCGGCGGCTGGCGACCACGGCCTATGCGGTGCAAACCGTGCTGGCGCTGGTGCTGGCCAGCTCGGTCTGGCTGGGCATGTGGCCCGGTGGCCTGCCCTTCTGGCTGTTCTTTCCATGGGCGGTGTCGGTCTTTCTGATGGCCGGGCTCACCTTCGGCAATCTCAACGCGCTGGCGCTGCAGCCGCTCGGCCACATCGCCGGGCTGGCCGCGTCGGTGGTCGGCGCCGTTTCAACCGTGCTGTCGGTGCTGATCGCGGTCCCCATCGGGCTTGCCTTCGACGGCACGCCGTTGCCGCTGCTGGTGGGGACATTCCTGTGCTCGGCGCTGGCGCTGACATTGATGCGGATGGCGCCGCAGGACACCGGCATCGCCAGCGCCGGACCGCCAGGCGGCGCCCCGGCCGAATAGCCCGGCAGGCGCCGGCTAGCCGGCGGCGGTGTTCTCGGCCCCTGCCGCCTTGACCAGCGCCGAAGCGACGGCATAGGCGCCCTTGACCCGGTCGGCGTCGGCGCGCCAGTCGCGGCGCACGACCAGCTTGTTGTCCCTGACCTTGGCAAGGCCGTTCTGGGCGTTGATGAAGTCCACCAGGCCGGCCGGGCTGGCAAAGCGGTCCTTGTGGAACTGGATCGTCGCACCCTTTGGGCCGCCGTCCAGACGCGCGATCCCCGCCCGCCGGCAAAGGCCCTTGATCCGCACGACATTCAGAAGCGCCGTGACCTCTTTCGGCAACTTTCCGAACCGGTCGATCAGTTCCGCCGCGAAGCCCTCGAGCGCCACCTTGTCGTGGAGCGTGGACAGACGGCGGTAAAGCTCCAGCCGCACGTCAAGATCGGGCACGTAGTGCTCGGGGATCAGTACCGCCACGCCCAGGTTGATCTGAGGCGCCCAGGCTTCGTCCGCCTCTGTGGCCTGGTCGAGCCCGCCCGCCTTCATGCGGCCGATCGCCTCTTCCAGCATCTCGCGGTAAAGCTCGAAACCCACCTCGCGGATGTGCCCCGACTGTTCGTCGCCGAGGATGTTGCCGGCGCCGCGGATGTCCAGGTCCTGGCTGGCCAGCGCAAAGCCGGCGCCGAGCCCCTCCAGCGAGGCAAGAACCTTCAGCCGCTTTTCCGCCGTCGGGGTCAGCCTTACCCGCGGCTTGGTGGTGAAATAGGCGTAGGCGCGAAGCTTGGAGCGGCCCACGCGCCCGCGGATCTGATAAAGCTGCGCCAGCCCGAACATGTCGGCGCGGTGCACGATCAGGGTGTTGGCGGTGGGAATGTCGAGGCCGGATTCCACGATTGTCGTGGCCAGCAGCACGTCCGCCCGCCCGTCATAAAAGGCGTTCATGCGGTCGTCGAGTTCGCCCGCGGCCATCTGGCCATGGGCGACGATGACGCTGACCTCGGGCACGTGGGTCTTGAGGAAATCCTCGATCTCGGGAATGTCGGCGATCCGCGGCACCACGAAGAAGGCCTGGCCGCCACGGTACTTCTCGCGCAGAAGCGCCTCGCGGATGGTCACCGTGTCGAACTCGCTGACATAGGTGCGGATCGCCAGCCGGTCGATGGGCGGCGTGCCGATGAGGGAAAGCTCGCGCACCCCCGAAAGTGCCATCTGCAGGGTGCGCGGGATCGGTGTCGCGGTCAGTGTCAGAACATGAACCTCGGCGCGGAGCTGCTTCAGCCGCTCCTTGTGGGTGACACCGAATTTCTGTTCTTCGTCAACGATAACAAGGCCAAGGCGGCTGAACTTGACGCTTCTTGCCAGAAGCGCGTGGGTACCGACGACAATATCGATCTTCCCGGATTCGAGCCCGGCGCGGGTTTCGGCCGCGTCCCTGGCGCCGACGAAGCGGGACAGCTGGCGCACCTTCAGCGGCAGGCCGCGGAAGCGCTCGGAAAAGCTCTGGGCGTGCTGGCGGGTCAGAAGCGTCGTGGGCGCGATCAGCGCCACCTGCATGCCCGACATGGCGGCGACGAAGGCCGCGCGCATGGCGACCTCGGTCTTGCCGAAGCCGACATCGCCGCAGATCAGCCGATCCATGGGCCTGCCGCTGGCGAGATCGCTCAGCACGTCCTCGATGGCGTGAAGCTGGTCATCGGTCTCGTCATAGGGGAAGCGGCCGCGGAACTCATCCCAGCCGGTCTCGGGCGGATCGAGTTCGGGCGCCTTGCGCAGCGCCCGCTCGGCGGCGATGCGGATCAGTTCCTCGGCGATCTGGCGAAGGCGCTCCTTCAGCTTGGCCTTCTTCGCCTGCCAGGCGGACCCGCCGAGGCGGTCGAGCATCCCCTCCTCATGGCCGTAGCGGCTGAGCAGCTCGATATTCTCCACCGGCAGATAGAGGCGATCGCCGCCGGCGTATTCCAGCGCGATGCAGTCATGGGGCGCGCCGAGGGCGGTGATCGTCTCGAGCCCGGTGAAGCGGCCCACCCCATGCTCGATATGGACGACCAGATCGCCGGGCGACAGCGTCGAGGCCTCGGTCAGAAACTCCTCGGCGCGGCGACGACGACGGCGCGCGCCGGGCACAAGGCGGTCGCCGAGAATGTCCTCCTCGGCGATCACCGTCAGGTTCTCGGCCTCGAAGCCCCGTTCCAGCGGCCAGACCGCAAGATGCACGCCGCCGGTTCCATCGGGAATATCCGACCAGCGGCGGGCAAGGCCAAGGCCGGACATGCCGGCATCCTCCAGAAGCCCCTTCAGCCGGTCGCGGGCACCCTCGGACCAGGTGCCGAAGACCACCTGCCCGGTCCGCGCCCTGTCGATGGCATGGTCGGCAACGGCGGCGAAAAGGTTCAAACCCTCGCTCTGGCGCTCTGGCGCAAAGCTGCGGCCGAGCCTGCCGCCCGCGTCGATCACGCCCGGCCCCGGCGGTTGCGGCAAAGGCGAGAAGCGGCGCACCGGGCGGCCGGCCAAGGCCGCCGTCCACGTGCCCTGGTCGAGGTAGAGAAACTCGGGCGGGACCGGCTTGTAGACGGCATCGGCGCGGCTGCGCGCCTCCATCGCCGCGCGACGGGCGTCGTATTGCTCGGCCACCTGATCGGCCCGTGATGCCCGCGCCGCCTCGGTCTGGTCGTCGAGCGTCACCGGCGCATCGGGCAGGTAGTCGAACAGCGTTTCCAGCCGCTCGTGGAAGAACGGCAGCCAATGCTCGATGCCCTGCGCCTTGCGGCCCGCCGAGACCGCCTCATAGACCGGATCGTCGCCACCGGCCGCTCCGAAGCGTGCGCGGTACGCGCCGCGGAAGCGCTGGATCGCAGCGTCGTCGAGGATCACCTCCGAGGCGGGGGCGAGTTCCACCTGGGCGATCTTCTCGACCGTGCGCTGGGTGGAGGCATCGAAGCGCCGCGCTCCGTCCAGCACGTCACCGAAGAGGTCGAGCCGCACCGGCATCTCTGCCCCCGGCGGGTAGATGTCGATGATGCCGCCCCGGATGGCGTAATCTCCCGGCTCGGACACTGTGGGCGACTGGGTGAAGCCCATGCGGACCAGAAAGTCGCGGAGCTGGCCCACGTCGATCAGCTGACCAACGGTGGCGGTAAAGCTGAGGCCGGCGACCACGGCGCGGGCCGGCACGTACTGGGTGGCGGCGTTGAGGGTCGTCAGCAGCACCGTGGGGCGGTCGTAGCCCTGGGCCAGCAATGCCAGCGTCGCCATGCGCCGGGCCGAGACGTCGGCGGCCGGCGACACCCGGTCGTAGGGCACGCAGTCCCAGCCTGGGAACTCGATCACCGGCAACTCGGGCGCAAAGAAAGCCAGCGCCTCGGCCATGGCAGCCATGCGGCGGTCGTCGCGGGCGACATGGATCACCGGGCCGACGGCGCGCCGAACGAGGGCCGCCAGAAGATGGGCGTCGAATCCCTCGGGGGCGCCGCCGACCAGAACATGGTCCGGGGCGATCTTGTCGTGCCGCGTCATGGCCGCTCAGCTAGCCCAGCGGCCGAGCCGCCACAAGAGGTGGCAGCTAGTCAAACAGGCTCATGGTGGAAAGCGTGTCGATCACCGCCACGGCGGCGGTGGCGGCGATGGCGATGAGACCGAAGAGCTGGGTCCAGAAGCGCCAGTTCTTCAGCGCCCGGCGCAGCTCCTCACCCTTCAGCTCGGCCTCGTGCAGCTGGAAGGCCCGGCGCACGGACAGCGCCCCGACCAGCGCATGCGGCATAATGAGGATGAAGAGCGCCTTGGCGAACTCGAAGTTCACGAACCAGCCGAAAGTGGCGATCACGCTGAGCACGAAGGCGACGACACCGGCGATCCAGGTGCCGGCGCGGTCGAATATCTCGACCGTGCGATGCAGGTGGATGCGGGCAAGCTGATCCACGTGCTCGGCCCAGATGCCGCCATGGCGATCGGCATTCATCACCAGATCATGCGGGACGCCGAAGGTGAAATGTGCCGAAACCGACCAGGACACGACCACGAACAGCCAGAACCAGACGTTCCAGAAGCTGTGCCAGTCGAGAATGTACCAATAGTCCAAGGCGGCGCAAACTCCTTGCGGGCGGACAGGCGCGCCGGGATAACCGCTGCGCGCGGCGGCTTCAACGCCCGCGGGGTTTTTGCTAGACCAGTTTGACCACACTGTGACAGCCCTTTTTACCGGAATGCCCGCCACATGACCCCGATCACCGCCCCTTTCCCGATCTCGCGGCCGCGGCGGCTGCGGCGTGCGCCCTGGATTCGCGACATGGTGCGCGAGGCGGCGCTAAGCCCGGCCGATTTCATCTGGCCCATCTTCGTGCGCGAGGGTGACGACCTGGTCGAGCCGGTTCCGTCCATGCCCGGCGTGGAACGGCTGTCGGTGGATCGCGCTGTCGGCGCTGCCCGGCGTGCGGCCGGGTTCGGCATCCCCTGCATCGCGCTTTTCCCCTATACCGACACATCGAAGAAGACCCCGGGTGCCGAGGAGGCGTGGAACCCGGACAATCTGGTCAACACCGCGACGCGGGCGATCAAGGACGCCGTGCCCGAGATCGGCGTGATGCTGGACGTGGCGCTCGACCCCTACAACTCGGAAGGCCATGACGGGCTGGTCCGGGACGGGGTGATCCTCAACGACGAGACGCTGGAGGCGCTGGAAAGACAGGCGCTGTCCCATGCCGAGGCCGGGGCCGACATTCTCGGGCCGTCGGACATGATGGACGGGCGGATCGGCCGCATCCGCGCGGCGCTGGAGCGCGAGGGCCACCAGGGCACGATTATCCTCAGCTATGCCGCCAAGTACGCCTCGGCCTTCTACGGGCCGTTCCGCGATGCCGTCGGTGCCACGGGCGCGCTGAAGGGAGACAAGAAGACATACCAACTCGACCCCGGCAACAGCGACGAGGCGCTGCGCGAGGTGGCCATCGACCTGGCCGAAGGAGCCGACATGGTGATGGTCAAGCCTGGCATGCCGTATCTCGACATCTGCCGCCGGGTGAAGGACACCTTCGGCGTGCCCACCTTCGCCTATCAGGTGTCGGGCGAATACGCGATGATCGCGGCCGCGGGCGGCCATGGCTGGATCGACCAGGACAAGGCGATGATGGAAAGCCTGCTTGCCTTCAAGCGTGCCGGCTGCGACGGCATCCTGACCTATTTCGCCGTGGCGGCGGCCGAGGCCCTGGACTGAGCGGCGGGGGCCCGCCCTGCTAGATGACAGCGCCCGGCGAACCGTGCTAGACATTGCGTGTTCATCCGGCGCAAAGACCGGATGTTGGGGCAGACGAGCCAAGAACAACGACAACAGGAGCAGTATCATGACAGCGATCCACAGGCGCGGGTTCCTCGCGCTCGGCGCGGCGGGCACCGTCGCCGCCTGTTCAAGCCCGCCACTGGTCAAGACCGGCACCGAGATCGAAGCCGAAGTGCGGGCCAGCCGGGACCTGCTTCTTCAGACCGTGCCGGGGGCCGAGGCCCTGAACAGCCGGGCGGCCGGGCTTCTCATCATCCCCGAGATCCTCGAAGGGGGGCTATTTCTTTCCGGCGCCTATGGCGAGGGGGGCCTCCTGATCGGCGACGCGCTGACCGACTACGTGTCCATGTCGGCGGCGGCCTTCGGCCTACAGATAGGGGCGCAGAAATACAGTCAGGCGCTGTTCTTCATGACCCAGGAGGCGCTGCGCGACTTCCGCGTCACCGATGGCTGGGAACTGGGCGTGGACGCGGAATATGCCGTTCCCGACGAGGGTGGCGCCGTCGGCGCCTCGACCACGACGGTGTCGCGACCGGTGATCCCGTACATCTACGGCCAGCGCGGCCTGATCGCCGGCGTGAGCCTTGAAGGCGCCAAGTACAGCCGTCTGATCCGTTAGGCCGCAGCAGGCTCAGGCGGCGGCGCGTTTCTCGAAGGCCGCCGCCAGAAGCTGTTTGGTGTACGCGGTGCGTGGATGGTCGAAGATGGTGTCGCTGTCGCCCGCCTCGACCACGTCGCCCTCCTTCATCACCACGACCCGGTGGCTGAGTGCCCGCACCACGCGCAGGTCGTGGCTGATGAAGATGTAGGCCAGTCCGTATTTCTTCTGCAGGTCGCGCAGAAGCTCCACGATCTGCACCTGCACCGTCATGTCCAGGGCCGAGGTCGGCTCGTCCAGCACCACAAGCCTGGGGCGCAGGATCATCGCGCGGGCAATGGCAATGCGCTGGCGCTGCCCGCCCGAGAATTCGTGCGGGTAGCGGTGAGCCGTGGCCGGGTCGAGCCCCACCTCGCGCAGGATCGTCGCCACCAGCGTGTCGGGGTCGCCGGGCAGGTCGTGCACGGTCAGCCCCTCGCCCACGATCTCGCCCACGGTCATGCGCGGACTGAGCGAGCCGAACGGGTCCTGGAATACCATCTGCATGCCGCGGCGCAGGGGGCGCAGCGCCTTGTTCTTCCAGCCGGCGATGTCCTGGCCGAGAAAGACAATCGGCCCTTCGGACGAGATCAGCCGCATGACCGCCAGCGCCAACGTCGTCTTGCCCGAGCCGGACTCGCCCACGACGCCCAGCGTCTCGCCCTCGCGGATCGTCAGCGAGGCATCGTTGACCGCCTTGATGTGGCCGACCGTCTTGCGCAACAGGCCGCGCCGGATCGGGAACCAGACCCGCAGGTTCTCGGTCCGCACCACCTCTCCAGCTCCGTCCGGCACCGGCTCGGGGCGCCCGGTCGGCTCTGCCGCCAGCAGCTTTTTTGTGTAGGGGTGGGCGGGCTCGGTAAAGATGCGCTCGGCTGGCCCCTGCTCCACGATCTCGCCGGCCTGCATCACGCAGACGCGCGTCGCGATGCGGCGGACAACGCCGAGATCATGGGTGATGAACAGCATCGCCATGCCGCGAGCGCGCTGCACCTCGGCGAGAAGTTCCAGGATCTGCGCCTCGATGGTCACGTCGAGGGCTGTCGTAGGCTCGTCGGCGACCAGAAGCGCCGGGTTGTTGGCCAGCGCCATGGCGATCATCACCCGCTGCCGCTGACCGCCCGAAAGCTGGTGCGGATACGATCTTAGCCGGGCCCCGGGATCGGGGATGCCAACCTGGCCCAGAAGCTCCAGCGCCCGGGCACGCGCGGCGTCGCCGGTCAGGCCCTGGTGCAGGGCGAGGCTTTCGACGATCTGCTTCTCGACCACGTGCAGCGGATTCAGCGACGTCATCGGCTCCTGGAAGATGAAGCTGATGTCATTGCCGCGCACGTCGCGCAGGCGCGCCTCGGGGGCGCCCAGAAGCTCGTCGCCGCCGAAGCGGACCGATCCGGTCACCTCGGCGCTGTCGGGCAGCAGCCGCACGGTGGAAAGCGCGGTCACCGACTTGCCCGAACCCGACTCGCCGACCAGCGCCACTGTCTCGCCGGCATTGACCGAAAAGCCGACCTTGCGCACCGCCTCGGTCAGCCGGCCGTCCTGGCGAAAGCCGACGGAAAGCCCCTCGACCTCGAGGACGGGTACCCCGGTCACTGAAAGGTCTTTCGCGGATCGAACGCGTCGCGCACGCCTTCGAAGATGAAAACCAGAAGCGACAGCATGATCGAGAAGGTGAAGAACGCGGTAAAGCCCAGCCAGGGATCGTTGATGTTGTTCTTGCCCTGCAGCGCCAACTCGCCCAGCGACGGGTATGACGGCGGCAGGCCGAAGCCGAGATAGTCGAGCGCCGCCAGCCCACCGATGGCGCCGGTGATGATGAAGGGCAGCATGGTCAGCGTCGCCACCATGGCGTTGGGCAGGATGTGCCGGCGCATGATGGTGGCGTCGGTGACCCCAAGCGCCCTTGCGGCGCGGACGTATTCGAAGTTGCGCGCGCGCAGGAACTCGGCCCGCACGACGCCGACCAGCGAGGTCCACGAGAAGATGGCGATCAGCGTCGTCAGGATGCCGAAGGTCATCTGGATCATCGCCGACAGGATGATGATGATGTAGAGCGTCGGCATGTTGGTCCAGATCTCGACAATGCGCTGGAAGGTCAGGTCCACCCAGCCGCCGAAAAAGCCCTGCACGGCGCCGGCGGTGATGCCGATCAGCGACGATACCACGGCGACCACCAGCGCGAACAGGATCGAGATACGAAAGCCGTAGATGACCCGTGCCACCACGTCGCGCGACTGGTCGTCGGTGCCCAGAAGATGCCGCGACGATGGCGGCACCGGGACCGCGCCGCCGGGGCTCTTGTCGATGGTGTTATAGGCATAGGGGATCGGCGGAAAGACGATCCAGCCGGTCTCGACCGGGGTGCCGGCAAGCTCGCCATCCGCCGCGTCGGCCTGAACGCCGGCGGGGTCATCGAAACAGTCCTCGATCCCGCCGGCGCGGATCAGGCATTGCACGACAGGATCGGAGAAATCGGCAAGGCGCCCGGGATCGCCGCCGAAGTCGGTTTCCTCGTAGGGCGCATAGAACACCGGCGCATAAAGCTCGCCCCGGTAGGAGACCAGGATCGGCTTGTCGTTGGCGATGAGTTCGGCGACCAGCGACAGGCCGAACAGGACGGTGAAGACGATGAGAGACCAGAAGGCACGGCGGTTGGCGCGGAAGTTCCGCCAGCGCCTCTGGTTCAGCGGGCTGAGCTGCATCGCCTCAGGTCTCCCGCGATTCGAAGTCGATGCGGGGATCGACCCAGACATAGGTCATGTCCGAGATGATGCCGATCAGCAGCCCCATCAGCCCGAAGACCCAAAGCGTGCCGAAGACCACCGGGTAGTCGCGGGACAGCGCCGCCTCGTAGGAGAGGCGCCCCAGCCCGTCGAGCGAGAACACCGTCTCGATGATCAGCGAGCCGGTGAAGAAGACCGAGATGAACAGTCCCGGAAAGCCGGCGATGATGATCAGCATCGCGTTGCGGAAGACGTGGCCGTACAGCACCCGCGAGGGCGCCAGCCCCTTGGCCCTTGCGGTCATCACGTATTGCTTGCGGATCTCGTCGAGGAACGAGTTCTTGGTCAGCAGCGTCAGCGTGGCGAATGACGAGATGGTCATCGCGGTGACCGGCAGCACGATGTGCCAGAGGTAGTCGAGCGCCTTGCCGGAGAGACTGAGCGCCTCCCACCCGTCCGAGGTGAGGCCGCGCAAGGGGAATATGCGCCAGTAGCTGCCTCCGGCGAAAAGGATGATCAGAAGGATCGCGAACAGGAATCCCGGGATCGCATAGGCGACGATGATTGCGCCCGAGGTCCAGGTATCGAAGGCGCTGCCATCCTTTACCGCCTTGCGGATGCCCAGCGGGATCGAGATCAGGTAGGCGATCAGCGTCGACCACAGGCCCAGCGAGATCGAGACCGGCATCTTCTCCAGCACCAGGTCGATCACCGAAATGGAGCGGAAATAGCTCTCCCCGAAATCGAACCGCGCGTAGTTCCCCAACAGGATGAAGAAGCGCTGCCAGGCTGGCTTGTCAAAGCCGAACTGCTTCTCCAGGTCCTCGATGAAGCCCGGCGGCAATCCCTGGGCGCCGACATACTCGCTGTTGCCCCCGCCCGTGGAGCCGGCCTCGCTGCCGCCGCCGGTGATGCGGCCAAGGGTGTCGGCCTCGCTGTCCAGTTGGGCGATGATCTGCTGGACAGGCCCGCCCGGCACGAACTGGATCAGCACGAAGTTGACCAGCATGATCCCGATCAGCGTCGGGACGATCAACAGGAGCCGGCGAAGAAGATAGGCTCCCATCTCAGTCGAGCGCGCCCTCGGCCTTCAGCTTGGCGAGCTTGTCCTGGTCGATCCACCAGTAGGAGTCGCCCCGTGCATAGAGCGGGGGCGTGTCGGGACGCCCGAAGATGTCCCAGTAGGCCACCTTGTACGCGCCGGAGTACCATTGCGGCACCCAGATGTGCATCGAACGCAGCACCCGATCCAGCGCACGCACCCGCGCCTCCATGGTCTCCCGGTCCTCGGCATTGATGATGTCCTCGATCAGTGCATCGACCACCGGGTCCGACACGCCCGAGAGGTTCAGCGTGCCCTGCGCAGTGGCGCCCTCGGTGCCGAACAGTGTCCTGAGTTCGATCGACGGCGACAGCGACATCACCGGCCGGCCGGGCGTGAGGTCGTAGTCGAAGACCTCCTGACGCTCCTGCATCTGCGCCGCATCGACCTGGTCATATCGCGCCTCGATGCCGATCGACTTCAGGTTCTCGACAAACGGCAGCGTGACCCGCTCGAACGAGGGGTTGTCGTCGAGAAGCACCACCGACAGCGTCTCGCCGGCGGCGTTCTTGCGCACGCCCCCCTGCAGTGTCCAGCCGGCCTCGTCCAGAAGCGCCGAGGCACGGCGCACGGTCGAGCGGCCGATCCGATCGGCGTTGTTGACGATCGGCTCATAGGGCGGCTCGGTGTAGATCGTCTCGGGCAACCGGTCGCGATACTTCTCCAGCACCGCCAGTTGCTCGCCCTCCGGCAGGCCCTCGGCCTGCATGGTCAGCGTGTTCTCCCAGAAGCTGTCGGTGCGCTTGTACAGCCCGTAGAACAACGTCTCGTTGGTGAACTCGAAATTGAACATCATGCCAATGGCTTCACGGACGCGCGGGTCCTTGAACTTGTCGCGGCGCAGGTTGATCCACCAGCCCTGCGTGCCCGACGGGCGGTTGTCCTTGATTTCCTCCTTGATCACCCAGCCCTTCTGCACGGCCGGGAAGTCGTAGCCGGTGGCCCAGATCTTGGAGAAGAACTCCTCGTGCAGGAGGAACTCGCCGACCTTGAAGGCCTCGAACGCGGCGGTGTTGTCGACGAAATATTCGTAGGTGTAGCAGTCGAAGTTGCCGCTGCCGACGTTCACCGGCAGGTCTTTGGCCCAGTAGTCATCGATGCGGCAGTACTTGATCGACCGTCCGGGCTGGGCGTCCGTCACCTCATAGCCGGACGAGCCCACCGGGAAGTCCATGGTCGATTCGGCGAAATCGCGTCCCTCGTAGTAGTGTTCCGGCAGGATCGAGATGCCGCCGGCGACGGAGATCAAGTCGCGCTTGTTGGCCTCGGGCGCAAAGCCGAAGCGGACATGGCGGTCGTCCAGTGCCTCGGCCGAGACGATGTCCCGATAGACGATGTCATAGTACGGGTGGCCCTTTTCCTTCAGGATGTTGAGCGAAAATACCACGTCCGCTGCGGTGATCGGCTCGCCATCGGAAAACCGCGCGTTCTCGCGCAGGGTGAAGATCACCCAGGACCGGTCGGGCGGGTACTCCAGGCTTTCGGCGACCAGCCCATAGGTCGCGTCCGGCTCGTCGGCCGAGCCGACAAGCAGACTGTCGTAGAGCAGGCCAAGGCCCTGGGCCGGTTCGCCCTTGAGGATGAACGGGTTGAGACTGTCATAGGTCTGGCTGGCGCCGGTACCGCGGAACACCATCTCACCGCCCTTGGGCGCGTCGGGATTGACATAGTCGAAATGCGCGAAGTCGGCTGGGTATTTCAGCTCGCCAAAGGCCGAGATGCCGTGCGAGACAATCGTCTCCTGCGCAAGGGCCATACCTGCCGCAAGCACCATCGCCAGGGACCAGGCCGGCGCGGCCAACGTGGTTCCCGTGCGTCTGGCGACGGATCGGATGGCGCGGCGCATGTCAGGTCCTCCACCGACTGGAAAGTCCGGTGCCGACACTAGAGCCTTGCGTGCGTTGGTGAAAGCGAAAGCGGCCGCGCTCACCGCCTTGTTGGCGCGGGGCGCGGTCTTCCGGCTTCACTTGGTCGCGAGATAGGCGATCAGGTTGGCCCGGTCCTCGGGCTTGGCCATGCCCTTGTAGCTCATCTTGGTCCCCGGAACGTATTCCTTGGGATTGACCAGGAAGTGGAACAGGTTCTCGGGCGTCCAGTCGCCACCATGACCGGCCATGGCGTCGGAGTAGCTGTAGCCCGCGGCCGAACCCACCGGGCGACCGACGACGCCGGCCAGGAACGGGCCGGTGGCATTCGCTCCCTGCTCCAGCTTGTGGCAAGAGGAGCACGGCTTGAAGAGCTTTTCGCCCGCGGCCGCATCGGCCGAGGCATACAGCTGGTCGAAAGGCACCTCGGGCGCAGCGTCCTGGCTCTCTCCGCCCCCGCCGCCGCCCTCGGCCTCGATCGGATAGGCCATGGCCACTTCCTCGCCATGGCCTTCGCCGTGACCGCCGGTGTCGCTGGCATAAAGCGACCCGGCCAGCCAGTTGAACAGAAGAAACACCAGCAGCGCCCCGAACAGCGCCCCGGCGAACTTGGTCATTTCGAAGGTGTTCATGGTGCTCAATCCGGCTCTGTTCTGGCTTCCAGGGGTTGCGGAAAAACCGCCGCGTGGCCAGCGTTCTATCGCCTTCCCACCGGCAGGTGCAAGGTGTAGAAGCCGCGACCAAACGACAACAAGCCGCCGGGGACCCTTCCTGATGACCGACAAGACCAAGCGGATCGCTTTCCAGGGCGAGCCGGGGGCCTACTCGCACCAGGCCTGCGTCGATGCACGGCCCGACCTCGAACCGCTACCATGCGCGACCTTCGAGGACACCATCGATGCGGTGCGCAACGGTCGCGCCGACCTGGCCATGCTGCCGGTCGAGAACACGACCTACGGGCGGGTCGCCGACATCCATCGGCTGCTGCCTGAATCGGGACTGCACATCATCGACGAGGCGTTTGTCCGTGTGCACATCAGCCTGATGGCCCTGCCAGGTGTCAGCCTCGACGAGATCGACACCGTTCGGGCCCATCTGGTTCTGTTACCGCAGTGTCGCGCGTTTCTTTCCCGGCACAGGATCACCGGCGAGGCGGCGGCCGACAGCGCCGGCGCCGCGGCCGCCATCGCTGCCTCGGGCGTGCGCAACGTGGGCGCGCTGGCCTCGGATCTGGCCGCCGAGATCTACGGCCTCAACATCCTCGCGCGCCATATCGAGGATCACGAGCACAACACCACCCGCTTTCTGCTCATGGGGCGAGAGCCGCATCTGGAGCGCCGCGGCGACCACGGGATGATCACATCCTTCGTCTTCAGGGTGCGCAACATCCCGGCGGCCCTCTACAAGGCCATGGGCGGCTTCGCGACCAACGGCGTCAACATGACCAAGCTGGAAAGCTACATGGTCAACGGCAACTTCACCGCCACCCAGTTCTACGCCGACATCGAGGGGCATCCGGATGATGCGCCGGTGATGCGGGCACTCGAGGAACTCGAGTACTTCACCACCCATCTCAAGATCCTGGGCGTCTACCCGGCCGCGACCGTCCGCGCTGCATAGGGCCATTCCCTTCCAGCCGCCATTCGGTCTGCCACGCCGCTCCGGCCTGCCGCAGCCGCTTCTTCAGACCCTCGCGCAATCGGCCGCGGGCCAATCTCATTGCCGCATGGGCCAACCGCGCCTTGGTCGTGCGCGGGGTCAGTTCCAGGTCGGCGGTCAGGCGGCTCCGCTCTGGTGCGAGCGGCGCGAATTCCAGTGCCAGGAGCACGTCGAAGCCGCGATATGCAAAGGTGACGCCCAGCCCGCGCGGCGGCTCGCAATCGGCCAGCGTCACCGCGATCGTCGCGCCCTCGTGGGTATCGCTTTCCCCGACCAGGTGCCAGATCGCCCCCTCGGCCAAAGCCTGGCCCGGATGCTCCGGTGCAAGTCGCCAGCCCCGGGTTGCCGCGACGTCGGTCAGCCGGGCAATATCGGTGCAGCGGGCAAAGGCGAATTCCTGCGGCACCGCAATCTCGTGCCTGGCACTCAACTGCACGGCAGGGGGCCCAGCCGACCCGTCAGCCAGCACTCCATCAGGCCGCGGGCGATGGCGCCCTTTCGCGCCGGGCGCATCTGCGGATGGCGGCCCGCCAATGCCTCGACCAACGTCTCGCGCGTAACCCAGCGGGCATCCTCCAGCTCGACCGGATCGCACTCGATACGCTCGCTTGTCGCAATGCCCCAGCAGCCGATCATCAGCGACGACGGGAAGGGCCAGGGCTGGCTGGCGACATAGCCGACCGACCCGACCGTGATCCCGGTCTCTTCCATCACTTCGCGGCGGACCGCCTGTTCGACCGTTTCGCCGGGCTCCATGAACCCTGCCAGAAGCGAATACATCCCCTCGGGCCAGGCGGGCGAGCGGCCCAGAAGCAGCCGGTTGCCCGACACGATCAGCATGATCACCACCGGATCGGTGCGCGGGAAATGCTCGCCGCCGCACCGGGCGCAGCGACGCCGCCACCCGGCAAGCCCGATCTCGGTTTGCGCGCCGCAGCGGGCGCAAAAGCCGTGGGTCTGGTGCCAGCCCCACACGCCGCGCGCCGTGGCCGCAACCGCCGCGCCCGCCGCGTCGAGCCTTACCATGCTGGCGCGAAGATCGAGAAAGACCTGCCCTGGCCCCGCCGCCGGGTGATGGTTGGCGCTGGTGTCCAGAAATCCGCCCGGGCCAGCGCCCTGCGGCGTGTCGCCCGGCCACGACGAGATGTCGCTGGCAAAGCGCGGCGCCCCACCCTCTAGCCCCAGAAACACTGGCGCCTCGGTCGCATCGCCGAGGATCGGATGGTCGAGCGGCAGCCAGGCAAGCCGCAGCGGGGCGCGATCCAGCGCCGGGTCGCCTCCATCTTCCGCGGTCAAAAGCGGCTTTCCACGCCAGATCACCATGCTCAGCGCGGCCGGATCGGCCGCGCAGCCGGCAATGGCGGCGGAATCGGCACGCAGATTCGCGGCACGATCGATGTCGCCACCCAAGAAACTGATGCTGCCGATCCCGTCCATATCCACCCGTTCCTCCGGTGGCGGGACGCTGCACCGGGCGCGGCCCCGGATCAAGCGGAAAGGGGGTGTCGCTGCCAACACGGTGCTTCAGGCGGCCACCGTCCCACGCTATAGGCTGGCGCAAGGCATGAGCGGGGAGTGACATGAAGGCGATCGTCGTCGGCGCCGGTATCAACGGACTGGCCACCGCATGGGCGCTTTGCCGACGCGGCTGGGACGTGGAGCTGACAGAGCGCGGGCCGCTGCCCAACCCCGAGGCGGCGTCATACGATCACCACCGGCTGATCCGCACCCACTATGCCGGGTTCCCGGTCTATGCCGCACGGATCGCCGAGGCCTTCGACGCCTGGCGCATGCTGGCAACCGATACTGGTGTCGAGGGCTACGTGGAGCGCGGCATGCTGGCGCTCAGCCGCAGCGACGGCGACTGGGCCGCGCGCGCGCTGGCGGCAATGGTCGAGGCCGGGGTGCCGCACCGGGTGCTGGAGCCGGCCGAGGTGAACCGCCGCTTTCCGGTGTTCGAGACCGGAGGCGTGCGGTTCGGTGCCTTCACCCGCGACGGCGGGGCGCTGCTGGCGGATCGCATCCTCGAAGGTCTGGTCGCCTGGCTGGGCACCGCCGGCGCGACCTTGCATGCCAGCCGGCCGGTGACCCGGATCGACGCGGCCCGCGGCATCGCCGAGACCGCGCAGGGGCCGCTTTCCGGCGACGTGATCGTCGTGGCGGCGGGCGTCGGGCTGCCGGCCCTCGCGCCTCAGGTCGCGGCCGGCTGCCACCCGCGCCGCGCCGTCGTTGTCTATCTCGACCCACCCCCGGCCCTGCGGGCCGACTGGGAACGGGCACCCTGCTGGGTCGATCTCGGCGGCGAAGACGACCTCTGGGGCATGCCGCCCATGTGCGGGCTGCCGATGAAGATCGGTTACGGCCTGCATACGGTGCCGGGCGATCCAGAGACCGGGCGCGAGGCGCAGCCCGAAGATGCCGGGGCGATCCTCGCTGCCTATCGTGGGCGCTTTTGTCGGCACGACGAGTTCACCATCCGCCGCACGGTGGCGAATTTCTACCTGATGGCCCCCGAGGAGCGGTTCATCCTGTCCCGCGACGACCGCGCCGTCTGGCTGTCCGCCGATTCCGGCCACGGCTTCAAGTTCGGCGCCCTGACCGGGCTCGACGTGGCCGAGGCCCTGGACGGCGGCGATTTCGCCGCCAGCGCCCGGCGCCTGGCCGGGCACGACGGTTAGCCCTCGATGCGGGCACGCGACTGCCGTCCGGTGGGCGCCCCTGGCCGGCCTGGCTTGAACGGCGCCGGGCGATCGCGTAAATGACTGCCCGAGAGGTTGGCGCGGGCGAGCGCCCCGCCAACCCGGTCAGGTCCGGAAGGAAGCAGCCGTAACGGGTCCCGCTTGGGTCGTTGTCAGCCTCTCACCTGAAGCTGCCGGAGGGTTGATGTCTGCCATTGTCACCCGTTCGGCAGAGCTGGGCTGAACGCGCCACCCAGGCGCGACGCCTTGCCCTGCCGACCACCGCCGCCCGTCGCGCCTACGCCGCCGGGCGGATCTTGTGACGTGCCGCCGCGACGGCGGCCAAGGCAAGGCAGTTGACCGGTGTCCGAACTGACCCACAGTGCGCTCGGCTGGGGCGCGCATTTCCAATCCCAGCTTTCCCTTGACGAAATCGAGACCGCCCGAACGGTGCGCGTCGCCGCGGTTCACCGCAGCGCCTATGACGTGCTGGCCGCCGGTGCCGGCGAGATCGAGCGGATGGCAGCCCCGCCGCACCTGCCATCCGGGGCGGTGGCGGTGGGCGACTGGCTGGTCATCGGCCCGGACGGACGGCCGGCGCGGCTGCTGGAGCGCAAGACGCTGCTGCAGCGTGCGGTCTCGGCCGGTCGCGAGGCGCAGCCCATTGCCGCCAATGTCGACACACTCTTCGTCGTCACCTCGTGCAACGCCGATTTCAACCGTGGCCGGATCGAGCGATACCTCGCGCTCGCCCATGCCAGCGGCTGCCTTGCGGTGCTGGTGCTGACCAAGGCCGACCTTGCCGAGGATCTTGAGCGGTTTGGCGACGCAGCCAGGGACGTCGCCCGCGACGTGCCGGTGGAGCTATTGAACGCTCTCGACCCCGAGCAGGTGTCGCGGCTGGCGCCATGGTGCGGGCCTGGCCAGACCGTGGCCTTGGCGGGCATGTCCGGGGTCGGCAAGTCGACGCTGGTCAACAGCCTGGCCGGCACCACGCTCGCCACCGCCGGCATCCGCGAGGACGACGCGCGCGGCCGCCACACCACCACCGCGCGTGCACTTTATCGCCTGCCGGCCGGGGGCTGGCTGGTAGACACGCCGGGGATGCGGGCGCTCGGGTTGCACGACGCGGCCGAAGGCGTCGACGCGGTGTTCGAGGACATCGCCGCACTCGCGGCGACCTGCCGCTTCGCCGACTGCGGCCACGAATCCGAACCCGGTTGCGCCGTTCAGGCGGCCATCGCCGCTGGCGAGGTCGACCCGGGCCGGCTGGCCCGCTGGCAGAAGCTGGCCCGCGAGGATCGCCGCAACAGCGCCACCCTTGCCGAGCAACGAAGCCGCGAAAGGGCGCAAAGCAAGATGTACCGACGAATCGCCTCGGGCAAGCAGGCCCGCCGCGACGGCGCCGGCTAGCCGGCGGCGGATCTTGGTGACCCGTCCCGGACCCCGATCCGGGACCTCCACCGCTTCGTCAGGGAGGTCCCGGGTCAAGCCCGGGACGGGTTGGCGACACCGCGAGGCCGCAAGTAATGGCGACAGGGGGGGCGGGCGCGGCACCCATAAGGCCCGCGCCTGCCCCCCCTGTCGCCGCACTCAGGCCAGATCGAAGCGGTCGGCGTTCATCACCTTGGTCCAGGCGGCCACGAAGTCGCCGACGAATTTCGCCCGCGCATCGTCCTGAGCATAGACCTCGGCCAGCGCCCGCAACTGCGAGTTCGACCCGAAGACCAGATCGACGCGGGTGCCGGTCCACTTCACTGCGCCGGTCTTGCGGTCACGGCCCTCGTAGACACCGTCGGCGGCCGGCTTCCACTCCGTTCCCATGTCGAGCAGGTTGGCGAAGAAGTCGTTGCTCAACACACCGGGACGGTCGGTGAAGACGCCATGCGCCGACCCGCCGACATTGCCGCCGAGAACGCGCATTCCCCCGACCAGCACCGTCATCTCGGGCGCGGTCAGCGTCAGAAGCTGGGCCTTGTCGACCAGTAGCTCCTCGGCCGAGACGGCGTAGTCGCCCTTCAGGTAGTTGCGGAAACCGTCCGCGATGGGCTCCAGCACGGCGAAGGACTCAACGTCCGTCTGCTCCTGCGAGGCATCGGTGCGGCCGGGCGCGAAGGGAACCGAGACATCGTGTCCGGCATCCCTGGCCGCCTTCTCGACCGCGGCACTGCCGCCGAGCACGATCAGATCGGCCAGCGACACCTTCTTGCCGCTGCTTGCCGCACCGTTGAACGCCGCCTGGATTCCGGCAAGCGTCTCCAGCACCCTGGCAAGCTCGGCCGGCTGGTTCACCTCCCAGTCCTTCTGCGGGCTGAGGCGAATGCGCGCGCCATTGGCGCCGCCGCGCTTGTCCGAGCCGCGGAAGGTCGAGGCCGATGCCCAGGCGGTGGTGACCAGGTCGGCGACCGACAGGCCGGAGGCGAGGATCTTGGCCTTGAGGTCGGCGATATCGGCGGCGTCGATCAGCTTGTGGCCCACCGCCGGAACCGGATCCTGCCAGATCAGGTCCTCCGCCGGCACTTCGGCGCCGAGGTAACGCGCTTTCGGGCCCATGTCCCGGTGGGTCAGCTTGAACCAGGCCCGGGCGAAGGCGTCGGCAAACTGGTCCGGGTTCTCCAGGAAGCGGCGGGAGATCTTCTCGTAGACCGGGTCGAACCGCAGCGACAGGTCCGTGGTCAGCATGGTCGGCGCGTGACGCTTGCCGGCATCGTAGGCGTCCGGGATCTCGCCATCGGCGCCCTTGGCCACCCACTGATGGGCACCGGCCGGGCTCTTGGTCAGTTCCCACTCAAAACCGAACAGGTTCTCGAAGAAGTTGTTCGACCACTTGGTCGGCGTTGCGGTCCAGATCACCTCCAGGCCGGAGGTGATCGCATCGGCACCCTTGCCGCTGGCGTAGCTCGATTTCCAGCCCAGGCCCTGCTCCTCGATGCCGGCGCCCTCCGGCTCGGCACCGACCAGCGCGGCATCGCCGGCTCCGTGGGTCTTGCCAAAGCTGTGGCCGCCGGCAATCAGCGCCACCGTCTCCTCGTCGTCCATCGCCATGCGCGCGAACGTCTCGCGGATGTCCCTGGCCGCCGCGACCGGATCGGGATTGCCGTTCGGCCCTTCGGGGTTCACGTAGATCAGGCCCATCTGCACGGCCGCCAGCGGGTTCTCGAGGTCGCGCTCGCCCGAGTAGCGCTTGTCGCCAAGCCACTCGGCCTCGGCACCCCAGTAGATATCCTCCTCGGGCTCCCAGATGTCCTCGCGCCCGCCGCCAAAGCCGAAGGTCCTGAAGCCCAACGACTCAAGCGCGCAGTTGCCGGCGAGGATCATCAGATCCGCCCAGGAGATGCTGTTGCCGTACTTCTGCTTGACCGGCCACAGAAGCCGCCGCGCCTTGTCGAGGTTGGCGTTGTCCGGCCAGGAGTTGAGCGGCGCGAAGCGCTGGGTGCCCGACGAGGCACCGCCGCGGCCGTCGCCGGTGCGGTAGGTGCCGGCGCTGTGCCAAGCCATGCGGATGAAAAGCGGACCGTAGTGACCGAAATCGGCCGGCCACCAGTCCTGACTCTCGGTCATCAGCGCGTAGATGTCCTTCTTCACCGCGTCGAGGTCCAGCTTCTTGAAGGCCTCGGCATAGTCGAATGCTTCGCCCATGGGATCGCACAGGGCAGAGTTCTGATGGAGGATCCTCAGGTTCAGCTGGTTGGGCCACCAGTCGCGATTTGATCGGGCCCCGAAAGTGGTGTGGATCACCGGGCACTGCCCCGTGGCGACGTCGTTACCGTCCATCTTGCTCTCCCATCATGGTCGTGTTGAACGAACTCATCCGCTGACAAGCACGCATACTTCCCTGGAAACCCCATGCCATTGGCTGGCGGCGGCCCGGGCCCCGGCGCGCAACGGTTCGCTGCCGCGCCTGCCTCCGGCCGGTGGCCCTCTTCTAGCCTCTCTGGAACGATTCTAACAACCACTATTGATTGATTTAAGTTGCATTTTCAAATCCCTCTCATAGCATTTCCTTATGACAAATCTCACCGTCAGGCAGCTTCGCTATTTCGAGGCCCTGGCCCGCCACAACCACTTCGGACGGGCTGCGGACGCTTGCGCGATTTCCCAGCCTGCGCTCTCGGTGCAGATCAAGGAGCTGGAGCAATCGCTCGGCATCGCCCTGTTCGAGCGCAGCGCACGGCAGGTCCGGCTGACCGGCTTTGGCGAGGATTTCGCCCAGCGGGTTCGCGGCATACTGCGTTCCATAGACGAGCTGGGCGACATGGCCCGCGCTTCGCGGGACCGCATTGTCGGGCGGCTGCGGCTGGGCGTGATACCGACGATCGCGCCCTATCTGCTGCCCTCCATCATCGCGGACCTGACCCGCACCCACCCCGAACTTGACATACGCGTACGCGAGACGCTGACGCCGCGGCTGTTGCAGGAATTGGCCGAGGGTCGCCTCGACGCCGCCATCGTTGCCCTGCCGGTCTCGGAACCCTCGCTGGCCGAGGTTGCGATTTTCAACGAAGAGTTCGTGCTGGTCCGCCCTGCCGGCGAGGCCGACAAGCCGGCACCCAGCAGCGAGACGCTGCGGGAAATGAAGCTCCTGCTGCTGGAGGAGGGGCACTGCTTTCGGGATCAGGCGCTGACGTTCTGCAGCATGCACTCGGCGCTGTCGCGCGACGTGCTCGACGCCACCTCGCTGTCCACCCTCGTCCAGATGGTCGCCGCCGGCATCGGTGTCACCCTGATCCCGGAGATGGCCGTCACGGTCGAGACCCGCTCGGCATCGGTGTCGATCACCCGATTCAAAAGCCCGCGTCCGTCCCGGACCATCGGCATGGTCTGGCGCAAGACCAGTCCCATGGCGGCGCAGTTCCTGGAAGTCGCCGAGGCGGTCCGCCGGGCCGGCGAGGCACTGCGGGCGGCACCCGACCCGGTCGCGCCCGGACACGGCGTGCAACCCCTCGACCGCCATTGATCCAGGTCAGTCCCGACAAGCCGGCGGCGCGACGGCGCAGGTTCGGCCCTATCCGCCCCCCGCACAACGGAAACCGGCCTGCCTTGACTTAAGTCAACGTGCGACATCGCCATTTGGCGTTGGGTACGCCGACGATGTCGAAGGCGGATCCAACACAAGTGGTGCAGGCGATCATCTCGAGACGGGCTTTTTGGGGTGGTAGCGCGCCGGAGGCCCGATCACCCCGCCCTCCCGGCGCGGGTGACGAATCGGCCTTTGCCGAGGCCTGCACCGGCTGCGGCGACAGCGTCGCCGCCTGCCCCGAGGCAATCATCGTTCGCGACGGCCGGAGCCTCCCGGTGCTCGACTTCGCAGCCGGGGCCTGCACCTTCTGCAACCGCTGCATCGACGCCTGCGAGCCCGGAGCCCTCAACGCGGACGCGCCGTGGACCTGGGTGGCGACCGCCTTGCCGACCTGCCTGTCGGCCAACGGCGTCACCTGCCGCGCCTGCCAGGACCATTGCGAGGCATCGGCGATCCGGTTCCGCCTGCGCACCGGCGGCTGCGCCGACCCGGTCATCGACCCGCCGGCCTGCACCGGTTGCGGCGCCTGCGTCGGCGCCTGTCCGGTCGGCGCCATCACGATGCAGCACATCACCCCCGAGGCGCACCCATGCTGAACATCTGCGGCTGTCTGGTTCATTCCATGCCGGACCGGACCGGTGAAATCATCGCGGCCATCGAAGCCATCGAGGGCTGCGAGGTGCACGCCCACGAGGGCGGGCGGATCGTGGTCACCGTAGAAGATACCGCCAAACAGACCGCCTCGGAACAGATCATGGATATGCACCAGATCCCCGGGGTGATCACGGTCACCCTCACCTACCACCACTTCGAAGAGCTCGACGCGGCCGACGCCGAGCCCTCGCAAGCCCAACCCTGAACCGGGAGAATCAGTCATGAACGCCTCCTCGTCCCGCCGCGGATTTCTCAAGGCCACCGCTGCCGCCGCCACGGCTTCCGCGGCCGGCATTCCGTTGCCGAACGGCGCCCTGGCACAGGTGGCGACACCGGACATACGCTGGGACAAGGCACCGTGCCGGTTCTGCGGCACCGGCTGCTCGGTTCTGGTGGGTGTCAAGGATGGCCGCGTCGTGGCCACCCAGGGTGACCCGGACGCTCCTGTCAACCGCGGCCTGAACTGCATCAAGGGCTATTTCCTGTCCAAGATCATGTACGGCGCCGACCGGCTGACCACGCCGCTGCTGCGCAAGTCGGGCGGCGTCTACGACAAGAACGGCGCGTTCGAACCGGTGAGCTGGGACGAGGCCTTCGACGTGATGGCCGAGCAGTGGAAAAAGACGCTTCGCGAAAAGGGACCCGAGGCGGTGGGCATGTTCGGCTCGGGTCAGTGGACGGTCTGGGAGGGCTACGCGGCCGCCAAGCTGATGAAGGCCGGGTTCCGGTCCAACAACATCGACCCCAATGCGCGCCACTGCATGGCCTCGGCCGTCGCCGGCTTCATCCGCGCCTTCGGCATCGACGAGCCCATGGGGTGTTATGACGATCTGGAGCACGCCGACACCTTCGTGCTCTGGGGCTCGAACATGGCCGAGATGCACCCGATCCTGTGGTCGCGCCTCACCGACACGCGCCTGACCAAGCCGGGTTGCGAAGTGCACGTCCTGTCCACCTTCGAGCATCGCAGCTTCGAACTGGCCGACAACGCCATGGTCTTCGCCCCGCAGACCGACCTGGCGATCCTCAACTACATCGCCAACTACATCATCCAGAACGGCGCGGTGAACGAAGAGTTCGTGAACGCGCACGTGAACTTCACCCGCACGGCGACGGATATCGGCTACGGTCTGCGGCCCGACAACCCGCTCGAGGAAGCGGCTGCGAATGCCGGCTCCGGCCAGCTCGACCCTATGACCTTCGACGAATACGCCGCTGCCGTGGCCGAATTCTCGCTCGACAAGGTGGCCGAGCTTTCCGGCGTCCCGGCCGCCAATCTCGAACGGCTGGCCGCGCAATACGCCGACCCCAACCGCAAGGTGATGAGCCTCTGGACCATGGGCTTCAACCAGCACACCCGCGGCTCCTGGGTGAACGGGCTGGCCTATAACGTGCACCTTCTGACCGGCAAGATCGCCGAGCCGGGCAACTCGCCCTTCTCGCTGACCGGGCAGCCCTCGGCCTGCGGCACGGCGCGCGAGGTCGGCACCTTCGCCCATCGGCTGCCGGCCGACATGGTGGTGGCCAACGACGCGCATCGCGAGATCTGCGAGACCGCCTGGGGCATCCCTGCGGGCACCATCCCGCCGAAGCCGGGCTATCACGCGGTGCTGCAGAACCGCATGCTCAAGGACGGCAAGCTCAACGCCTACTGGGTGCAGTGCAACAACAACATGCAGGCCGCGCCCAACATGAACGAGGAGACCTATCCGGGCTATCGCAACCCCGAGAACTTCATCGCCGTCTCCGACCCCTACCCGACCGTCACGGCGCTGGCGGCGGACCTGATCCTGCCCACAGCAATGTGGGTCGAGAAGGAAGGCGCCTACGGCAATGCCGAGCGCCGGACACAGTTCTGGCGCGAGCAGGTGTCGGCGCCGGGCGAGGCCAAGTCCGACGTCTGGCAGCTGATGGAATTCGCCAAGCGTTTCACGACCGAAGAGGTCTGGCCCGAGGAGCTGCTGGCGCTGAAGCCGGAACTCAGGGGCAAGACACTCTACGAGGTGCTGTTCGAGAACGGCGTCGTCAACAAGTACCCCGTCTCCGAGACCGCCGAAGGCTTCGGCAATCACGAGAGCGAGCATTTCGGCTATTACGTGCAGAAGGGACTGTTCGAGGAATACGCCAACTTCGGCCGGGGGCATGGCCACGACCTCGCCGATTTCGACACCTATCATCACGCCCGCGGGCTGCGCTGGCCGGTCGTGGACGGAGAGGAGACGCTCTACCGCTTCCGCGAGGGCTATGATCCCTACGTCAAGGAAGGCGAAGGGGTGAAGTTCTATGGCAAGCCGGACGGCAAGGCCAACATCATCTTCGCGCCCTACGAGCCGGCGGCGGAAAGCCCCGACGAGGAATACGACCTTTGGCTGGTCACCGGACGGGTCCTGGAACACTGGCATTCCGGCTCGATGACCCGCCGGGTGCCCGAACTGCACCGGTCCTTCCCGGCTGCGGTCGTGTTCATGAACCCCGACGATGCCCGCGACCGCGACCTGCGCAGGGGTCAGGAAATCCTCGTCTCCACCCGCCGTGGCGAGGTTCTGTCGCGGGTCGAGACCAGGGGCCGCAACAAGATGCCGCGGGGCGTGGTGTTCTTCCCGTGGTTCGACGAGGGCCAGCTCACCAACAAGCTGACCCTCGATGCGACCTGTCCCATCTCGAAGGAGACCGACTTCAAGAAATGCGCCTGCAGGGTTGAGCGCGCGTAATCTGGCAAGCACCGGGCAGGCTCCATGTCCTCACCGAACCGCAGGCCAACCGACCGCCGCCGCTTCCTGCAGGATGCGGCGCGCGCGGCCGCCGGCTGCGGCCTGGCGGGGCTGGGGCTCGCCCATCTTGCCGGCCAGGCGCGGGCATTGCCCGCGCAGGCGCTGCGCCCGCCCGGCGCGCTGTCCGAGGCGGCATTTCTGGGTGCCTGCATCCGCTGCGGCCTCTGCGTGCGCGACTGCCCCTACGACACGCTGAACCTTGCCGAACCCGGCATTGACGAGCCGGCCGCCGGCACCCCGTTCTTCGTCGCCCGCGACGTGCCGTGCGAGATGTGCGACGACATTCCCTGTGTGGCCGCCTGCCCCACCGGTGCGCTCGACAAGGGCCTGACCGACATCGACAACGCCCGCATGGGCGTGGCGGTGCTGGTCGACCAGGAGCACTGCCTCAACGCGCTCGGCCTGCGCTGCGACGTCTGCTACCGGGTCTGCCCGGTGATCGACAAGGCGATCACGCTGGAGCTTCAGCACAACGAGCGCTCGGGCCACCACGCGATCTTCATGCCGACGGTCCATGCCGATGCCTGCACCGGCTGCGGCAAGTGCGAGAAGTCCTGCGTGCTGCCCGAGGCGGCAATCAAGGTGCTTCCCCGAAAGATCGCCCGCGCCGAGGCGGCAGAGCACTACCGGCTGGGCTGGGAAGAGCGTGACGCCGCCGGCCGACCGCTCGTGGACGATCTCATCGACCTGCCCGACCGCCTGCCCGGCCCCGGCTCCGACAATCTGGCCAGCCCGGGCGGCTTCGAGCCGGCCTACAAGCTGCCGGGGGCCGGTCAATGAGCGTGAAGTCGGGTCATGCACTGGGGCAAGAGGCGGTCGAGGCCAAGGGCTGGCTGAAGGCCCATCGCTACCTGATCCTGCGGCGCGCCTCGCAACTCTTCTTCCTGTCGCTCTTCCTGATCGGCCCCTGGTTTGGGATCTGGTGGGTCAAGGGCAACCTGACCGGCTCGCTCACCTTCGACATCCTGCCGCTGACCGACCCGTTCGTCTTCCTGCAGTCGCTTGCAGCCCGGCACTGGCCCGAGGCCACGGCGATCACCGGTGCGCTGATCGTGGCAATGGCCTATGCGCTGATCGGCGGCCGGGTCTATTGCAGCTGGGTCTGCCCCATCAACCCGGTCACCGACGCGGCCTACTGGCTGCACAACCGGCTCGACCTGCCAAGGGGATGGCAGCCCAAGCGCAGCACCCGGCTCTGGCTGCTGGCGACGGTGCTGATCATCTCGGCGGCAACCGGCACCATCGCCTGGGAATTCGTCAACCCGATCTCGATGCTGCATCGCGGCCTGATCTTCGGCATGGGGTTGGCCTGGGCCTTCGTCCTTGCCGTCTTCGTCTTCGATCTGGTGGTCGCCCGCCGCGGCTGGTGCAGCCACCTTTGCCCGGTCGGCGCCTTCTACGGCCTTCTCGGCACCCGGTCGTTGCTGCGCGTCACCGCCGCCAGGCGCGCGGCTTGCGACGATTGCATGGACTGCTTCGCGGTCTGCCCCGAGATGCACGTGATCACCCCTGCCCTGCGCGGCGGCGATGGCGACACGCCGCTGATCCTGTCGCCGGACTGCACCAATTGCGGACGCTGCGTCGACATCTGCTCGCTCGACGTCTTCCGCTTCACCCATCGCCTCGACCATACGCCCGCGCCGGCCCGCGCCGCCGGCCGGACCAGCCAGACACACCCGACAGAGGCCAGTCGCGCGGCCTGATTTCGAACGGAGGAGCCCAATGCAGACCAACACGCTCGTCGGCGCCATCGCGGCCTCGATCCTCGTCGTCTCCGCGGGCCTTGCGGTGGCCCAGTCGGCCGGCGGCGTCACCACGCTCCGCGGCGCCGACGCCAACGAACCGGTTGCCGTCGAGGATGTCTTCCGGCAGCAGGAAAAGCGCTTCCCGCGCAACTATCGCCAGCAGCCGCCGCTGATCCCGCATTCCATCGACCAGTACCAGATCGACCTGCGTGCCAACCGCTGCCTGGCCTGCCACGACTGGACCAAGGCGGGCGAGCGCAACGCACCCACGCTGTCCATGACCCACTACCTCGATCGCGATGGTCGCCAGAGCGACACCGTCGCCGGCACCCGCTGGTTCTGCACCCAGTGTCACGTGCCCCAGGCGGACGCGCCGGCGCTGGTCGAAAACACCTTCGAGCCGTCCAGCAACTAAGCCGGAACGCCAAGAGACAAGGACGAATCGCATGTCAGACACCACACGTCGCGGACCGATCCGCCGCCTCTGGCACTTCCTCTGGTCGCCATCCGCCGCCTATTCGCTGGGCCTGCTGCTGATCGGGGGGTTCGTTGCCGGCGTCCTGTTCTGGGGCGGCTTCAACTGGGCGATGGAATCCACCAACAACGAGGAGTTCTGCACCTCCTGCCACGAGATGCGCGACAATGTCTTTGCCGAGTACCAGGGCAGCGTGCACCAGAACAACCCGTCGGGCGTGCGTGCCACCTGCCCCGACTGCCACGTGCCCCACGAATGGGTGCCCAAGGTGATCCGCAAGATCCAGGCCACCGGCGAACTCTACGGTCACTTCGTCACCGGGGTCATCGACACGCCCGAGAAATTCGAGGCCGAGCGCATCAAGCTGGCGAGCAGCGTCTGGCGGGCCATGAAGGGCACCGACAGCCGCGAGTGCCGCAACTGCCACGACTTCCGCTACATGGACTTCACCCAGCAGGAGGGGCGCGCCGCCGATAACCACGAGCGCGGCTTCGACGAGGGCAAGACCTGCATCGACTGTCACCAGGGCATCGCCCATCGCCTGCCCGAGGGCTATCTGGAGCGGTATCAGCAGGTGGTGGACGAACTCGCTGCCGCCGGCGATATCCCCGCAACCAGCGGCCACCGCCTGGCAGCCGCCACGGACGGCACCAGGCGCCTGCAGGACTACCTTACAGCCGAGTCGGAGTAGCGCCCGGGGGGGGGCCGCTCCAAACCGCGCGGCGGCGCTCCGACCGGCAACTGGCGACCACGCCGGACGCCGCCGGCCTTGGCGGGGACAAGTCGGGTGTCAGCGAGAAGCGCTTCTGCAAGTCGCTGATCGCCCGGGCAGATGACCAGTTCGATGGAGAGGGTGAAACCGATGGCCCGAAGCCTGAAGGACAAGCCGGCCACCCTCGACCCGGCCCGTCGGGCCATGATCGAGGCGGAAGCCGATCGTCTCCATGCCGAATACCTGAAACAGGAAGAACAGCCGACGACCAATCGGCCGACCTGAGTCAAATTCAAGCATACCGCATCGACGATATTGCCTGGAGTAACGCTCGGGCGGCCAGCTAGGCTCTGCCGCATGAGCAAGATCCTCACACCCAGCAGTGGCCCCGACGATTGGCAGCAGTTCCTCGCCGACCCGCAGAAGCAGTGGAAGCGCGGCTATTCGGCCATGGCCGCGGCCCTTTCTTGGGAGGCAGCAAAGGGTCTACCTCCCGAAGTCGCCGCGCTTCTAGGTCCTGGCGCGGAACTTCTCTTCGCGATCCCGGAGCACAAGGTCGCCCTTCCCGGCGGGCGGCGGGAAAGCCAATGCGATGTCTTTGCCCTCGCCCGGGCCGGAGATGAGACGATCGCCGTCGCGGTCGAGGCCAAGGTCAACGAACCCTTCGGGCCGACGGTCGGGGAATGGATGGTGGGCGCGAGTGCGGGCAAGACCGAGCGGATGACCTTCATCCGTGACCTGCTCGGATTGCCGGATGGGTCGATCGACCATGTCCGCTACCAGTTGCTCCACCGCACCACGGCTGCCGTTCTCGAAGCTACGCGGTTCAAAACAGACCGCGCCGCGATGATCGTGCAGTCCTTTTCTCAGGAGCACCGCTGGTTCGAGGATTTCGCAGCCTTCACCAGCCTGCTAGGGCTCGAAGCCGACCGTGGAACACCGCTGCGGCATATCCTGCCCTCCGGCAAACCGCTCGACCTGGGATGGGCGGTCGGATCAGCCGACTTCCTCTAGGCCTCCAAACCTCCGAAATCCACGACTCCCCGGACGCCGCCGAGGGCGCGAAATCCCGCGAGGGGGCGCGAACGTCTCACGAACAAAAACGTCCCACTTTTGCCCAGACGCGAAATCGGTGCGACAAAACTGCCCCACAAGGCACTGAATCTATTCACATCAGAGATGTTGGATGGTGCCCGGGGGCGGATTTGAACCACCGACACGCGGATTTTCAATCCGCTGCTCTACCCCTGAGCTACCCGGGCCTGCCCTGCGCCACTGCGCTCGGCGGGGGCGTTTTAGGGGATGCCCCGGACCCTGTCCAGAGGCTAATTCGGCCTCGATCGGGGTGGCGGCGCGTCGTCATCGTCGATGTCGGGGGGCGGCGCGGGCTCAGGGTCGGGAACGGCATAGCTCTCGTTCAGCCAGCGGCCCAGGTCCACATCGGCGCAGCGCCTGCAGCAGAACGGCCGGTAGCGCGCGACGGCCGGCTTGCCGCAGATCGGGCAGCTCATGCCAGGCCCTCGGGAAGCAGTTCGGCCAGTGGCCGCCGTGCGCGCTTCCGGTTCAGCTCCAGGTGCCCGAGCGCGGTCCAGCCGGCCACCGAGGTCTCGATACCGTCGCGGCGCAGCGCCGCTTTCAGCGCGCCTTCCACCTGCGGCCGGTCGCGGCGCGACAGTGGCGCAAAGTCCACCGCGATCTGACCACCCAGGCCGCGCAGCAGAAGCTGTCGCGGCAGCACCTTGGCGGCGGCGAGATTGGCCTTCAGCGCTGCCGCCGGCGAGATGTCGCCGCCGGTATTCACGTCGACCGCGACCAGCGCCCGGGTCGGCTCGATCGCCATGAAGGCGCCCTGCCCCAGCGGCACCAGCGGCCCGGCAAGGGCGGCGATCATGCGGTCGGCACCGGCGGTATCGAAAGCGCCCACGCCGGCCCGCTCCTCGGCCTCCGGCCAGTCGCGCCTCGCGCGCCATGCCGCACCCGGCGCATCCACCAGGCATTCGGGCCCGCCGGCGCTGCCCTCGTCGGCAACCTGCCGCGCAAGTGCCAGAAGCGACGCGATCTCGTCCGCAACCTGCCCGACATCGGCGGTCGCCGCCGCCGAGCGCAGGATCAGCCCCCAGCCTTCGGGCGCCCCGGCCATGGCCTCCGCCGCCACTGCCGCCAGCGCGTCACGCGCGGCCTCGTCCCGGATCTGCCGCGACAGGTTCAGTCCCGGAGCCTCGGGGGTGACGATGGCCGCGCGCCCCTTGTAGAGAAGCCGGCGGCCGACCGGCGCCGCCTTGCCGGGCTCGGCATGGGTCGACACCTGGACCAGCAACGGCTTGCCCGGAGCAACCCCGTCAGTGTCGCGCAGGAACCCCGCCTGCCCGTCGGCAAGCCGCACGATCATGCCGCCGGTGCCCTTCAGCCGCCGTTCGGGAACGGCCCGGTAGATCGCCTCGACAGCCGGCGTTGCATCGTCGGGGGCGGGATCGACGAAAAGGTCGGCAAGCTCGCCATCCACAACCAGCGCGGCGATGTCA
Source organism: Paracoccaceae bacterium (assembly GCA_050299555.1). Taxonomy (GTDB): domain Bacteria; phylum Pseudomonadota; class Alphaproteobacteria; order Rhodobacterales; family Rhodobacteraceae; genus JBNKWA01. Next base: position 34,522 of record JBNKWA010000030.1, on the reverse strand, counting down.
CCGCCGCGCTCCAGCGGCTCGATCAGTGCAAGACTGCCCTTCATGCGGCCGACTCCGGCATGCGATAGCCAACGCTCTCCAGCAGCGCCGCCGTCTCGGCCAGCGGCAGGCCGACAACAGCACTGTAGGACCCCGACATCCAGGGCACCAGCGCCGCGGCGGCACCCTGAATGCCATAGCCGCCGGCCTTGCCGCGCCACTCGCCACCGGCGATGTAACGCTCGATCTCGGTCGCCGACAACCGCTTGAAGCGCACTTTCGCCTCGGCCACCCGCGCCCGGGTCCGGTCGCCGCGCCGGACGGCAACGCCGGTCAGCACATCGTGTCGCCGCCCCGACAGAAGCGTCAGGAACCCCATCGCCTCGGCTGCGTCCGACGGCTTGCCCAAAAGCCGGCGCCCGACCGCCACGACCGTATCGGCAGCCAGCACCACGGCGTTGTCCGGGCAAGGCACCGCCGCGGCCTTGGCAGCGGCCAGACGCAGGGCCAGCGCCCGCGGCGTCTCGCCGGAAAGCGGCGTCTCATCGATGTCGGCGGGCGCCACCTCGTCGGGCCGGATGCCGATCTGCGCCAGCAGCTCCAGCCGCCGCGGACTCGCCGACGCCAGGATCAGCCGGATCGGTCCATCCGCGCTCTGGTCCGGCGACACCGGCTCACTTGAAGCGATAGTTGATCCGCCCCTTGGTCAGATCATAGGGCGTCATTTCCACCTGCACGCGGTCGCCCGCCAGGACCCGGATCCGGTTCTTGCGCATCTTGCCGGCGGTGTGTGCAATGATCTCGTGACCGTTGTCGAGCTTCACCCGGAACGTCGCGTTCGGCAGAAGCTCGGTCACGACACCGGGAAATTCCAGAAGCTCTTCCTTGGCCATGCCGTCTCACTGTTCAATTGCGGTCGCCCCCATCCCCTCAGGAGGCTGCGGCTAGATGGACAGAAACCGGCCCGAATTCAAGGCCAATCTCGACCGGGGGGGCAGGGCACACCTACACGCCGGGCCGGCGGCATCGCCATGGGTGGCAACCGGCGTGGCTCCTACCCCGCCGCAGCCGCGCTCTCGTCCTCCTCCTCGGGCGGCCCGAACCGGTCGAGGATACGGGTCCTGATCTGGTCCCGGGTCTGGCGATAGGCGGCAAGCTTCTCGTCACGGGTCTCGCCCAGGCCCGTCGGGTCGAAGATCTGCCAGTATTCAACGTCGATGGCGTGGAACCGGGTGTATTCCTGGGCCTTGCGCAGCGACGCCGGAGACAGCGCCACGATCAGATCGTACGCGTCGATCTGGTCGCCCCACTCCTCCATTTCCTCAAAGCTGCGGGCCCGGTGGCGCCCGATGGTCACGTCGATCTCGCCGCAGACCGCGACCGAGAACCCGTCCACCTCCTGCTCGTGCTTGACGCCCGCCGACTGCACATAGATGCGGGTCCCGTAGAATTTCTTCATCATCCCCTCGGCCATGGGCGAGCGGACCGAGTTGTAGTCGCAGCAGAAAAGCACCGATGTGGGCCGGATCGGAACCGGATCGCCCATCGCCACCGACCTCAGCCGCCGAAGTGCAAGACGCAGATCAGCGTAAACAGGCGCCGAGCGGTGTCGTGGTCAAGCGCGACCTTGCCGTCCAGCCGCTCCATCAGGATGCGCGAGCCCTCGTCGTGGATTCCGCGCCGGCCCATGTCGATGGCCTCGATCTGGCTCGGCGGCAGGCGCTTGACGGCGTCGAAATAGGCCTCGCAGATCTGGAAGTAGTCCTTCACCACCTGCCTGAACGGCGCCAGGGAAAGGTGGAATTCGGCCGCCTTGGTGCCGTCCTCGGTGTCGATGTCGAAGACCAGCCGCCGGTCGCGGATCGCCAGGTGCAGCCGATAGGGCCCCTCCGGCGCGGCGCGGCCATCACGCTCGGGCAGGCTGAAGCTGTTGCCCTCGATCAGGTCATAGATCGCCACGCGGCGCTCCTGTTCGACCTCCGGCGTCGGCGCCGGCAGGCCGCTGTCGTCGATCTCGATGTGGCTGATGTGGCTCATGACGCCATCCTGTTCAGCCGGTCCAGCCGCGCCCTGACCGAAAGCGCATGCGCCGACAGGCCCTCCGAAATGGCAAGCGTCTCGGCCGCCGGCCCGATCGCGGCCAGCGCGTCGGGGGTCATCCGCGCAAGCGTGGTGCGCTTCATGAAATCGAGCACCGACAGCCCGGACGAGAACCGCGCCGAACGCGCCGTGGGCAGCACGTGGTTCGGTCCCCCGACATAGTCACCGATCACCTCGGGCGTCCAGGCACCGATGAAGATGGCACCGGCGTTGCGGATCCGCTCGGCCAGCGCCTCGGCATCGGCGGTGACGATCTCCAGGTGCTCGGGCGCCAACATGTCGGTCAGCGTCACCGCCTCGTCCCGGTCCTGCACGGTGATGATCGCGCCATGGTCACGCCAGCTTGCGCCGGCGATTGCGGCCCGCGGCAATGTCTCCAGCAGCCTGTCCACCGCTTCGGCCACCGCGACGCCAAGGCCGGCATCGAAGGTGATCAGGATCGACTGCGCCGTCGCGTCGTGTTCCGCCTGTGCCATCAGGTCCAGCGCCAGCCAGTCCGGATCGGCATCGCCATCGGCGATCACCAGCACTTCCGAGGGTCCGGCGATCATGTCGATCCCCACCTGCCCGAATACCCGCCGCTTGGCCGCCGCCACATAGGCGTTGCCCGGCCCGGTGATCTTGGTCACCGCCTGGATCGTCTCGGTACCGTAGGCCAGCGCCGCGATCGCCTGCGCGCCGCCGATGCGATAGACCGTCTCCACCCCGGCCAGCTCGGCCGCCAGCAGCACCAGCGGATTGACTTCGCCCCCCGGCGTCGGCGCACAGATCACCAGCCGCGGAACACCCGCGACCTGGGCGGGAATGGCGTTCATCAGCACCGAGGACGGATACGAGGCCAGCCCGCCGGGAACGTACAGCCCGGCCGCTTCGACCGCCGACCAGCGCCAGCCCAGCTCGGCGCCGGCCACGTCGGTCCAGCGGTCATTCTCCGGCATCTGCCGGCGGTGATAGGCGCGGATGCGCTCGGCCGCCAGTTCCAGCGCCTCGCGCTCGGCCCTGCCGACGGTCGCCACCGCCTCCTTGATCTCCTTGGGGCTGAAGGCCAGGGTCTCGGGCGTCAGTGTCAGCCGGTCGAACTTCCGCGTCAGCGCAACCAGCGCCGTGTCGCCATGCGCCCGGACATCCTCGATGATGCCGGCAACGGTCTCGTCGACATCCGTCGACGCCTCGCGGCGTTCGTCGAGCAGCGTGGCGAACCCCGCGGCAAAGTCCTCGTCGGCGGTATCGAGCATCACGGGCATCGGCGTCACTCCTTGCTCCCGCCACATAGCCGGGCGCGCCACGGGCCTCAAGCGCCGCGGCTGCCCGAAGCAGAGGCAGGGCGCGCCAGCACGCGACACATGACGACTTCGTCGTTGCCGCAGGCCCGCCGCGGCGCCTCGTCCGCCGGGACCGGGGCAAAGCCCGCCCGGCGGTAAAGGTCTTGCGCCTTGTGTCCGCTGGCCCGGACCTCCAGCCACAGCGACTCCAGGCCGGCTGCCGCCGCATCGCGGACGAGGTGCCGCATCAGCCGCTCGGCATGCCCGCGCCCGCGGTGACCGGGCATCACATAGACCGCGACCACCCAGCCGCGGTGACGCAGCGCCGGATCCAGGTCGGGCGCCCAGCCGGCCGTGGCCACCGCCCGCCCCGCTTCAAGAATGGCGAAGGTGCGCACCTTTGCCAGCCGCCGGGCAAAGTCGCCCAGCGGTCGGTCCTGCCAGTCGGCGAGGCGCGAACTGAACGCCTGCGGGTCGGTGGCAAGGGCCTGCAACCTGATCTCGCGCCAGACCGACGCGTCGCCGGGCTGCAGCAATCGCAGTTCGGCCGCCTCAGTCGTCATGAGCGGGCGCCGCACCGGCCCGCGCGACATAGGGCCTCGTCACATCCGTCAGCGACACCGCGATGCATTCCACGTCCGCCGCGACGGTCCCGTCGCCGGCAAAGGCAAGCTCGATCCGCGCCGTGCCGTCCTCGCCGGGCCGCACCTCCAGCGCCAGCAGCGACAGCACCGTGTCGGGCGCCGCCGGGTCGATGCCACTGGCCACGACCCGGCTCACATCCCCGATCATCAGAACCGAGCGCACCCGCTCGAACGGCCGCCCGGCGCGCTCGGCAACCGGCTTGTCCTCCCAGCGGAAGCGATTGAACAGCACCGCCAGTTCGCGGTGCCGGCGCAGCCAGTGCACCTCGCCCACCTCGGTCACCGCATCCTGCAAGAGCGCCGAGATCACCGTAAGGTCCTCGGGCGTCTCCGCCCTCAGCCTCAGCGGCCCCTCGCCTGCATCCTCGAACCGGGCATCGGTCATCTCAGGCCGCGATCCTCTCGATGGCGGCACCGCAGCCGCCCAGCTTTGCTTCCAGCCGCTCATAGCCGCGGTCCAGATGATAGACCCGGCTGACGACCGTCTCTCCCTCGGCGGCGAGACCGGCCAGGATCAGCGACACCGAGGCGCGCAGGTCGGTCGCCATCACCGGCGCGCCCTTGAGGCGCGACACGCCGGTCACCGTGGCGGTGCCGCCATGCACCTCGATCTGCGCACCCATGCGGTTCAGCTCCGGCGCGTGCATGAAGCGGTTCTCGAAGATCGTCTCCTCCAGGTGGCTGGTGCCATCGGCCAGCGTCAGCAGCGCCATCATCTGCGCCTGCAGGTCGGTCGGAAAGCCAGGATACGGCGCCGTGGCAACGTCGGTGGCGCGGATCGGGCCGTTGTGGCGCGCCACCGTCAACCCCCGGTCGGTGGCGGCGATCTCGGCCCCGGCCGCCTCAAGCTTGTCGGCGAAGGCGGCAACCAGCTCGCGCCGCCCGCCCAGCAGCTCGACCTCGCCGCCGGCGATGGCGGGCGCCAGCATGTAGGTGCCAAGCTCGATGCGGTCGGGAATCACCGGATGGGTGGCGCCGTGCAGCCCGTCGACACCCTCCACCGTCAGCGTATCCGAGCCCTCGCCCTCGATCCGGGCGCCCATGCGCCGCAGGCAGGCGGCAAGATCGACGATCTCCGGCTCGCGCGCGGCGTTGCGGATCACCGTGGTGCCCTTGGCCAGCGTCGCCGCCATCAGCGCGTTTTCGGTGGCACCCACCGAGACGAACGCAAAGTCGATCTCGGCCCCCTTCAGCCGACCGGGAACGGTGGCATGAACGTAGCCGTCGCGCAGCTCCAGCTCCGCCCCCAGCGCCTCCAGTGCCTGAAGATGCATGTCCACCGGCCGCGCCCCGATGGCACACCCGCCCGGCAGCGAGACCACCGCATGGCCGGCGCGGGCGAGAAGCGGACCCAGCACCAGGATCGACGCACGCATCTTGCGCACGATGTCGTATTCGGCGGTGTGGCTGGCGATGTGCTCTGCGCCCAGGGCCAGCACCCGGCCCTGCTGCAACTCGGCCACCTCGCAGCCGAGCGACACCAGAAGCTCGCTCATGGTGCGGATGTCCGACAGCCGCGGCGCGTTGGTCAGCGTCAGCGGCTCATCGGTCAACAGCGCCGCCGGCATCAGCGTCAGGCAGGCATTCTTTGCCCCCGATATCTGGATGCTCCCGGCCAGCGGCCTGCCACCCTTGACCACGATCCTGTCCATGCCCGCCCCTTTCTATGTCTTCTGCCCTTCTTCGCCAGCGTTCCGGGTTGCCCCGCCCTGACCTTCTTCTGCCTGACCTTCTCCGCCCAGCCCGTCCTCGGCCCTGCGCAGGCGTTGCTGGGCCTTGCGCCGCGCCAGGTTTTGCCGCAGCGCCGCCTTCAGCCGTTCGTCCCGGCCCGTTGCGCCGGACGCGGCGCGGCGGTTTGTGTTGTCGCCCATGCCGGCTGTCGATAGGCCATCGCGCCGGCCCGGTCCAGTACTGGGCTCAAGGCACCCGACTTTGGCCTTGCGTTCGGGACGGTTTTGGCTAAAACCCGCGGCCTGAACGGGCCACCGGCCCGACACGGGGCATGCTGCGGTAGCTCAGTGGTAGAGCACTCCCTTGGTAAGGGAGAGGTCGTGAGTTCAATCCTCACTCGCAGCACCACCCCCCTTGTGGCGAGTCGCCGTTCCCCGCCACAGCGAGATTTCGCTTGCAATTTACCGCGTCGTGAATTTTGCCACCATGGCGGCTCGAAAAGCTGCTAGTGTCCGTGCCGAATTGAGTCAATTTCACCGGGGCTGCGCGAGTCGATGTATCTTCCCAAGGACACAGAAGAATTGCGCGCCATACTCGATGAGTTGCAGGCCTATGCCCAGGTACACACGCTGACCGGCCTGGCCGAGGCACTGGCCGACGCGACCCTGATTCTCGAAATGGAAGACCAGCGGCAGGGCCGCACCGGGCCCAGTTCCCCGGCCATCGGGGCCGACGACAGCGCCAGCACCTGAACGCCTGCCGGTTGCCTACGGCTCCCAGCGCCACGGCATCGCGTACTTGCCCAGCACCGCCTGAACCTCTTCGTCCGTCGTTTCGGGCTTTGCCCGCCTGACCAGCGCCGTCAGCCCCAGCTTGCGGTCCTCGATCACCTCGGTGATCGACGCACCGACCCCGGACGAGGCCAGGGCCTGGCCGTAGACCCTTGCGATGGCGCCCTTGCGCAGCTCGTTCTTCAGCACCTTCCCGACGGCGGTCTTGGGCAGCTCCGGCACGATCTCCACCAACCGCGGGATGGCGGCCCGCTCGCTGATGTGGTCCTCGGCAAAGTGCTGCAGTTCCTTGGCACTGGTCTCCGCCCCGGCAACCAGCTCGACATAGGCGCACGGCAATTCGCCGGAATGGGCGTCGGGCTGTCCGATTGCGCCCACCACCGCCACCGCCGGATGCGCCGCCAGCGCCTCCTCGATGATGGCCGGGTCGATGTTGTGACCGCCGCGGATGATCAGGTCCTTGGCCCGGCCGGTGATCCAGACATAGCCGTCGGCGTCGATGCGGCCGAGATCGCCGGTCCTCAGGTGGGTTCCGCCGGCATAAAGCCCGATGTTCTTGTCCGGCTCCAGATAGGTGCCGCCGGGGGTGACGCCGGGATTGGCGACGCAGATCTCGCCCACCTCGTCAGTGCCGCAGGTCTGCGTGACCTCGCCCATTGCGTTGCATTGCAGGATGCGCAGGTCGGTATAGGGAAACGGCAGACCCACCGAACCGATCTTGCGCTCGCCCGCCGGCGGGTTGATGGCCACAAGGCAGGTGGCCTCGGTCATCCCGTAGCCCTCGAAGATCCTGACGCCGGTCGCCGCCTCGAACCGCTTGAACAGCTCCGCCGGCAACGGCGCCGAGCCGCAGATCGCGTTCTTCAGGCTGGAGACATCGGCATTCACCGGCCTCTGCATCAGCGCCGAGGCCGCGGTCGGCACCATGATCATGAAGCTGACCTTCCAGCGCTCGATCAGCTTCCAGAAATTGTCCATCACCCCGTCGCCGCGGTAGCCCGCCGGCGTCGGCATGACCATCTGGGCGCCGGAGACAAGGCAGGACATGAAGATCGGGTAGGCCGCGAAGACATGGAACATCGGCAGCGGGCAGATCAGCACGTCCTTCTCGTTGAACATGTAGGACTGGCCGCACCAGCCGTTGTAGAGAAGCCCGCGATGCCAGTGCAGCGCCACCTTCGGCAGGCCGGTGGTGCCGCCGGTATGGAAGCAGCTGCACACCCGGTTGCCGCTTTCGGCAAAGCTCAGCCGGCTGCCGTCCTGGCGGTCGCACTCGGCGTTGAAGTCGAGCACCCGCGCCTTGTGGCCACCCACCGGCTTCGGCCTGAGCAGCGGCACCAGCCAGCTTGTCGGCGGCGTCAAATAGCGCCTGAGGTCCACCTGCAGCAGCGTCGTCACCCCCGGCGCCGCGGCCAGGGCCTGGTCCACCTTGGCCGCCACCTCGGTCTTCGGGAACGGCGCCAGCGAGACCACCACCTTGGCCTTGGTCTCGCGCAGGATGCCGGCGATGTGCTCGGGCTCCAGAAGCGGATTGATCGGGTTGACGATGCCCGCCGTCGCCCCCGCCAGCAGCGTCACCGGCGCTTCGACGCAGTTGGGCAGGATGTAGGCCACGGTGTCGCCCTCGCCGACGCCCAGCGAGCGGAACAGGTTGGCGGCCTGGGTGACGCGGGCCTTCAGCGCGGTCCAGTTCAGCGTTACCGCCTTGTCCTTGGGCCCCGACTTGATCTGGAAACTGACCGCCGGGCGGTCGGCGAAACGCTCGGTGGTCAGCGACAGCTGCTCATACAGCGTCGTCGCCTCCAGCCGGTCGTCGAACGGCATCTCGGCCTCGATGGCCACCTTGTCGGCCAGTGTCGCAACCACGGTCACCGTGTCTCTCCCCGGGGCAATCTTGCCGCGCGAAGATCAGCCTCGCGCTGCCGCCCAAGTTGCGGCCCGAAAAGGATTTCTGCAAGGATTTCCGCCCGGGATTTTCCGCCCGTCCATCGGCTCAGGCGGCGACACCGTCGGTGAATTGCAGCCGCGCCAGACGCGCATAAAGGCCGCCGGCCGCCACCAGCGCGTCGTGGCTGCCCTCGGCCACCACCCGGCCGCCCTCCAAGACCACGATGCGGTCCGCCTTCTTCACCGTCGCCAGCCGGTGCGCGATGATCAGCGTGGTGCGTCCGCGCGCCAGCGTCTCCACCGCCTGCTGCACCGCCCGCTCGCTCTCCGCGTCCAGCGACGAGGTCGCCTCGTCCAGAAGCAGCACCGGCGCGTCGCGCAGGATCGCCCGGGCGATGGCGATGCGCTGCTTCTGGCCGCCCGACAGCATCACCCCGCGTTCGCCCACATAGGTGTCATACCCCTGCGGCAGCGCGGCCAGGAAGTCGTGCGCGGCGGCGGCCTTGGCCGCCGCCTCGATCTCGGCGTCACTGGCATCGGGCCGTCCGAAGCGGATGTTCTCGCGCGCCGTCGTGGCGAAGATCACCGGCTCCTGCGGCACCAGCGCGATCGCCTGGCGCATCTCCTCGCGCACCATGTCGGACAGCGCCACCCCGTCCAGCGCAATCCGCCCCTCGTCGGGGTCGAAGAACCGCATCAGAAGCTGAAAGACCGTGGTCTTGCCGGCCCCCGACGGGCCGACCAGGGCCACCGTCTCGCCGGGCCGGACCGTCAGCGTGAACTCGCTCAGCGTCGGCACCTCGGGCCGCGCCGGATAGCGGAAGCTCACCGACTCGAAGGCGATCTCGCCCCTGACCGGCCGCGGCAGCGGCGCCGGCGCGCCCGGGTCCTCGACACTGTCGCTCAGCGACAGAAGCTCCACCAGCCGTTCGGTGGCACCGGCCGCGCGCTGCAACTCGCCCCAGATCTCCGACAGCGCCCCCGTCGCCCCCGCGACCATCACCGCATAGATCACGAACTGCACCAGTTCGCCCGCCGTCATGATCCCGGCACGCACGTCGCGGGCACCGATCCAGAGCACGCCCACCACCGAGGCGAAGACCATGAAGATGACGATCGCGGTCATCACCGACCGGGTCAGGATGCGCTTCTGCGCCGCCTGAAAGGCGCGCTCGGTCAGATCCCCGAACGCGGCCCGGCTGGCTGCCTCGTGGGTATAGGCCTGCACCGTCTGCGCCGCCAGCAGCGTCTCCGAGGCCTGGCCGGCGCTTTCCGCCACCCGGTCCTGGTTCTCGCGCGACAGCGCCCTGAGCCGCCGGCCCAGGGTCAGGATCGGCACCACCACCAGGGGAACGCCCAGCATCACCAGCCCGCCCAGCTTCGGCGCGGTGAAGAACATGAAGACCATGCCGCCGATCAGCGTCAGCAGGTTGCGCAGGGCCACCGAGACCGACGAACCGATGACGCTCAGGATCAGGGTCGTGTCGGTGGTCAACCGCGACAGCACCTCGCCGGTCATGATGCGCTCGAAGAACGCCGGGCTCATGCCGATCACCCGGTCATAGACGGCGCGGCGGATATCGGCCACGACCCGCTCGCCGAGGCGCGTGACGAAATAGAAGCGAAACGCGGTACCGAGGCCCAGCAGCGCCGCGATCCCCACGGCGGCGCCGAAATAGGCGTCCATCAGCAGGATGTCGCCCGAGAAGCCGTCGATCACCCGGCGCACCGCCAGCGGCAGCAGCAGCGACAACGTCGCGGTCACCACCAGCGCCACCCCCGCCGCCACCACCAGCCAGCGATAGGGGGCAAGAAACGGCATCAGCCCCCTGAGCGGGCCGATGGTCTTCGACTTGGCGCGCTCCTGGGGCGAAGCGGTCTCGGTCATGCAAATGGTCCGATGGCTGGTCGCGGGTCAGCGCCGGGATAGCAACCGCCCTGCCAGGGCACAAGCCGCAGTGCGCCGGGACCGGCCCAAAGTCGTAGGCCCGGCAAGGCCCCTCGCCGCAGGTGGACAGGATGGAGCGGGCAGCGGGAATCGAACCCGCACCAAGAGCTTGGAAGGCTCGTGTGATACCATTTCACCATGCCCGCCCTGGTGCCTGGCTGCTTATGGCCTGCTCCCAATGCCGTCAAGCGCCATGACTTCCCCAACCCTGCCCGGCCAACCGAGGGCCGATACGGCGGCCCGAAACCCGGGCACCTGAACGTGGGGCACTTGACCAAGCACAACCGAACCCCGGTGCGGTGCCCGTTCGCGCCCGGACCCGGGTTCCGCGGGGCGCGAGGGTGGGTGGGCGGGGAGCGCCCCCGCGGCGCTCGGGTCCGGGCGCGATCCCGCGCAGACGCTTCCCCCGCCTTGATCCCGCGTCGCTGCCCGCTTCGCTCCCGTCAGGCCGTGGCCGCGGCCGTTCCCTTGGCGATGCGGTCGGCCTCGCGGCCATAGATCTCCTCGAAATGGTCGAACCGCGCCCGGAACCAGGCCGTACCCTGGGTGTTGGCCGCCAGCGTACGCACCAGATCCTCCATCGCCGATGCCGGCAGCAGCGCCCGGAACACGTCCCACCCGGGCGCGTCGGCATTGCGCTCGAACCCCAGGACATGCCCCTTCAGCCCGCTCATCGCCGGCACCATGGGCCCCGAGAACACCGAGGGCACGTCGATCTCCACCTGGTTGATCGGCTGCAGCAACACCGGGTCGGCGGCCGCCAGCGCCTCCTGAACCCCGGCCCGCCCGGCGGTCCGGAACGCATATTCCGAACTGTCCACGGCATGGAACTTGCCGTCGGTCAGCGTCACCGCCACGTCGATTACCGGAAAGCCCATCGGCCCCTTGGCCAGCGCGTCCTTGGCCCCCTCTTCCACCGACGGGATATAGTTCCTCGGCACCGCACCGCCCTTCACGGTGTCCTCGAACACAAAGCCGTCGCCGCGGCCGCGCGGGCCCACCGTCAGCATCACGTCGGCAAACTGTCCGGCGCCGCCGGTCTGCTTCTTGTGCCGATAGTGCTGTTCGACCCGCTTCGAGATCGTCTCGCGATAGCTCGCCTCCGGTGCCTCCTCGGTCACCTCGACGCCGAAATCATCGGCCAGGATCGCCAGCACCCGGCGCAGATGCATCGGCCCCTGCACCTGCAAGAGCGCATGCCCGCTGGCCTCGTCATGGGCAACGCGCAGGGCTGGATCGATCTCCTGCAGCCGACCCAGCGCCGCCGACAGGCGTACCTCGTTGCGCTCGTCCGACGGCTTCACGATGCGGCTGTGCACCGGCTCGTGCCCCCTGGCCCAGGCCGGCGCCTCCTGGGTGCCGCCGGTATTGAAAAGCGCGCCCGCGTTAAGCTGGTCGGCCTTCACCGCCAGCCCGATCTCGCCCGGCCCGAGCGCCTCGATCGGCACCTTGCCGCCGGGCGCGTGCAACCCGCCCAGATTGCCGCCGCCCAGTTCGGTCCCCACGCGCACCTCGCCGGTCAGCGCCCGCAGGAATACCGACTTGCCCACATGCTTGCGGATCTGGGCGTGGAAGCTCGCCGCGACCGGCGCGTTGCCGCCATCGGCCAGTCGCGCCGCCAGCACCTCCACCTGCGGGGCCTCGTGACGCAGAAGCTTCATCAGCCGGAAGACGCCGTTGGCATGCAGCGCCGAACCCAGCACCACCGGCACCAGCCGGTTCTCCTGGGTCACCCGCGAGGCTACCCCGAACAGCGCCCCGGTGGCCGGCATGTGATCCTCGATCAGCTCGGTCAGCAGATCGTCGTCGAAATCGGCCATGTGCTCGAGCAGTTCCTGCCGCGCCTCCGCCTCGCGGTCCGAGACGTCGGCCGGAATGTCCACCAGCGCCGAGGGCATCCCCTCGCGATAGCGCCAGGCCCGCTCCGAGATCAGGTCCACGGCGCCGACCACCTCGCCCTTTTCGCGGATCGGGATCTGGCGCAGCGCCAGCACGTGGGCGGAATAGGTCTGCAGCGCCGCGACCACGTCGCGCACCCGCCCCTCGGGCGAATCCATGCGGTTGATGAAGACCAGATACGGCGTCCCGGCGGCCTCGATGGCGCGGATATAAGGTGCCGCCAGCACCGCCGCCTCGGGATCGGGCGCCACGCACAGGATCGCCGCATCGCTGGCCAGCAGCGCCCCGCCCGAAAGACTGGCCGCCTCCGGCCCGCCGGCAACGTCGATGGCGCACCACTCCTCGTCGACGAAACTGAACCGCGTCAGCGACAACAGCGGATCGGCCTCGGCCCCGGACGGCCGCCCCTCGATATGACTGAGCTTCTCCACCAGCGTGGTCTTGCCGGATTGGGACGGGCCTAGAACGGTGACGCAGCGCATGGATACTTCTCCCTGTCGATTGTCGTCCGGCCGCCGGCCGAGACCTGTCTTTGGCCCGAGTGTCCCCGCAGCCCTCGATGCGCGTCAAGTGTTCTCTGGCCCGGTCACTCGCGCCGGTGGCCGGTTTCAGCCGGCGATCAGGCTGTCCATCAGCTCGGGCAGCGCGGCGTATCCGTCCAGAACCGCCGCCGGCGCCAGCGCCGCCACCCCGGCGCCAAGCGGGCCGAAGCCCACCAGCACGCAAGGCACGCCCGCCGCCCGGGCGGTCTCGCGGTCGGTCTCGGTATCGCCGATCAGCACCGACCGGCCGCCAATCCCGCCGGCGCGCCGCACGGTTTCTCGGTAGGGCCGCGGGTCCGGCTTGCGCCAGGCCAGGGTGTCGGCGCCGACCAGGGCGGCAAAACGCGGCAGGATGCCCAGCCGCTGCAGCAGCTCCAGGGCCAGCGCCTCGGGCTTGTTGGTGCATACCCCAAGCCGCCAGCCGCGCGCCGCCAGCGCATCGAGCGCCGTCTCGACACCGGCATAAAGCCGGGTGAAGACGTCGATATGGGCGCCGTAATGGTCGAGGAACGCCGGGAAAAGCGCGTCGACGACCGCTTCGACCGCGGCGGCGTCGCCACCCTCGCCACGGCGCTGCAGCCCCAGCCGCAACATTGCCCGGCCGCCCCGAAAGGCGCTCAGCCGGTCCTCGTCCGCCCCAGGGTCCAGCAGCGCCGCACCGAGGGCGGCATTGGCCGCGGCGATCAGATCGCCGCTGGTATCGGCAAGGGTACCGTCCAGATCGAACACCGCCGTGCGCATGTACGCCACCCCTTTTGCCAAAATTCCGCCCCGCTTGTGTCCCAGATGGCAATGAATTGAAACAGAATCTGAACCCTTCTCGGCTTCCGGTCGACTTCGGAGGTTGCTAGAAGGTCGTCGCTTCGCATCCAGAAAAACCCGTGCCGCGTGTGGCGGTACGGCCAAAGCAACGGGCAGCAGTCAATGCGAACAGCTATCATCGTGCTCGCCGCAGGCCAGGGCACCCGGATGAAGTCCAGCCTGCCCAAGGTGCTGCACAAGGTGGCCGGGGCGCCGCTTCTGGTGCACGCCATGCGCGCCGGCGAGGGGATCGCCGCCGAACGCACCATCGTGGTCGTCGGCAATGGCGCCGATCAGGTCGAACGGGCGGCGCTGGCCTGGAACGAGGAGGCCATCTGCGTCGAGCAGAAAGAGCTGCTCGGCACCGGCCATGCGGTCGCCCAGGCGCGTGACGCGCTGGCCGATTTCGACGGCGACGTCATCGTGCTCTACGGCGACACCCCGTTCATCGCGCCGGCGACGCTGGAGCGGATGCTGGCCGCCCGCCGCGGCGGCCACGCGGTGGTGGTGCTCGGCTTCGATGCGGCCAAGCCCGCCTCCTATGGCCGCCTGCTGACCAGCGAGGCCGGCGATCTGGAGGCCATCGTCGAAGCCAGGGACGCCAGCCCCGACGAGTTGCAGGTGACCTTGTGCAATTCCGGTGTCATCTGCGCCGCGGCGCCGCTGCTGTTCGAGCTGGTGGCCGAGCTTGGCAACGACAACGCCAAGGGCGAATACTACCTCACCGACGTGGTCAAGCTGGCGCGCGGCCGCGGGCTGGCTTGTTCCGCCGTCACCTGCCCCGAGGCCGAGACGCTTGGCGTCAACAGCCGCGCCGACCTCGCCGCCGCAGAGGCGACCTTTCAGGCCCGGGCGCGCCGCGCCGCACTCGATGGCGGGGTGACCCTGACCGCGCCCGAAACCGTGCACTTCGCTTTCGACACCCGGCTCGAGGCGGATGTGATCGTTGGTCCCTACGTGGTCTTCGGCCCCGAGGTGACCGTGGACAGGGGCGCCGAGATCCGCACCTTCTGCCACCTTGAGGGTTGTCACGTGGGCGGCGGCGCCACGGTGGGGCCCTTCGCCCGGCTGCGCCCCGGCGCCGAGATCGGCAGCGCCGCCCACGTCGGCAACTTCTGCGAGATCAAGGCAGCCAGCCTTGGCGAAGGCGCCAAGGTCAACCATCTCACCTATATCGGCGATGCCGAGATCGGCGCCGGCACCAATATCGGCGCCGGCACCATCACCTGCAACTATGACGGTGTCTCCAAGCATCGCACCATCATCGGCGAGCGGGTCTTTGTCGGCTCCAACACCGCGCTCGTGGCACCGGTGAGCGTCGGCGACGAGGCGCTGGTCGCCGCCGGATCGGTGATCACCGAAAGCGTGCCCGGCGGCGCTCTCGCGGTGGCCCGCGGCCGGCAGGAGAACAAGGCGGGCCTCGGGGCCCGGCTGATGGCCCGGCTCCGCCAGGCAAAGACGAGGAAGGGGTAAGCCCATGTGCGGCATAGTTGGAATTCTCGGCAACCACGAGGTGGCGCCGATCATGGTCGAGGCGCTGAAGCGGCTTGAGTACCGCGGCTACGATTCGGCCGGCATCGCCACCGTGAACGAGGCCCGCCACCTCGACCGGCGCCGCGCGGTGGGCAAGCTGGTCAACCTCTCCGACCTGCTTGTGCACGACCCCCTCGACGGCAAGTCCGGCATCGGCCACACCCGCTGGGCCACCCATGGCGCCCCCACCACCGGCAACGCCCACCCGCACCGCGCCGGCCGCGTCGCCGTGGTCCACAACGGCATCGTCGAGAACTTCCGCGAGCTGCGCGACTTTCTTGCCGAAAAGGGCTACGCCCAGGCCACCGACACCGATACCGAGACCGTGGCGCTGCTGGCCGAATACTACCTGGCCCAGGGTCTCGCGCCGCGCGACGCGGTCGAGCAGACCATCGCCCGGCTGGCCGGCGCCTACGCGCTGTGTTTTCTCTTCGACGGCGAGGAGGATCTGCTGATCGCTGCCCGCAAGGGCTCGCCACTGGCCATCGGCCACGGCGACGGCGAGGTCTATGTGGGCTCCGACGCGATCGCGCTGGCGCCGCTCACCGACCGCATCACCTTCCTCGAGGATGGCGACTGGGCGGTGCTGACCCGCGACAGCGTCGAGATCATCGATGCCCACGGCAACCGCGCCAACCGGGCGGTGCGCACCATCCAGATCGACACCGCCCGCGTCGACAAGGCGGGCCACAAGCACTTCATGCTGAAGGAGATCATGGAGCAGCCGCTGACCCTCGGCAGCGCCGTGACCCACTATGCCGGCGACTCGCTGGCAATCGCCGAGGAGCTCGACTTCACCGCCTTCGACCGCGTCAGCATGGTCGCCTGCGGCACCGCCTTCTACGCCTGCCAGACGGGGCGCTACTGGTTCGAGCAGCTCGCCGGCCTGCCGGTCGATGTCGATGTCGCCTCCGAATTCCGCTACCGCGAGCCGCCGGTGGACCCGCGCACGCTGGCCGTCTTCGTCAGCCAGTCGGGCGAGACCGCCGACACGCTGGCGGCGCTGCGCTACATGTCCGGCAAGGCCGACCGCATGGCAGCCATCGTCAACGTCGCCGAAAGCTCGATCGCCCGCGAGGCGGACGTGATCCTGCCGATCCTCGCCGGCCCCGAGATCGGCGTCGCCTCGACCAAGGCCTTCACCTGCCAGCTCGCGGTCCTTTACGCGCTGGCGCTCAAGGCCGCCGCCGACCGTGGCCGGCTGACGCCCGAGGCGCTGGCCGACCGGGTCTCGGCGCTGCGCGCGCTGCCCGGCCAGATCAACCTCGCGCTCGACAGCCAGGCGACGATCAAGGCGGTGGCGCAGAAGCTGGCCGAGGCCACCGACGTCCTGTTTCTCGGCCGCGGCCGGATGTTCCCCCTGGCCATGGAAGGCGCCCTGAAGCTGAAGGAAATCAGCTACATCCACGCCGAAGGTTATGCATCGGGCGAACTCAAGCATGGCCCCATCGCGCTGGTCGACAAGAACACGCCGGTGGTCATCATGGCGCCGCGCGACGAGCTTTTCGACAAGACCATCTCCAACATGCAGGAGGTCATGGCCCGCGGCGGCAAGGTGCTGCTGATCTCCGATGCCCGCGGCTGCGCCGAGGCCGGCGACGCCGTCTGGCAAAGCATCGTGATGCCGGACGTGCCCGACATGCTGGCGCCGATCCTCTATGCCGTGCCGGCACAGCTTCTGGCCTATTACACGGCGGTCGCCAAGGGCACCGACGTGGATCAGCCGCGCAACCTGGCCAAGTCGGTCACCGTGGAGTGAGGCGCGGCCAGCGTGTGACCCCGTCCCGGGCCTGACCCGGGACCTCCTGACCGCGCGACAGGGTCCCGGACAAGTCCGGGACGGGTGTCGCCCGATCGGCGGCCGACGGGCGCAATTGCCGCCACCCGCAGGCTTCGCTAAAGCTGGCAGGCCCCGAAAGCCCTGCCCGAAAGCCCTGCCCATGACCTCGCCCGCCGCATCGCCCGTCGCCTCCCTCGACTCCACAGTCTTCGACACCGGCGGCACGCTGGTGGTCGGCGCCGGCCTCGCGGGCCTGTTTCTGGCGCTCAAGCTGGCCCCCGTCCCCTGCACCGTGCTGTCGCCCGAGCCGGTGGGCGAAGGCGCCTCGTCAAGCTGGGCCCAGGGCGGCATCGCCGCGGCCGTGGCCAGCGGTGACAGCGCCGCCGCCCATGCCGCCGACACCATCGCCGCCGGTGCCGGCACCGTGGACCCCCGCGTCGCCCGCTCGGTCACCGCCGAAGGCGCGGCCCGGATCGACGACCTTCTCGCCATCGGCACCCCGTTCGACCGCGACGAGGACGGCAATCTCGTCGCCTCCCGCGAGGCGGCGCATTCCGCCAGCCGGGTGGTCCGGGTGAGCGGCGACGGCGCCGGCCGCGCCATCATGGCGGCGATCATCGCCCGGGCGCTGGCGACGCCATCGATCCGGGTCATCGAAGGCGTCGTCGCCGACGACATCGCGCTGGAGAGCGGCCGCGTCACCGGCGTCTTCGCCCGCCGCACCGCCGATCCCTACGGCCAGCCGCTCTTCTTCCGCGCCCGCGCCACGGTACTGGCCACCGGCGGCATCGGCGGTCTTTTTGCCGTCTCCACCAATCCCGGCCGGGTGCGCGGCCAGGGGCTCGGCATGGCCGCCCGCGCCGGGGCGCTGATCGCCGATGCCGAGTTCGTCCAGTTCCATCCCACCGGCATCGCCGTCGACCGCGACCCCTGCCCGCTGGCCACCGAGGCGCTGCGCGGCGAGGGCGCCGTCATCATCGACGAGACCGGCGAGCGCTTCATGACCGCGGTCCACCCCGATGCCGAGCTTGCCCCGCGCGACATCGTGGCTCGCGCCATCCACGCCAAGATCGCCGCCGGCGGCCGGGCCTTCCTCGACACCCGCGCGGCGCTGGGCGAGAAGATCCTGCACGAGTTTCCCACCGTCGCCGGCTATTGCCGCGACGCCGGCATCGACCCGGTCACCCAGCCGATCCCGATCCAGCCGGCGCAGCATTTCCACATGGGCGGCATCGCCACCGACGATGGCGGCCGCTCGTCGCTGCCGGGGCTCTGGGTCTGCGGCGAATCCTCCTCGACCGGGCTGCACGGCGCCAACCGCCTGGCCTCGAACTCGCTGCTCGAGGCGGTGGTCTTCGGCGCCCGCATCGCCACCGACATCGCCGGGCTCGAGCCGCTCACCCCGTCGCCGCCGCTGCCCGCCTTCCCCGACGTGCCGCCGGGCGATCTCAGCCAGGGGCTGGCGCCACCCGAGGCGGCGGTCAAGGCGCTGCGCCGGCTGATGACCGCCCATGTCGGGGTCGAGCGCAACGCCGAAGGGCTGCGGCTGGCGCTGGCTGAGATCGCCGAGCTGGAACGCACCCACGCCCCCGGCTCGCGGGCCTTCCTCAACATGACGACCGCAGCGACGCTGATCGCCGCGGCGGCACTGAAACGGCGGGAAAGCCGCGGCGGACACTATCGCAGCGACTATCCCGCGGCCGACCCCGAGGCGGCCCGGCGCAGCATGATCACCCTCGCCGAGGCGCTGGAAATCCGCGCCGCGACCTGACCGGGGCGGCTCGGGCCGCAAGTGCCGCGAAGTCCCGGGGCCTCGGTCGACGCGTGAACGGACTGCCAGCGGCGTACCAGGACAGGTTCCTCGATGTCGACGTGCGAAGTCCGGGCCTCGTGCAGGTCTCGGGATACCTGAACGGGAGGCCGGAGCCGTTTCACTCTAACGGGAACCATCGCAGGGGTTACCGCCTCGATAGGGCGGTGGGTTTCGTCGGCGGCTCTCCTCGTTGAGGTGCTCCTTCGTCATCGAGCTCGTCCAGAAGCTCCGCACGGTCATGGTGCTGCCGTCCGGCCCGGGAATGCCGCCCCCGGCCCCGTCTTGATCCGCGCCCCCAGGGCGCTATCTTCTTTTCGCCCGGCCGCATCAGGAGACGATGGTGCGCTTGGAGGGGTCTCGTCAGTCGTCCGACCCCGCCGGGCACCGACGACTTCACGCCGCCTATTGTCATAGAACAATGAAGGCGCGCGGCAGCAGAAACTGGGGCGCGACAAGGGGCGCCGCCACAAGGGCCTCTCGCCTGATTTCGCGCCAACCTGCAGGCTGCATTCGCCCTCACAAACGTGCCGTTAGGCCGTCCGCGGCTCATGTCCCCACGCGTCCCCACCAACGTTAACACTTTTATTCAATTATATCAGTCACTTGACAACCCGTCCCCATGGGGACGGTCCCTCGGGGCCCCAATGGTGCCCCGGGGCCGATCAAGCAGCGTCCCCAGACCGTCCCCACGGGATTCCGTTGAATTCCAATGCCTTGATCCCCCGTCCCCATGGGGACGCTTCCCGAGCGCCCCAATGGTGCCCCGGGGCCGATCAAGCAGCGTCCCCAAACCGTCCCCACGGGATTCCGTTGAATTCCAGCACCTTGCCCCCCCGTCCCCATGGGGACGCTCCCTCGCGGGACCGAAGGCGGGGCTAGTTGCTGGCCAGTTTCTGCGGCCGCCGATAGAAGATGTGATAGCCGATCCGGTTGGTGCGGGTCAGCCGCGAGGCCCAGCCCGGATGCACCGCATCGGTGTGGTAGTGCGTGGCCCCGCCGGTCAGGGTCCGCTCGCGGCCATCGAGCATCACCCGGGCCACCGCCGCCACCCGCCGCATGGCGCGCGCGTCATCCATGTCCTCGGGCTTGCCGTCGCACATGTACGAGAACTGGCAGGCATTGCGCCGCTCCGAGCCTTGCGCCGTCACCGCGCAGACCGTGCCCGGATAGCGCTTGCTGTCGACCCGGTTCAGGATCACCTCGGCGACCGCCATCTGCCCGGTCATGGTCTCGCCGCGGGCTTCGAAATACAGCGCTTCGGTCAGGCAGCGCCATTCTTCATTGCGGCCGAGATCGACCGCCTTCAGCGTCGCCGCCCCGTCCAGTCCCTGCAGCGCGCCACCGAAGCCGGCGTCGAGCCGCGCGTCGTCAAGCCGGGTCGCCGCCAGCGCGTCCATGCCGCCATGGGTCCGGGCCGGGCTGGTAAAGGCCACCGGCTCCACCGGCATGCCCCGGGTCACCAGATCGGCCAGGATGCCGCGTGGCGTGGTCAGATCGTCGGGCGCCGCCTCGACCGACTGGGCCGAGTTCTGCGACAGGCTGTCCTCGAGCGCCCCCATCTGGGCAATCTGCTCGGCGATGACGCTGTCGGTGGGGCCGGCACTGTCGAAACCGTGGCCACCCGTCATCGGCGCGAAACCGACCAGGCCCACGAGAACGACGCCGACCAGCGCCAGACAACGACGATTACCGGCCAATGGCCGGATGCTCCAGGACTTCAACATTTCCCCCACACCCTTCGGTTCCGGGAACCAATCCAAGCCCGTCAGGCGACCGGGCCCCCACGGAAAGGTCTTCGGTTGGGCGCATCTAGCAACCGGGCGTTTGTACAAAGTGAAGTGGATGAGTCCAGTCGCCGGCACGTCGATCTTTTGGCGAGGGGGTCGACAGCCGCCGTTAAGCATCGCGAATTTTGTACTAAAAATCAGTCATTTGAGGTGACATATTCACGCAGCTTGCCTGTTGCTGCGGCGCAACAAAGTCGGCCATTTTATGCCGATCGCGCACAATCGCAGCCCCGAGCCACCCGGCGTTTCCGGCGACTCGACAACCTCCTCAGTGCGCTCCGTTGCGTCGCACCGCCAGAATCGAGGCCTGCGCAGCGGCCAGGCGCGCCACCGGCACCCGATAGGGAGAGCAGGAGACATAGGAGAACCCCGCCACCCGGCAGAACCGGATCGAGGCCGGGTCGCCACCATGCTCTCCACACAGACCGAGCACGATATCCGGATTGGCAGCCCGCGCCCGATTGGCGGCCATCAGCAGCAGTTCGCCCACGCCTTCCAGGTCCAGTGAATGGAACGGGTCTTCGGCAAACACTCCCAGCCGAACGTACTCGCGCATGAACCGGCCCGAGTCGTCGCGGCTGAGCCCATAGGTCATCTGGGTAAGGTCGTTGGTTCCAAAGCTGAGAAAGGCGCTCGACCTGGCAATGTCACCGGCTCTCAGGGCACCGCGCGGCGTCTCGATCATCACGCCGATGCGATAGGCAAAGTCGATGCCTGTCTCGGCCTTGACCTCGCTTGCGATGCGGTCCACGCGCGCCTTGACCAACTCCACCTCGCGATTGGCCGATACCAGCGGGATCATGATCTCCGGCGTCACCGGCTGGCCACCTTCCACGGCCACTGCAACGGCGGCCTCGAAGATCGCACGCGCCTGCATGTCGTAGATCTCCGGCACCGTCACGCCTACACGGACGCCGCGCATTCCCAGCATCGGATTGAACTCGCTCATGGCGCGGGTCATGGCCCGCACCTCGTCGTCTGGCAGGCCCATGGCCTCGGCCAGCGTCGCCGTCTCCTCGTCGGACGATGGCAGGAATTCGTGCAGCGGCGGGTCAAGCAGTCGGATCGTCACCGGCAGCCCGGCCATGATCCGGAATAGCGCCTCGAAATCGCCGCGCTGCATCGGCTGCAGCCGGTCGAGCGCCCGGCGCCGCTGCTCGCCATCGGCGGCAAAGATCATCTCGCGCATCACGGTTATGCGGTCGTCGGCAAAGAACATGTGCTCGGTCCGGCACAGGCCTATCCCGTCCACCTTGAACTGTCGCGACAGGGTTGCCTCGGCGGGCCCGTCAGCATTGGCCCGAACGCCAATGGTGCGGGTGGCGTCGGCCCAGTCCATCAGCCGCCGGACCGCGCCCGAAAATTCCGGCGCAATGGTCCGCGGCGCGCCCCGCAGCACCTGGCCGCCGCTGCCGTCGACGGTGATCACCTCGCCCGCCGAGAACGACCGGCCGTCCCTGGCACGCAGGCAGCGGGCCTTCACGTCAAGGGTCAGGTCCGTCGCCCCGACGATGCACGGCAACCCCAGTCCGCGGGCGATCACCGCCGCGTGGCTGGTCATGCCCCCACGCATGGTCAGGACGCCCTTGGCCGCGTGCATGCCGCGGATATCGTCCGGGCTGGTCTCGGGGCGGACGAGGATCGCCGCCTCGCCCTGCGCCGCAAGCGCCATGGCCTCGGTCGCCGACAACGCGATGCGGCCGGTAGCAGCGCCGGGGCTGGCGGCAAGGCCGGTGCCAATCTCGTCGCGCATCGCATGGGGATCGACCTGCGGGTGCAGCACCTCGGTCAGCGCCGTTGGATCGACCCGCAAAAGCGCGTCCTCCCGGCCGATCACACCTGCCTCGGCCAGGTCCACGGCAATCCGGATCGAGGCCCGGGCCGAGCGCTTGGCCGGGAGCGCATCGATCAGACTGACCTGCCCGCGCTCGATGGTGTAAACCAGTCGCATCTCGTCGCCATGAGCCGCTCCCAGCGCCTTGGCAGCCGCGGACAGCGTCTGCAGCGCCTCGGGTAGCGCTTCCTCAAGCGACAAATTGACCTGTCCCGCCGCCATCCGCTCGGCCGAGCCGGCAAAATGCGGGCTGCGCGAGCCGGCCAGCGCGTCCTGACCCTGTGCCTGCGGCAGCCAACGCCCGGTCACGGTCGGCGACCCGGCTGCCTCATCCACGAACTGCACCACTCCAGCGCCCGAATCCTTGGGCCCCAGACCAAAGCGCATTTCCTGCACGATCAGGCCAAGCCCGGCATCGGCCGGCGCGCCCCGTGCCTCACGCAGGATGCGTGCGGTGGCCGACTCCCAGGTGCCGGCCATGGCGTGGATGCAGCGGGCAAGCTGGACCGTGACATCCTGCGGGAACGGGTTCCCGGTCTCCTCGGCGAAGAACGCCAGGCTCTGGTCCACAGCCGTTCGCATCGCCGAGGTGTCGTTGCCGACGCGTCCGGCCTCGTAGCGCAGGTTCTCGAAATCGCCGGGGTCCAGCCCTTCGACCCGCACCGCATAGGTTTGGATGAAGCGCCGGTACAGCCTGAGCGCCGCCTCGCTGCCGACCCGCTTGCTCAGCCACGGCAGCGTTGCCTCGGTGATGCCGATGTTCAGGACGGCCGGCGGGCCGCCCCAGGACTGGTGGCCGGGCGACGACCTGAGCGCCATGACGGGCGCGAACTTCTTCGGCAGGGGCGGGGCGGCTTTGGTCTGCGCCAGCATGGCCACCGACTGAAAGGATAGTGCCAGCCCCGGCGGCACAGCCAGGCCTAGCCGGAGCATTGCCCCCAGCCGCGCCGCACGCGCGCCAAAGCCTTCGGCCGTGTCGACGGCTTCCAGCGGCCTTGTCCCCGACCGTTCCAACAAAACCTGGCTATCCCCGCTTACATTGCGGTGCAGCATAGACGCGATTCGGGCTACATCAAAACTTATTTGAATCTTCATTTGCGCCAGCGCAGGCAGGCCCGGTCGCCGGCAGTGATCAGCCTTCGATGGCCTCGAACTGAGCCACCCGCCCCATCACGGCGCGAATGCGGTGCAGCAGGCACAGTCGGTTGCGGCGGATGATCTGGTTGTCGGTATTCACCGTGACATGGTCGAAGAACGCGTCGATCGGCGCCCTCAGCCCGGCCATGGCGGTCATGGCGGCGGCGAAATCCTCGCGCTTCAGCGCCGGACCTATGGCGGCCTCGGCGGCATCGAGCGCCGCGAACAGCGCCCGCTCAGGTTCCGATTCGGCAAATTTCGGGTCCGGATCGAGCGAGTATTCCACACCGTCCTTCTTCTCCTCGTCCTCGACGATGGAATTGGCGCGCCTGAACCCGGTCAGCAGGTTCGCCCCGTCCTCGGTCGCGAGGAACCCGTTCAGTGCCGTGGCTCTGTTGACGACCAGGCCAAGGTCATCGCGATTTGGCATGGCCACGCAGGCGTCGATGACGTCGTGCCGGACACCCTCGGCCCGAAGGTGCACCTTCAGGCGGTCATGGAAGAAGGTCACCAGGTCGTCGCTGATCGCGCCGACATCACTAGAGCGAAACGCGGCCAGCCATTCGTCCGCCGCTTCCCCAAGCTCTGCCAGCTTATCTTCCATCTCGGCGTGAAACCCATGAGCGGCGAGCGTGTCGAGCAGCGTGCCGTTCACACCTTCGTCCCCGAAGCGAAGCCGAAGTATCTGGGTGTCGAACAGGCGGTCCAGATGCAGCCTCAGCCCCTTCTCCAGCACCAGCCGGATCACCCCCAGCGCCGCGCGACGCAGTGCAAAGGGGTCTTTCGACCCGGTGGGCTTCTCGTCGATGGCCCAGAAGCCGCACAGAGTGTCGATCTTGTCGGCCAGCGCAACGGCGACCGAGACGGGAGCCGAAGGCACCGCGTCCGACGGCCCCAGCGGCTGATAGTGCTCCTGCGCCGCCACGGCGACAGCGTCAGGCAGCCCCGCTTGCTTGGCATAGTAGCGGCCCATCACCCCCTGCAGCTCCGGGAACTCGCCCACCATCTC
Organism: Paracoccaceae bacterium; assembly: GCA_050299555.1. GTDB lineage: Bacteria > Pseudomonadota > Alphaproteobacteria > Rhodobacterales > Rhodobacteraceae > JBNKWA01. The sequence continues at coordinate 10,105 of JBNKWA010000030.1, read as the reverse complement.
CGAGCGCAAATCGGCCTTTGCCACCTTCGCCGCCTGCTCAGCCTCATCCGCGTCGGCGCCGACCATGGGCGCGATCTCACGGGCCAGCGCCGCGATCCGCCCGATCCGCTCGGCCTGCGACCCGAGCTTGGCGTGGAAGGTGACATCCTGGAGCTTGTCCAGCCATTCGCCCATCCCGGCCCTTGCCACCCTGAGGTCGTTCTCCCAGAAGAACGCCGCGTCCGAAAGCCGGGCGTTCAGCACCCGGCCGTTGCCTTTCAGGATCGTCGCACCATTGTCCGCTGTCTCGCGGTTAGCGACGGTGACATAGGCCTCGATCCGCCCCGACTTTGGGTTCCTGACCGAGAAGAACTTCTGATGCTCGCGCATCGAGGTCTGCAGAACCTCCGGCGGCAGCCCGAGGAAGCGCTCCTCGATCCGGCCCATCAGCACCACCGGCCATTCAACCAGCCCGGCCACCTCGGTCAGCAGGCGGTCGTCCTCGACCAGTTCCAGACCTTGCGCGAAGGCAAGCTGCCCGGCGTCGTGGCGGATGATCTCGGCCCGCTCTGCCGGGTCCAGTATCACGAAGGCACGCTTCAGTTGCGCTGCGTAATCCTCAAATGACGTTACCGAAAACCGTCTCGGCGCCATGAACCTGTGGCCGCCGGTGGCATCGCCCGCGGAAATGCCGTCAACAGTCAGCGGAACCACTTCGGCCCCCGCCTCGGTGGTCAGGATGCACAGGATCGACTGCAGCGGCCGCACCCAGCGCAAGCTACCCGAACCCCAACGCATCGACTTCGGCCAGGGAAAGTTGCGGATTGCCGCTTCCAGCACCTCGGCGACGATGGTGGCAGCCGGCCGGCCCGGCTTCTCGATCACGGCAAAAAAGGTCTGACCTTTCTTGTCGTTCCTGACCTCCAGCGCTTCACGGGACAACCCGGTGGCACGCAGGAACCCGTCGATCGCCTTGTCCGGCGCATCGACCCGCGGGCCCTTTCGCTCTTCGCGAACCGGCTTGCTCTCCGCGGTCAGCCCCTCGACGGCCAGCGCCAACCGCCGCGGCGTGGCAAAGCCCGCGGCGTGGCCATAGGTCAGCCCTGCCTCCACCAGCCCGCTGGTAACCAGCCGCTTCAGGTCCTCGGCCGCCTGGGCCTGCATCCGGGCAGGGATCTCCTCGGACATCAGCTCGATCAAAAGGTCAGGCATTTACGAGGTCCCGGCTGCGTCGTTCATCTGGCGCCACATGAAGGCGCGGCCATCGGGATAGACCGCAAGATAGCGGATGATGGCGTAATCTACCGCGCCCTCCGGCGTCTCGTCGGCGGCGACATAGGCCGTGGCGCGGCCGGCGGCGAGATCGCCGGTCAGCCGACCCACATCGAAGCAGTCGAACCAGCCCGGCGGGGTCAGCGGCGTCGCATCCGTGGCAACCGGTACGTCCGCCAGCGCGCCCGGGTCGAGCCGCAGGCAGGCCCGCATCTTCAAGGGTGAGGTCGCGGCGTCGATGCCGTCGTAGTCCTCGACCGCAATCGCCTGCCCCTGCACCATGACCGACGGCAGGCCAGCGATCCTCTCGTAATAGGCGCGGGTCTGGAACCACCAAAGCGCCGCGGCAAAGACGGCGGTGAAGGCCAGAAGTGCGACGATGACGATGCGGCCGGTCATGCCGCCACCCCGCCCGCCGGTGTGGTCACGAATGCATCTGCACAGGCCTTGGCCAGCGCCCGCACCCGGCCGATATAGGCCTGGCGCTCGGTCACCGAGATCACGCCCCGGGCATCGAGCAGGTTGAACAGATGACTGGCCTTGATGCACTGGTCGTAGGCCGGATGCACCATGACAATGCGCTTGCCCGTGCGCGGGTCCTCGGCGAGCTCGTCCAGCAGCCGCCGGCACTCATTCTCTGCCCGTTCGAAATCGCCGAACAGCTTTTCGGTATCGGCGGCATCGAAATTGTGGCGGCTGTATTCCTCCTCGGTCTGGCGGAAGACGTCGCCATAGCTGAGCGGGATCTGAGCCTGCGGGTCGTTGAACGGCATCTCCATGACGTGCTCGATGCCCAGCACATACATCGCCAGCCGCTCCAGCCCATAGGTCAGCTCACCCGAAACCGGGTGGCAGTCATGTCCGCCCACCTGCTGGAAATAGGTAAACTGGCTCACCTCCATGCCGTCGCACCAGACCTCCCAGCCGAGGCCCCAGGCACCCAGAGTGGGGCTTTCCCAGTCGTCCTCGACGAAACGGATGTCGTGCATCGCCGCATCGATCCCGATCGCCGCGAGCGACCCCAGATAGAGCTCCTGCAGATCGGGCGGAGAGGGTTTGATGATCACCTGATACTGGTAGTAGTGCTGCAGCCGGTTCGGGTTCTCTCCATAGCGGCCGTCGGTGGGCCGGCGTGAGGGCTGGACATAGGCCGCCGCCCAGGGCCGGGATCCGAGCGCCCGGAGCGTGGTTGCCGGATGGAACGTCCCGGCGCCCACCTCCATGTCATAGGGCTGCAGGATGGCGCAGCCCTGAGTCGCCCAATACGACTGCAGGCGCAGGATCACCTCCTGAAAGCTACGCGGCTTGACTATGTCGGTCATCGGATCGCGGCCCCCGGGCGCTTGCGGGCCCTTCCTTTAGGCGAAGGCCCGTGGGGGGTCAATCAGACCCGCCAGAAGGCAACGGTGAACAGGACGTAGACCGAGATCAGCTCCAGTCGCCCGGCCAGCATGGCAAAGGACAGGATCCACTTGGCCGTGTCGTTGAGGGTGGCGAAGTTGCCCGCCGGACCGATGATCGGGCCCAGCCCCGGGCCGACGTTTGCTACGGCCGTCGCCGCACCCGAAATCGCCGTGATCGGATCGAGCCCGGTCAGCGCCAGCGCAACGGCAACCGCGCCAAGCGTCAGCATGAACATCACGAAGAAGGCGATGACCGAGTTCAGCACGTCCTCCGTCACCGTCCTGCCGTCAAAGCGCACCTGAAACACGCCGTGCGGCAGGTAAAGGCGCCGGATCTGGGTCCAGATCACCGACACCATGAGCTGGTAGCGAAAGATCTTGGCCGAGCAGCATGTCGAACCGGCGCAGCCGCCGACCAGCCCGATGAGGAAGAAGATCGCGACCGCGAAAGGCCCCCAGAGCTGGTAATCGACCGAGGCAAAGCCGGTGCCGCTCAGGATCGAGATGGCATTGAAGAGCACTTCGCGAAAGGCCTGCTCAAAGCCGTATTCGTGCCTGGTCAGCAACCAAAGGACCAGCACCGAAACGACAACGGCATTGAAGGCAAGAAAGGCGCGCACTTGAGTGTCGCGCAGGATCGCCAGGCTGCCCTGGCCGACCAGTTGCACGTAGCGGATGAACGGCAGGCTGGCCATCAGCATGAAGATGCTGGCCACATACTCCACCGTGCCCGGGAAATGCCCGATCGATGCGTCATAAGTCGAAAACCCGCCGGTCGAGACGGTGGTGAAGGCATGCACGATGGCATCGAACGGCACCATGCCGGCCCAAAGAAAGCTCAGGAAGCAGAGGAAGGTGATGCCGAGATACACCCAGGCGACCGAGCCGGCGATCTCGGCGGCGCGCGGCAGGATCTTGCCGAACGTGTCGAAGGCTTCGGAGCGGAAGAGCTGCATGCCGCCCACATTCAGTGTCGGCAGAAAGGCAAGCGCCACCACGATGATGCCGATGCCGCCGAACCATTGCAGCATGCCGCGCCACAAAAGCGTGCCCGCCGGCATGTTGTCGAGCCCCGAGAAAACCGTCGAGCCCGTGGTGGTCAGCCCCGACATGGCCTCGAAATAGGCATCGACCGGTCGCGCCTCGGGGGCGCCGATCCAGAACGGCAGTGCCCCGAAGAAGGGCAACACCGCCCAGGTCAGGGTGGTCAGAAGGAACGCCTGCTGGATGGTCAGCCCCGGCTGCCGCGCCTCGGTATTGGCCAGCATCATCAGTCCACCGGCAAGGCAGGTAACCAGGCCCGAGACGGCAAAGGTCTCGGCCTGATCGCTGCCGCTCGCCAGATCGGCAACCAGCGGCACTGCCATGGAAAGCCCCAAGGCACCGGTCAGAAGACCGATCACGTAGCCGACTGGACGCAGGTTGACCATCCGGCCGAGCCTTGGTGTCGGCGCGGGGCCAAGTCAAGCCGCCAAAGCGGTCCCGGCCCCGGCGCCTCAGCCCATGCGGTTGACCGGGTTGCCGATATGGTCGAGGAATTCCCGCCGGGTGTCGCGGTTTACCCGGAACGAGCCGAGCATGGTCGAGGTGACCATGGTGACGCCCGGCTTGTGCACGCCCCGCGTGGACATGCAGTGATGCTCGCCCTCCAGCACCACGCCGACGCCCTGCGGCTTCAGCACATCCATCAGCACCGTCGCGATCTGGGCGTTCATCTTCTCCTGTACCTGCAGACGTTTGGCAAAGGCATCGACGACGCGTGCCAGCTTCGAGATGCCCACCACCCGATCAGTCGGGATGTAGCCCACATGCGCCTTGCCGATGATCGGCGCCAGGTGGTGCTCGCAATAGCTCTCGAAACGGATGTCGCGCAGGACGACCATCTCGTCGTAGCCCTCGACTTCCTCGAAGGTCCGCTGCAGCAGCGCCGCCGGATCCTCGTCATAGCCGCGGAACCACTCGCCATAGGCCCGGACCACCCGCGCCGGTGTATCCAGCAGGCCTTCGCGCGCGGGATTGTCACCCGCCCAGCGCAGAAGAGTGCGAACCGCTTCCTCAGCCTCGGCGCGGCTTGGACGCTTGGCTGCACGATCCTCTTCGCGCTCGGTCTTGATCTCGGGGTCGTGGATGTTCATGGCGCCCTTTCCCGCGTCTTATGAAGCCAGCGCAGCGAACCACCGGCAGAGCGATCATTATCGACTTGTCCCAGCCCTAGCCAAACAGGCTTTACTATTCCCTCAAATCAGCAATCCCAACCCTAGCGTGATCGCCAGCAAAACGTATCACAATTTATTCAGTGCCCCGATCACGTCGGCGACGAGGTCGTCGGTATCCTCCAGACCCACCGACAACCGTACCAGCCCCGGACCGATACCCAGTGCCGCCCGCTGCTCCTCGGACAACCGCTGGTGGGTGGTGGTCGCCGGGTGAGTGGCGATGGACTTGGCATCGCCGAGATTGTTCGAGATCAGCACGATCTGCATCGCGTCGAGGAAGGCAAAGGCCGCCTCCTTGCCGCCCCTGACGTCAATCGACAACACCGTTCCAAAAGCACTCATCTGGCGCTTGGCAAGGGTGTGCTGGGGGTGGCTGGCCAGACCAGGGAAAAGCACCTGGGCCACTTTCGGATGCCCTTCGGCCGCCTCGGCCAGCGCCATCGCGCTCGCGGCCTGGGCCTTGCAGCGCAGCTCCAGCGTTTCCAGTCCCTTCAGCATGACCCATGCATTGAACGGAGACAGCGCGCCACCGGTATGTTTCAGGAACGGCTCGGCCGTCTTGCGGATGAACTCGCGACTGCCCAACACCACGCCGCCCAAGCACCGCCCCTGCCCGTCGATGTGCTTGGTGGCGGAATAGATCACCACATCGGCGCCCAGATCGAGGCTGCGCTGAAACACCGGCGTCGCAAAGACATTGTCGGCGATCACCAGCGCCCCATGGGCATGGGCGATCTCGGCGACGCCGGCGATGTCGATCACCTCCAGTGTCGGGTTCGACAACGACTCCAGGAACACCGCCTTCGTCCCCGGCCTGACCGCGGCACGCCATTGATCGAGGTCGGTGCCATCGACGAACGTCACCTCCACCCCGAACCGCGGCAGCAGCGTCTCGGCAATGTAGAGGCACGAGCCGAACAGCGCCCGGGCCGAGACCACGTGATCCCCCGCCTTCAGCATCGAGAACAGCGTGCCATGCACGGCCGCCATGCCGCTGGCTGTGGCAAAGGCGTCCTCGGCTCCCTCGAGCAGCGCGATCCGCTCCTCGAACATCCTGACCGTCGGATTGCCGTAGCGGGCATAGATGAACTCGTCCGGACCCGCCTCGATGAACCGCGCCTCGGCGGCGGCTGCATTTGCATAGGCAAAACCCTGGGTCAGGAAGATCGCCTCGGACATCTCGCCATATTGCGAACGCCGCGTCCCGCCATGCACCAGTTTCGTTCTTGCCTTCCAATCGGCCATTGCCAGCCCTCCGCCGTCCGTGCGCCCGTGTCTGCGCAAAACAAAACCCCGACCGGCAAGGATCGGGGTTCGCGTTGGGCCCTCACCTCTTTAGCGGCATGTTTAACGTGGCCCGCAATCCGGTAACAAATCGCCACTTGGCCCGGATACGCGCTTGCCCGCGGGGCGTCAAGCCGGATGCGCGCCCGAGGCCCGTTGCGCAAGTGCCGAAACCGCCGCGCCGTCATGCAAATTTCACGGCAGTGTAAATTCTGTCACAGGAATTTCTGGCACCACTCGGCACCATGCCAACAAGATTATTCGGTGTGTGAGATGACGGTTCTTGGTGTCAGCTTCGATTGCGTGAACGGTGACTGCGTAGCGTCCCCCACCGGCAGCGATGTCGGCACGATCGCAAGGGCGGCAGCGGCGCTGCCGCCCGGCGCACCCCTGGCGATACTCATTCACGGCTACCGCTTCGACCCGGCCATGCCCTGCAGCGATCCGCACCGGACGCTCTATGCCGACACGCCGCCAGGCGACAACTGGAAGATCCGCTCCTGGCCGCGGGCGCTGGGCTTCGCCCCGGGCGGGCTCGGCAACGGCCTCTGCATCGGCTTCGGCTGGCCCGCTGCGCCCGGCAACCGGCCCTTGGGGCTCGGCTTTGCCGATGCCTATCGCCGCGCTGCAGCCGCGGGCGATGCACTGGCCAACCTGCTCGACAGCCTGGCTCAGGCCGCACCCGGGCACCGGATCGACCTATTTGCCCATTCGCTGGGCGCCCGCGTGGCCCTGCGGGCCGCGGCGCTCAGCCGGGCGGCGCAGATCGGCCGGGTGATCCTGCTCGGTGCGGCCGAGGTCGCCGCCGAAGGGCGCGCGGCGCTCGCCGCCCCCGCCACTCAGGACGCCACCTTCTACAACGTCACCGCGCGCGAGAACGGCCTCTTCGACCTGCTGTTCCGACTCGGCGCCCCGCTCGAGGCGCGCGGCCTGCCGCTTGGCCTTGGCCTGGGCGACGCGCCCCACCACTGGGTCGACCTCAGGCTCGACGGGCGCGACACGGCGGCCTTCCTCGCCCCCCGTGGCATCGCCATGACCCCGCCACGGCTGAGCGTCAGCCACTGGGGCTTTTATCTTCGCCCCGGTGCGATGACGCTCTATCGGCGCATCCTGCGCGAGGCCGGTGGCTGGCATCCGGAAGTCATCCGCGAGGGCCTGGCCACGGCGCGGCGCGAAACCTCCCGCCGCTGGCTGCCCGGGGCCGCCGACAGCACCGCACCCAGGGCCGCCTGATCACGCTTTGCTGAGCCGGGCTGGCGCCTGCCGGCGCCGACTGTTTTGTTGCAGCCCCGACAGCAACGTATCAAGGCCACTTCATGCCCACCCCCATCGAGCTCCACTACTGGCCGACCCCCAACGGCTGGAAGATCACCATCGCGCTGGAAGAGATGGCGCTGCCCTACGACGTCAAGCTGGTCAATATCGGCCGCGGTGAACAGTTCCGCCCCGAGTTCCTGAAGATCGCGCCCAACAACCGCATGCCGGCCATCGTCGACCCCGAGGGGCCGGACGGCGCGCCGGTCTCAATCTTCGAATCCGGCGCCATCCTGCTTTACCTCGCCCGCAAGACCGGCAGCTTTCACGGCGCGTCCGAGCGCGACCGAATCGAGGTCGAAGAGTGGCTGATGTGGCAGATGGGCGGTCTCGGCCCGATGGCCGGGCAGGCGCACCACTTCCTCAACTACGCGCCCACCATGGACCCGCCCAATGACATTCCCTACGCCAAGGACCGCTACCGCAACGAGGTCGAGCGTCTCTACGGCGTCCTCAACGGCCGGCTGGCCGACCGGCCCTTTGTGGCCGGCAACTTTCTCTCCATCGCCGATTTCGCCATCTGGCCCTGGGCCCAGGGCTGGCAGAACCAGCAGCAGGACATCAGCCGGTTCCCGCATCTTGGCCGCTGGCTCGACGAATTGGCGGCACGGCCCGCCTTCGTCCGCGGCAAGGCGGTGGCGGCCGAGGTCCGCTCCAACCTGCAGCAGGACCGCGAGGCGCAGCGGATCCTCTTCGGCCAGCGCGCCCGGGCCTGACCGGGCATCCGGCTTTCGCCCGGCCAGCGACCATGCTAGGGGCGGGTGAACCCCGCCCCTGCCTTCGCGCCCCATGCCCGACACGCTGACCATCCTCCGCCCCGACGACTGGCACATCCATTTCCGCGATGGCGCCATGCTCGCCGCCGTGGTGCCCGAGACGGGGCGCCATTTTGGCCGCGCGCTGGTGATGCCCAACCTGGTGCCACCGGTGGTCACGACCGCCGATGCCCGCGCCTATCTGGGCCGCATCCGTGCCGCGATCCCGGCCGGCGCCGACTTCACGCCGCTGATGACGCTTTACCTGACCGAGGCGACCGACCCCGCCGACGTCATCGCCGGCCACCGCGAGGGGCTGGTGGCCGCGGTCAAGCTCTACCCCGCCGGCGCCACCACCAACTCCGCCTCGGGCGTGCGCGATCTCGACCGGGTCATGCCGGTGCTCGAGGCGATGGCCGATGCCGGCTGCCCCTTGTGCATCCATGGCGAGGTGACCGACCCGGCCATCGACATCTTCGACCGCGAGGCCGTCTTCATCGAGACGGTGCTCGATCCCCTGCGCAAGCGGCTGCCGGAACTTCGCATCACGCTCGAACACGTCACCACCAGCGACGGCATCGACTACATCCGGTCCGCCGACACGAACCTCGCCGGCTCGCTGACCGCGCACCACCTGGTCATCAACCGCAACCACATCCTGGTGGGCGGCATCCGGCCGCATTACTACTGCCTGCCCGTGGCCAAGCGCGAGACCCACCGCCGGGCGCTGGTTGCCGCCGCCACCTCGGGCGATGCGCGCTTCTTCCTCGGCACCGACTCGGCACCGCATCCCGACCATCTCAAGGAGCACGCCTGCGGCTGCGCCGGCTGCTTCACCGCCACCAACGCCATGGCCGTGACGGCCCAGGTATTCGAGAACGAAGGGGCTCTTGACCGGCTGGAGGGCTTCGCCAGCCGCCACGGCGCCGCCTGGTACGGGCTGGCCCCGGCAACCGCCACGATCACCCTGGACCGGCAAGCCGAGCCCCTGCCGGTGCCCGGCAAAGTCGACACCGGCGCCGGGCCGCTGACCGTCTTCGACCCCGGCATTCCGATCCACTGGCAGGTCAGGGAGGACCGCCCATGATGCCATCGACCTTCCCCGACAAGGCCACGGTCGCCCGCCTGACCGCGCGCATCCTCATCGAATGCAAGGCGGTGCACTTCCAGCCCGAGGACCCGTTCACGCTTGCCTCGGGCATCATCGCGCCCACCTATATCGACTGCCGCCGGCTGCTGTCCTTCCCCCGTGCCCGGGCCACGCTGATGGACTTCATGGCGACGACGATCCTGCGCGACATCGGCTTCGAATCGCTCGACAGCGTGGCCGGCGGCGAAACCGCCGGCATCCCCTTCGCGGCGCTGATCGCCGAGCGGCTCGGTCTGCCCATGACCTATGTCCGCAAGAAGCCCAAGGGCTACGGCCGCAACGCCCAGATCGAAGGGCTGATGCAGGAAGGCGATCGGGTGCTTCTGGTCGAGGACCTCGCCACCGACGGCGGCTCCAAGCTGAAATTCGTCGAGGCGATCCGCAAGACCGGCGCCACCTGCGGCCACACGGTGGTGCTGTTCTTCTACGGCATCTTCCCCGAGGCGCTGCCGGCGCTGGCCAGCGAGGGGGTGGCCCTGCACACGCTGGCCACCTGGGCCGACGTGCTGGCCGAGGCCCGGGCGCAGGCCACCTACGACGCCAGGACGCTGGCCGAGGTGGAGGCGTTCCTGAATGCGCCACACGAATGGAGCCAGGCCCGCGGCGGCAAGTAGGTCCGCCCCGGACGCCGCCGGACCCCGCGCCCGCACAAGCGTCCCCATGGGGACGCACGGCAAGGCACTGAAATCGCGGCGGTTCTCGTGGGGACGGTCTCTGGGGACGCCCGCCATC
>JBNKWA010000029.1:0-5536 GCA_050299555.1 Paracoccaceae bacterium | reverse complement strand
TCATTGGAGGCATCTTCCATTTCCCCCAGTTCTTTCTGAATGGCCTTGATCTGCTCGTTGAGGTAATACTCCCGCTGGCTTTTCTCCATTTGTTTCTTGACCCGGCCGCGGATGCGTTTTTCCACCTGCAACAGGTCCATTTCCCCTTCCATAAGGCCCAGAAGCAATTCGATGCGCTCGCTGATGGAGAAGATTTCGAGAATATTCTGTTTTTGAACCAACTCCAGGGGCATATGAGCGGCTATGGTATCGGCCAGACGCCCCGGTTCATCAATTTCCCCCAGGGAGGTCATCACTTCAGAGGGAACTTTCTTACTTAAATTGACGTACTGAACAAACTGGTCGAGGGTTGAGCGGCACAGGGCTTCGGCCTCGGTGGCCGGCAGTTCCTGATCTGCCACCACCTGCACCTCGGCGGTCAGGTATTCGCCGCTGTCATCCACCTGCTCTACCCGCGCGCGGTGGCTGCCTTCCACCAGAACCTTGACGGTGCCATCGGGCAGTTTCAGCAGCTGCAGGACATTGGCCAGCACGCCCGTGCGATAGATGCCGTCGGGCGTGGGCTCCTCATCGGCCGCATTGATCTGGCTCGCCAGAAGAATCTGACGGTCTTCGCGCATGACCTCCTCGAGCGCACGGACGGATTTCTCGCGTCCGACGAACAGGGGCACGATCATGTGCGGAAACACCACAATGTCCCTCAATGGCAGGACTGGGTGTGTAACGCTGCTCTTGTCAGTCATCGGCCTTCCATCTTTCGCGAAACGCCTCGCCCCGGATGACCCCAGCAACAACGCGTTCCCAATTGTAGGTTGCTACAGATGTGCCGTTGCGCAACATCTTTCAAGCGCGGGCGGTTCGCCTCTTCCAACCCAAGCTAGGTTGTTGGGTCGCGAACGCAAGAGCTACCTGCACTATCCGCTCCAATCGCCAGCCGCACGGGTGGCGTCGAACCTTGCGACGTATGCGTCGAGGCTTCCGGCGGCGATCGCGTCCCGCAAGTCCGCCATCAGTTCCTGATAGTAGTGAAGGTTGTGCCAGGTCAGCAGCATCGAGGCGATGATCTCGCCGGCCTTGAAGACATGGTGCAGATAGGCCCGGCTGTAGCTGCAGCAGGCCGGGCAGGTGCACTCGGGGTCGAGAGGGCGCGCATCCTCGGCGTGGCGGGCGTTCTTGATGTTCAGCGCGCCGAATCGGGTCAGCGCCTGACCCGTGCGTCCGGACCGGGACGGCAGCACGCAGTCGAACATGTCGATACCGCGCTGCACTGCGCCGACTATATCGTCAGGCTTGCCCACGCCCATCAGATAGCGGGGCCGATCCGCCGGCAATTGCCCGGGCGCGTGGTCGAGCACGCCGAACATCGCCGCCTGGCCCTCGCCTACGGCCAGCCCGCCGATGGCATAGCCGTCAAAGCCGATCGCCGTCAGCGCTTCGGCGCTTTCCGCCCGCAGCTCGCGGGTGACGCCGCCCTGCTGGATGCCAAAGAGCGCGTGGCCGGGGCGATCGCCAAAGGCGTCGCGCGAGCGCCGCGCCCAGCGCATCGACAGGCGCATGCTCTCGGCTACCTGCTTCTCGGTTGCCGGCAACGCCGGGCATTCGTCGAAACACATCACGATGTCCGAGCCGAGCAGGCGCTGGATCTCCATGCTTCGTTCGGGCGTCAGGTGGTGCGCCGACCCGTCGATATGGCTCTGGAAGCGCACCCCCTCCTCGGTGAGCTTCCTCAGCGCCGCCAGGCTCATCACCTGAAAGCCACCGGAATCGGTCAGGATCGGCCCCGGCCAGTTCATGAACCGGTGCAGCCCGCCCAGCCGCGCCACCCGCTCGGCCCCGGGCCGCAGCATCAGGTGATAGGTATTGCCCAGGATGATGTCCGCACCGGTGGCGCGGACACTTTCGGGCAGCATCGCCTTGACGGTCCCAGCGGTGCCCACCGGCATGAAGGCGGGGGTACGGATCTCGCCCCGGGGCGTGCGGATCACCCCGGTGCGGGCGCGCCCGTCGGTGGCGCCGACGGCAAACGAAAAAGCATCGCTCATCCGGTGCGGGATATGCCCGGGCCCCTGCCCGAGGCAAGCCCCGTCTTCACGTCGTCTTCACGCCGTCCTCATGCGGACGCCACGGCCGAGAAAAGGTTGACCCGGGCCGGCACGAAGACCGCGCCGTCCCGCTCGTAGTCCGCGAAGCGCTCGGCGATGCCGGCGGCGATCCGGCCGCGCGCGGCATCATCGGCATCGTGGACCCGGGCCACCCGCGCCGCAGGACCCATCGTTGTTGCCTGCCATGCCACCTCGGCGCGGGTCCCGGGCGGCGTCAGCTCCAGCCCGACGGCCGCCGAGGCCACGTCCTGCCAGCCGGCGGCCCGGAGATACCCCTCGACCCGGCCCCGGTCGCGAAAGGCCATCGGCCCCGGCGCGTCGTCGTTGCTCTCGACCGGGCCCAGTTCGGCAACCGCGACGGCACGCGGCAGACAGAACCAGGGGTTCTCATCGGCCGCGGCCCAGGCCACGAAGACGATCCGCCCGGCAGGCGCCACGCAAGCGCGGATCCTGGCGAAGGCGGCCGCGGAGTCCTCGAAGAACATCACGCCGAACTGGGACAGGACCAGATCGAACGAGGCCGGCGGGAAAGCGTCCGCCTCCACGTCGCGCTCGAGGTATCGGATCGGGGCCGCGCCCGCCACCACGCCCCGCATCCGGGCGCGGTCCAGCATCGCCCGGGACAGATCGGCGCCGGTCACGCTGCCCGAGGGCCCGCAGGCGAGGGCGGCGCGCCGAGTGCTCTGGCCGGCGCCGCAGCCGATATCGAGCACCCGCTCGCCGGTCGAGATCGCCGCCCGGCTCAGCAACAGATCGGTCACCGGGGCATGGGTCGCCGCCAGGACCTCGTCCATCCTGGCCCAGGTCTGCCCCACCTCCGAGTTCCAGTAGTCGCGCCCGTCGCTGCTGGTCATCGCCCCGCCCCTGCCGATCGAAAAAACCATAGCCGAATTGCCCGCTCGCGGGCGACGAAATCGGGCGGCCGGCGACCCGGAAGGAAGCGTCCCCATGGGGCCGGGGGGTCAAGGCACTGAATTCACGCCAATTCCCGTGGGGACGCTTTCGGGGACACCCGCTGGGCGCAGCGCCTGCCGCGCCCGGGGCGCGAGGGTGGGCGGGCGGGGAGCGCCCCGGGCGCGCGATCAGACCGCCCGAGACAGGCGTCCCCATGGGGACGGGGGGTCAAGGCACTGATTTCGCATCATTTCCCGTGGGGACGCTTTTGGGGACACCCGCTGAGCGCAGCGCCTGCCGCGCCCGGGGCGCGAGGTGGGCGGGCGGGGAGCGCCCCGGGCGCGGTTGGTGGCCCGAGGCAGGCGTCCCCACGGGGACGCCAAGTCAACTAATTGATAAAGAACAATAAAAGCGTTAACGGCGGTGGGGACATGCCTCGCGTCACCAGGCAGGTTCGGCCGCTTGCCCCGGCCCGGCCTTCCGGGCCGGCCGGCGCCAGCCGCGGCATCAGACCTCGGTGAACTCGGCGATCAGCCGGTCGACCACGGTGCGGCCGCCCTCGGCGCCGCCGCCGGCGGCCTGATACGCCTGGCGCTGGCGGGTGGCCGAGCTGCCCTGGCGGGCCATGCTGGCGATCCGTCCCAGTTCCTCGCGGCAGCCGAGCATCTCGGCCTCCTCGCCGGTCAGCGCGATCAGCTCGTCGACGAGATCGGCAAACGGCACCATGGCGGCAAGGCCGTGGTCGACCAGTTTGCCCTCGGTGCCGTGACGCTGGGCCAGCCAGCGGTTCTCCATCAGCACGGTGGTGGGGTAAAGGCGCCAGCGCTGGTTGTGGGTCTTCAGCTTGTAGAGCATCGCCATCAGCGACTGGAACAGCGCCGCGATGGCGCCGGCATCGCGGACCCGCGAGCAGACATCGGTCGTGCGTTGCTCGACAGTGGGAAACTTGGCCGAGGGGCGGATGTCCCACCAGATCTTGGTGCCGTCCTCGATGCAACCGGCGGTGACGAGATGGTCCACCAGCCGGGTGTATTCGCCGAAGCTGTCCACCCGGTCCGGCAGCCCGGTGCGCGGAAGCGCGTCGAACACGGTCAGCCGGTAGGACGCGAGGCCGGTATCCTCGCCCTCCCAGAATGGCGACGAGCAGGACAGCGCCAGAAGGTGCGGCAGGAAGTAGACCGCCTGGTTCATCAGGTCGATCCTGAGGTCGGGGTCCTCGATGCCGATATGGATGTGCATGCCGCAGATCAGCAGCCGCCGCGCCGCCTGGCCGAGGTCGGCGCGCAGGGTGTCGTAGCGTTCCTTGCGGGTGTGGGTCTGGTCGCGCCAGGCCGAGAACGGATGCGTCGAGGCGGCGATGGGCGCGTAGCCGAACCCGGCGGCGGCATCCGAGACGCCCTTGCGCAGCGCGATCAGCTCGCCCACCGCGTCGGAGACCCGGGCGTGCGGGCTGGTGCCGACCTCGATCTGGCATTGCAGGTATTCGTTGGTGACCCGGTCGCCCACCGCCCTGGTGCAGGCCTCAAGAAAGCCCGGATCGGGGCTGCGCACCAGCTCGCGCGTGTCGCGGTCGACGATGAGGTATTCCTCCTCGATGCCGAGAGTGAAGCTCGGCCGGTCGGCGCGTTCGGACATCTGCGGGACTCCCCTTTTCCCGAGAAGCTAGCCGCAGCCGTGGCCCGCAGCCAAGCGTGAAAAAACCGTGATTCCGGTTCGGCGCGGTCGCGCGGCGGGGATGTGGCAGGCAGCGTCATCGCACGCGGACCGTGGGGGCCCGTGGATTTTGAGGGAGTGGAGACGATGGCTGTTATCACAATTGGCAACGCGATGCCCGACTATCAGTGGTGGGCGGATTATTTCGAGCCCGACGCCCTGTCGAAGATCACCGCGAGCACGGATGTACTGCTGCGCTGGCAGAACGATGACGGCAGCGTGGTGGACCTGCGCGGCACCGATTTCGTCTATAACGGCAACGGCCGGATCATCGGCGGCACCGTGGACCGGATCGTGCTGCGCCATGCCGGCGAGGTGCTGATGGAGATCAACGATATCGGCGGCGACGCGGCGAACCTGTTCCGCCTGGCCTTCGGCTGGACCCGCGCCGGGCAGGATCGGCAGGAGGGCAACGGGTTCACCTTTCTCTCCTCGATCTGGATCGGCGCGGACACCGTCACCGGCAGCGACAACCCCGACAGCATCGTGGCCGGGCGCAACCCCGGCGACGACGTCATCGATGCCGGCGGCGGCGACGACGACATCAGGGGCGATGCCGGCAACGACACCATCGACGGCGGCGACGGCGACGGCGACCGGCTGAACTACAACGAGACCTATTTCGACCACACCGCGTTCCAGGGCGTGGTGGCGAACCTCGCCACCGGCACCGCGACCGACCCCTGGGGCGGCACCGACAGCTTCACCGGGATCGAGCGGCTGGAAGGTTCGAGCTTTGCCGACATGCTGACCGGCGATGCCGGCGAGAACCAGTTCAGCGGCCTCGGCGGCGACGATACCATCACCGGCGGCGACGGCTTCGACGA